>NZ_JBJQKD010000008.1:0-251365 GCF_046487065.1 Escherichia sp. WS2035
GATGTCGGTAGGAAGTACTCATCATTTGGAAATGGTTTTTGTGTGGAAACAAAATTATATTCTAGTTGATGAGTACTTCTTTTTTTGTTGCACTTGGATTGTAAATTCAGCGAGTAATAATGCTCACAAACAGAACGTGGCTCTTCACTTTCACTGGCTAAATCAGCAATGACTAATCCGGAACGACGTAATTGTAATAAGGTAAGGTCCTCCGCAGAGGCGCTGGATATTATTTCATATTCAGGGAAGTGAGTCCTCATGACCTCTTTTAACCCTGCTTGCATAACAGGTATTTTACTGATAACAATTCCATTTTTGCAGCATCCTGGCAACATATTTCCTCCACATCCACTGTCTAAAAATCATGATGGCTTATTCAAGGTATTCATTCCTTAAATATTTCCAGCAAATTAATAGATTAAGCGAATAAATTATCCTTAGCATTCACTTTCATATCAGCATACTCCTGCTGCACAACAACTCCACTGCATGTGTCAGAAGGTTAGCATCAAATGATAACCTGGTGAAATAGCCTGGAGACATTTAAAATATCTACATTAAGTTGTTAGAAATACTTAATGAAAAACAGAAATCTCATTCATTTAATTTATAATTAAATGATATCTCTTCCCGCAGAGTGCGGGAATCACACAATCAATATTTATTCAATAAAATCTGATGGTTTTAACTTGTTAACATTAAAAAACGCGCCCAGCTATCTATTATCCTGACTCGTAAAGGCCAAATAACAAATTCATTATAGTGATAATATTCATGCGATAGTTTGTTTACGGCGAGAGATAATTCGCTTTTTATCACCGAGCATCTCCCGATAACCAGGATTAATCAGCGCAATTTTGATCTTAACCTACCGCAAAACAACCGTGCTTCATGATACAAATGGATTCTCATTATCTGAACAATACGCAGCACGTCTATGACAAAGGGCGAGTTATGCAAACTGAGCAACAGCGAGCCGTAACACGGCTTTGTATCCAGTGTGGATTATTTCTTTTGCAACATGGTGCGGAAAGCGCGTTGGTTGATGAGCTTTCCTCACGACTGGGTCGGGCGTTGGGAATGGACAGCGTCGAAAGTTCTATCTCTTCGAACGCCATAGTGCTGACAACCATTAAAGATGGGCAATGCCTGACATCGACACGTAAAAATCACGATCGCGGCATTAATATGCATGTGGTGACTGAAGTCCAGCACATTGTAATTCTGGCGGAGCATCATCTGCTGGATTACAAAGGCGTAGAGAAACGATTTAGCCAAATTCAGCCATTACGTTACCCAAGATGGCTGGTAGCCTTAATGGTTGGCCTTTCCTGCGCCTGTTTCTGTAAACTCAATAAAGGTGGCTGGGATGGTGCCGTCATCACCTTCCTGGCCAGTACGGCCGCGATGTATATCCGCCAGCTACTGGCACAACGTCATCTTCATCCACAGATCAACTTTTGCCTCACCGCTTTCGCCGCCACCACCATTTCCGGATTGCTTTTGCAACTTCCCACTTTCAGCAATACCCCCACCATTGCGATGGCCGCCAGCGTTCTGCTGCTGGTGCCGGGCTTTCCGTTGATAAATGCTGTCGCCGATATGTTTAAAGGCCACATCAATACCGGACTGGCACGCTGGGCAATCGCCAGTCTGCTGACACTGGCTACCTGTGTCGGCGTAGTAATGGCACTGACGATTTGGGGGCTACGCGGATGGGTGTGATCGAATTTCTGTTAGCGTTGGCGCAGGATATGATCCTCGCCGCCATTCCTGCGGTCGGCTTTGCGATGGTGTTCAACGTTCCCGTTCGAGCGTTACGCTGGTGTGCGCTGCTTGGTGCGATAGGTCATGGTTCCCGAATGATCTTAATGACCAGCGGGCTGAATATTGAATGGTCAACCTTTATGGCCTCTATGCTGGTCGGCACCATTGGTATTCAATGGTCGCGCTGGTATCTGGCGCATCCGAAAGTGTTTACCGTGGCGGCTGTTATCCCTATGTTCCCTGGCATATCAGCTTATACCGCAATGATTTCGGCGGTAAAAATCAGCCAGCTAGGTTACAGCGAACCGTTGATGATTACCCTGTTAACCAACTTTCTTACAGCTTCATCGATTGTTGGTGCGTTATCCATCGGTCTTTCCATTCCTGGATTATGGTTGTACCGCAAGCGCCCTCGCGTATAAAATTGCCTCACTTAAAGCACGCGGATGAGAGACAGCCTCCTCTCCTCCGTGTGTTACTATAAAAGTTATCTCCCTTCTCGTTCATCGTTCCATATTTGAGAAACAGTATGTCTTCCAGAGTTTTGACCCCGGACGTCGTTGGTATTGACGCCCTGGTACACGATCACCAAACCGTTCTGGCAAAAGCTGAAGGCGGTGTGGTTGCCGTATTTGCTAACAATGCCCCGGCGTTTTATGCCATCACTCCTGCACGCCTGGCTGAACTGCTGGCGCTGGAAGAAAAGCTGGCGCGTCCGGGAAGTGACGTGGCCCTGGACGATCAACTCTATCAGGAACCGCAAACCGCTCCCGTTGCCGTACCCATGGGGAAATTTGCCATGTATCCGGACTGGCAACCCGATGCCGACTTTATCCGCCTGGCGGCGCTATGGGGCGTGGCACTAAGAGAGCCGGTGACCGCCGAAGAACTGGCGTCATTCATTGCCTACTGGCAGGCGGAAGGCAAAGTCTTTCACCATGTGCAGTGGCAACAAAAACTGGCGCGCAGCCTGCAAATCGGTCGTGCCAGCAACGGCGGACTGCCGAAACGAGATGTGAATACGGTCAGTGAACCTGACAGCCAAATTCCACCAGGATTCAGAGGGTAACGATGAAAAACGTTGGCGACCTGATGCAACGCCTGCAAAAAATGATGCCTGCCCATATCAAACCTGCTTTCAAAACGGGTGAAGAACTACTGGCCTGGCAGAAAGAACAAGGGGCGATCCGCTCCGCCGCTCTCGAACGTGAAAATCGGGCGATGAAAATGCAGCGCACCTTTAACCGCTCCGGTATTCGTCCACTGCATCAGAACTGCTCCTTTGAGAACTATCGCGTTGAGTGTGAAGGGCAAATGAATGCGTTAAGCAAAGCGCGCCAGTATGTCGAAGAGTTTGACGGCAACATCGCCAGCTTCATCTTTTCTGGTAAGCCAGGAACCGGCAAAAACCATCTGGCGGCGGCAATCTGCAACGAGCTGCTGCTACGCGGTAAATCCGTATTGATCATCACCGTGGCCGATATTATGTCGGCGATGAAAGATACCTTCAGGAATAGCGGTACCAGCGAAGAACAACTGCTTAACGATCTGAGTAACGTTGATCTGCTGGTGATCGATGAGATTGGCGTGCAGACCGAATCGAAATACGAAAAAGTGATCATCAACCAGATCGTCGATCGCCGCTCTTCTTCCAAACGCCCAACCGGGATGCTGACCAACAGTAATATGGAAGAGATGACCAAGTTGCTGGGCGAACGCGTGATGGACCGTATGCGCCTGGGTAACAGTTTGTGGGTGATCTTCAACTGGGATAGCTACCGTAGCCGTGTAACAGGTAAAGAGTATTAATCCCCGTTTCTGGCGGTATACTGCGACACAATTCAACCTTGAGTAATGATGATGAAAACTATTAAACATCTTCTGTGCTGTGCCATTGCCGCCAGCGCATTAATTTCCACCGGGGTGCATGCTGCGTCCTGGAAAGATGCGCTCTCCAGCGCCGCCAGCGAACTTGGCAACCAAAACAACACGACACAGGAAGGCGGTTGGTCGCTCGCGTCATTAACTAACTTGCTTAGCAGCGGGAACCAGGCCTTAAGCGCAGATAACATGAACAACGCCGCAGGCATTCTGCAATACTGCGCGAAGCAAAAGCTGGCTTCGGTAACCGATGCCGAAAACATCAAGAATCAGGTACTGGAAAAACTGGGCCTGAACAGTGAAGAGCAAAAAGAAGACACCAACTATCTGGATGGCATTCAGGGTTTGCTGAAAACCAAAGATGGTCAGCAACTCAATCTGGATAATATTGGAACGACTCCGCTGGCAGAAAAGGTGAAAACCAAAGCCTGCGATCTGGTGTTAAAGCAGGGGCTGAACTTCATTTCCTGAACCGCGAAACGCCGCGTTTTAGCTGTTACCCGGCTGACGCGGCTCTCTCCTGCCCTTTTCCCTGCTCCTGGACGGTTTTACCCCTGTTACACGGGAAGCGATCGCGATCAAAAAAGTCTGTTTATAAACTAATTCCTAACAACATCGCATTTTTTTGACACTAGAATTGCAGCAATATGGCGACGCCATTACATTGTGCTTCTCAAAAAGCTTAAACGTTGGCTAAACGGCCCGGTTTAGTGAGGATCGCCCGTTGTCAGAACTACTCTCTTTCGCCCTTTTTCTCGCCTCTGTGCTGATTTACGCATGGAAAGCGGGACGTAACACCTGGTGGTTTGCAGCCACGTTAACGGTGCTGGGGCTATTTGTCGTTTTAAATATCACCCTGTTTGCCAGCGACTATTTTACTGGCGATGGTATTAACGACGCGGTTCTCTATACCTTAACCAACAGCCTGACCGGTGCTGGTGTCAGCAAATACATCCTGCCTGGTATCGGCATTGTGCTGGGGCTGACGGCGGTGTTCGTTGCGCTGGGCTGGATCCTGCGCCGTCGTCGTCATCATCCGCACCATTTTGGTTACAGCCTGCTGGCACTCTTACTGGCGCTGGGTTCAGTGGATGCCAGCCCGGCATTTCGTCAGATAACGGAACTGGTGAAATCCCAGTCACGCGACGGCGACCCGGACTTTGCGGCTTATTATAAAGAGCCGTCGAGAACTATCCCTGACCCGAAACTCAACCTGGTTTATATCTACGGCGAAAGTCTCGAGCGGACCTATTTTGATAACGAGGCTTTCCCGGATCTCACGCCTGAACTGGGCGCGTTGAAAAATGAAGGCCTGGATTTCAGCCACACGCAGCAGTTGCCGGGAACGGATTACACGATTGCGGGCATGGTGGCTTCTCAGTGCGGCATACCGCTGTTTGCCCCATTTGAAGGCAACGCCTCCGCTTCTGTTTCCAGCTTCTTCCCGCAGAACATCTGTCTGGGCGATATTCTGAAAAACTCGGGTTATCAGAACTATTTCGTGCAGGGCGCGAATCTGCGTTTTGCCGGTAAAGATGTGTTCCTGAAATCGCACGGCTTCGACCACTTATACGGCTCAGAAGAGCTGAAAAGCGTGGTGGCCGACCCGCACTATCGCAACGACTGGGGATTCTACGACGATACCGTTCTCGATGAAGCGTGGAAAAAATTTGAAGAGCTTTCCCGCTCAGGTCAGCGATTCTCACTGTTTACCCTGACAGTCGATACCCATCACCCGGATGGTTTTATCTCGCGCACCTGTAACCGCAAAAAATATGATTTTGACGGTAAGCCGAATCAGTCATTCAGCGCGGTAAGTTGCAGCCAGGAGAATATCGCGACGTTTATCAACAAAATCAAAGCGTCACCGTGGTTTAAAGATACCGTCATCGTCGTCTCTTCTGACCATTTAGCGATGAACAATACGGCGTGGAAATACCTTAATAAGCAGGATCGCAATAACCTGTTTTTTGTCATCCGTGGCGACAAGCCGCAGCAAGAGACGCTGGCAGTGAAGCGTAATACGATGGATAACGGCGCGACGGTGCTGGACATTCTCGGTGGCGATAACTATCTCGGACTTGGCCGTAGCAGTTTATCCGGGCAGTCGATGTCGGAAATCTTCCTCAATATCAAAGAGAAAACATTGGCGTGGAAGCCGGATATCATCCGCCTGTGGAAATTCCCTAAAGAGATGAAAGAGTTCACCATCGACCAGCAGAAAAACATGATTGCCTTCTCAGGTAGCCATTTCCGTTTGCCGCTGCTGTTGCGGGTTTCAGACAAACGCGTGGAACCGCTGCCGGAAAGCGAATACTCAGCACCGCTGCGTTTCCAGCTGGCAGATTTCGCTCCACGCGACAATTTCGTCTGGGTTGACCGTTGCTACAAGATGGCACAACTCTGGGCTCCGGAACTGGCACTCTCCACCGACTGGTGTGTCTCGCAAGGGCAGCTTGGCGGTCAGCAAATTGTTCAGCATGTTGACAAAGCAATATGGAAGGGCAAAACGGCATTTAAAGATACGGTCATCGACATGGCGCGTTACAAAGGCAATGTCGATACGCTAAAGATTGTTGATAACGATATTCGCTACAAAGCCGACAGTTTCATCTTTAACGTCGCTGGTGCGCCAGAAGAGGTGAAACAGTTTAGCGGGATTTCTCGTCCAGAGTCGTGGGGCCGCTGGTCCAACGCACAGCTGGGCGCTGAAGTAAAAATCGAGTACAAGCATCCGCTGCCGAAGAAATTTGACCTTGTGATTACCGCCAAAGCATACGGCAATAACGCCAGCCGTCCTATTCCGGTACGCATAGGCAATGAAGAACAAACCCTTGTGCTGGGCAATGAAGTGACCACCACCACACTGCATTTCGATAACCCAACCGATGCCGACACACTGGTAATTGTGCCGCCGGAACCTGTCTCAACCAACGAAGGGAATATCCTCGGACACTCACCGCGTAAGCTCGGGATCGGCATGGTGGAAATTAAAGTGGTAGAACGTGAAGGGTAATTCCTGACTGATGTGTAGGTCGCATAAGGTGCGACCTACACGCCTTCTCCGGCTTACAACACATTATTAAGAAACAAAAAAACAGCGCCCAACACTTCCCTGGACGCTACATGGCAACTTGAATAATCTCGCCTTATCAGAAAGTAATTACGCCCTTAATCAACTCACGATTGTTAATCACATCGCGCTCGTAGGTTTCTGCCAGTGTGGCGAACGGATAGCGGTGGGTTAACATCATGTCGGCAGTGATTTTCCCTTCCGCCATCAATAGACCGACTTTAGCGAAATCTTCCGGCGTGGCGTTGCGGCTGCCCATCATCGTCGTTTCTTTTTTATGGAATTCCGGATCGGAGAACTGCAACTCACCTTTAAACAGGCCGACAAATACCACCGTGCCACCGTGACGAATCAGATTTACGGTGTTATTCATCGCATGTTGATTACCTGTCGCGTCGATCACTTTCTGCGCCAGCGAACCACCAAACTGCGCCCGCAGCTGCGCGTCAAAATCTTCGGCTGACGGGTCCAGAACAGGTAATTCCAGACGCGTTGCCACATGTTCACGGCGCGCCGGACTGGTATCCGCCACCACCACCTGCGCGCCATCGGCTTTAGCGATTGCCGCCGCGCCCAGACCGATTGGCCCCGCCCCGACCACCAGCACCTGCTCGCCGGGAGCAATGGCTGCGCGACGCACCGCATGAGCGCTAATAGCGAAAGGTTCAATCAATGCTGCCGCCTGCGGGTCAATACCGTCTGCGGGCAAAATGTTCGCCACCGGCACGCTCAAATACTCACTAAAACCGCCATCCTGATGCACGCCAATGACTGAAATTTTTTCACAGCAATTGGTACGACCGCTTTTACACGCCGGGCATTGCTGACAAGAAATATACGGAATTACCGCAACTTGCTGTCCGATATTAAAATTGTGAATGTTTTTTCCTGATTCAATAATCTCCCCACATATTTCATGGCCTAAAACGCGTGGATAACTAAAAAATGGCTGATTACCCGCCCAGGCATGAATATCTGTACCGCAAATCCCGACAGTTTTAATTTTAATTAATACTTCATTATCGCCTGGCACCGGTCTTTCCCGGACTTCCCATACTAAATTCTTTATTTCCTGACAAATTAATACTTTCATTGTGGACATGATTCACCGCTCCTTTTATTTTATGACTTTCAGATATCGTCGAATTTATAAGAGCGCCTGAATTTACCCATAAAATATGCGGATGATCGCGCATAAAAATGTTTTAAATCGGCTTTTAATGCCGGACTGGAGGGAAGAATGAGTCGTTCGCAGAATTTACGTCATAGCGTCATAAATCAGGTGATTGAAGATATGGCGAGGGGCAATATTCCTTCTCCGCTGCCTTCACAAAGCGGACTGGCAGAAATGTATAACATCAGTCGCACTACGGTACGCCACATACTCCAGCATTTAAGCGCATGTGGCGTGCTCACCCTGGTGGGGAAAAATTATGTTATCGCCCGCAAACCCGAACAGAACGATGGATTTGATTGCATCACGGCCTCGCTGAAAGAGCAAAACCGTCTTTTCGAGCAGGCATTTTTCACCATGATTAACCTGCGCCAGTTACGCGCCGGAGAAAGCTTTTCCGAACTTCAGCTGGCGCGAGCGGCAAGCGTCAGTCCGGTAGTGGTACGAGAATATCTTTTGAAATTCGGTCGTTATAATCTTATTCAAAGCGAAAAGCGCGGCCAATGGAGCATGAAGCAGTTCGATCAATCCTACGCCGAGCAGCTGTTTGAGCTACGCGAAATGCTCGAAACACATTCCCTGCAACACTTTCTCAACCTTCCCGATGATGACCCTCGCTGGCTGCAAGCAAAAACCATGCTCGAACGCCACCGGACGCTGCGCGACAGCATTGGCAGCAACTTTCGAATGTTTTCTCAATTAGACCGTGATTTTCATGCCATGCTGTTATCCGCTGCTGACAACATCTTTTTTAATCAATCACTTGAAATTATATCGGTGATCTTTCATTTTCACTATCAATGGGATGAAAGCGATCTCAAACAGCGCAATATCATTGCTGTTGATGAACATATGACCATTCTCAGCGCCCTGATTTGCCGTAGCGATTTAGATGCAATAACGGCGTTGCGAAACCATCTGGATACCGCCAAACAATCAATGATTCGTTCCATCAGGCAACATCACCGATAAATTAAGTACAGATTAAAAACATTGATTCTTGGTTTATATCACTATGTTGTATTAATGCAGTATTAATCCAGGCGATTGTTCTGCCCATAAGGAAATACATAGGGAATAAACGATGCTGAAAGTATTACTCTCAGCCATCATTTAATTCCCTATTACTGGCAGCGATAAAATTATCGGCTATCCATGATTAACGTTTCCAGCACATCTAATTCACTGACTATTTTTGCCAGTGTTTCATCACTGACTTCTTGCCTTGCGCGCATCTGGTAAATAGCCGCGCGTTTGGCATTTAACGCCGCCAGATTAAATGTTCTTTCCAGCTTCGCACGCTGCATATGCAGGGAATTATCATTAGGCGACATATCCTCTTCACTATGTCGCATATAACCGATAACTCTGGCCCCCGTTTCCATAATCAACTCGTTATCGAGGTTTTCTGTTCTGGCGCGCAGCAAACGTTGCTCGGTCTTTTGCACACTCAGTATGGCCATTTTAGCCATAAACAGATCGGCAGCTTCCTCTTCTTTTTGTCGGTTATCGCTGAAAATCCCCACATTTTTCCCTAGTAATAACGGCAGAATAATAATGCCGCAAACCAGCGAAAAGAGGATCACACCTGTAGCGAGAAATACCAGCAAGTAACGCCCGGGAAAAGGTGTGCCATCCGGCAGCAATAACGGGATAGAAAGCACCCCCGCAAGCGTGATAGCTCCGCGCACCCCCGCAAAGGTCGCCAGCAGCATATGACGCGTTTTATATCCAGCAAACAGCATCGGATGTTTGCCGGGTCGTTTACGGCTATACAGACGCATCAGCCAAAGCCAGCCCAGGCGCACAACCATTAACGCCAGGTAGATCCAAATGACATCAAGGAGCAGCGATCCGGTGTCCACCAGTGGATCGTTTTCTGCACGGATCAGTGATTCCGAAATAATGCCCGGCAGTTCTAAGCCTAAAATCAGAAACACCATGCCGTTAAAGACATATTCAAGCATCGACCAGCTACTTTTAGCTTTAATTCTCAGGCGAATAGGCGCGTGGTGGACTACGCCAATGCGACTGGTTGTTAACCCCGCGGCGACAGCGGCAAGAATGCCCGATAAGCCAAAATGTTCCGCAACCAGATAAACAATAAACGGCAACAGAAGCATCAATACAATCTGAATGGAAGGTTCATCGTGAGCATATCGGCTGATCAACAGCAGCCCTTTACCATATAACCAGGTAACAGCGATCCCCACGGCAATACCGCCCAACGCAACGACAAAAAACGCAATGGTTGCGCCATGAACGCTGAATTCCATCGTTCCCATCGTCACTGCAACAGCAAATTTCAACGCCACCAGGCCGGAAGCATCATTCATCAACGCTTCGCCTTCGAGCACTTCCTGGATGTTTTTGCTGATACGCCCTTTCCCGACAATCCCCAGCAACGCCACGGCATCGGTAGGCGACAACACGGCGGCTAATGCGAAAGCAGCGATGAGCGGCACATTCGGTAAGAGTAAATGAATCACATAGCCGACACCAAAAATAGTGATTAGTACCAACACAAGTGCCAGGCTGATAATTTCCCGGCTGTGCTTGATCAATTCTTTAGGTTGTATTTTTGAACTTTCAGCAAACAACAGGGGTGGTATAAACAATAAGAGAAAAAGTTCAGGATTGAATTCCACATGCAGACCAAATATAGGCTGGGCCAGTACTGCGCCAGCGGCAATCTGGATTAAAGGAAGTGGTATCTGGACAGGAGACAGACGTGTAAGCACGCTGGTTAATGATACTACCAACGTAAGAATTAAAATTGTTAAAAGTATTTCCATATAATAAACAGGCTTCCTCATTCATAAATAATGGATATTATTAATTTAATTTCATAAAAAGCGCTCTGGTTAGCACTTAACGTTAATCATTAATCACTGCGTTCACTCACATGATCAGAAGGAACCCAGTAAAATGAGTTTTCAAGTTGATAACAAATTCACCATGTGAATATTTACTACCTTTCCCCGTTGTAACGAATCATCCGTTACTCTCTGATTTCCTTGCCGAACAAGTTATTTAGTGAATGACGGCTTTCTTTTAATATCAGCATGAATCATACGTTCAGCAAATGTATTAAATCAGCACTAAATAAATTTAATGGATACCACCATTCTGCGTCAACACTTAGTTTTTATCTGTATTGACAATTTAAAATGGCCGCAGCCAAATTAATGATTTTATTTTTAATAAATCATCAACAGAATAAGAGATCTTATCAGCGGTAACTAAACTCATCAGAGGGTGTTCCTTGTAACGTCATGCATTACATAACTTTAAGATATACAATCAAAAAATGCATTAAAAACCGATTAAAAGCAGCAAAGTATTACCCGGTGCACGAATTTATGATACATCTGCAGCCATTCTGCTATTCGCTGACTACTTTTCAGTAATGACTGCTTTTTCATAAGGTTTCACTCCCGACAACAATGTTGGAGTTTTATTTCCTTAGCATGGAGTAAGTAAAGATGAGCAAAATAATAGCGATGCTAATTACTGTCAGTACCCTTTTTTTACCGTCAATAATCCAGGCAAAACCTATTTCAATAAAAGTTGCCTATGAAAATAACCCTGGAGAACCCCTGGATGTGGTCATGCGTTACTGGGCAGACCTATTAAATAAAAAAAGTAATGGCGAAATAACACTTGCGCTCTATCCCAGCTCCCAATTGGGATCAAAACAGGATGTCACCGAGCAAGCCATGATGGGCATGAATGTCATAACCTTGAGTGATGTGGCTTTTCTTGCCGATTATGAACCCGATTTGGGGATTTTGTTTGGACCGTATCTGACTGACGATCCGCAAAAACTGTTCAAAATATATGAAAGCGACTGGTTTAAACAAAAAAATGAAAGTCTGAAGAAAAAGGGAATTCATGTGGTAATGAATAATTATCTCTATGGCACTCGACAGATTATTTCGAAAAAACCCATTCGCACCGTTGACGATCTCGCAGGTTTAAAAATTCGCGTTCCTAATAACGTCATGCAAATAAAAGCCATTCAGGCGATGGGGGCAACACCAACTCCCATGCCATTAGGCGAAGTTTATCCCGCATTAACCCAGGGCGTTATCGACGGCGTAGAAAACCCAATTTCAGTGCTGCAAGGGCAAAAACTGTATGAGCAGGCAAGATATCTGACAATGGTTAACTACCTGACAAATACCTCAGTGTGGATAGGTGGTGAAGCCTTCTTTGGCCCCCTTTCACCAGAACAACTGGAGATGATCCACCAGACCGGCTATGAAGCGGGTGTCTATAGCCAGAAACTCACTCTTGAGCGTGATGCCGAAATGTTGAAAACCATGCAGGCAGCCGGCGTCGAAGTGATCTATCCCGATACTGGACCATTCCAGAAGAAAGCACGCGAAGTTTACTCTCAATTCCCGGAATGGACACCAGGTCTGTACGAAACCATTCAACAGCAACTGCAATAAGCATTAATGCTCAGCGTCCTGCCTCATCTCTCTTAGGCAGGACACGCACTAACAGGAGGTTTCATGCGTCTTTTTGGCAAAGTGGCAGAATTTAGTGCTGCCTTTGCGCTATTCGTTCTGGTTGTGGTGACAATTGGAGCGGTATTTATGCGTTATTTCATCGGCCAACCGCTTCAATGGACAGAAGAAATGTCGGGAATGCTGATGATTTGGGTGGTGATGTTAGGTGGAGTGGTGGCGGAACGTGACAGGGCGCACCTGACCATTCCCTTCCTGATGGAGATGCTTCCAGGCAAACTCAGGCGTGTTATTGCAGTACTGGTCGCCGTTCTCTCCATCGCACTGCTGCTTTATATGGCCTGGCTGGGCTACCGACTAGCCGAAATGGCGCAGTTTAAAGTGACACAAATTCTGAAGGTTTCATGGTTCTGGATCGATCTGGCGGTCCCTGTCGGCGCACTGGCAACGGCTATTTATACCCTCTACTGGTTAATAAACGATACAAAACAATCCGATAGCGGAGACAAAATGCAATGAGTTGGTTATTGATTATTCCGCTAATGATCGTCTGTTTGTTTCTCAACATT
Organism: Escherichia sp. WS2035; assembly: GCF_046487065.1. NCBI lineage: Bacteria > Pseudomonadati > Pseudomonadota > Gammaproteobacteria > Enterobacterales > Enterobacteriaceae > Escherichia > Escherichia sp. WS2035. Next base: position 12,940 of record NZ_JBJQKD010000008.1, read on the forward strand.
CGGGTCTATCTGGCGATGTTTATTGGTATCATCGCTTACTTTTTATTCTTCTCCAGCGTACCGATTGAAATTGCCGTGCAAAGACTAATCGCGCCAACGCAAAGCCCATCATTGCTGGCAATTCCGTTTTTTATCTTGCTAGGCACACTAATGAGCTACACCGGCATTGCCGAACGCATCCTGCACATTGCCAACGTTCTGGTGGGGAAAATGCGCGGCGGACTGGGCGTGGCAAACATTCTCGTCAGCACCATGATGGGCGGCGTCAGCGCCTCTAACCTTGCTGACGCGGCGATGCTGTCGCGCATGATGGTGCCGGAGATGGAGCGTAAAGGCTACAATCGCGCGTTTGCCGCCGCCATTACCGCTGGTGGCTCGTTAGTCACCCCGATCATACCGCCTGGAATAGCTCTGATTATTTACGGTCTGGTTGCCGACGTCTCTATCGGAAAAATGTTTATCGCCGGACTGGTACCTGGTTTGCTATGCGCAGTCGTACTGATGTTTACCGTCTACCTTGTCGCCCGCAAAACTAACGCTAAACCCTCGCGTGAAAGCTGGCCTACGGGCAAAGAGGTGGTGTTCTCGCTGGGACAGGCCTGGCCTGCGCTGTTCCTCATTTTTGCTGTGGTGGGTGGTATTCGCGCTAACATTTTCACCCCAACAGAAGCAGGTGCAGTAGCGGTGCTAATCGTGCTGGCGATTGGCTTTTTTATCTATCGTGAAATGCGGATTTCTCATGTCGTCAAAGCATTGGGCGAAACGGCACGCGCAACCGCATCGGTGATGCTGGTAATCATGGCCAGCGCCGCATTGGGATGGATTTTCTCAATGGAACATGCTGGTGTCGCAGTGGCGAATTTTGTGACTTCGCTGACCGAAAACAAATACATGTTCCTGTTGATTATCAACATATTGCTACTGACGCTGGGGATGTTTCTGGAAGGAAACGCCATTTTGCTGATCCTGGTACCACTATTAAAACCGGTGGTCGAACACTTTGGCATCGATCCGGTGCATTTTGGCATCATCATGATCTTCAACCTGTCGATTGGCGCATTCACGCCACCGGTAGGTACCGTGATGCTGCTGGTATGTAATATCACGCAAGTTTCGGTGGGAAATTTCTTTAAACAATCCCTGCCCCTACTGGCGGCTCTACTGTTAATGCTAATGCTGGTGACATATATCCCGGCGATTTCACTGTTCCTGGTTTAATAATAAAAACGCCGGATGAAATACTCATCCGGCATCATTACGTTAAAACGTTTCCCAGTTCTCCTCGCTATCTGCCACGGCCATTTTGCGCGGCGTAGCTGGCGTCACGGTATTTACCACAGCCGATGCTTCACGCTGCTGTTGCTGCTGTTGCTGAATCCGGAACACTGCCACTGCTTCGGTCAGGCGACTGGCCTGCTCTTCCAGCGCGGCGGCGGCGGCGGCAGATTCTTCCACCAGCGCGGCGTTCTGTTGAGTTACCCGGTCCATCTCAGCAACCGCTAAGCCAACCTGATCGATACCACGGCTCTGCTCATCAGAAGCAGAAGCAATTTCGCCCATAATGTCCGTCACGCGGGTCACGGCACTGACAATCTCCGCCATTGTTTCCCCGGCGCTTTCGACCAGCGTAGAGCCAACATCCACTTTCCCCACCGAGTCTTCAATCAGGCTTTTAATTTCACGAGCCGCCTGAGCGCTACGCTGGGCCAGATTACGCACTTCTCCCGCGACCACCGCAAAACCGCGTCCTTGCTCACCCGCACGCGCAGCCTCAACCGCCGCGTTCAAAGCCAGAATATTGGTCTGGAAGGCAATGCCGTCAATTACGCTGATAATATCGGCGATTTTCTGCGAACTGGTGGAGATATCGCGCATAGTCTGCACCACGTTATCCACCACTTTGCCGCCGCGTTGCGCCGTTTCGGAAGCACTTAACGCCAGATGGCTGGCCTGGCGCGCATTTTCGGCGTTCTGTTTCACCGTTGCGGTCAGTTGCTCCATGCTGGCTGCCGTCTCTTCCAGCGAAGCGGCCTGTTGCTCGGTGCGCGAAGAGAGATCGTTATTGCCGGTGGCGATTTCGCTGGCACCGCTATAAATGGCATTGGCCCCGTTGCGCACATCACCGACGGTACGCATCAGCTCTCCCTGCATATGGCGCAAACTCTCTGCCAGTTGCCCCATCTCATTAGAGCCATCCACCTCAATCGGTTTCACCAGATCGCCGCCTGCAATATGACGAATGCTGTCAATCAGGCGATTCATTGGCGCGACCAACGAGGCTTTAATACCGAACCAGACGGCGAAGATGACCGCCAGTACGACGATCATCACGCCTACCAGAATCCACATCGCCTGGCTGTAGGAGGCATTGTTATCGCTGACGGCGATATCATAGAGCCGATCGTTTTGCTCCATGTAAGCCACATACTGCTTCTCGAAACCGTCCTGATATCCCTGGGTCGGCTGATCAAAGAACTCGTTGATTTTGCCTGCACCTAACAGTTGTATCAGCTCCGCCAGCGCATTGTGATAAATATCGTAATTACGTTTGATCTCTGCCGCTGCGGCGGTGCTCTGACGCGGGTCACGCGGCAACGCTTCGTAATCCGCCCAGTTTTTTTCCGCCTGTTTCAGCGAAATACTGGCACTCTGCATCAGCTCAGCAACGGTTGAACCGCTACCAATATTGTTCTGATCCATCATGTAGCGGATACCCGCGCGGTTGAGGGTGTTACGCGTCTGCAACAACGCGACCCAGCTGCCATTCAGCGTGGATTGCTGCTGGCGAATGGTTTGTAAAACAGTGAAATTTTCTTTGTCGTTCTTTAAGGCATTAAAGAACAGACCGCCTGACGTCAGTTGTAAAAGGCCAAAAACGGCCAAAACCAGCAGTAGGCTGGTCACAATTTTGATACGTTTTAACATGGTTTCTCTTTCCTGTGGACCGATGCAAGATTTTCGGCCAGGAAAGGAAAAACTTTATGAATATCCCGCGGAGATGACGCCGAGTAATTTTATTCACCCCCTGAATTTAAAAAGCCATTATTTACATAAATTATTCGCAATATAAATATGTGATATAAATCACATATTTATGGTCACTTAAACGACGCCTTTGCCACTCACCGCCATTCCTGACCGCTTACATCCCTAAAATAACCACTCAGTTATTTACCTTACTTTACGCGCGCGTAACTCTGGCAACATCACTGCAGGATAGCGGTCAATTTACCTCCTCAAACGCAACGCAAACCTAGAACGGCTTCGGCCAACTATTAATCAATACATGCCAGGTTTTACTATGGATACTAAAAAGATATTCAAGCACATACCCTGGGTGATTCTCGGAATCATCGGTGCATTCTGCCTCGCGGTAGTTGCATTACGTCGGGGGGAGCACGTCAGCGCCCTGTGGATCGTGGTCGCCTCTGTGTCGGTGTATCTGGTGGCTTATCGCTACTACAGTCTGTACATCGCCCAGAAGGTGATGAAACTCGACCCCACGCGCGCGACGCCTGCGGTTATTAACAACGACGGTCTGAACTACGTTCCGACCAACCGTTACGTGTTGTTTGGTCACCACTTCGCCGCTATCGCCGGTGCCGGTCCGCTGGTGGGTCCGGTTCTCGCCGCGCAGATGGGTTACCTGCCTGGCACACTGTGGCTGCTGGCGGGGGTAGTGCTGGCCGGTGCGGTACAGGACTTTATGGTGCTGTTTATCTCCTCTCGCCGTAACGGTGCATCTCTCGGTGAGATGATCAAAGAAGAGATGGGGCCAGTACCGGGGACTATCGCGCTGTTTGGCTGTTTCTTAATCATGATCATCATCCTCGCCGTTCTGGCGCTGATTGTGGTTAAAGCCCTGGCCGAAAGTCCGTGGGGTGTCTTCACCGTTTGCTCAACCGTACCGATTGCGCTGTTTATGGGTATCTACATGCGCTTTATTCGTCCGGGGCGTGTGGGTGAAGTCTCTGTCATTGGTATCGTGCTGCTGGTTGCCTCTATCTACTTCGGTGGCGTGATTGCTCACGATCCGTACTGGGGTCCGGCACTGACCTTTAAAGACACCACCATTACTTTCGCGCTGATTGGCTATGCGTTTATTTCCGCACTGCTGCCAGTGTGGCTGATCCTCGCACCGCGCGACTATCTGGCAACCTTCCTGAAAATCGGCGTTATCGTCGGCCTGGCGCTGGGTATCGTGGTGCTGAACCCGGAACTGAAAATGCCTGCGATGACCCAGTACATTGACGGTACTGGCCCGCTGTGGAAAGGCGCTCTGTTCCCGTTCCTGTTCATCACCATCGCCTGTGGTGCGGTATCCGGCTTCCACGCGCTGATCTCTTCCGGTACGACGCCGAAACTGCTGGCTAACGAAACCGACGCGCGTTTCATCGGCTACGGCGCAATGCTGATGGAGTCCTTCGTGGCGATTATGGCGCTGGTTGCTGCGTCCATCATCGAACCGGGTCTTTACTTCGCGATGAACACCCCGCCTGCTGGCCTCGGCATCACCATGCCTAACCTGCATGAAATGGGTGGCGAGAACGCGCCGATCATCATGGCACAGCTGAAAGACGTTACCGCACACGCGGCAGCGACCGTCAGCTCCTGGGGCTTCGTGATTTCGCCAGAGCAGATCCTGCAAACCGCGAAAGACATTGGTGAGCCTTCTGTCCTGAACCGTGCAGGTGGTGCACCAACGCTGGCGGTAGGTATCGCTCACGTGTTCCACAAAGTGCTGCCGATGGCTGACATGGGCTTCTGGTATCACTTCGGTATTCTGTTCGAAGCCCTGTTCATCCTGACCGCGCTGGATGCGGGTACCCGTTCTGGCCGCTTTATGCTGCAAGACCTGCTGGGTAACTTCATCCCGTTCCTGAAAAAAACCGACTCTCTGGTTGCCGGTATCATCGGTACTGCGGGCTGTGTGGGTCTGTGGGGCTACCTGCTGTATCAGGGCGTGGTCGATCCGCTGGGCGGCGTTAAGAGCCTGTGGCCGCTGTTCGGTATCTCCAACCAGATGCTGGCAGCCGTAGCGCTGGTACTGGGCACCGTTGTGCTGATTAAGATGAAGCGCACCCAATACATCTGGGTAACTGTTGTTCCGGCTGTATGGCTGCTTATCTGCACCACCTGGGCGCTGGGCCTGAAACTGTTCAGCACCAACCCGCAGATGGAAGGCTTCTTCTACATGGCAAGCCAGTACAAAGAGAAGATTGCTAACGGTACTGACCTGACGGCGCAGCAGATTGCCAACATGAACCACATCGTTGTGAACAACTACACCAACGCAGGCCTGAGTATTCTGTTCCTGATTGTGGTGTACAGCATCATCTTCTACGGTTTCAAAACCTGGCTGAAGGTGCGTAACAGCGACAAACGTACTGACAAAGAAACACCGTACGTTCCAATCCCGGAAGGCGGCGTGAAGATCTCTTCGCACCACTAACCGGTTGCCTTATCCGGCTTACAAAATGTCTATCGTAGGCCGGATAAGGCGTTTACGCCGCATCCGGCAAATCCCCAGCCCGGACCTTCCGGGCTTTACGCATATCTGGAAGGCAAAATGTTTGGTAACTTAGGACAGGCAAAAAAATATCTCGGCCAGGCGGCGAAGATGTTGATTGGCATTCCAGACTACGACAACTACGTCGAGCATATGAAGACCAACCATCCCGACAAGCCGTACATGAGCTATGAAGAATTCTTCCGCGAACGCCAGAACGCGCGCTACGGCGGCGATGGTAAAGGCGGTATGCGCTGTTGTTAATGGAGAGAGCATGAACCCGATTGCAGTTACCCTACTCACCGGTTTTTTAGGCGCAGGAAAAACCACCCTGCTGCGCCATATTCTTAACGAACAACACGGCTACAAGATTGCCGTGATTGAAAACGAATTCGGCGAAGTCTCCGTTGATGATCAATTGATTGGCGATCGCGCCACGCAGATCAAAACGCTGACCAACGGCTGCATCTGCTGTTCGCGCTCCAACGAGCTGGAAGACGCCCTACTCGACCTGCTGGATAATCTCGACAAGGGCAATATTCAGTTCGACCGTCTGGTGATTGAATGCACCGGCATGGCCGATCCCGGCCCGATTATTCAGACCTTTTTCTCCCATGAGATTTTATGCCAGCGTTACCTGCTGGACGGCGTGATTGCGCTGGTGGATGCGGTACATGCCGATGAGCAGATGAACCAGTTCACCATCGCCCAGTCACAGGTTGGCTACGCCGACCGTATTCTGCTGACGAAAACCGACGTCGCAGGCGAAGCAGAAAAACTGCGTGAACGCCTGGCGCGCATCAACGCCCGTGCACCGGTCTACACCGTCACCCACGGCGACATCGACCTGGGCCTGCTGTTCAACACCAACGGTTTTATGCTGGAAGAAAACGTCGTCAGCACCAAACCGCGTTTCCATTTTATCGCGGATAAACAAAACGATATTTCGTCGATTGTGGTGGAACTGGATTACCCGGTAGATATCAGCGAAGTTTCCCGCGTGATGGAAAACCTGCTGCTGGAGTCGGCGGATAAACTACTGCGTTACAAAGGGATGCTATGGATTGACGGCGAACCTAACCGCCTGCTGTTCCAGGGCGTCCAACGCCTCTACAGCGCCGACTGGGACCGCCCGTGGGGCGATGAAAAACCGCATAGTACGATGGTGTTTATCGGGATTCAGTTGCCGGAAGATGAGATTCGGGCAGCGTTTGCGGGGTTGAGGAAGTAATTTTGGATGATGGCCGCCATGTGGCGGCCTGAATTATTTTTTGTTCTGATCGCGCAGCATCGCTTCACGTAAAATTGCGTTCAGGCGAGTTTGATAACCTTTACCTGGTCGCTTCAGCCATTCCATCACATCAGCATCAATACGCACCGAAGCCTGAGTTTTCAATGGCCGATAAAACTTACCGCGTTCTGCGTTAGACCATTGCTCATCGCTGGAAGGTGGGATGTCGCTGTAATCAATATCCTCGTCGGATTTGTTCGCCAGCGCCTTCAGTTCGGCCTCATGCTGCACATCGAGTGTAGAGGGTGTCCCTCGTTTATGTTTAACCATGCTCATAGCGGCTCCTCTCTTTACGATCTGCTTTTCGTGCACTGATGATTCGAATGTTGGAAATAGCATCACGTTTTAGGAAAAGATAGGGAAGTTGATATGAAGGGGCTGGATGGCAGCATTGGGACACCATCCAGCACTTATTCAAACCTGATAGCAATCCACCAAAAATGCCATCATTTCACTGGCATCTTTGCTGTGATAAAAGCGCACCATTTTGCTGTTGAACTCCAGCGCACGAGCTGCGGGTACACTAATGGGATTGTAACCGTGGCGCATTAACCAGCCGTTCATCATATGGCGACTGGTACGCTTGTTGCCATCAAAGAAAAACTGAAAATAAGCACCAAATAAAAACATTGCCAGCGCCCCTTCGAACGGTGGCATCTCTTTTATTTGTGCCACACCTGCGGCGAATATTCGATTCAGTTCAGGTGCACCTGCTTCAGTGGCTGGTGGAAAATGAGTGCCCAGTTCACCGAGATGAACGCGCGCATTGTAATGTAACTCTTCACCTTCGCCGCGAAAAACGCCCCACTCCAGCGCCTCATTACGCGCAATAATGCCGTTAAGTAACGTGAACGTTTTCTTATCAAGGTCGAAACGCCCGAATTGCACAAGTTCAATCAGTTTTTTTGCGCTATCTGCCAGGTTCAACACCTGCTCAGTATCACTGACCTTATGCCCGCCAACAGTGACACCATCAAGCAACGTTTTAACTTCAACAAAGGTATAGGGGTTATTTTCCAGTTGCGCGGCATCCCAGACAAACCCTGCCATATGCGTTTTGAAGGTAAACAAGGCTGCGCGCGTACCGACAATTTGCATCGCCGGGATGGCATTTGCATTCCAGCTCAGGTCCAGTAGTTTGGTTGTCATTAGAGGATCCTTGATTGCATGGTAAAGAGGATATTATTCCATATTAAGCCATCGCGTTATCCATCTGCTTTTCAAATGCCTGACGAATTAATCCCATCACATAAGGAAGCTCAGAAAGATCGCTGAAACCTACTTCAACATCGCCATTGCCCCAACGGCCTATATCTGTGACATCTTTAGCCATACATTTTGGGTCAACCAGTTCATAGAATGGCATATTTAGTGATAAACGTAAGCGACTTTTTTGCGGCACCACATCAACAAAATTCGTCTCCGCTTTGAAGGCAACATAGAGCTTCAATATTTCTCGCGTAACCCCAGCGTCCAGCGTCATAACGGCATCAGAAAGGCTGTCAAAAAGTACGCGGATGTGCGTACCTTCTTCAAGTTGCGGGAAATCAGTAAGGACATATCCCGTTCCTCGTTCAACGACGGTGCGATAACGAGCCAACACGTCTTCCGAAAGTTTGGGGATCGCCCAGACGTCTATTGCCAGCTCGGCCAGACGTTCCGCTCTCTTTTGTATCGCTGCACGATCCCATATTTCACATTGCCCTAACCCCGTGTTCAGGCGTAATGGACTTTCCTTAAAGCCACCTTTTATATCTCGCTTCTTCGCAAATGGACGGTCGCTGTAGCTTGAGTTATAGCCAGTTAACGTTAAATTACCCAACGTATGGAGCCACTTTTTATGGATACGCTTCCATTCCGGACCAAGGTCATCGCGCCACTTCGCCGATAAATTAGGGTTCTGCGGCATGATATGTTCAATCGTATAAGTGTCAACATAGACCCGTTCTTTACGATCGTGGTTTTCAAATCTGCGTAGCCAATAGCTGCGATTACGGAAGTTGTAGAGATCGCGAGTTTTCAGTTCACGTTGAAATTCATCATCATCCGGGAAACGACGGTAGGAAGGCAGTTCCAGCAAATGCGCCGCAATGCTCTCCAGATAACGCTCTTTATCCAGCACTTTGTAAAACGTGGCGAAAGTTTTAGTAAATGAGTTGGTGGGAATGGCACAGACTGCGCGCCGGAAGATATACGACTCAATTAAACGCGTGGCACTTAAAAAATCCGCGGCAGAAAGAATTCCTTGTTTATAGTCGTGATAAAGCACCAACAGGAACGGCCAGGCGGCATCGACTTTCAGCTCACGTAGATCCTGAAACGCCATCTTTAATATTTTGTCTTTTTCGCTATCCAGCGCCATCGCACAAAAATAATCCGCATAGGTACGAATATCCGCAACCAGCGCCTCCATCCCGCTATCCATCACTCCTGGTTTTCGCGCATAGCGTTTAAAGGCTTCATAGACATCACCAATTCGCGGAATCTCACCTGTTTTTACCGTCAGGTAATTACGCATAAAACTGTCGAAATAGTCAGTGTATCCCTTCTGACCAAATGCCAGCTCCATGGGCCGCCAGTAATCATCGTACAGTTGGCTTTGATGTTCTGGCTCCAGCCCCATCAGAACATAGTTGCGAACCAGATCCGCCTGACTCAGCGCTTTTCCTGTTGAGTTCATGCTTTCAAAGATTAGTTGCGGATTATCCTGACCGCGATTCAAGGCGACATCCACAATCAGCAGTTTGGAAAGGCCCTGACATAACGCGGTGAAATTGCCGTGGAGTTTGCCTATTTGCTCATGGAAAAACTCAAAATTCTCTTTCACGCGTAGAGAGCAATTTTCTGCCAGCGGTTTTTGTCTAATCAATGCCAGCAGGCTCTCTCTGTCCGTTTGCGTAAGCAGTAACTTAAAACCACGCTCGCCCGATTCATACGGATTGAGCAGATAATAGTTTCGTAATTTCATGGCGGAGAAACCATCCATCACCTCGTCATCGTCAAGGTGTCTGGACAACGCTTCCAGCAATAACATCGCCGTTGTCAGGCGTTGCTGACCGTCAATCACCAGTAAGGGAGAGATCCCCGAAACCTGATATAGGCCCTGTTCGATATACACCACCGAGCCGATAAAATGCGCCGGGATATCATCACGCTGCCCGGCACGTATTACATCGTCCCAGAGCTGGCGGCACTGTTCCTCTGACCATGAATAAGTACGCTGATAAATGGGAATAACGAATTGCTGAGAGCGTTTTAGAAAATCGAGTAATCGGGCTTCGGTGGCTTTCATGAATGACTCCTGTCAAATTGTGCTGGCAAACGACGTCATTATGCTGCGAATAAAAAATAAAAGTTAGCGTCTTTGTTTCTGCAAAAATACCATTCCAGGATAAATCAAAATATATTAAGAAACACCTCAGAACGCATTCATTAGAACAATTAACACTTCCAATGTATATTTATAACGCATTGAAAATGATCATGTTTTTGATCATCACAACGATAGTTTGATATAACAAAGCATTCACTTCACATTGAATATCTCCCTCTTTTTCAGGGCAAGGAATGCTTTTTATGTCATCAACTAATTTCAGTCAGATCGCTGCCTTCCTGTGGTCTGTCGCCGACCTGTTACGCGGCGATTTTAAACAATCACAATATGGACGAATTATTCTTCCTTTTACCCTTTTGCGTCGTCTGGAATGCGTACTCGAAACAACGAAAGACGCGGTGATTACCGAGGCGAAAAAAGTAAAAGCCATGAAACTGCCGGAGGAAGCCCAGGAGAAAATGATCCTGCGGGCGACTAATGGCCTCACGTTCTTCAATGCCTCAGCGATGGATCTCAGCAAAATGGGGCAAAATGGCATACAGGACAACCTGGAAAACTACATCCAGTCGTTCTCTTCGGATGCCCGCGAAATTTTCGAACACTTCAAGTTCAGCGAGTTTGTCGGGCAACTGGCTGATGCGAACTTGCTGTTCAAAGTGGTGCAAATATTCGCTAAAGCAGATTTATACCCAGAGCACGTTACCAACCACGATATGGGGCTGGTATTTGAGGAGCTGATCCGACGTTTTGCCGAGAGTTCTAACGAAACCGCCGGGGAGCACTTTACCCCGCGTGATATCGTCAATCTGACCACCTCGCTGGTGTTTTTCGATGATGATGACGCGCTCAATAAAGACGGCATCATCCGCACCATTTACGACCCAACAGCGGGAACCGGCGGCTTTCTCTCCTCCGGCATGGAGTTCGTCCACCAACAAAACCCCAATGCCGTGATGCGCGCGTTTGGTCAGGAGTTAAACCCGGAATCCTACGCCATCTGCAAAGCCGACATGCTGATTAAGGGCCAGGATGTCAGCCTTATCAAACTCGGGAACACCCTGTCCAACGATCAGCTCCCCGCAGAAAAATTCGATTACATGCTTTCTAATCCACCTTTCGGCGTGGACTGGAAAAAGATAGAAACCGACATCAACGACGAGCACAAACTCAAAGGTGCTGATGGTCGCTTTGGCCCCGGCCTACCCCGCGTCTCCGACGGCTCGTTGCTGTTTCTGCTGCACCTGATCAGCAAAATGCGCGATGCCAAAAGCGGTGGCGGGCGGATCGGCATCATTCTTAATGGTTCGCCGTTATTCACCGGCGGTGCAGGAAGCGGTGAAAGCGAGATCCGCCGCTACATTCTGGAAGCGGATTTGCTGGAAGGCATCATCGCCCTGCCCACCGACATGTTTTACAACACCGGTATCGCTACCTATGTGTGGATTTTGTCGAATAAAAAAGCGCCAGAACGCAAAGGCAAAGTCCAGCTTATCGACGGCAGCAACCTGTGCGGCAAGATGCGTAAATCGCTGGGGTCAAAACGTAATATTCTCGGGGAGGAGGATATTGGTTTAATCACCCGCACGTTTGGCGATTTCGAACCCGTTGCCACCACTACGCTTGCGGCGTTAGGCCTGGAGAAAGCACCCGAACAAAAATCCAGCCGGGGACGCCAGCCCGCAACAACCAAAACCGAGGCGGCAAAAACTTTTGCCAGCAAAGTCTTCCACAGCACCGACTTTGGCTATCGTCGCATCACCGTTGAGCGCCCGTTGCGCCTGTCGGCTCAGATAAGTGATGACGCCATTGCCACATTGCGCTTTGCGCCGAAGCCGTTTAACGCTCCGATGGCGCAACTATATGACGCCTTTGCTTTCCAGTGGCAGGACGGTAATTACGGCGACTTAACAGCGGTAGAAAGTGAAGCCCGCGCCATTCTTAAAGCCGATTTTAGCGAGCTGAAAGAGAAGCAAATTAAAGATCTGCTCGACAGCAAATTATGGCTGGCCCAGCGCGGGTTAATGGAAAAAGCGCGGCGTATTCAGGCGGCGATGGGTATGCAGGCGGGCGGCAAAGACACCGTTAGCAATGACTTTAATCAGTTCCAGTTGACGCTGAAAGAAGCGCTCAGAACCGCAGGCGTGAAGCTGGATGCGAAAGAGAACAAGCAATTTATTGATGCCATTACCCGCAAAAACCCGGACGCCGAGCCGGTAGTCAGCAAGGTCCTGAAAGAGGCGGCCCAACCGCTGTATGGCGCGTGTGAGTACAACGGAAAGGTTGTGGAGTTTGAGCCGGATGGCGACCTGCGTGATAACGAGAATGTGCCGTTAAATCCGGCGGTATCTACCAGCGAGTTGATCGAGGGTTACTTCAAAGCAGAAGTATTGCCGCATGTTGCGGATGCGTGGATTAACGCCGATAAGCGCGATGCGAAAGATGGGGATATCGGGATTGTGGGGTATGAAATTCCGTTTAATCGTCATTTTTATGTTTATCAGCCGCCAAGGCCGCTGGAAGAAATTGATGCGGACCTGGATGCGGTAAGCGCTGAGATTATGAAACTGTTGCAGGAGGTACATTCCTGATGGCAGGGTTAAATAAATATCAGGCGTATCCGGAGTATAGGGATTCTGGGATGGAGTGGTGTAATGAATTACCACTAAACTGGAAAAAAACTAAGCTGAGGTGGCTATCCAATATTTTTGCAGGAGGAACTCCCTCCAAAAATGTTATTGATTATTGGGAGAATGGTACAGTTCCCTGGATTAGTTCTGGAGCAGTAAATCAAGGTTATATAGTCGAGCCATCCACATATATATCTAACGCTGCACTTGAAAATAGTAGTGCCAAGTGGATACCAAAAGGGGCACTTGTTGTCGCTTTAGCTGGGCAGGGAAAAACCAAAGGTATGGTTGCACAACTTGGTATTAATACCACTTGTAACCAATCCATGGCGGCCATTGTATTGTATAAAAAGAATCAATCTCGCTATATATTTTGGTGGCTCATTTCTAATTATCAGAATATACGTAACATGGCTGGCGGTGATTTACGAGACGGTTTAAACCTTGAACTTTTAGGCGATATACAATGCCCAAAACCTCGTAATGATGAATCTTCTAAGATTGCACTTTTCCTTGATCATGAAACCGCAAAAATCGATAACCTAATCGAGAAACAACAACAACTTATTGAACTACTGAAAGAAAAACGTCAGGCCGTGATTAGCCATGCAGTGACCAAAGGGCTAAATCCTGATGTGCCGATGAAAGATTCTGGGGTTGAGTGGTTGGGTGAAGTTCCGAAACACTGGCACATATGCAAGTTAAAATGGTTTGCTAATTTGAAAAGTGGTGATTTTATAACCAGCAATTCAATAGAACCAGAAGGAAACTATCCTGTATATGGTGGAAATGGATTAAGAGGATATTATTCTTATTTTACACACAATGGTGAATATGTTCTTATTGGTAGACAAGGTGCTCTTTGCGGAAATATAAATTACGCAATTGGAAAGTTTTGGGCTTCAGAACATGCTGTTGTTGTCACCCCAAACGAAAGAGCTGTTACAATATGGTTAGGAGAATTATTAAGAATAATGAACTTAAACCAATATTCAGTTTCTGCTGCACAACCGGGGCTTGCGGTTGAAAGAATTACTGATTTATATATTCCAATCCCACCATATCAAGAGCAAGTAAATATCGGAACTTATATATCTAAATATATTTCTCTAGATAAAAAATTGATTGAGCATAGTACAGATAATATCGAACTCCTTAAAGAACGCCGCACCGCCCTTATCTCCGCCGCCGTCACCGGCAAAATCGACCTGCGCAACTGGACCGCCCCCATCTCCGAAGCGGAAACACCCACGGAGGCCAGCGCATGAGCCACGACATCACAAAAGAGGTCAACCTACAAAACGATATCATCGCACAGATGGTGGAAAAAGGCTGGATTGTCGGCAAAGGTGACGCCTACGACAGAGAGCGTGCACTATACGCACAAGACACCTTAAACTTCGTACAAACCACCCAACCGCAGGAGTGGGAGAAATTTTCCCGCGTCTACCCCAACGACACCGAGCGCCATTTCCTCGACGCGCTGGTCGCGCAGCTTAAAAAAGCCGACAGCAACGCAACCGATATCCAGTCGCGCACCTGGGGTACGCTCGGCGTACTTCGTCACGGCCTGAAAATCCGCAATGCCCGTTTTTCGCTGTGTCAGTTTAAACCGGAACATAATCTCAACCCGGAAACGCTGGCGCGCTATCAGCAGAATATCTGCCGTATTGTGCCGGAACTGGTCTACAGCCCGTATGCCTCAAATAGCGTCTTTGCAGAAACGGGCGTGAAAGCCAAAAAATGGCGCATCGACCTGGTGCTGTTTATCAACGGCCTGCCAATTGCCACGCTGGAGCTGAAATCCGAATTCAAACAGGCGGTGCAGAACGCCATTGCGCAGTACAAAAAGACCCGCCTGCCGAAAGATCCCGCCACCAATAAACCGGAACCGCTGCTGACCTTTAAGCGCGGCGCGCTGGTGCATTTTGCCGTCAGCCAGTATGACGTATTTATGACCACCAAACTCGCGGGTGACAGCACCTTCTTCCTGCCGTTTAACAAAGGCACCAAAGACGGAGGCGCAGGCAACGAGATCCCCGAAGATACCCACCGCTACGCCACCGATTATCTGTGGAATGAAGTGCTGCTGCCGGACAACTTATTAAAAATCCTCGCCAGTTTTGTCCATTTGCAGATTGAAGAAAAAGAGGAGTGGAACGGGATGAAAGCGAAGAAAGAGAGCCTGATTTTCCCGCGTTATCATCAGTGGGATGTGGTCAATAAACTGCTGGAGGCCGCGACGATTGAAGGAACCGGCCATAAATACCTGATCCAGCACAGCGCCGGTTCCGGAAAGTCGAACTCTATTGCCTGGACCGCCCACCAGCTTTCTCGTCTGTACGACGTGAACGGGGAAAAACAGTTCCACTCCGTTATCGTGGTGACGGACCGCACGGTGCTGGACGACCAGCTTCAGGACACCATCTGGCAGTTCGAGCACGCCGACGGCGTGGTCGGGCGCATCAATAACAGAGAGGGCGACGGCTCCAAATCGGAAAAGCTCGCCAACGCGCTGGAAAAATCGCAGCCGATTATTATCGTCACCATCCAGACGTTCCCGTTCGTATTGAAAGCAATCGAAAACAGCGTCAGCCTGAAACAGCGTAAATACGCGGTAATCGCCGACGAAGCGCACTCCTCGCAGAGCGGTTCTACCGCCCGTCAGCTTAAAGAAGTGCTGATGAGCGAAGAAATGGATGATGACTTGGTACTGTCGTCAGAAGATATCCTGGATGCGACCATTGCCGCCAGGAAAGGCAGCAGTAACCTGAACTACTACGCCTTTACCGCCACGCCAAAATCCAAAACCCTGGAACTCTTTGGTCGCTGTCCGCGTCCCGATGAACCGGCCTCAAAAACCAATAAACCTGAGGCCTTCCACGTCTACTCCATGCGCCAGGCAATCGAAGAAGGCTTTATCCTCGACGTGCTGAAAAACTACACCAACTACAAAGTGGCGTATCAGTTGCTGCAAAAGTTGGAAGATAAAGACCGCGAAGTCGATAGCAAACGGGCGAAGGTAAAACTCAATCAGTGGGTGACGCTGCACGACCACAATATCTCGCAGAAGGTGAAGGTGATTGTGGAGCACTTCCGCAAACATGTGATGCACCTGCTTGGCGGCCAGGCCAAAGCGATGGTGGTCACCAGTTCACGCAAAGCCGCTGTGCGCTACAAGCTGGCGTTTGATAAATACATTAGCGAGAACAATTACCAGAAAATCAGCGCGATGGTGGCGTTTTCCGGGGAAGTTGAATTCCAGGAAGGCGACCCTAACAGCCTGGCATTGTTAAACCAGAAATTTACTGAAATAAACATGAACCCCGGCCTGAAAGGGCGGGATATGCGCAAAGCCTTCGACAGCGATGATTATCAGGTCATGCTGGTTGCCAATAAATTCCAGACCGGTTTTGACCAGCCGAAGCTGTGCGCGATGTACGTGGATAAAGCCCTTGGCGGCGTCGAGTGCGTGCAGACGCTCTCCCGCCTGAATCGCACCTATCCGGGCAAAGCGGAATCAGGCACTTTTGTCCTCGATTTTTATAACGATCCAGACGAGATCCTCGGCGCATTCCAGCCCTATTTCCAGACGGCGGAACTGACCGATGTCAGCGATCCGCAGCAGGTATTCGATCTGTTTGAAAAACTGCGCGCCACGCAGATTTTTCAGTGGCATGAAGTCGAGCAGTTCTGCGAGGCGTACTTCAT
Organism: Escherichia sp. WS2035; assembly: GCF_046487065.1. NCBI lineage: Bacteria > Pseudomonadati > Pseudomonadota > Gammaproteobacteria > Enterobacterales > Enterobacteriaceae > Escherichia > Escherichia sp. WS2035. The sequence continues at coordinate 29,412 of NZ_JBJQKD010000008.1, forward strand.
CAAAAATAAATCGAATGCGGCGATCAGTAATATCTGTAAACCGGCGGTCGAACGCTGGAAAAAGCGTTATCTGATGGCAATAGACGCCTATTTGACCGCCAAAGAGATGTTCGAGCGCACTAAAAAAACGGGCGATACGGTGTTAATCACCAATGCGGAAAACAGTTTTAAAGCCTGTAAGCAGGAGAAAGATCGTCTGGAGATTTTCAAGAAAGATCTCGGCAGCTTTGTTCGCTTTTATGAGTTTATGTCGCAAATCGTTGAGTACGATGACAAGGATCTGGAAAAGCTAAGCCTGTTTGCGCGCCATTTACGCCCACTGCTGCATGAGCAACGTCTGGAAGAGGATGAAATTGATCTCAGTAATGTGGAGATGAGTCACTATCGTTTATCGAAAATCCATGAGCAAGATTTACGCTTACAGGAAGAAACGCCTGACTATACGCTGGATGCAAGTAATAATATTGGTACGGCAAAAGCGAAAGATAAAAAAGAGGAGTTTTTATCTCAGGTTCTTTCTCGGATGAATGAATTATTCATTAGTGACCATTTGACCGACAAAGATATGATCAGCAATGCTTTTGCGGTGTATAACAAAATAACTGAAAATGAAAATGTTATGACACAAATTAAAAACAATCCGCCAGAACAAGCGATTCTTGGTGATTTCCTCCAGGCAGTTGATAATGCTGTAATGGACAGTAATGACGCTCGGCAAGAATTTATGTTGCAATATTTATCCGATCCAGCTCGGGCAAAGGGCTTTGCTTATCTGATGTTTGATATGCTCACGGGGAAAATTGCTTTGCCAACATAAAAATATGTTAATAGCCGGGGTCGCACCTTCTACCCCGGACATATTATTTACAATAAGGAATAGCTATGCTGAAGATGATTAAAGATTTTAAATTCAAAAAATACATTAAAAAATTACGTGAAGAAGGTTTGTTATTTTATGTTTCTTTCGGGTTTATATTTACATTGTTAATGGAAGTTGATGATCGATTACCGTACTATCTTCAACAAGACTTCTTCTTTTATACACTTATAGGATTTATGCCAATCAATATATTCTTTGTTTTGATTTGCACAAATGTATTTTTCAATGCCGTACACACACTTATTTCACCTTATAAAAGTCAAAGAGTTGGTGAGAAATTTCTCTCTGAACTTGATAAAAGAACGCAACAAATTGGCTTTATTATTTCATTTTTATGTTTTGGTATGACATTGTTTTGTGCACTGGCGTGGTTACTTTTTTTTGAAATGAATACTGAAAGTTACTACGCAAAATATACATTAGATTTTTTGGCTGTTTTTATCATTATGATTATGTTTTCTTCAGCAGTTAATCCAGTCATGAGCAGAATATTCCAAAAAATGAAGGAATCGGACTCACATGGAAATTCAAAAATAATTCTTATAATTATTATATTATTGCTATTAATACCAATTGCGTGCATTATCAATAAAAATAAAACAATTGAAATCAATATTAAGAAAGAAACTTATCAGCAAATAAAAGAAAAAACAAAGATGAAACCAGAAGATTATATCAAAAAATTGATTACTGATATTAAATTTAACTGATATCTATATGTACTCAGGTTTCTTCCAGGGTACATATAAAAAGTTAATATCCTGATTTATTCTCAACATCCTCTATCACTGCACATCCTCCCTGCGTAACCCAATATCCCTCAACCGTTCATCACTCATTTGCTGTAACACTCGTCGGGTCTGCATTTGCCGCCGCCAACGCCTCACCGCCTGCCAGAGTTGCACAAGTCTGATAAACGGCGTTTTGGCTTTTTTTTCGTGAAATTCCATCTGCTGCCTCCTCATCTTTCAGAGGCTTCATCATCCGTCTTCTGGCAGTTCACAATACAGATGCAAATATTAGTTTTATTTAACATACAGACAGGTTAAAACAGCATCTGCATCCGGTTTTTTAGCCTCATCTGTACTGGTTTTTCTCTCTGTATGGTCCAAATAAGGAATACAGCATGACGCGTTATCAACATCTGGCAACTCTGCTTGCCGAGCGGATTGAGCAAGGGCTGTATCGTCACAGGGAGAAATTGCCGTCGGTGCGTAGCTTGAGTCAGGAGCACGGCGTCAGCACCGTGCAGCAGGCGTATCAGACGCTGGAGACGATGAACCTCATCACTCCGTAGCCGCGTTCGGGTTATTTTGTCGCGCAACGTAAAGCCCAGCCGCCAGTACCGTCGATGACGCGTCCGGTGGAAATTACCCAGTGGGATCAGGTGCTGGATATGCTGGAGGCACATAGCGATAGTTCCATATTAGCTCTCGAGCCATGAATCGTGCTCACGGTCAGGCAAGGGCTGCTCTAATGCCTGCATTTGCTCTGCCGAAAGTCCGGTAATCTTTTGTATCCATTCAGGATCTGCCCCATTCTGCAAAAACAATCGAAGAATGCGCTGTTCCCCTTTTATATATCCATCATTATGAATTCGCTCTGCAATCGTCATTATTCGCTCCCTTTGTTGTGGCAGTCGACGGGTAATTTCACTGATAAACTCATTAAAACGCGCTTCATCACCAGTCAGTAAAATGTAATTTAACAGCGCAGTTATCTGGCTGTCATTAGCACACTCTGTAACCAGTAATACTACCAGTTGGTCAATAAGCCCCATCAGATCGCGCTGGCGAATATACTTTTGGATCAACTCCAACAGGGCGACTCTGCGATGCTGCACAATCTCGTCGTCTGGCACGACAGTGATATCCACCAGCGGGAACGCGGCGGTATAAAGCTTCCGTGCGGTAGTCGGGTCGGCAAATTCGTCCAGCCAGCACAAAGACCAGGGATAAGGACTACGGCTACCGTGATAAAACAGCATCGGGATGACCAGCGGTAGCTGCCGGCGTTTATCATGTTCGATATGGCGCTGCATCACCGCCATGGAATATCGCATCAGACGAAAGGCCATATGAATATCCTCACGGCTCTGATGTTCAATCACTACATAAATATAGCCATCGCCTTCACGGGTCTTTACCGACCACAGAATATCGGAATGTAGCGCCCGCAATTTTTCATCGACAAAGCTGGCGGATTCCAGTTTTAAGCTATCGAGATCGCACAGTTCACGTAAATCTTTGGGTAAGTGGATCTCCATAAAATCCCGCGCGGTGTCAGAGTGTGTGAGAAAGGATTTAAATAATGTGTCATGCGGCGTGCTGGTCGTAAAGTTTGTCATGGCGATCCGTCACCTGTAGATAAGATGGCCCAACTTTAGCGACTAACAAAGCCATTCACACCTGGCTATTTCCTATTCCCCGAGGCGGTTTCCAGGCTATTTTTATTCTTCTGCAAACGATACATTTTTATGGAAGATATCTCGCTTTTTGCGTTTTCTTACCGTCAGGCTCTATTCTTATGATATGAATAAACTCATTGAACTCAGACGCGCCAAAATGTTGGCGCTCTCTTTACTGCTTATCGCCGCTGCTACCTTTGTCGTTACGCTGTTTTTGCCGCCCAATTTTTGGGTGAGCGGCGTGAAGGCGATTGCTGAAGCGGCGATGGTCGGCGCACTGGCGGACTGGTTTGCGGTGGTGGCGCTGTTTCGCCGCGTGCCGATTCCGATCATTTCTCGTCATACGGCGATTATCCCACGTAATAAAGACCGAATTGGCGAAAATCTCGGTCAGTTCGTGCAGGAAAAATTTCTCGATACCCAGTCGCTGGTGGCATTGATTCGACGTCACGAACCGGCGTTGTTGATTGGCAACTGGTTTAGTCAGCCGGAGAACGCCCGCCGCGTTGGTCAGCATCTGTTGCAGATCATGAGCGGTTTTCTCGAACTGACCGATGATGCGCGTATTCAGCGCCTGCTTAAGCGCGCGGTCCACCGGGCGATTGATAAAGCCGATCTTTCTGGCACCAGTGCGTTGATGCTGGAGAGTATGACCAAAAACGATCGTCATCAGGTGCTGCTGGATACGCTGATCGCACAGTTGATCGCCCTTCTCCAGCGCGATAAATCGCGCAAGTTTATCGCCCAGCAAATTGTTCGCTGGCTGGAGAGCGAGCATCCACTGAAAGCCAAAATTTTGCCCACTGAATGGCTGGGCGAACATAGCGCGGAGTTGGTTTCTGACGCGGTGAATTCTTTGCTTGATGATATCAGCCGCGATCGTGCGCATCAGATTCGCCATGCGTTTGATCGCGCCACTTTTGCCCTGATCGACAAGCTGAAAAACGATCCGGAAATGGCAGCGCGAGCCGATGCCGTAAAAAGCTATCTGAAAGAAGATGAAGCTTTTAACCGCTATCTCAGTGAATTGTGGGGGGATTTACGGGAATGGCTGAAAGCGGATATCAACAGTGAAGATTCTCGAGTGAAAGAGCGTATCGCGCGGGCGGGTCAATGGTTTGGCGAAACATTAATTGCCGATGATGCCTTGCGGGCGTCGTTAAATGGTCATCTGGAACAAGCCGCACACCGCGTTGCGCCTGAGTTTTCCGCATTCCTGACGCGCCATATCAGCGACACGGTAAAAAGCTGGGATGCGCGGGATATGTCGCGGCAAATCGAGTTAAATATCGGCAAAGATCTGCAGTTTATCCGTGTCAACGGTACGCTGGTTGGCGGTTGTATTGGACTTATTTTGTATTTGCTGTCCCAGCTCCCGGCCTTGTTCCTCCTCGGCAATTTTTAGAAATCGATGATAAAAGCTAAATGGCTAACCGCGAGAGAGATCAAATAAACCACACTAAAAGAATGGTAATAATGTGGCCTCTTTTCATTATCTCCCGTGGTACGGGGAAGGAAAATCATGTCACTTGTCACCGATCTACCCGCCATTTTCGATCAGTTCTCTGAAGCTCGCCAGAAAGGCTTTCTCACCGTCATGGATCTCAAGGAACGCGGCATTCCGCTGGTTGGCACCTACTGCACCTTTATGCCGCAAGAGATCCCGATGGCAGCCGGTGCGGTTGTGGTTTCGCTCTGTTCCACCTCTGATGAAACCATTGAAGAAGCCGAGAAAGATCTGCCGCGCAACCTCTGCCCGCTGATTAAAAGCAGCTACGGCTTCGGCAAAACCGATAAATGCCCCTACTTCTACTTTTCTGATCTGGTGGTCGGTGAAACCACCTGCGACGGCAAAAAGAAAATGTATGAATACATGGCGGAGTTTAAGCCCGTTCATGTGATGCAACTGCCAAACAGCGTTAAGGACGATGCCTCACGCGCGTTATGGAAAGCCGAGATGCTGCGCTTGCAAAAAACGGTAGAAGAACGTTTTGGGCACGAGATTAGCGAAGATGCTCTGCGCGATGCCATTGCGCTGAAAAACCGCGAACGTCGCGCACTGGCCAACTTTTATCATTTGGGGCAGTTAAATCCTCCGGCGCTTAGCGGCAGCGACATTCTGAAAGTAGTCTACGGCGCAACCTTCCGGTTCGATAAAGAGGCGTTGATCAATGAACTGGATGCAATGACCGCCCGCGTTCGTCAGCAGTGGGAAGAAGGCCAGCGACTGGACCCGCGCCCACGCATTTTAATCACCGGCTGCCCAATTGGCGGCGCAGCAGAGAAAGTGGTGCGCGCGATTGAAGAGAATGGCGGCTGGGTTGTCGGTTATGAAAACTGCACCGGGGCGAAAGCCACCGAGCAATGCGTGGCGGAAACGGGTGATGTGTACGACGCGCTGGCGGATAAATATCTGGCGATTGGCTGCTCCTGTGTTTCGCCGAACGATCAGCGCCTGCAAATGCTCAGCCAGATGGTTGAAGAATATCAGGTCGATGGCGTAGTTGATGTGATTTTGCAGGCGTGCCATACCTACGCGGTGGAATCGCTGGCGATTAAACGTCATGTGCGCCAGCAGCACAACATTCCTTATATCGCTATTGAAACAGACTACTCCACCTCGGATGTCGGGCAGCTCAGCACCCGTGTCGCGGCCTTTATTGAGATGCTGTAAGGAGTGGCAGTGACATATTCGATTGGCATTGATTCCGGCTCAACCGCCACCAAAGGGATCTTACTGGCAGACGGCGTGATTACGCGCCGTTTCCTCGTTCCAACACCCTTTCGCCCGGCAACAGCAATTACTGAAGCCTGGGAAACTCTGCGCGAAGGGTTAGAGACAACGCCGTTTCTGACGCTCACCGGCTACGGACGGCAACTGGTGGATTTTGCCGATAAACAAGTGACGGAAATCTCCTGTCACGGGCTGGGCGCACGGTTTCTTGAGCCAGCAACGCGCGCGGTAATCGACATCGGTGGTCAGGACAGCAAAGTGATTCAGCTTGATGATGACGGTAACCTGTGCGACTTCCTGATGAATGACAAATGCGCGGCGGGCACCGGGCGTTTCCTGGAGGTAATCTCGCGCACGCTTGGCACCAGCGTCGAGCAACTCGACAGCATTACCGAAAATGTCATACCGCACGCCATCACGAGTATGTGCACAGTGTTTGCCGAATCAGAAGTGATCAGCCTGCGCTCAGCGGGCGTCGCGCCAGAAGCGATTCTCGCCGGAGTGATTAACGCCATGGCGCGGCGGAGTGCCAATTTCATTGCTCGTCTCTCCTGTGAAGCGCCGATTCTGTTTACTGGTGGCGTTAGTCACTGTCAAAGGTTTACCCACATGCTGGAAAGCCATCTGGGAATGCCGGTACAAACTCACCCTGATGCGCAATTCGCTGGTGCAATTGGCGCGGCGGTGATCGGTCAGCGGCAGAGAAAACGCGCATGAAAGAGTATCTGTTTTTATTTCACTCCACGGTCGGCGTCATACAAACCCGCAAGGCGTTGCAGGCAGCGGGCATGACTTTTCGCGTCAGCGATATTCCCCGTGATTTACGTGGCGGCTGCGGGTTATGCATTTGGCTGACCTGTCCCCCCGGCGAGGAAATTCAATGGGTGATCCCTGGGCATACGGAATCAGTTTATTGTCAGCAGGATGGTGGCTGGCGCTGCATTGCACATTACGGGATTTCTCCGCGTTAAGGATTCATTAAGATCGCTACGTATACTTCTCGATATCTTATTGATTTGCCTTAAAGGGATTACCGTGACAAAAAGTATTTCGTTAAGTAAACGCATCTTCGTTATTGTGATTCTTTTTGTCATTGTGGCAGTGTGTACTTTCTTCGTGCAATCTTGCGCCCGTAAAAGCAATCATGCAGCATCATTTCAGAATTACCACGCCACCATTGACGGCAAAGAAATTGCAGGCATAACGAATAATATCTCTTCGCTGACCTGGTCGGCACAAAGCAATACTCTTTTTAGCACTATCAACAAACCTGCCGCCATTGTTGAAATGACCATCAATGGCGATTTGATCCGCACAATTCCTCTGGATTTTGTTAAGGATCTCGAGACGATCGAATACATTGGCGATAATCAGTTTGTCATTAGCGATGAGCGCGATTATGCCATTTATGTGATTTCACTGACCCCAAACTCGGAAGTAAAAATCCTCAAAAAAATAAAAATCCCGCTGCAGGAATCCCCAACCAATTGCGGTTTCGAAGGATTGGCTTATTCTCGCCAGGATCACACTTTCTGGTTTTTTAAAGAGAAAAACCCGATTGAGGTCTACAAAGTTAAAGGGCTGTTAAGTAGCAATGAATTGCACATCAGCAAAGACAAGGCACTACAACGGCAATTTACTTTAGATGATGTGTCCGGCGCAGAATTTAACCAACAAAAAAATACGCTTCTGGTGCTGTCTCATGAATCTCGCGCACTCCAGGAAGTAACGCTGGCTGGCGAGGTTATCGGTGAAATGTCACTAACCAAAGGCAGTCGAGGTTTGTCGCATAACATCAAACAGGCCGAAGGGGTTGCGATGGATGCCTCAGGTAATATTTATATCGTTAGCGAACCAAATCGTTTTTATCGCTTTACCCCTCAATCATCGCATTAACAGGCTGGCATGTTTCACCTTTTTGTTATTAACTTGTTAACAATAAAAAATGACAAACAAGGTTAAACATGCCTTCGCCCTCGCATCCCGTAGAACGCTTTTCTTTCAGCACCGCGCTTTTCGGGATGCTGGTTCTGACCTTAGGTATGGGTTTAGGCCGCTTCCTTTATACGCCTATGTTGCCCGTCATGATGGCGGAAGGATCGTTTTCATTTAGCCAGCTCTCGTGGATTGCCAGCGGCAACTATGCGGGGTATCTGGCTGGCAGTCTGCTATTTTCGTTTGGCGCATTTCACCAACCTTCGCGCCTGCGCCCATTTCTGTTGGCTTCTGCCCTGGCTAGCGGGTTGTTGATCCTCGCCATGGCATGGTTGCCGCCATTTATTCTGGTGTTATTGATTCGCGTCCTGGCGGGTGTCGCCAGCGCCGGTATGCTGATTTTTGGTTCGACGCTGATTATGCAGCACACGCGCCATCCTTTTGTGCTGGCAGCTTTGTTTTCTGGCGTTGGCATTGGCATCGCACTGGGCAATGAATATGTTCTGGCAGGCCTGCATTTTGACCTCTCCTCGCAAACGTTATGGCAAGGCGCCGGGGCGCTTTCTGGCATGATGCTGATTGCACTTACGCTTTTAATGCCCTCGAAAAAACACGCCATCACACCAATGCCATTGGCAAAAACGGAGCAACAGATAATGAGCTGGTGGTTACTGGCTATTCTGTACGGCCTGGCGGGATTTGGTTATATCATCGTCGCGACTTACCTGCCGCTCATGGCGAAAGATGCAGGCTCACCATTGTTAACCGCCCATCTCTGGACGTTAGTCGGCTTATCAATTGTGCCTGGTTGCTTTGGCTGGCTATGGGCAGCAAAACGTTGGGGGGCTTTGCCCTGCCTGACGGCGAATTTGCTGGTGCAGGCTATCTGTGTGCTGCTTACTCTCGCCAGCGACTCGCCTCTCTTGCTTATCATCAGCAGTCTTGGTTTTGGCGGTACCTTTATGGGCACGACATCTCTGGTGATGACTATCGCCCGCCAACTGAGCGTACCGGGAAATCTCAATCTTTTAGGCTTTGTGACGCTCATTTACGGCATTGGGCAAATTCTTGGCCCGGCGCTGACCAGTATGCTTGGCAATGGAACATCGGCGCTTGCCAGCGCCACTCTCTGCGGCGCGGCGGCGTTGTTTATTGCTGCGCTTATCAGCACAGCGCAATTATTTAAGCTGCAAGTAGTCACTTCATGAGGGAAGTTTCCCTTACCACTCAAGAAACTCAACCGCAACCGTTGATGTCAGCCAGACCCCGTTTTCCGCTTGCCAAAAAGGGATGCCTCGTTTCGCCATTTCCTGTGCTTTGACGGTTAAAATAACTGGCGATCCGTGTCTTGCTCCCACTTTGCGTGCCGTTGCTTCATCAGCAGAGAGATGCACGTAATGGCGCTCCCCTGCAATCAGCCCCTGTTTTTTTATCTCGTCAAGGAAACGGCTTGCCGTACCGTGGTAGAGAAACTGTGGCGGTGTTTTTACGGTGAAGGCAATGGCGACCTGCGAAGTCGAATGCCCCTGAACGGCGCGAATACACGTACCATCACTGGAATAACTAAAGCGCTTTTTATCGCTGGTGGCGACAACGGTATCCAGTAATGCGCGGGTTAACCGCTTGCCCGCTTTTTGGGCACAGAGTATGAGCTTATCGATATCCGCCCATCCTTCACCGTCCAGCACGATGCCAATCGCCTCTGGTTTATGTCGGAGGACAAAACTTAAAAACTTGCTCGTCTCTGCCAGCTCTTTGTCGTTGTATTTTGCCATCGCGTTTTCGTCCCTGGATTTTCTGTTTTTATTTACTGATGTCATTGTCACTGGGTTTATGAATTTTCTGCAACTCAATCCTGCGCAGAACCTTTGCCACACAGAGTCATTTTTCCGCTATGCAAAAAACGCATAGCAAGAAACATACTTGCATTTTCCCCATACCCACATGGCTGATAAGGTTTTTCAGCTCCAGGAATTTTCCTGGCTCAAGCAACACACATACACAGAAAAACAATGGGGATTGTTATGACACAACAAGGGGATGCTGTAGCTGGGGAGCTGGCGACAGAAAAAGTGGGTGTTAAAGGGTATCTGGCCTTTTTTCTCACGATTATCTTTTTTTCCGGAGTTTTTTCCGGGACAGACAGTTGGTGGCGCGTTTTTGACTTTTCCGTTCTGAACGGATCGTTTGGGCAACTGCCTGGTGCGAATGGCGCTACCACCTCGTTTCGCGGCGCAGGTGGCACAGGAGCTAAAGATGGCTTTCTCTTCGCGCTGGAACTGGCTCCGTCAGTGATTCTCTCTCTGGGAATTATCTCGATTACCGATGGTCTTGGCGGATTGCGCGCCGCGCAGCAGTTAATGACGCCCGTGCTAAAACCGTTGTTGGGCATTCCAGGCATCTGTTCACTGGCGCTGATTGCTAACCTGCAAAACACCGATGCCGCCGCGGGTATGACCAAAGAACTGGCGCAGGAAGGGGAAATTACCGAACGTGATAAAGTGATTTTTGCCGCCTATCAAACCAGCGGTAGCGCCATCATCACCAACTACTTCTCTTCCGGCGTCGCAGTGTTTGCCTTTCTGGGCACGTCCGTAATCGTACCTTTAGCCGTCATCCTGGTGTTTAAATTTGTCGGAGCCAACATTTTGCGCGTCTGGCTTAACTTCGAAGAACGTCGCAACCCAACGCAAGGAGCGCAAGCATGACAACTCAGGTCCGCAAAAACGTCATGGATATGTTTATTGATGGCGCGCGCCGTGGCTTTACTATCGCTACCACCAACCTGCTGCCAAACGTGGTGATGGCCTTTGTCATCATCCAGGCGCTGAAAATTACTGGCCTGCTCGACTGGGTGGGACATATCTGTGAACCCGTAATGGCGCTGTGGGGATTGCCCGGTGAAGCGGCAACCGTCCTTTTAGCCGCATTAATGAGTATGGGCGGCGCAGTCGGTGTTGCCGCCAGTCTGGCAACCGCTGGCGCATTAACCGGTCACGATGTCACCGTTTTACTGCCCGCGATGTATTTAATGGGCAACCCGGTGCAAAATGTCGGTCGCTGCCTGGGGACAGCCGAAGTGAATGCCAAATATTACCCGCATATCATTACGGTCTGCGTGATTAACGCATTGCTGTCGATCTGGGTTATGCAGCTTATTGTTTAACAAGGAGTTACCATGATTGATTATTCCGCAGCCGGTTTTACCCTGCTGCAGGGAGCGCATTTGTATGCGCCGGAAGATCGGGGAATTTGCGATGTCCTCGTCGCTAACGGCAAGATTATTGCCGTTGCCAGCAACATCCCTTCTGACATTGTACCGGACTGCACGGTTGTCGATCTCAGCGGGCAGATCCTCTGCCCAGGTTTTATTGATCAACACGTCCATTTGATTGGTGGTGGCGGCGAAGCAGGTCCCACGACACGCACGCCAGAAGTGGCGTTAAGTCGTCTGACGGAAGCGGGCGTCACGTCAGTGGTTGGCCTGCTGGGCACCGACTCTATCTCTCGCCACCCGGAATCCCTGCTCGCCAAGACCCGTGCGCTCAATGAAGAAGGCATCAGCGCCTGGATGCTGACCGGCGCTTATCATGTCCCTTCCCGCACTATTACGGGTTCCGTGGAAAAAGACGTGGCGATTATCGATCGCGTGATTGGTGTGAAATGCGCCATCTCTGATCACCGTTCTGCCGCACCGGACGTTTATCACCTGGCTAATATGGCGGCGGAATCCCGCGTTGGCGGTTTGCTCGGCGGTAAACCTGGCGTCACCGTGTTCCACATGGGTGACAGCAAAAAGGCGTTACAGCCTGTCTATGACCTGCTGGAAAACTGCGATGTGCCGATCAGCAAGCTGCTGCCGACCCACGTTAACCGCAACGTTCCGTTGTTTGAGCAGGCGCTGGAGTTCGCGCGCAAAGGCGGCACCATCGATATCACCAGCAGCATTGACGAACCGGTCGCCCCTGCCGAAGGTATTGCCCGCGCCGTTCAGGCGGGTATTCCGCTGGCACGCGTCACCCTCAGCTCCGACGGCAACGGTAGCCAGCCGTTCTTCGATGACGAAGGAAATTTAACCCATATCGGTGTTGCAGGTTTTGAAACATTGCTGGAAACCGTGCAGGTGCTGGTCAAAGACTATGATTTCAGTATCAGCGATGCCCTGCGCCCGCTCACCAGTAGCGTAGCCGGTTTCCTTAACCTGACCGGGAAAGGCGAAATTCTGCCAGGCAATGACGCAGACTTACTGGTCATGACGCCTGAATTACGCATTGAGCAGGTATACGCTCGCGGCAAACTGATGGTCAAAGACGGCAAAGCCTGCGTGAAAGGAACGTTTGAAACGGCATAAACGGTTGTCAGCCGCCCGAATGGACGTAGAATGCCCGCAAGGGCGGCTAACAGAGTATAACGTAATGGATGACTGTGGTGCGATTTTGCATAACATTGAAACCAAATGGCTTTATGATTTTCTGACCCTGGAAAAATGTCGCAATTTTTCCCAGGCGGCAGTCAGTCGCAACATCTCGCAACCAGCATTCAGCCGCCGCATCCGTGCACTGGAACAGGCGATTGGTGTTGAATTGTTTAACCGCCAGGTAACGCCGCTGCAACTCTCGGAACAAGGGAAAATCTTCCATTCGCAGATCCGCCATCTGTTGCAACAGTTAGAAAGTAATCTGGCAGAGCTGCGTGGCGGCAGCGATTACGCGCAACGTAAAATCAAGATAGCCGCTGCACACTCTCTTTCCCTCGGTCTGTTACCGTCCATTATCAGCCAGATGCCGCCGCTCTTTACCTGGGCAATTGAAGCCATTGATGTCGATGAAGCGGTCGATAAACTGCGTGAAGGGCAAAGTGATTGTATTTTTTCCTTTCACGACGAAGATTTGCTGGAAGCGCCGTTTGACCACATTCTCTTATTTGAATCTCAATTGTTCCCCGTCTGCGCCAGTGACGAACATGGAGAAGCACTTTTTAACCTCGCTCAGCCACACTTTCCGTTACTGAATTACAGCCGCAACTCCTACATGGGGCGATTGATTAACCGCACCCTGACGCGCCACGGTGAGTTAAGTTTCAGCACCTTTTTCGTGTCTTCAATGAGCGAGTTATTAAAGCAGGTTGCCCTCGACGGCTGTGGGATTGCCTGGCTACCGGAGTACGCCATACAACAAGAAATTCGCAGCGGGCAGCTCGTTGTACTGAATCGGGACGAATTAGTTATCCCGATTCAGGCCTATGCATACCGGATGAATACCCGCATGAATCCAGTTGCCGAACGCTTCTGGCGTGAACTGCGCGAGCTGGAGATTGTGCTTAGCTGACATTATTCTGCAAAACATGCAATTTTGACATTAACGCCGGATGGAGATTAATCCATCCGGCAAACGCATTTATTATCTTGAATAACTCAGGCCTTTGCTTCGTTGAAGCGCAGTAAACGGAAACCTGTAGAAGCATAGATCAACGCAAATATCATCGAGCAGAAACAGAATACACAGTACGGCAAGTAACTAAACGTCGGCACGCCTAGTGTTGTCGCCATATACAATCCGGCAGCTGACCACGGAATAATTGGCGCGCTCATGGTGCCAAAATCTTCCAGCGTTCGGGCTAAGACTAACGGTGATAAATTAAGATCTTCGAATTTCTTCATCATCAATTCGGAAATAACAATCTTATTCAAACCATCAGAACCGGTAAGTAAGTTAATGATGATCGCTAAAACACCGCTTGCCAGAATAGCGCCAAAGGCACTTTTTATTTTGTTTGCCGCACTTTGTAATGTGACATCCATCATTCCTGTTCCCGTCAGGATGCCAGCAAACATCATGGCGCAGATAATAAATGACAGGAATCCGCCCTGGTTATTAAGACCACCTTGTTCAAGCAGTTCTTTCACAGAAGGTAACAGCGTCGTTGAATCAGTGATCATCGTCAGACGGAAACCACTCATTGTGGCCTTAATACCTTCGGCCAGCGGGAAACCTTGATACAGCCATCCAACCAATACGGCCACGAACGCACTGCTTAATAATGCCGGTACTGTAGGCAAACGCAAAAAGGTAAAGCACAGAACAATAAGCATAGGCAGTAGCGGTAACAGACCAAACTTATATAACTCTTTGAGCTGTACCAGCATCTGCATGCTTTCTGGTGAAATAGAACCCGTAGAAGTATGAATCATTCCCAGCCAGGTAAAAAACAGCAGGCTAATAATCGTTGATGGGATGGTCGTCCAGAGTAAATATTTAATCAGATCATAAAGTTTAGTTTTGGTTACCGCTGAAGTCAGGTTGGTGGTATCACTTAACGGTGAAAGTTTGTCACCAAAATAAGCCCCGGTAACAATGGCTGCCGCCAGAATTGGAAGATCGGCATGTAAGCCGGAACCGATGCCCATTAATGCAACACCAATAGAAGCGACAGATCCCCATGATGCCCCGGAAACATAGGACAATACTGCGTTCAGAAAAAACGCTATGGCATAAAGCCATGCGGGCGCAACCAGTAACATACCGTAATAAACCAGCATCGGCAGTGTACCTGCATAGCTCCATGTCGCGACCATAAAGCCAACGAAAATAACGATAAGTACCGGTGCCATCACCGCCGAAATCTTATCGATAATAAACCCCTGGATTTCATCCCAGGTATATTTCAGCTTAGCCATTGCAATAATGCAGGAAAACGCCGCTGAAATTAATAAACAGACGCTGGCAGGCCAGCCCATAACACCGATGCCAACAACCAACACGATCATCATAAAAATGATCGGTGTAAGCGCGACATAAAAACTGGGTTTTTCTCTCATAACTTTATTCCCTGTTAAAAGACTTTTACGCCATTTTGCTGTAAGCGTTCCTGTACCGTCTGAATATCTACCTGTGAAACGGTAGTGTTATTTTTAATGGCAATAGCAGCGGCAGTCCCTGCACCTTCTCCAGTGACAATACAACACCCCATATTACGGATTGTCGCATAGGCGAAATTATCTGCATCGATTGCCCGTCCGCAAACCAACAGGTTTTCAACTTGCTGCGGAATCATTACGCCATAAGGGATTTGAAAATAGTTCGCTTCAAGAGGTAATTTAAGATGACCATTTCCATCTATAAACTCAGGGAATACCCCTATTGAATCCGCATGACGTCCCTCATTACAAATATCATTTTCCGTAAGCTGAGCTCTACCAATAATATGTCTTGATTCTCTTGTTCCCACCGTCATACCGAAATTTTTTAATTGTGCCTGTTCAAATCCTGGCTGGAATTGACGCAACGCTTCTATCGCCTGCATGGCTTGTTTGCGGCCCTCTATTTCGGCACGCGTCAGGTCAAAAACATCTGTACAATCAACGGCAGGGATGCTGACAACGTTCAAGTAATTCGCATCACCATACTCGGTGACCGTACTCCAGGAACCACCTAACGTCACATCTTCAGGAATAATCCCTGCCGATTTTCCTTTCGCAAAGACTTTGCCCAGATAAGGGCTAAACATATCGCGACAAGATTCATGAACATCATAAGACCAATTTTTATTTTCTTCATCCGCCCCCCAGTCTCCATATTTAGGTTGCGTGCTCTTAATATTTTGCATGAACGCGTTTTTATTTATATTTGCGCAACTAAAAACGGTTGTCATACACATTAGCTCTTCGCGTTCACGCTTAATAAATGGTGCTCCGGCAAACCATGCAATATCAGCATCGCCAGTACAGTCAATAATGACATTTGCCAAAATAGCCTGACGACCAGATTTACTCTCTGTTATTACGCCGAGTAAATTATTGCCCTGCTTGATAACATCAACGGCGGTAATGTGTAGTACGCGGCGCACACCTGCCTGTTCAAGCATTGCATCCGCAACCAGTTTGAAACGCTCGGCGTTAATAGCCTGACTATTCGATTGCGGCTCAGGGCTGGACGCCCCCATTGATTTTGCCGTTTCTTCTATTTCGCGTGCCAGTCCACCTGACTCTACCGTATTTTCATGACGCCACCAGGCAATTGACTCGACGCCAGCCGTTGTCATCATTCCGCCAAAACAACCGAAACGTTCAATCAGCATAGTAGCTGCGCCTTCACGAGCGGCACTCATTGCTGCGGCAATACCCGATGGACCACCACCAACAACTAACACTTCCGTGGTTGCCAGTACAGGTATATTACGAGCGGGTTCCAGATAAAATTCCATACTTTATCTCCGTATTCAATAATTGAGTAAAACAATCCCCCGCGCTTATATAAGCGCGTTGATATTTTTAATTATTAACAAGCAACATCATGCTAATACAGACATACAAGGAGATCATCTCTCTTTGCCTGTTTTTTATTATTTCAGGAGTGTAAACACATTTTCCGTCTCCCTGGCTAATCACCACATTGGCATTTATGGAGCACATCACAATATTTCAATACCATTAAAGCACTGCACCAAAATGAAACACTGCGACATTAAAATTATTTCAATTTGAAAAGCATCAATCTGCATGCTCAACATTTGGATAGAGATTATAGATTTTAAGCTTGCGCCATAATGTTGTACGACCAATTTTTAATACTTCAGCTGCTTTAGTTAGATTCCATTCGCAGACACGACATGTATGCTCAATAGCTTGCATCTCCAATTCTGCCAGTGAAGTAAGATGAGGGATATCATCGTCGCCACTACTGTTATTTTGTCGGATATCCAGAGGAATATTCTCTAACCCGAGGACAAGCCGATTGCAGTTAATAAATACCTTCTCCATTCGATTTTTGAACTCGGAGATGTTCCCAGGCCAACGGTACTCAAGCAGAACTGAATTTGCGTCAGGCGTGATTGTCATTTTTTTTCGAGTGCGCTCCTGATACTTATCAATAATATCGTCAATCATTTGCTTGAGATCTTCACGACGTTTGCGCAATGGCGGAATTTCAATTTCATTCATGGAGATCTCATAATATAGCTGTCGGCTAAAAGCCCCTTGTTGCACGTACTCACGTAAAGAACTACTGGTACATGTAATCAGGCGAAAGCGTACGGGGATCAAACGATGGCTGTCTGAGCGAGTAACAAGCCCCGTTTTCAATACTTTCAATAAAACACTCTGAACTTCCCCTGATAGATATTCGACTTTATCCAGATATAAGGTGCCATTATGAGCCAGTTCAAATTTCGATGGCGAAGGGCCAACATCAGAGCCAAGAAGTTCGTGTAAGATATTTTCTGGTGATAGCATCTGACAATCTACAGAAATAAATGGCCCATCACGTTGCTCGCTCTCATTATGTATTGCCATCGCCAAACTCAATTTTCCCACACCTTCTTCGCCATTGATCAAAATCGGAGAGATGGATTTAATTGCCCGGCGAGCGATAAGTAATACCTGCTTCATACCACCTGAAGCCGCATGTAAACTGTCAAAGGTAAAATTTGCATTAGTGCTTATTTGCTGTTGGGCTATTTTCCTGATTTTGTCTAATGGATGAAGAAAAAGCAAAAATGAACCATCGCTTAACGGGCGAAGGGTAACCATAAGTTCAATAAATTCGCCACGGCATTCGAGGACAATTTGCTTTTGCGATAGTTTGTTTCGTTGTGTAATTGCCTCATTCAAAATCGGCGGAAATACGAATCCTTTTCGGATGTTCTGACCAATTAAACTTTCTTTATCAATATTCAATAGTGTTTGTGCTTGAGAATTAACCATCGTAATTAAAGAATGACTATTCCAACAAATAAAACCGTCATCCATACATTCAATCACAGCATTATGCTGGCAAAGTACTTTGTTTATTAACTTTTGTTCATTCTCAATATAGATATAATTAGCGATTTCTGTTGCACATGAATATGATGTTTTTAATTTAACAAGCTCGGCGGTGGTTTCAATTATACATACAATGTATCCATGGATATTACCATAATAATCAATGACCGGAGCAGCGCTCATCGCATAACAATGTAGCTGTTCACTAAAATGTTCTGCTCCTTCCAGTTGTGTATATAAATTTGTTTCCCGACAAAGACTATATACATTGGTTCCAATGCCATCTTCGGCCCATGACATACCAGATTCAATTCCTAACTCTCGCAATTGACTGGAATAATCGCCTGCTGCATTCAACGATAGAACCCAGCCGTGTGGATCAATGATCAAAAATGCCAACCGGTCGTCACCAGCTAGGGTGAAATGGTCTTCAACAACTCTTTGTGAAATTCTAATAAACTCTTCGTTACGAGAAAAAATCGTCTGCAATGTTTGCCCGGAAGCTTTGACAGGCGTGTTCCAGTGGCGAGGGTCACAATGCTTGAGACATTTTTGCCATGACCTCAGCATCACATGATTAGTCGAATTTGTCGCGACCCAACCATGCTTAACAAACATTTTCCATTTATTTTTTAGATCATTATGATACGACTCTTTATTCATTATAATAATATCCATTCAAGTCATTTTCAGAACTTGTATCAGAATGCTATGCCAGTAAGCTTGATCAAACGCAATAATATCTAGCCTGGATCATTACAAAAACAGACCTTATCAACAATGTAATCACACATACATTAGAAATAATAACCGTTAAAGCAATAAAAAACGAATGATACATTAGATAAATTTTAAAACTGCCAACAACATCTGAAATCTTTGCGTTTGATATTTATAATTATTCAAACTGAAACAACACAGGCATACGAGTTGTTTCACTGTGAAACAGTGCAGCGAAATTTGTTCTGCCCTTTTATTTCCTCAAAGATATTTCATCGTTAAATTCCAAAATTGACTGACTATTCAACTCAGCGTAAATATCAGGAGAAATAATGTATGGCGAGGATGCGTGCAATCGAAGCTGCAGTAGAAATACTGAAAAAAGAAGGCATTAGCGTTGCTTTTGGTGTACCCGGCGCAGCAATAAACCCACTCTATGCCGCGATGAAAAAATCAGGCGGTATTGATCATATTCTGGCCCGTCATGTTGAGGGCGCCTCGCATATGGCTGAAGGTTACACCCGCAGTCAGAATGGCAATATTGGCGTGTGTATTGGCACATCAGGCCCTGCGGGCACTGATATGATTACCGGGCTGTATTCTGCCTCTGCGGATTCCATTCCTATTCTCTGCATTACTGGTCAAGCTCCCGTAGGAAAACTTCATAAAGAAGATTTCCAGGCCGTTGATATTGAGGCTATCGCCACGCCAGTAACCAAAATGGCTCGCACAATTCTCGAAGCGGGTCAGTTGCCGGGGATATTCCAGAAAGCCTTCTGGGAAATGCGTTCAGGCCGCCCTGGCCCGGTTCTTTTAGATCTCCCTTTTGATGTTCAGATGACCGAAATTGAGTTTGATATCGATCTCTATCAGCCACTAACCCCCTGGCAACCTCAGGCAACACGGGCCCAGGCAGTACGCGCATTAGAAATGCTAAATGACGCCGAAAAGCCCGTCATCATCGCTGGCGGTGGCATTATTAACGCCGAAGCGAGTGAATTGTTGCGTGAGTTTGTCGAGTTAACTGGCGTTCCCGTCATTCAAACCTTACGCGGTTGGGGCGCTTTATCAGACGATCACCCCCTAATGATTGGTCGCATGGGATGTCAGGCGGGTCATCGCTATGGTAACGCCAGTTATCTGGCCTCAGATTTTGTTTTTGGTATCGGTAACCGTTGGGCAAACCGCCATACCGGAGCCATTGAGACCTACACCGAAGGCCGCAAATTCATTCATGTTGATATCGAACCTGCACAAATTGGCCGGATATTTGCGCCGGATCTGGGCATTGTTTCTGATGCTGAAAGCGCCTTAACACTATTTATTCAGGTCGCCCGTGATATGAAGTCACGTGGAGAACTGAAAGACCGCAGTCGCTGGATTGCCGAATGTGCCGAGCGTAAACGCACAATGCTTCGTCGTTCAGACTTTGACTGCAATCCAATTAAACCGCAGCGCGTGTATCACGAAATGAATAAGGTTTTCGGACCGGAGACACGCTATATTTCGACAATTGGTCTGGCGCAAATCGCCGCAAACCAATTTTTACATGTTTACCGCCCACGCCACTGGATTAATGCCTGTCAGGCTGGGCCGCTAGGCTGGACAATGCCCGCAGCACTGGGCGCGGTAAAAGCTGATCCATCTGTTCCCGTTGTGGCAATATCCGGTGATTACGATTTTCAATTCTTGATTGAAGAATTAGCCGTCGGCGCACAATTTAATCTTCCGTATATCCATATTTTACTTAACAACGCTTATCTTGGTTTGATTCGTCAATCACAACGTGCATTTGATATTGATTATTGCGTTCAACTGTCATTTGAAAATATTAATGCTCCAGAAATTAATGGTTATGGCGTTGATCATAAAGCTGTGGTTGAAGGATTAGGATGTAAAGCGATTCGCGTATTCGCATCACAGGATATTGCGCCTGCACTGCAAGAAGCCCAGCGTTTGCGTGACGAATTTCACGTACCTGTTGTTGTGGAAATTATTACTGAACGCGTGACTAATATCGCTATGGGACCTGACATTAATAAAGTCACAGAATTTGAAGAAATTCTCGATTTATAAGGAAACAGGATTATGGCAAAGTTTGCAGCAAATTTATCTATGCTCTTTACCGAGTATCCATTTATTGAACGTTTTGCACAGGCAAGTCACGCAGGATTCCACGGCGTTGAGTATCTTTTCCCCTATGACTTTTCCGCAGATGAGTTGGTTTCGCAACTACATCAACATAATCTGACGCAGGTTCTGTTTAATCTTCCTGCGGGTAACTGGCAAGAGGGTGAACGGGGTATTGCATGTCATCCTGGTCGGGCAAAAGAATTTCAGAAGGGCGTTTCCAGGGCAATAGAGTATGCATTGGCCCTTAATTGTTCACAAGTTAATTGCCTTGCAGGAAAACATCCAGGTGGTTATTCGCATGAACAATGTCATGAAACACTGGTCGAAAATTTGCGCTATGCAGTAGATAAATTGGCTTCTCATGGCATAAAGTTAGTTCTGGAAGCCATTAATACAAAAGATATTCCCGGTTTTTTTGTTAACAACACCAGACAAGCTCTCAATATTATTCATGATGTAAATCATCCTGATTTTCGCTATCAATACGATATTTATCATATGCAAATCATGGAAGGGAATATTGCTACAACAATCAAAAACAACCTGAATAACATTGGACATATTCAATTAGCCGATAACCCTGGGCGTCATGAACCAGGGACGGGAGAAATCAATTACCCGTGGTTGTTAAATTATATAGACCAGATTGGTTATCAGGGATGGATTGGTTGCGAATATATTCCATCTACGACAACGACTGAAAGTCTACGCTGGCTAAAAAACGAGACTCAATTTTAATCCCTGAGGTATTTATCATGAATATTGGATTTATCGGCACCGGCATAATGGGTAAGCCGATGGCTTATAATTTACAACAAGCCGGACATACTCTTTATTTTTCAGCGCATTTTGAACCTGCACCGCAAGAGCTTATTGGTGAACGTGGCATTGTTTGCTCTACACCGCGTGAAGTCGCGCAGGAGTGTGAGGTCATCATCACCATGCTCCCTGATACCCCACATGTTGAGGATGTTCTTTTCCATCCCAACTATGGCGTAATACACGGTTTAAGCCACGGGAAAATTGTGATTGATATGAGTTCAATTTCCCCGGTTGCCACCAAAGCATTCGCACAACGTATTATCGCGGGAGGCGCGGAATATATCGATGCGCCCGTCTCTGGCGGTGAAGTTGGCGCGAAAGCCGGGACGCTTTCCATTATGGTTGGCGGATGTGAAGAGGTTTATTTACAGATCAAACCGATTCTGGAATTGATGGGTAAAAATATCACTCTGGTCGGTAACGTCGGTGATGGTCAAACGTGCAAAGTCGCTAACCAAATTATTGTTGCACTGAATATTGAAGCAGTGGCTGAAGCCCTGCTCTTTGCCAGTAAATCAGGTGCCGATCCCGCCCGCGTACGTGAAGCGCTGATGGGAGGGTTTGCCTCCTCTCGCGTGCTGGAAGTTCATGGCGAACGGATGATTAAAGGAACATTCGAACCCGGTTTTCGTATTAGTCTGCATCAAAAAGATCTGAATCTGGCACTGGAGAATGCTCGCCTGTTGAATACCCCTCTTCCTAACACGGCTATGACGCAACAATTATTTAGCGCCTGCGCCGCGCTCGGTGGTCAAGAGTGGGATCATTCTGCGTTAATTCGGGCGCTTGAAACACAAGCCAATTTCACTATCCGTAAATAATGAATTAAGGGAACCACCGGTTCCCTTCGTTCACTCGTTGCCCTGCCCCATTCCCCTATTTTGAGAGACCTGCTATGAAGATAGTTATCTCCCCCGACTCCTTTAAAGAATGCCTTCCTGCATGGAAAGTCGCCGAAGCGCTGGCAATCGGCTGGCGCAAGGTCCTGCCTGGCAGCCAACTGGTGTGTTTGCCCGTGGCTGACGGCGGCGAAGGCACGCTCGAAACACTCATTCATGCGACTGACGGTACGTTTTACACTAAAACAGTCACCGGACCGCTTGGCGAATCAATACTTGCGCAATACGGTATTTTAGGCAACCAAACCACCGCAGTGATAGAACTGGCACAAGCTTCAGGGCTGGAACTGGTTTCTCCTGTCCAGCGTTCTCCCCTTTATACGACGTCGTTTGGCACTGGCGAACTTATTCTCGCCGCCCTGGAACACAATATTGATACCGTTATTCTATGCCTGGGTGGCAGTGCTACAAATGATGGCGGTATTGGGTTGATGTCGGCACTTGGCGCATCGTTTACAGACGCCGAAGGGCTATCAGTCTCCGTTAATGGGATGGGGCTGGCGGCAATTCACCACATTGACTTACAGCACCTCGATCCACGATTGAAAAATGTGAAATTTATTGCAGCCTGTGATGTCACCAACCCACTAACCGGCGATAACGGCGCGACCCGGGTTTTTGCTCAACAAAAAGGGGCCAGTGCTGACGACCTTGAGCAACTGGAACAGGGAATGAAAAACTATGCCCGTTGCATCTACCGTTGTTGTGGTAAAGACGTCGATACGATACCCGGTTCCGGGGCGGCTGGCGGCGTTGGCGCGGCCTTGATGGCTTTTCTCGATGCTCGCTTACAACCGGGTATTTCGCTCGTGCTGGAAGCGATTCAATATACCCAACATTTAAAATACGCAGCATTGGCCATTGTCGGTGAAGGGAAATTAGATAGTCAGAGCCTGAATGGCAAAGCGCCCGTAGGCGCAGCCAAAGTTGCCCAGATGATGGGCGTTCCGGTTATCGCAATTGCCGGGTATATCGATGATCAACTTGATCTGAATGAGTTACGCCAGTGTGGAATAGAAGCCTGTTTTTCTGTCGTCAACGGCCCTTGCAATTTACCGACCGCGCTGAGTCAGGGAGAAAATAATTTAATTCGTCTTGGAGAAAATCTGGCGGGATATTTTCGTGCGATCCTGAGTTAATTCCCGTTCGGTAAAATGCCCGATAATGCAAATTACCGGGCATTCCTGAACATCATTATTCATCTCTCGCGTTTTTCTCTTCAGCCGCAAGCTGTGTCAAAAAACTCTTCAATAAAATAAACACTACGCCGCAAAGCGGTAGTCCGGCCAGGATAGAGACCGTTTGTAGCGGCTGCAAACTCTGCGCATCAAGAAGATAGAGTGTGATGGCGACGATTCCAGTCATAATCAACCAAAATGCCACGTTCCAGAATGCCGGTTCACTCTCACTATCTGCCCGTTTTTGCGTCGCAAAACCGAGGGCATAACCCACAGTACAGTGTCCGGTAATATATGAAATTAATGCTATAGCCCCAAAAGCAACCAAAAACACCTGACTTGCGGGTAGCTGCTCCAGTAAACGAGAAACGACAACGCCTCGCCCTTGTTCGTTAAGTATGGGAACAAAATCGATGACATGAGTTGTCTGCAACGATAAGCCGAAATTAGCCAGTACCATGTAAAAAACCATGCATCCCAATGAACCTGCCAGAGTTCCACATACAATCAATTGCCGGATCGTCCTTCCTTTTGAAATACGGGCGATAAATAAACCGAATGGGATGGCATACACGACCCACCATGAAAAATAAAATACGGTCCACATCTGTGGAAATCCGCTACGACCAATAGCATCGGTACTTAAACTCATCGCTACAAAATTTTGCAGCATCAGGCCGAGACCATCAATTGATTGATTAAGTATAAATGCCGTTGGTCCACAAATCAGTATTGCCAGTAGCATCAAAATGTCAGCACGAATATTCCAGTTACTGGCCCATGCCACACCTTTTTTAAGTCCAAAAAAGAGAATGAATAATGGTACTAGCGTCCAGATAAAAATAACCATGACATTGATAAACTGCCCGGCAGGATCCAGATGGAACACATGGCAAAATACGGCAGAAATCATCGGCGTTCCCAGCGCCAGCGACGTTACCGCGCCGCCGAGCAAACCAAACATATAGAAAAAGTTTACACAATGTCCGCAAAAACCATCAGCATGCGTCCCCAGGCATCCACGACATAAATCACTGACCTTTAATGAGTTCGTTTTCTTAACATGCATAAACCAACCAATAGGAACGGCGCAAATCAAATACCATGCCCATGCGGACGGCCCCCAATGGAACATGCCATAAGCAGAGGCCCAACGAGCAGCCTGAGCGCTTCCTGCTGTTGCGCCAAAAGGCGGTTGCTGAATGATCCAAATCCACTCTACAGAGGCCAGATATAACAAGCTGCCCCCCTTTCCAGAAGTAAAAATAAGTCCAAGCCAGGTTAACAAGCTGAAGTCAGGTTTTTCTCCCGACTGACCTAACAAGATATCGCCATAACGTGAGAAGGCCAGCCACAGACAACAAAGTACAACCAGAAAAGTCATGACCAGAAAAATTCCACCCATTTCCCAGGTCAAAAAATGATGTATTTTATTTATATACTGACTGGTATCTTGCGGATATATCGTCAAGCACAGAATGATTACCGCAATAAATAATATTGCTGGGATAAACACATTCAGTTCAATCAAAGAAAAGCGTTTTTTTAAATATTGCATTTCAGTCTCCTGAATGTTTTCATTCAATGAGGACGAATATTTCGCCGTTCCTTTTTCATGTGTTGCAATTGTCGGGAAAGGCGTAAAGAAAAAAAGGCGCAAATAAGTGAAAGTGCCGCAATACAATACAGCGCTAAACCACGCTGATGCTGTTGCAGCATGAACAGGAATATCCCCAAAAAGAGGCCGCAGAGAACTGTGGTTATCCAGTAATTGGCACTTAAGTGCTCAAGGTCATCGTCCCTCATGGTCTTTCTCCTGCAAGGCGCAGACAGGCTTTCAGCTCTCTGCGCCTTGTTGTTATGCCAGACGTACGCCCTGCTGTTGCAGCGTGTTTTGCAAATCAGGGATAGCAACCTGACGCACGGTGCAATTTTGCTGTAGCGAAACCACGGCGGCAGTACCTGCGGCCTCACCGGTAACGGCACAACACATCATGTTACGCATAGAAGTATGTGCAACTACGCCTGCGGAAATACAGCGACCGGCGACCAAAAGGTTCTCCACTTTTTGCGGCACCAGACAACCATAAGGGATCTGAAAGAAACGCCCGGTCGTTGGCAAAATGAGATAACCGGAACCATCAATAAATTCCGGGAAAATCCCTACACTGTCCGAACAACGCCCCTGGTTAAGGACGTAATCATCAGCAATACGTATTTCCCCCTCAATAAGCCGTGATTCACGCGTCCCCAGCGTGGCACCAAAATTGCGTAACCGTACATTTTCAAAGCCCGGAACATAGTGGCGTAGTGCGTCAATTGCCCATAATGCTTGCTGCCTTCCGGCAATCTCAGCTTTGGTTAAATCGAAGACATCGGTACAGTCAAAACCAAAGGCGTACACCATATTCATCTGGAAAGCCTCACCGCTTTCAGAAAAGGTCGACCAGGTTCCGGCAATCGCCTGGGCGTCACCTGGAATCACACCATCCTGTTGCGCGCGGGTAAAAATATCCTCCATATACGGGCTAAACATCGGGTCTTCTTTACCCGTGGTTTGAATCGTCCAGTTTTTGCCCCAATCCGCGTAGGTCGGCTTAAGTTCTTCCGCAACAAAACGGTTAAAGCGTGCCACATCAACACCTGCGCAACTGAACATCACGGTGACGCCCATCAGTTGGTCCTTGCTCCGTTTCGTCCAGGGCGCGCCTGCACGAGCGGCAATATCAGCATCCCCCGTGCAATCGACGATTCTTTTCGCCAGAATTGCCCCTCGACCTGATTTATTCTCGACGATAACACCGCATAACGTATCCCCGTCCTTGATCACGTCCACAACCCAGGAGTGATATAACGGCTCAACGCCAGATTCCGTAATCATCTGATCGGCGACAACTTTAAATCCTTCAGTATCTATAACTTCGCTAATTGACTGAGGTTCTGGTCGTGTGAAACCCAGCGCTCGTGCGCGGCCTTCATACTCACGACAGATCCCTTCACAATCTTCCGTCCCCGGATGGCGATACCAGGCAAAACTTTCCACACCAACCTGCGTCAATACGCCGCCTAGTGAGCCGTAACGCTCAACAATCATGGTTCTGGCACCTAACCGCCCTGCCGCAATGGCAGCGGATAATCCTGCCGGACCGCCCCCGATAACCAGAACGTCCGTTTGTGCAATGACTGGCGTTTGCCGTGCACTTTCATTAATCATGTCCACCATTGGTTCCCCCGTCAGATTCAGGATGCGCAATCCGCATTGTTTTCAGTGATTTCATTGACTTGATTTTTACTTTTACGATTCACACGCTGGAGGACCAGTGCGGCGATAAGGCCGATGAATGCGCAAACCAACATGAACAGGAAAACATCCTGATAACCGGCAATACCCGGTTTGCGGTCGACCATATTGCCCACCATCGTGTAGCAGTAGATTTCCGGGAAATAGGTCAGTAAAGAGATCAGACCCGCAGCAGTCCCTGTGACTTTTGCCGGGATCCGAACCTCATCAATAATTGAGAAGAACACGGCATTCGCAGAGTAAATAAACACGCCCAACGCAACCATATTCGCCAGCGCAATCGTGACGTAGCGCGACTCACCGGGCAGGAAGAAATAAACGGTAGTAAAGACAATCATGCCGATAAAGGCGTAAATCATAAAACGCGTGCGTGACGCACAGCGGTCGGCCAGTTGTCCGCCAATTAATCCCCCCATCGCAAATAACACATAGGCGCGAAGAATACTGGCAACTGCCACTTCCGATTCGCCCATATGCAGGATCTGCGTGAGATACGGCGTGACCATGCCAAAGCCGATATAAATTGACCACATACAAAAGGTCACAACACCTGCCAGCCAAACCGTCGGCATTTTCAGCACGAATGCCATATCTGCCAGACGGAAATTCGCTTTATCTTCGCTGTGTGTTTCATCCTGACAAACAAACCAGGCTAAAACACCGGCCAGAATAGTCACTACGGAATAAAAAATAATTGTCGCCCGTAAACCATCAACACCTTCGCCAAATTTGGCAAATACCGGCACGGAAAGAAATCCCAGTACAATGGAGGTTAATCCCTTACCCAGAAACCAGTAACCGTATAAGCGACCTTGTTCTTCGCTGGTTCCCAGGGTACGAATAATTCGCACACACACGGCCCAAAACGTAAATACGGTTGTAACAGCCCAAAGTGCATGTAACAAACAGATCATGGTATACGAGGGGAAGGTCGCATAATAAAAACCGCTTATCCCGGTGGAAATTAATGAAAAGGTCATTAATTTACGTGCAGAAAATCTATCGGCAGCCCAACCGCCAGGTAGATATAATAAAAAGTTCACCAATCCATAGGCTGTCATTAGAAAACCAAGTTCAGCATTAGTCGCTCCTGTAGCCTGCTGCATCGCGTCGTAATAGGTTTCCCGTAAATAAGGCAATTTATATATTGCACTTCCGGCAATACCACATAACGCCAGCGTGATCCAACGTTTCCAGTTACTGGTCATATTTATTCCCGAATGAAGTATTTAAAATGACACCAACGGCCTGCTTTGCACAGGCCGTATTATTTTTTAAAGTCCCAAATGATGTGCAGTTAAAATTGTGCAAAGAACGTCCTGCGCTGTTACTACGAATGGCATATTATGGATAGTTTCCCCTTCAGCAGTCGCGGCTTCAGCCACTGCCCGTAATTTATCTTTATTAATTTCCTTCACGCCTAACATATGAAGATTTGTCGGCAAGCCAACGCTATGGCAGAAATTGAGTACGGTTTCAATTTCCTCCTGTGGTGCGTTTTCCAGTACGAGCTGTACCAGGACGCCAAATGCCACTTTTTCACCGTGGTAGCAATGATGGCATTCCTCCAGTTGCGTCATGCCGTTATGAATGGCATGAGCTGCCGCCAGGCCGCTACTTTCAAATCCAATGCCGCTAAGATAGGTATTAGCTTCGATAATATTCTCTACCGCTTTGGTACTAACACATTGTTCAACCGCGACTTTTGCCTTATAGCCATCTTCCAGTAGCGTGGTATAACAGAGTCGGGCAATAGCCAGTGCCGCCAGTGTCGACGCCCCACCTGCCATTGTGGCTTTTCCTGACGCCTGATTGGCTCTCGCCTCAAACCAGGTTGACAATGCATCTCCCATACCGGCCACCAGCAGACGCACTGGCGCGGCTGAAATGACGCCAGTATCCATAATCACCATATCCGGGTTTTTCGGGAAAAACAGATATTCGCTAAACTGGCCTTCCGGGGTGTAAATTACTGCCAGAGAACTGGTTGGCGCATCTGTGGAAGCAATTGTCGGCACCACCACCACCGGAATTTTTTGGTAATACGCTACGGCTTTTGCCGTATCCAACGTTTTACCGCCGCCAATACCAATAACGACATTATATTTACGCTGATTAAATTTCTCACGAATTCGAGAAATTTCATTTTGCGAGCATTCACCGCAAAAAACATCAAAATCCGCAATAATGTTTTCTCTTGCAAAGCTCTGGCTTACTCTGTCACCAACCAGACCGGTCACAAATTCATCTGCAATAATTAATGGTTCTGTTCCCAAACTCGCCGCATACGTAGCAATATTATCCAGAGAACCATTTCCCTGGATATATTTAGCCGGACTTATAATAATCTTATCCATATCATTCCTCGCGTAACTTGTTTTGCTTCACTGTTAACCTACTCGTTGCATCCAGTGGCGGCAAACATTTCATTCGCGAAAAATTATGTTTTATGATCGCGCTGTAAAAAACATCATCTGCAGATGATAATAAAAAACACTTTTCATGCCTTAATCACAATATATCAATATCCACGCTGGTCCCATTTCATTTTGGAACAACACAATGAATTAACTGTTTCATTATGAATCTTATTATCGTGCGATTTGTTTTATTGCGGCTGGAGAATTAATCTCGAAAGCATATTTAGCGCGATTTACGTAATTTATCAGAACAGGAATGACTATGAAGAAATTAATTAACCAGATTGATTCTGTTGTCACAGAACAAATGGAAGGACTCATCGCCACCTGGCCACACCTGCAGGCAAATTACGCGCCCCGATATGTGTGGTGCAAACAAACCGATAATGCAGTGGCGCTGATTTCAGGCGGCGGCTCAGGCCATGAACCACTGCATGCAGGTTTTGTCGGTATGGGAATGTTAACCGGTGCATGTCCTGGTGAAATCTTCACATCGCCCACGCCAGATCAAATGATCGAATGTGCCAAAGCGGTTGATAATGGTTCTGGCGTTCTGTTTTTCATCAAAAATTACACTGGCGATATTCTGAATTTCGAAACGGCAGTCGAGATGTTACACGAAGAAGGCATCGCCGTTGGGACCGTCATTATTGATGATGATGTAGCGGTAAAAGATAGCCTGTATACAGCCGGACGTCGCGGTGTTGCGGGTACAGTTTTTGTTGAAAAGATTGTCGGTGCGGCTGCACTTCAGGGATATAACCTGGGGCAGTGCGAGCAACTTGGCAAAGATGTTAACAATGCCACACGTTCTTTTGGCATCGCACTGTCAGCCTGTACGGTTCCCGCCGCGGGAAAACCCTCATTTGAACTGGCTGATAATGAAATCGAATTTGGTGTCGGAATCCACGGTGAACCCGGCATTGAACGCCGCACTTTGCAAGATCTGGACACTTTAATCGACAGCGTGATAGCGCAATTACTGGATAATACCCCCTGGCGACGCACATTACGCCATTGGGATCGCCATGCGGGGGGATGGATTGACGCATCATCAATGAATGAGTCATTCGATCAAAATGCCGAATATATTGTGTTAATTAACGGACTTGGCAGCACGCCTG
Organism: Escherichia sp. WS2035; assembly: GCF_046487065.1. NCBI lineage: Bacteria > Pseudomonadati > Pseudomonadota > Gammaproteobacteria > Enterobacterales > Enterobacteriaceae > Escherichia > Escherichia sp. WS2035. The sequence continues at coordinate 59,725 of NZ_JBJQKD010000008.1, forward strand.
AATCAGAGTTATATGGTGTAGCCAGGGTATTTATGTGCGCCGCACAGCGCCAGGGAATTAAAATTAGCCGCCAGTTGGTCGGTAATTATTGTACATCATTAGATATGGCCGGATTTTCCATTAGCCTGCTGAAATGTACCCCAGAGTTTTTGCAACTTTGGGATGCCCCGGTCAATACGCCAGCGCTTCGTTGGGGATGTTAATAAGGACATTATATGAAAATTCAAAACAAACATGTTATTGCCTGGCTGGAGAGTTGTGCTGCACATCTTACTGAACAACAAGATTTTCTAACCGCACTTGACAGAGATATTGGTGATGCCGACCACGGCCTCAATATGAATCGTGGTTTCAGTGCCGTGAAAGCGACGTTGCCCGACATTGAACGTCAGCATATTGGCAATATCCTTAAAAATACTGGCATGAAACTACTTTCCAGCGTTGGCGGTGCCAGTGGTCCTCTTTACGGCACATTATTTATTCGCGCTTCTGCGGCAGTGGGAGCCAGAACAGAATTAACTCTGGAAGAGTGGCTGGCGTGTCTGGAAGAAGGGATTGCAGGCGTTATCGCACGAGGAAAAGCAGAACAAGGGGATAAAACACTGTGTGATGTCTGGGTTCCAGTCCTCCACGAAGCCAAAAAGAACCTGCAAGCCGGAATGTCGCCTTCCCTTCTGCTGAATACGATGGTGCAAGATGCGGCAACAGCCGTCGATAACACCATCAATATGCAGGCGAAAAAAGGACGTGCCAGTTATCTCGGCGCTCGCAGTGTGGGCCATCAGGATCCAGGCGCGACCTCCTCCTGGCTGATGATTAAGGCTATGCAGGAAGAATTCGCGGGATAAATTATGGTTGCCATTGTTATTGTTTCTCATAGTCTACGTCTCGCCCAGGGGATTGAGGAATTAGCACTACAGATGTCTGGAGGGGACGTTCCTCTGGCCATTGCTGCAGGTATTGATGATCCGCAAAATCCGATTGGCACTGATGCTATTGCCATTATGTCTGCGATTGAATCGGTCTGGTCACCGGATGGCGTTCTGGTACTCATGGATATGGGCAGTGCGCTGCTTAGTACCGAGATGGCGCTGGAGCTGCTTTCTGAAGAGCAAAGAAGTGCAATTTATCTGCTCGCCGCCCCTGTAGTGGAAGGTGCCATGTCAGCGGTAACGTCTGCCGCAGCGGGGCTTTCGGTGACGGAGATTATCGCTGAAGTGGATCTTGCGCTGTGCGCTAAACAGCAGCAGCTCATGCCATCCCCGCCTGCAGGCGAGGTTATTCCAGCAATATCACCAGTCAATCATTCCGGTGAATGGCAAACTTTTTGCTGGACGATATGTAATCCCCACGGCATTCATGCTCGTCCGGCAGCCAGCATCCTGAAAGTATCAGCACAATATTCGGCAAACATTATCGTCATCAAAGGCGATAAACGCGCCAGCACCCGCAGTCTCAACGAACTGGCAATGCTGGGCGTCCGCTGTGGCGATGAAATCATCTTCCAGGCCGAAGGCACCGATGCCAGTGACGCTCTCAAGGCAATTGAAACGTTGGCGAAAAATCATTTTGGTGAAGCTCACCTGCTCGCTTCTTCAGAGATTCCGCTAACGGAAACGCCGGTGGTCAGCGCCCCTGTCGATGGCGCAATATCAGGCTTGTCAGTACAAAATGGTATCGCTATTGGTCCTGTTAAATGGTTTACCTGCGAACGACCAGAAATTACGCAGCGCACCGTCGATTCTCCGCAAGAAGAGCTGTCGCGAATCGAGTCTGTTATCGACATTGTTGTTTGTGAACTTGCCGATAAAGCGGCAGGCCCTGAAGGCGATATTTTTGCCGCCCATAAAATGATGCTTGAAGATCCAGAGATTAACCGGCAACTACAACAAAGTCTGGCAAAGGGTCAACAGGCAGAATTCGCATGGTTAGAAGTCATGCAGGCACTGGCAGAGCAATATTGTCATGCGGAAACACTGTATTTACGTGAACGCGAGGCAGATATCCGTGACCTTACACGTCAGGTACTGAACCAGCTTTGCGGGGTAAGTGAACAACACTTTATCACTACCGCGCCCTGCATTTTGTTAGCCAACGATCTGTTGCCATCACAGATAACCAGCCTGAATAAAGCACACATTCTTGGCATTTGTCTTCATAATGGCGGAACAACTTCACATACAGCGATCCTTGCCAGAGCAATGGGAATCCCCGCTATTGTGAAAGCGGCGATTACCCCGCAAAACGTCCGCGATAACGATACGGTCATTCTTGATGGTGAAACAGGCCGTTTGTGGCTACAGCCGGATGAGGTCACCCGCCTGGATTTACTGCAACGCGCCGAAGCATGGCGGCAACAAAGGGATCGTCAGTTAGCTGATGCCATGCTGCCCGCTGTCACGCAAGGTGGGCGTAACATCAGCGTGCTGGCGAATATTGGTGATCTGCAAGATATTGAGGCTGCGCTATCTCACGGCGCTGAGGGCGTTGGCTTGCTGCGTACCGAGTTTTTATTCCACGATTCTGCGACATTACCTGATGAGGAAGAGCAGTTCCGTGTGTATTGTTCTGTCGCCCGAGTTTTTGGCGACAAACCAGTCACGATCCGGACTCTGGACATTGGTGGTGATAAACCGCTACCTTCATACCCTTTACCCACAGAGGACAACCCCTTCCTGGGACTTCGAGGTATCCGGTTGTGTCTGGCGCATCCACAAATATTTATTCCTCAATTGCGCGCACTTATCAGGGCCGGGAAAGAATACCCAACGTTGCAAATTATGCTGCCGATGGTTTCAACGCTCGAGGAGGTCAGGGCCGTCAAAACATTGATACATGCTCAGGCAAAACTGCTGGGACTTACTGCAGAAAATCTTCCGGCGCTGGGAATTATGATTGAGGTTCCTGCTGCAGTCATGATTGCAGAAAAATTAGCCAGTGAAGTCGATTTCTTTTCCATCGGCACCAACGATCTGACGCAATATATTATGGCGGCAGACAGAGGAAATAGCACCGTCGCGGAACTGGTCGATTATCGTAATGACGCGGTGATTAACGCTATTGCTATGGTGTGTCAGGCCGGACGTAATAATGAAATTCCGGTCAGTATGTGCGGCGAAATGGCTGGAGATATCCAGCAAACAGCACGACTGCTCACCATGGGGATTGATAAGCTCAGTGCCAGTCCATCCCGGCTTCCGGCCTTGAAAGCAGCAATCAGAACCTCCCACTAATTGTGACCTAACGCGATACGTCTTGCGCGTATCGCGTTTCCCGTCATTTACTGCGGCATCGTGCGATGCCAGCTCCCCTTCTGCCAGACCAGGTCAAACGTTAGCGGCTCATCATCGTGGTACAGCATCATCTCCAGACTAATGGCCAACTCGTGGCAATAGGCTTCTTTCAGATTGACCTGCAATGCCGCAATACGTGGATCATGAAATAAAAGCGCGGAACGCAACTGGCGGCAATACCAACTCTGGAGAAGCTTGTCGCTCTGATTATGCCCTTGCCACTCAGGCATGCCTGAAACAAGTAATATTGGTAGCGGTGAATGGGGAGAACTAAAAAGTTGAAAGAGATCCCGGCATACGGAATCACGCAGCGATAACGTATTGTTTCCTGTACTTTCAGGTAATACCGTCTGAACTGATTGGCGCATCATTTTGCGCACTCCTGACGTTTAGTGGCATCTGTATCCTGCCCTGGCTGCCGGACACCACTGGGTTGATGCTCATATTCCATAATCATTCCTTTATGCTCATTGCGTCCCTGGCACTTTCATAAGGGATTTATAAGATCCGCCAAAGATAAAACACTGTACAGAAAAGAATATCCACTGACTTTTAATTTAAAAAGGTATCATTTGACAAAAGTCATTAAACATAACGGAAATACGTTAACATATTCTGATTATTCCGAATAATTTTTCAGCGTTAAACTGATATATAATTATTCCAAAACAATATATCGTACGTAATGATTAATTTACGCATAATATATTCTGCAGAACATAATTAACTATTCAGGGAACATACATAGTGCAAAGCGGTTAAACTTTGCACCAGAAATGAGGGATCAGGCGTCGACTTTATCCAGCGGCCATGAATCAAACAGATAGCCATCGAAATAGATGTCATCAACATTAGAGAACTCCAGCAAGCGCTGCTTCACATTCTCCAGATGCTGCCACATTGCCAGCTTCGCCGCTCGGGCATCTTTTTTGATTAACGCGGCGAGGATCTGTTTGTGATCGCCCAACCACTCTTTGCGATACAGGCTGTCATCCAGGTGGCTGTGCAACTGGATCCACATTGGATTGTTTTCCCGCCACTGCCAGGACTGACGGAATAACTCCACCAGCATGCTGTTATGCGTTGCTTCGGCAATAGCGAGATGGAACTGCATGTCACCGCTTTCGCTGCTGCCCGGCGCGCTGGAAGCCAGTTCACGCTCTTCCAGTTGCAATGCCTGGCGCATTTTGACGATATCTTCGCGGGTAGCCTGCAGGGCGGCAAACTCGGCGATGTTACTTTCCAGTAACTGCCGCGCCTGTAACAGCTCAAAAGGACCGGCATCGTTGCAGACGTTGGCATCCGGACTGTCTGCGTTGTGGCTGCCTGAGCTATCAAGAACATAGATACCTGCACCCCGACGCACTTCCACCAGCCCTTTGATCTCCAGCATGATCAGCGCTTCACGTACCACCGTCCGCGTGACATCAAGCATTTCTGCAATTTCACGCTCCGGTGGCAGCCGTTCGCCAGGATTGTACGGCGTCTTTATGATCAGATCGCGGATCATCGCCCCGACTTCCTGGTAAGGTCTTTGCGCAGAGGTGGCAGATTTCATGGTGTTGTGTCCGTTAGGTGCGGTTAATCAAATTTTTTCCGGATGCGGCGTGAACGCCTTATCCGACCTACAACGGGCAATTTTACGGCACCCGTTAAGCTCAAACTATACCATTAGCACTGGATGTTGGCACGTACAGGTGGGCAAAAAAACGAAAACTGGTCAACCAAATATTAGTTTGATTGACCAGTAAGTCTGTAGGGTAATCAGTTAGTTACAGCGCAGCCACACACTCGCGCGCACCGCGCTCACACAGCTGCTGATATGCCGCCGTCACCGCGCCAACAAAGTCGGCGTTCTGCGGCAGATCATCGGCAAAGATACCGCTCAGGCCCAGCAGTGCTTTCACGCGGTCTGCACCCTGATACTGCGCGTTGATCTTCTGGAACTCCGCCAGCATCGGGTCAACCACGTCAATGGCATTACCCTGCTCATCCACGCCCTGGGTGTAGCGCATCCAGCCCGCCACGCCCAGCGCCAGGTGACGCCAGCTGCCGCCGTTTTGCAGGTGCAGACGCACAGGGTCCAACAGACGCTGCGGTAACTTCTGGCTGCCGTCCATTGCAATCTGCCAGGTACGGTGACGCAGAGACGGGTTGCTGAAACGCTCGATCAGCAGCGTCGCATAGGCGTTCAGGTCCGTACCTTCCGGCATCGACAGCGTTGGCGCTTGTTCCTGCATCATCAGGGCAAAGGCCGCTTTGCGATAAGCCGGGTTAGTCATGGTGTCGGCAATAGTTTCATAGCCGCCGAGGTAACCGAGGTACGCCAGGAAAGAGTGGCTACCGTTCAGCATACGCAGCTTCATCATTTCGAACGGTACAACATCCGCAACAAACTGCGCGCCGACTTTATCCCAGTCCGGACGACCATTAACGAAGTTATCTTCAATTACCCACTGACGGAACGGTTCGCAGGCAATGGCGCACGGGTCGTAAACACCCAGCTGGTCGGCAATTTCCTGTAAGGTTTCTGGCGTCGCCGCCGGAACGATGCGGTCAACCATGGTGCACGGGAAGGTGACGTTCTCTTCAATCCATGCCGCCAGTTGCGGGTCACGCGCCTGAGCCAGCCCAAGAACGGCAACCTTCGCCACATGACCGTTTTCACGCACGTTATCGCAGGACATCACCGTAAACGCTTTCAGCCCTTTTTCACGACGCAGACGCAGGGCTTCTACGATGTAACCAATCGCAGACTTCGGCGCAGTCGGGTTTTCCAGATCGTGCTTGATCAGCGGGTTATTGAGATCCAGCTGACCGCTTGCCGCATCAGCGCAGTAGCCTTTTTCCGTGACCGTCAGAGAGACAATCGCCGTCTGCGGACGCGCCATCGCGTTGAGAATACCTTCGCAACCGTCGATTTCCGGATGCAGCGCTTCTTTCATCGAACCGATAATTTTCAGCTCGGTGCTTTCCGCGCCTTTTTCCGCCACGGTGTACAGCAGTTGCTGTTTTTTCAGGTTTTCGATCAGCACGCGGTCGTTGCCTGGCATCAGGTTAACTTCGCAGATACCCCAGTCGCTGTCGGTACTTTCCAGCAGATGATGGGTATACAGCGCCTGGTGCGCGCGGTGAAACGCCCCGCAACCGAGATGCACAATGCGTGATTCCAGACGAGAATGATCCCATGACGGGCGGGCAACCGGCAGATTGCTGTCAACAATAGTAGTCATCGTAAACTCCAGAATCCGTCTTCAGAGAGTGACGGCAAGGAAGAAGGAACCGGCACGGCGCGCAGCCATGCCGGTGGATATTAACGGCTAAAGAAAGCGCGCTGGATCGCCAGTTCGACACCGCGAACTTCGGCCAGGCCTTTCAGACGACCAATTGCGGAGTAACCAGGATTGGTTTTCTTCTTCAGGTCGTCCAGCATCTGATGACCGTGGTCCGGACGCATCGGGATCAGGTCTTCTTTGCCTTCAGCTTTACGACGGTGTTCTTCTTCAACAATCGCTTTCACCACTTCGTACATATCAACGTCACCGTTCAGGTGCGCCGCTTCGTGGAAGGTTTTCGGGTTATCTTCACGCATGGTGGAGCGCAGATGGGTGAAGTAAATACGCGGACCGAACTGCTTGATCATATCAACCAGATCGTTGTCAGCACGCACGCCGTAGGAACCGGTGCACATGGTGAAACCGTTCGCCATGCTGTTTACGGTATCAACCATCCACTGCATATCTTCAATGGTGGAAACAATGCGCGGCAGGCCGAGGATCGGGCGCGGCGGATCGTCCGGGTGAACAGCCATACGGACGCCAACTTCTTCGGCAACCGGAATAATGGCTTTCAGGAAGACAGCAAAGTTTTCGCGCAGTTTGGCTTTGTCGATATCTTTGTACAGCTCCAGGTGCTTACGGAACTGGTCGAGGGTATAACCTTCTTCCGCGCCCGGCAGACCGGCGATGATGTTACGGGTCAGACGCGCTTTGTCTTCGTCGCTCATGGTAGCGAAGCGAACTGCTGCCTGAGCAATTTCTTCTTCGGTGTAATCCGCTTCTGCGCCTGGACGCTTCAGGATGTGCAGTTCAAATGCTGCAAATTCGATCTGGTCGAAACGCAGCGCTTTGGAGCCGTCTGGCAGCACGTATTCGAGGTCAGTACGAGTCCAGTCGAGCACCGGCATGAAGTTGTAGCACACGGTGCGAATGCCGCACTGCGCCAGGTTGCGCAGAGTCTGCTGATAGTTAGCGATCCACTGCTCATAGTTGCCGGTGTGGGTTTTGATATCTTCGTGAATTGGCACGCTTTCTACGACAGACCATACCAGGCCTGCGTCTTCAACGATCGCCTTGCGTTTGAGGATCTCTTCAACGGACCATACTTCGCCATTCGGGATATGGTGCAGCGCGGTAACCACGCCAGTTGCGCCCGCCTGACGGACATCAGCTAAAGAAACCGGATCGTTTGGGCCGTACCAGCGCCAGGTCTGTTCCATGATTTTTCCTCTTTCACATAGTGGGTTCAACAGCGAAGAGACGCGGAACCCCGGAGTTGTTTAGGTATCCGGATGAACAACCCGGCCACAGCCGTAGCGTCGCATCGGATGAGATGGCGTATAAGTTCTACCTTTTGGTAAGACATGTCAACCCGAATTCTAAAATTGGTTAACCACATCACAAGAATTTTACTCTCACGGTTGTTGCTGCAAATTGCAGCAAAGGGTAATCGATGGTTATTGATCAGAGGATGTGACATTCACCGCAACAATGGTTGACCAATTTACATAACATGTCGCCCAAAATAACAACGGTTCAACCAGGTAAAAGGTAAAACGTTATGCATGTGCTTAACATTCTCTGGGTGGTATTCGGCATTGGCCTGATGCTGGTACTGAATTTGAAGTTCAAAATCAATTCGATGGTGGCTTTGTTGGTGGCGGCGCTGTCCGTCGGGATGCTGGCCGGTATGGATTTGATGTCGCTGCTGCACACCATGAAAGCAGGTTTCGGCAACACGCTGGGGGAACTGGCGATCATCGTGGTGTTTGGTGCGGTCATCGGTAAATTGATGGTCGACTCCGGCGCTGCTCACCAGATAGCGCATACCCTGCTGGCACGTCTCGGCCTGCGCTATGTTCAGATATCAGTGATTATCATCGGACTTATTTTTGGTCTGGCGATGTTCTATGAAGTGGCCTTTATTATGCTGGCGCCGCTGGTGATCGTAATTGCCGCCGAAGCCAAAATACCGTTCCTGAAACTGGCTATTCCGGCAGTAGCGGCGGCCACCACCGCACATTCACTGTTCCCTCCGCAACCGGGTCCGGTGGCGCTGGTGAATGCTTACGGCGCAGATATGGGGATGGTTTATATCTATGGCGTCCTGGTGACTATTCCCAGCGTAATCTGTGCGGGACTGATCTTGCCGAAATTCCTCGGCAACCTTGAGCGCCCGACACCGTCATTTCTGAAAGCGGATCAACCGGTTGATATGAACAACCTGCCCTCTTTTGGTGTCTCGATTCTGGTGCCGCTGATCCCGGCGATCATTATGATCTCCACCACCATCGCCAATATCTGGCTGGTAAAAGATACCCCTGCCTGGGAAGTGGTTAACTTTATCGGTTCCTCGCCGATTGCAATGTTTATTGCGATGGTGGTTGCATTCGTACTCTTTGGTACCGCGCGTGGTCATGACATGCAGTGGGTGATGAACGCTTTTGAAAGCGCGGTGAAGAGCATTGCAATGGTGATTCTGATCATCGGTGCGGGTGGCGTGCTGAAGCAGACCATCATCGACACCGGCATTGGTGACACCATCGGCATGTTGATGTCCCACGGCAATATCTCGCCCTACATTATGGCATGGCTGATCACTGTGCTAATTCGTCTGGCGACGGGTCAGGGTGTCGTTTCGGCGATGACCGCCGCCGGGATTATCAGTGCTGCAATCCTTGATCCAGCAACTGGTCAGCTGATTGGCGTGAATCCGGCGCTGCTGGTGCTGGCGACGGCTGCGGGTTCCAACACCCTCACCCACATTAATGATGCCTCATTCTGGCTGTTCAAAGGTTACTTTGACCTGTCAGTAAAAGACACGTTGAAAACCTGGGGTCTGCTGGAGCTGGTCAACTCCGTGGTTGGGCTGATTATTGTGTTGATTATCAGCATGGTAGCGTAAAAGAGCACCAGAGCCTGCCATTGGCAGGCTCTGACTGATGACAAAGTCTAAAAATGTGCCCGGCCAGTCCCCTCGCCCCTCCGGGGAGAGGGTTAGGGTGAGGGGAACAGACCAGCAAAGTGCGCTTTGTTTATGCCAGATGCGACGCTGACGCGTCTTATCTGGCCTACAAAGGGCTAACGTGCAGGTTTTTAGCTTCAGGCAATATTGCGTACCTGCATTAGCAATGCCCTGTGATTTCTTTATTGATAAACAAAAGTTACGCCAATAATCGATTGCACATTCCCTGCAGTCACCTGCCCTCCGGTACGTGCGTAATTTGCCGTTAATCCCAGACTTACCGCCGAAGTCCCTACTACTCCTAACGATACCGTGTTATTCGCTGGAATAATCGTACCGTTGCGCGTCAACTGTACGCCGACGCCCTGCGCTGGTGAAAACGACGCGGTATTGGTGAAAATCGAGTTGCCCGCATCTGCGGTTGTGCCGGAGAGGTAATACCCCAGGTTTTGGCTTTTCGCACAATAAACGGTAAGAGGAATCGGCACTGAACCAGGGTAGTCCGGCAGAGTAACGGTGACATCACGAGCAGAAACATCACAGCCGCCAGTAGGCACCACCACATCATTATTGGCGTAAATATTCCACACAAACTGGAAATCATCGCTGTTATAGTTGTTGGTCTGTCGCAAAATTAGCACGGCAATTAATGAGCCAGCTTTAATCGCCACTCCCCCCGCACTGCTCACAGGCGTCAAATAAAGCGCCACCGGCCACGGCTTATCCGTTCTCGAATTATAAACAACCCGCGGCGTTTCGCTGGTAGTAGGGAAAGGATAGCTACTGCCATTATATTTTACGGTCCCGGAAAAATTAGATAACACGCCGCCATAAGCCGAGCCTCGTTGCAGTGTGACATAATCTGTAATGGTTTCCGGGTAATCGTTATGGCAAAAGATTTGCGTCGAAAGATCCACGACCAGGTTTTGCCCCACATTCACGGCAGGCGCAAGGTTTACATAAACATTGGCGCTGCCACCGCCAATAGGGATTGCGGTACCATTGGCGGTTTTACAGGCGAATGACCAGGCATTTACCGACCAGCCCATCAGCAGTACAGCAAACAGGGTAATAACTCGTTTCATTACAATCATCTCTTTGGGTTCAGCTGTAGGTATAGGTAATGCTAATCACTGCCTGAATGGTTCCCTGAGTGGCTCCGCCATTTACCGTCAATGCTCTGACCTGTAACGGGAAGTGCGCTGATTGTGAGGAATCATCCACCTGAACTGTTTTGGTTGCGCCAGTATTCAATGTGTTGCCACTGTCATCCTGTAGCTCTAACTGGATGTTTTGCGCGGTCCCCTGATTTTTATAATATCCGGTACTGTCGGCTGCCCCGCTGAAGCTGGCAGTGACCCTCGACGTTCCCACCGGACAATTAGTCAACTCAAGCGCAACATCATGCCAGGCCGATGCCGCCCCGGCAGACATCAGACTGAAAGAATAAAGATCGCCGAGATCAACCGTGGCATTGGTGGTGGAAACCGTACACGGTTTGGCGACGACCTTACCGTTCACCGTGATGGTGACATCGGCTGCCTGTATCGTCGCACTTGCGAACGCCAACATTGCCGCCAATAAATACCCACGTTTGCGCCATTTCATGAGCATCTCCAGTTACTGATATTCAAGAGTGAAGGTAGCCGTGGCATTGATATGCCCCGCAGTGACAGGCACCTGTGTCGCCATTAGCCGGGCGTAAAAATTCAACGTATTTGGTTTACCCGGCGTCAGGGTCGTCCACGAAATCGCGGACGATGGGGCATTAAGGGGTATCTCATTTTGCTGCTCATTCAGAAGCTGTATTCCCAGTCCCGCAGCCGCTGACACCGTATTTTCAAGTGCAAGCAGGTTGGCATTGTGGCTATCTGCAACGCCAGTAAACCCAACCTTTACGGCAGAAACAGCGTTACCACAGGGTGACAGCAAAATACGAAATGGAACGACAGGAGTCGTCGCGCCAATGTTGTTAAATTGCTTCGCCGCGTTTTCCATCAAATCAACAGTAAAATTGGTTGATTCAGCGGCCACACTACAGCCGTTATCTCTGACATAGCCGCGGATAGTAATCGTGCTATCCGCAGCCAAAGCGTGACTCACCGCCAGCCACAAAAAAGCGCACAGAAGATAAAAAGGTTTGTTTCTCATCACGCCCCCTTAACGACATTCAGCTGATAGCTGGGTTAATAACTGCTGCTGACTCTCTGGTGGCAGTTGATAATTGGCGACACAGTGAGCATTTTCCTCTTCTCCCCATTTCACCTGAACTTTTCCCGCTAAAGGCATTCCGCTGAGGTAAACCTGACCATTATCCGCAACAATGCCGCTACTCTGGCTACTCTCTGATGTCACCATCGCCCCAAACGGCAGCGGCTTATTATTGTGGGTTAGCGTCATGAGCAGTTTTATCCCAACGCGCGCTTTAAACTCTGCTCGCACGATCGCCCCACGGGTGGGAACAACGTTAGCGACCGCATTATCTAAATCGACGTTATCAGCCAGGGTATTGGTATCCAGCGCCACTCTGTTTTCCCGATATTCAGTGGCATATGGCAGCACGGCATAACCCCGCCAGTCGGTACGCACTCCTGTCTGGTTTTCGACTTTTGCATCTTTTGCGCCAGGCGCTTTAACAAGCACCACCGTATCGTTTAACGGCTGCCCCAGCGTTACGCCATTGGCATGAGCCAGTACCCCACCGCTGACTCCGTAATAGAGCTGCTTAATATCATCGCTATGGCTGTAACCGATGTTGGCATTGCCGTAGCCACCGCGATAATTCAGCGTGGCGTAGCCTGTACTTCCGCTATTTCCATCGCCTCCCCCGACATAACCGGTTTGCACGCTATAGCTGAGGTTGTTGTCTTCCAGCAACGTACCGTATACACCGGCCAGATTGGTCATCCGACCGTTGAGATCGTGTGACATGCTGTAGCTGGCACTGGCATGTCGCCACTGAGATTTACTGTCAGAACGCAGCCAGTGGCTGAAAGGAATATTGACGTTAAGAGCTAACATCTGATCCCGTCCTTTTTGCCAGGCGTTTTTCGTCAGGCTATAGCTGAGCGTCCAGTTAATATCTTCGAACGCAGTATTTAATCCAGCCTGGAATTGCTCATCGACATTACTCGTTCCCCAATAAGTTTGATGGCTACCACTCAAATACAGTGTTGATGTGCGCCCGAGTTGCTGAGTAACGGTGAGTTGTAATTTCCCGCGTTTGTTATAAGCGAGATTGTAATAGTCGGTGAATTTCGGCTTAACCTGAATAACACCATCCTGTGTTTCGATGTTGTAGCCATTCATTCGACTGTATGTTGTATCAGCGAAATTAAAATACCCACTGGTCGAATAACGGTAACCCACTAACTGAATATTCGTGCCTGACTCATTGAGCGATTTGTTATAAAGAAAACGCACCGATTGTCCGTCATGCTGACTGTCATCGGGAAGTGTGGAATTAGCCTGCGTCATATCCACAGACAGAGCGCCCAGTGCCCCCATATTTTTCCCGATACCGAAATTAAACGCACGATAACGATCCGCCAGTTGCGTTCCACCATATATTGTCCAGCCAGCCGGAAGGCCGTGGAGTAATGTACTCTGGAAAAAGCGGGGTTTTTCCTGTTGCGCATTTCCACTACGGTATTCTCCTGCCGTAATGGAATAACGTGTATGCCCTTCACGTTGCAAAAGCGGGACTGACGAATAGGGTACGGTAAAAATCTGCGTGCTGCCGTCAGCCTCTTTAATCGTTACCTGCAAGTCACCACTATTACCTGCGGCATAGATATCGTTGATGGTAAAAGGCCCCGGTGGCACCGTACTATTATAAATGTCATACCCATTTTGTTTAATAGTGACCTGTGCGGTACCACGAGCAATACCGTGGATCACCGGGGCAAATCCTCTTTGGCTATCGGGTAACATATTGTCATCTGAGGCCAATTGTGCGCCGCGAAAGTTAATACCATCGAAAATATCGCCCTGAGTATAACCATCACCCAGCGTCAGCCGGGAACGTAACGGAATTATGTCTCGCTCAAGCCAGGTATTGATATGCTGCCATTTATTTTTGCTACCTGATGAACTGTCGCTACTGTTATAACTCCAGGTGGTATTGTCGCGTAAACGCCACGCACCAATATTTAACCCACTCTGTAGGTTTAAATATGCATAATGGCTGTTACCCCCAATTCGATTCTGTACACTATTTCCGCTGAAATTATAATTGAGCAATCCGGCATTAATACCGGGATCCCATAACTCAGGAGGAATATAACCACGCGCGCGATTACTCATAAATGCCTGAGGGATCGTCAGGTTGAGTCGCTGCTGACCCACATCCAGTTGCGCAGTAGCGTCATGGATCATTGAGGTTAATGGCACGCAGGCATCATCCGCCAGCAGATTCATACCGGAGACAGAAGCCGTATTCAGCCCCATACTGGCAAGTTGCGCGCGTGTCAGGCAGGGAACAATCCCTTGTTCGCTGTCGCCCGTATTAAATGTGACATCACGCGTTGCCATATAACCATTATTCAAATAGATATCAACACGATACGTCCCTGGCGGTAATTCTTGCCCATTTTCAAAACGCGATAAATCAGCCACAGCCTGGGGATCATCCGCTAAAAAACGCGGGTTAAAATAGAGTTCGGCAGATGACAAAGGTGCCTGTGCGGTAAAAGCACAGGCAACAAAGAGTCGGACAAAAAAACCAGCCAAACGATGCCTACGAATATGCAAGCATTGTGTGTTTCGCTGGTAAAGTCTTAAATTCAGATATGACATTATTCCTCCGGTTTAAATCACCCGGCAGTCAATTCTTTTTATTCAGGCGAAAAAATCCCCCTGCGTTATTCCATTACGCCCGTCATTTTGGGGGTAAGTGCGCCATAATCATTTATTGTTCGGTAAGTAATATTGCTTCCTGCATCAGAAGGCAATTTAACCGCGCTTTCGCCCATTGGAGGCACCAATGCATTTTCAAGAACCCGAGTTCCGGCATTCAACTCTGTTACCGTCAGGTAATAGGGTGTCGGGTTAATCAGCGTCAGAGAATTCGCGCTACGACGAAATCTTAATTTTTCTGCGGCCTGATCGGGTGGCAACGCTAATTTAGCCGGACGATAGTACAGTTTAATGCGGCTGATAATTGCGAGCTGTAGCGTATTCTCAGTCAATTTTGATTTATCCATTGACGGAATCGCTTTAACATTCATCCAGAATAAACTTTCCCGATCCTGTGGTAATTGGTTATTTGTTGCATCAAGAATACGCAAGGTATTCTCTTTTTTTCCTTTCATCGCAAACAGAGGTGGCGTCACGATAAAACGGCCATCCTTTACACCATCGGCATTTTCTACCCATGATTGAATTAAATAGGTGCTATTTTCATCATTATTTGTCACGGCAAGTTGCACTTGTTTTTGCCCTGCCGGATAAATTACGCGAGTCGCACCTAAGGCCACTCCCGCTTCAGCGCGTCCGGCAACCATCATTGCCATGAACATCAGGATACCTGCCAGCAAGCAGAATGTTATTTCCTGCGATTTCCTTACATTGACGTTTTTATTACTCACTGTCCTGTTCCTGTTATCACATTATCTGCTGAACAATTACTGATAGGTTAAAGAGAACCAGGCCTGGGCATTGGCGATGCCGCCAGTAACCCGACGCCCGGTAGCACGATATTTGGCGATGAAATGTAGCGAAGTAGAGCCTGAGTAAAGCCGTTTCCAGTTTACTGGAGGACGATTAATCGGTACGAGGTTTCCTTCATCATCAAACAACGCTACGCCAATATTGGTGGCTATCCCTGGCCCCTCTCCCACGGAAAGCACATCCGGATTTTTACCATCCGCGACACCGTGAAACGCCACACCCACACGTTCACTCACCACCGTGCTACATTCCCGTAAATGAATAACAAAAGGCACCGGTGCGCTATCTTCCCCTACCGCATGAAACCGGTTACTGCTGATTTGCCCCATATTGACCGTCATTTGTTTATCACCGGCTTCAATCCGGCAAGCTTCCGCAATAATGACGCCCTGAAATTGCATATTTCCGCCGGGCAGCGTGGTATTCCATTTATTTCCGGCCAGAGCAAACATTGGCAGCAACGACGCTAACAGAAATAATCTCTTCCTTTTCATCGTTATTTTTATCGCACAAGGGTGGGCATCCCTGCCCGTAATGACGTCCCTGAACCTGGGTAGGTTATTGATACTGAACCTTGAAGGTCGCATCCGCATTAGCTGCGCCAGGGGTTGCGGCACCAATGGCATAATAACGCGCCTGGAACGGAATGGTGTTGGTTCCGTTATTCAGGGTGGTTTGTGCACTAAATGACGCACCATCCAAAGCCAACGCAGTCCCTGTTTTATCCAGGATCTGCACACCAACGTTTGTTGCGCTACCCGCAGCAGAACTTTGCAGAGCCAGTACGTTGGTATGATTCGTGTCAATTGTTGTACCTAAGAAGGCAACAGCAGCTTTGCTTGCAACATCGGTATCGCAATCATTCAGTTGAATGTTAAAACCGACAGCAGAGCTGGTCGCTCCATCCTGGTCCAGCGATGCGGTACGAACCTGTCCTAACTGAACGGTTTGATCAACAGAGCCTGCATCAACTGCGCAAGCGGCGTTAACAACTTCCCCTTTAAAGTGAACGGTCCCACCATTTACCGTCGTAGTATCGGCCAGAGCCGCTGCGGAACTGAGGGACAGAGCCGACAGAACAACGATTGCCAGAGTTTTAATTTTCATGCTGCTTTCCTTTAAAAAAACTATTTCTAAATCGACATGGGCAGTCGTTCTGTACACTTTGTTTTGTCAACGAGTTTGACTGCCAACACTGCACAGTTTTCCCCCAAAAGATGAAACATTTGGGGCCATTTTGACTCATAGAGGAAAGCATCGCGCACAAACTTTTTCAGTTTATTTGTTGGCTTAATGTTCTATAGTTATCTTTATTTGCAGTTTTTTATATTGTATGAGGTGGTTTTTGGAGAGAAGAATGAGGAAGTTGCGTCGAGCTACAGAAACGTTAGCTTTACATATAGCGGAGGTGATGTGAAATTAATTTACAAGAGAAATAATTTATATATCAAACAGTTAGATGCTTTTTGTCGTTTTTTAATATTTTTATGCTTGAGAAAAAATACGTAACTTATTTATGATATAGACAGTTTGGCCCCAATTGTCTTGTATTTATTTGTTTTTTAACTTTATTATCAATAAGTTAAATCAAGCTTCTTCTCTTTTTAATTTTTCGTTTATGAGATTATTTCTTTCCCATAATCCGGCAAAACGAGCAGCATTACTGGCGGTATAACGCACAGTATGGCGAATATTTCGATGCCCGAGATAATCCTGAATTAAACGGGTATCTGCACCACGCTCAGCCAGTTCATAACCACAAGCATGCCTTAACATATGAGGATGAGTCTGCGTTACGGTTCCAGCTTCAATACCGGCATCGCGAATAATGCGATAGGCCTGCTGGCGAGAAAGCCGACTCCCACGGCGAGAAATAAATATAGCGTCGGTCCGGTCAGCGCCTTTCCAGTTAGCACGTTCCTGGGTCCAGCGTTCCACGGCTTCACGCTCATCAAAACGTAACGGGTGAACGGTAGAAAATCCGTTCTTCAGTCGGCGAATATTTATTCGACCTTCATTAAGGTCAAGATCCTGATAATGCAGATCAAGCAGTTCACTAATACGCATCCCATGCCGATATGCCAACAGAATAAGACAATAATCTCTGGCTCCCGTTGCCCCGTAACACACCGCCTGCATCATGGCCTGAACTTCTTTACCGGTAAGATAACGACGTTTACTCACAATAGTAGTACTCCTGACTGAGATATATTTGAATGAATACCTATAGGAAACCTCAATCGGTCAAAATTAGCCCAATAGATAAAAAGATAACCACACCCGAAGTGATGTGGCTATCAGTCAATTACATTAAATATCATACAAAAATAAAATATCACTGATGTGACAACATCTATTTTCATTGATTTGATTCAATATAACAATAGATTGCAGTGGATTAACTTCCAGTTGCTTAAAAAATAAAGAAAAAAGTATGAAAACAGGCGAATTTAAGTGATGTGTAAATTTATGAATGATTTTGTTTATTTATTTTGAAGAACATAAACCATTGTATTTTGTATGGATATGGTTAACTTAATGTTTATTATGATAATTAAGAATCATACTTACAATAACATCAATTAATAAATGGTTAATCATTTTTGATATATCGTAAGAATAATGTAGTTTTTAACACCATCCCTGGTATCTCAACTATCTCTATAAAACAGCGTGACGCTGTCGTCCTCTGGCTCTATCCCAGATGCCGTAAAAACGCCCTGCATTGCTGGCGGTATACCAGACAGTATGACGAATATTGCGATGCCCAAGATAATCCTGGATAAGTCGCGTATCTATTCCCATATTCGCCAAAGCAAAACCACACGAATGGCGTAACATGTGCGGATGAATCTCCAGTGACAACCCGGCATTACCACCGGAAGTCGAGATAATATGGTAAAACTGTTGCCGAGAAAGTGGATTCCCCTTACGTGATAAAAATACCCACTCGCTCTCAGCATGCGGATAAGAAGTACGGATACTCAACCAGTTTTTTAAAGCCTGAATTTCTTTGTTCAATAGCGGGTGCGTTGTTGAAAAGCCTTTTTTTAATCGATGGATATATATACACTTTGCCTTAAGATCAATATCCGAAATCCTCAATCGGCAAATTTCACTCGCCCGGAAACCATGAATAAAACAAAGTAATGTCAGACAATAATTACGTGCAGCATGAGGCCCGGTATTTGCTGCTTTAAGGAGTGATTCGATTTCACTATGGGTCAGGAAGTTCCTTTTTTTGTTATCAGCCTTATTCTTCATCGTTTTCCCTTATAATTACAGACGCGCACTAGCTGTGCTGGGTTAGCAATAATCCAACATTTTAATCCTGATTATGTTTATAAAAGCGAACGTTTGCTTAATAACTAACGTAAGTGGACCAGTTCTTCTGAGTGAACTTAAATGGAGTAGCGATAGTTACTTATAATAACTTTGCCATACAAACGCCATGCTCTTGCATGCTATGTACCTTTATATATTTATCAATCTGATACGAATCGAATAATAACCCTCATCATTAATGCAACTAATCTTATCTATATATCATGTGATATGTTCTGTAACAAGTAAAATCAACATAAAAAATTCAGCAAAATTTAATATTTGTTCAACTAGCCGTCTCACATATGACATTATTAGTCAACTGCATTTGCCACAAAATGGCTATTTCATGGAACGCAGTAATTTCTTAGTGGCTATTATCATGCTAATGCTTAGGTCCCTAGCGATTATTCCTGCCTGGTTCGTCAGCTTACGCCATGAGATTGTTACATTCCTTTTTCAGACTGTGTATTTCCTGGAGATATGGGGGAACGCAGGAGACGCTTTTTCATCTACATTCGTTGGTAAATATGGCTTTGGTCACTGCGACTTAAATCTTCCTCAATCACAGCTATTCGCCGGGCGATACGGCAAACAAACTATCTGAAACATCATCCTGAAAACACCAACATCTACAAGCCTTTCCAGATCGACTTCAGGGGTGACCACTTACAAGCCAAAACCAGGAAACATATTTCATGATGAGAATTATGATCATCCTGATGGCGGGTAAACACTTGTTTTCACCACGCTCACTGAGTTAGCTTGCAAAGCTTCCCTTGTTTAGACCCTAAATAAATTTTTTATAAAACAAACTGTTAAAAGAAATCATTTAGTTTTTGAAGACCACCGCAAGTGTTCGTCTGGCTTCACATGGCATCTTCCTCTTAGAAAAAGATCGACATATTTTGTGACACGAATTGCAAATCTCGTTTTGTTGTATGGATTGCGTGATTTTTGATCTGGTATAACAGGTATAAAGGTGCACCGCGATAGTCAATGAGACAGGGCATCTCGCAATCTATGGCAAACATCACTTCAGTTCTTTCTCATCGGGTGATGAAAACGCACTTCAGTCTGAAAGGAATATGAAAATGAGATCAACAGACACTCTATTTTATGACTCTGGGTAAAATGGATTGAGTAAGTGATATAGCTTACGAACATTCAAATCAATTAAACATCAGAAGAGATTTTATACTCAGGTATTTAATCTGGTTCTCTGTTTATTTAAATAATGTGGAAAGAGAATTTTCACAGGAGACCTTATACAAAAAATATAAAATACAGCTACTCGTTGCCAAAGACACTATAAGCCTGGCAAAAAATATTACACAACATAAATGCTAATTGTTTATGCGGGCTTTGTATTGCTTTCTGTATCCTACAAATGAGTGAAATATATGAAAAAGGCTAAAATACTTTCTGGCGCATTATTACTGTGCTTTTCGTCACCACTGATTTCTCAGGCTGCGACACTGGACGTACGTGGTGGATATCGTAGTGGAAGCCACGCCTATGAGACTCGACTCAAAGTCAGTGAGGGATGGCAAAATGGATGGTGGGCAAGTATGGAAAGTAATACC
The DNA here is from genome assembly GCF_046487065.1 of Escherichia sp. WS2035. Lineage (NCBI taxonomy): Bacteria > Pseudomonadati > Pseudomonadota > Gammaproteobacteria > Enterobacterales > Enterobacteriaceae > Escherichia > Escherichia sp. WS2035. The sequence goes on from NZ_JBJQKD010000008.1 coordinate 79,841, forward strand.
TGGAATACCATTCATGATAATAAAAAGGAAAATGCCGCACTCAATGATGTTCAGGTGGAAGTTAATTACGCGATTAAACTTGATGATCAATGGACGGTGCGCCCGGGAATGTTAACGCATTTTAGCAGCAACGGCACACGCTACGGACCCTACGTAAAACTGTCCTGGGACGCGACAAAAGATCTTAATTTTGGCATTCGCTATCGTTACGACTGGAAAGCTTACCGACAACAAGACTTATCCGGTGATATGTCTCGTGATAACGTTCATCGTTGGGATGGATATGTCACTTACCATATTAATAGTGATTTCACCTTCGCATGGCAAACGACGCTATACAGCAAACAGAACGATTATCGCTATGCAAACCATAAGAAATGGGCGACGGAAAATGCATTTGTTCTACAATACCATATGACGCCCGATATTACGCCATACATAGAATATGACTACCTGGACCGTCAGGGTGTTTACAACGGCAGAGATAATTTATCGGAAAACAGTTATCGCATTGGTGTGTCATTTAAACTGTAGTAGACAGGAGACAGTCACAATGAATAAAACAATAACGGCGCTTGCTATCCTAATGGCTTCATTTGCCGCAAACGCGTCTGTATTACCGGAAACTCCTGTGCCATTTAAAAGTGGTACCGGAGTAATTGATAACGACACTGTCTACATTGGTTTAGGTAGCGCAGGTACGGCATGGTACAAGCTGGATACAAAGGCCAAAGATAAAAGATGGACAGCGTTAGCTGCATTCCCTGGCGGACCGAGAGATCAAGCAACCTCGGCATTTATTGATGGCAATCTGTATGTGTTTGGCGGCATTGGCAAAAACAGCGAGGGCTTGACTCAGGTATTTAATGACGTACACAAATACAACCCCAAAACCAATAGCTGGGTTAAATTGATGTCGCACGCGCCGATGGGCATGGCGGGCCATGTGACTTTTGTACACAACGGCAAGGCTTATGTTACTGGCGGTGTTAACCAGAATATCTTCAATGGCTATTTTGAAGATCTCAACGAAGCTGGAAAAGATTCAACCACTATAGATAAAATCAACGCCCACTATTTTGACAAAAAAGCAGAAAATTATTTCTTCAATAAGTTTCTGTTGTCTTTTGATCCCTCTACACAGCAATGGAGTTACGCTGGCGAATCTCCCTGGTACGGAACGGCTGGTGCGGCGGTTGTGAATAAAGGTGATAAAACCTGGCTTATTAATGGCGAAGCCAAACCAGGATTGCGAACGGATGCCGTATTTGAACTTGATTTCACCGGTAATAATTTAAAATGGAATAAGCTTGCTCCCGTCGCATCACCAGATGGCGTCGCTGGCGGTTTTGCAGGCATGAGCAATGACTCACTTATATTTGCCGGAGGGGCCGGATTCAAAGGTTCACGAGAAAATTACCAGAACGGTAAGAACTATGCGCATGAAGGCCTGAAAAAATCATATAGCGCTGATATTCATCTTTGGCATAACGGGAAATGGGATAAATCTGGCGAATTATCGCAAGGTCGGGCCTACGGAGTATCATTGCCCTGGAATAATAGTTTATTAATTATTGGCGGTGAAACTGCAGGCGGCAAAGCAGTGACTGATTCAGTTTTGATTTCTGTGAAGGATAATAAAGTCGCAGTACAAAACTAACGCTTCAGGGCCCCAGTAAAGGGGCCCTGCTACCAATTTGTCATTTCAATTACGCGAAAATTATATGGACGCAATAATATCGCCCGATTATTACTATGTTCTTACCGTTGCTGGTCAGTCTAATGCCATGGCGTATGGCGAAGGACTGCCATTACCGGACGGGGAAGATGCGCCTCATCCCAGAATTAAACAATTAGCGAGATTTGCGCATACGCATCCCGGAGGCCCGTCATGTCACTTTAACGACATTATTCCACTGACTCACTGCCCACACGATGTTCAGGATATGCTGGGTTATCACCATCCTCTGGCAACGAATCATCAAACACAGTACGGCACCGTTGGCCAGGCACTGCATATAGCACGGAAATTACTGCCCTTTATTCCTGATAATGCAGGGGTTCTCATCGTTCCGTGTTGCCGTGGCGGATCGGCTTTTACCGCGGGCAGCGAAGGGACATATTCAGAACGGCACGGAGCCAGCCATGATGCTTGTCGTTGGGGAACGGATACTCCGCTATACCAGGATTTAGTCAGCAGAACGCGAGCCGCACTGGCAAAAAATCCGCAGAACAAATTCCTCGGCGTATGCTGGATGCAAGGCGAATTTGACTTAATGACCAGTGACTACGCGTCACACCCTCAACACTTTAATCATATGGTTGAAGCCTTTCGTAGGGATCTAAAACAATACCATTCTCAGCTTAATAATATTACTGACGCACCGTGGTTTTGCGGCGATACCACCTGGTACTGGAAAGAAAATTTCCCTCATGCGTATGAAGTTATTTATGGCAATTATCAAAATAATGTTTTAGCCAATATTATTTTCGTCGACTTCCAGCAACAAGGTGAAAGAGGACTGACGAACGCGCCTGATGAAGATCCGGACGATTTAAGCACGGGATATTACGGTTCAGCGTACCGCTCACCGGAGAACTGGACGACGGCACTGCGAAGCAGTCATTTCAGCGCGGCAGCCCGTCGAGGGATTATTTCTGACAGGTTTGTAGAAGCAATTTTGCAGTTTTGGCGCGAAAGATGAGCGTTCATTAATTTGATTTATTCGCATCCATCAGCGCTTTTAACTCCTCCGGCGTTGAACTGCACCCCAAAAGTTGGACACCCAACTGAGTCGGTGGAGGAGTATTCGTGATTAAGGGGCGGAGATTATAGACCGTGTTAATTCTCAACCATCAATCGGGAAAGCTTAGCAAAAATCGAACTCTTACTACTTTCGCCGCTCCTGAGCATATCCAGGGTGAAGCTATTGAGGTAAGCACCAGTTAACGGGTGGTTAAATACATCGACGGCCTTACCTTGAGCATCCCATATCAGCAGATTTTCTACCAGCTTAGGCCGTGCAATAGTAGGATTTGTAGGCTGAGCATCGCTTACCAGAACAAACACTCCATTCTCATGCGGTTGCAGGTAAATATGGTGATGCTTCATCTTTTGAGTTTTGGTCAACGAGTCGTATTTCGAGCGGCCCGGTGATATCAGATAGGGCAGTACGTTTTGCTCCAATTTTGCTGAGCGGGTAATGGTATACCCGTTAAATTTGTCACCTTGACGCTCCGCTAGCGCTTTTTTTTGTTCCTGATAATCGTATGAATCGACGATATTAAATTGCGCCGGGCCAATCAGGCGCGGTACGCGGGAGCTGTTATAGGTGGTAAGCAGCACATCTGCTGTATGGTCGTAGAGATAGAAGCTTTTATCGAATAATTTCTTTAGTCGTCCCAGAGCTGGATGATCAACTAATAGATACTCGAATTCACCTTCGACGACCCCGGTATCAACCCCCCTAAGTTGGCCGTGATCTATTTTTAGTTCAACATACCCAAGCAGATGGATATTACTTTTCGTTTTGCGTACCGCATAAGCGGTATAGTGCCCGTTCGCCAATTCTGGCAGTGGTATGTTATGTTGATTGAGTAAGCTCTCTTTGAACCATAGCTCGGTTTTTGTTCGACGTACCTTACTTTTCAATAAGGTAACTGCTGACTTGAGACGACTGTGTGGTTTCGTAAGTTCGATTTCGTATTGCGCAGGGTTGCTTACCAATTGTTCATTAATAAAATCAATCGCATCCAGCAACTTACGATCAATGTTCATTCCTTGTAAAACCACAGGCAGCGGTTGCTGATTTAGCCACCCTTGCAAACGATCTAGCTTAAGCTTGGTATAAATATCCCAGTTGAGTTCAGGTTGTTTTCGGACGTCGGCAAAGGCTGCATAGAAATCATTGTACTCAACAGATTCATTCTCTTGCTGCCGGATGCTGTTGCTTCGTTCTTCATCTACCGCATTGAGTACAAGAATAGATGTATTGACAGGCAGCCCGGCAAATCTGGTTTGCTGAGAATGTTTAAGCGATGCCAGCGGCCAGAGTTTGTACCCGGGGAACTGGTTGGCTAATGCGTCAAAGAAATAAGCTTCTTGCGTGGCGCTGAATTCGACGCCGTTATTAACCACCAACAGCGTATTAGCCAGCTGTTGATCGAGGTCGGTAGCAAACTGATCGACCTCGTGTGTAGCCTGAAATGGGATAGGTTGATGGGGGATCTCTAGTTCACTGAGCCGCTCGCAGGCAGCATTCATGACCACGTTATAGGTATAGGCCTGGCATTCGCCATAGCCGCTGCGCTCACGAAAGAATTCCAGTTTGCTATCCCGGGCATCGAGTTTGCGCCGGGCTTTAAGCCGACGATTATCGATGTTAAACCACATGCTGATATCGTCCAGAGATAGATGCATCTCATCCGCCAGTTCGACCAGGAATTTTCGTTTGTGCAGGGTAAAGGCGAGCTCGTTATATTCTGATGCATAAATGTCGAGCTCAAAGGCTTCCATCACCCCGGTGCCTTTTTTTTGCGTGACGGGCTGACTCAGGCGAGCGTTAAGGTAAAGCGTTGAGTTGAAGTAAGTCGGCGATACCGAAAAGCGCTCACTGGCTTTTTCCAGCATTACCATTTTCAAATGCAGACTAAATAATCCCTGAATCAAGCGAGATAGGTCATAATTTTCAGCAGTGAGTTGCTGACAAAGCGTTTCAATACGTTCTGCCAACGTCCTGTGAACCGGGCTGTTCGGCGCAGTTGCAGGCGCCAGGAAAAAAAAGACGTGATGGTAATTTGGTAAGCAATGCAGTTCATATTTTACCTCCTGCCCGGCCTCCAGCCCAAGCTTCTGCCGCACGCAAGATTTTACCTCCTGATGAATTCGCGCATAGTAATCAGCGGATTTTTCTTTTCGCTCTTTAGTAAAGCGCTGAACCATAAAGTCTATCGTATAGATATTAGATACAGGGACCAATAGACGCTGGATGGTCGTCAGCTGATCTTCTTCAAGCTTGATCAAATTGGTTCGGGCAATCGGAGTATCCGTCAGTTCATTCAAATTAGGGATCATGAGACTTTTCCTTTAGTCGGCAACTTTTCTACACCCAGCAGGGTTAGTAACATTGGGTTAATGTCCAATGTCATGCTCAGTTTCGAGTTTTCCTGAGCTCGCCCGCTCTCTCTATTTTTGGGCTGATAGTACTGGTAGTCGGTTTGCAACAGGTTAAGGTAGTGGATCGTGTGATCCACGTTATCTTGCCACATCAGATTATTGGGGTTCTGGCTGTAGGCGACGTTCAGATAGATAAATCGAATACGCTCATAATGGCCTGCCAGTGCCGTCTGGATCTGTTTCTGCCCCTCTGTATCCGCCTTTTGGCTGGTGATATTACGGATCTCGCGAATCTTGTTGTTGCTTTTCTCAAGCGTTTCTTCTGCCCGCGTTAAATCATCCAACTGCGTCGCCCAGCGTTTAACGTCGATGCAGAGCAGGTCGTTACCCACTTCAATAAAGCGGTCAAAAAACTCATATACTAGCGGTTCAAGGCGTTCAAACACCCGTTGATCAGAAAGTGGGGTAACGCCATAGCTTTTTAGCACTTTATCGAAGAGATATTCACCGACATTGCCTTTGAGCAACGGAACTAGCCTGGGGTTGGGTACCCATTTTTTGAATGCCGTTTCCTGGATGTTGTCACATTCACGAATCAACTCACCGACCAGGTTGCCGGGGGTAAAATCGACATCGTTTCTATACTGCGGAAAGAGGGTGAGCTCAGGCCGGTACTCTCTTGCGCCGCCAGCGAAATCCGACAGGGCGGCATAATCTCTGTGGACAAGTCCATCCGGGCCGCGTTTGTGGCAAAGTAAAATAGTTTGGTTGCCCTGATGGCGGTCGATAAACAGGGCGTGGTGGATTGATTGCATTTGCCGATTGGCGGCATACAAGGAATTAGCCTGAAGTTTTTCCAGCCAACGCATGGGATCGGTAAAGGAGTCAGAATCGCGGAATAAATTACACAATTCGAGATATTCAAGGTTGCCGGCGCGTACCTGATTTATCCAGTCGGTTTTCAGGACTCGCTTATGAACAGCATCGATGCGGCGACCATTTTCTACGATGGCCTGTTCAAACGCATACCGCTGTTCTGCATCACTAAATGACTGGTTCTGACTCAGCTTTTCGCACTCCTCCATTAGGCGGTGGTTAAGCAAGGACATGCTTTCTGATACTACCTCGTTACCGCTATCTTCACTGAGAGCGGCGAACTGGAATGCAACATTACGGAACACATCGCGGGGTAAAAAGATTTCTGTTTTCAATAGAGTGTCACGACGCTCGACTCGCCCTACGGCCTGCACGACGACTTTGAATAAGCTCATATCATGTTCGGCTATTAACAGGCGATAGTTTTCGCCGTGGGCGAAATTGACGTTGAAATCGGCCAGCTTGTGGACGGTAATATCGTCATCGGCGTAGTGTTTAAGCACGGTAACGTAGTTAGGTAATGTATTGAGGTTGCCGCTGTTGTCCTTTACTTCGCTGTAAAACGAGGAGTTGATGAGTACTAAGCGCTCAAAATCGACATCCAGACGTGGTGCATTGATATCATTAAGATCGCCGTCATGGTATTTAACAAAGTAGTTGAGGCCGGTGCCTGCACTTTTGTAGCTGCTCATAAATACCAGTACGGTATTGCTGTCCTGGAGATAGGTTTCTTGCCTGATATCTTCGACATTGGCCAGTGGTGAATCGAAAAAGACCAAATGGACTGTGTGACGCCCTTTGAATGGGGTAAAGGTCAGGATCTGGTCATGTTTCTTATCATTATCCGTTTTTTCATCGCACCGGGAGCGCATACCGTACTGCTGACGCCAGGCTGATTGATGAGTGCGCCAGGCGCTGATAAAGGCCCGCTTAAATGTCCCTGAAAGTGACAAAATCAGGCTGTTTTTACCCTCCCAGGCGGCAAGCAGTAACGCTTCCAGTTCCCGCTGGTACTGACGCCGTTTATAGGTATTTTTCAGGTCGTATTCCAGCGGTTTCTTCAGCGCGTCGAAAAAGTTGTCATACGTCCTGCGATAGAGCTCACAATTTTGGTAGATATCGGTCAATTTTAACTGCTTATCATCGAACACCCTGAAGTCGACGTTGCGGATACTGGCTCTCAACTTGCGTAGTGCTCTAAGCGTATCGATATCTGTTTTTTTGCGTTCAACGACTCGATAGCCAAGATCACGACTATAACGCGCCAAGAATTGACGATTGAAGTTACCGTTTTTGGTGTGGCTAAAACCGCTGGTGGCGCTAAGCCCAATTACTTTATTGTGCGTGCTGGTTAATAAACGCAGCAGCATGGCTTCGGGCAACTCTTGTATCAGATCCATCTCGAACGCCAGGATAATTGTGCGCTCGGCTCCGCTGTTCACGTAATTGAGTTCAGCTATCGGCGTCATCGTGAATACGGTTTTGGGTTGCAGGTAAGTATAGAAATGATCAATCAACAAGTTTTCATCGGTGGTGCGATCGAAGATGTGGCGTACCACGCCAGCTACGTTATTGGCTGCGTCAACAAACTGGCCCAAAGGGGTATTCTGGCTGCTGGAGTTATCCTGGCCGCCATTCTTTACCCAGCGCTTAAAGTGTCGGTTGGTGATATCAGAACAGGCGGCGAGGATGACGGAGACCAACTGGAACAGATCGTGCAGGGTGGGATTGGTGTCGCTGGCATCATTTTCGACTTCGTAATACAGCTCGGTGCGCGTTATGTCGCCTTCGCTGTTGCGCATACGAATGCGTTTCAGCCCCTCTTCATTGACGTACATTTTGGGGTTAAAGCTGAACACGTTCCGGGTGATTGAGATGATGCGTTCAGCGGCGTCGCCGTTGACTTCAAATGCCCCTAACTGGTCGCGAAACATCTCCAGTATCGATCCCAGCGTTGTGCCGGGTGATAGTTCGCACTTTTCTGCCAGTAAATGGCGCAGAGTCGTGATGAATTTGACCATCTCTTGTTCAAAGGTCGTTTGCGATTCTTTGGGCTTGTTCCGGCGCTCAAGGCTGAGTACCGCGTTGTAAATACGTCCCGCGACAGAGATAACGTGCGCCAGGTTGTTTTCCTGTGTGATCAGCTTTACATGGCATGTTTCTTCAAGGCGAGTGTAGGCTTCATGTAGTTCATCAATGATCACCGTAAAGCGAATATTTTTCTTGCGAAAAGGACAATCTGGATTGTGTCTGAAGTGTTCGTCACGAAGATAGGCAACCTGCCCGGTATGACCGGCTGCCGCAACGGCGCTAATCTGTGGATCTTTGGGAGTCAGCTTACCACCAACCAGCAAGTCGAAACCTACGGACTCAAAACGCACGCCTTCGCCTCGCTGGCGAGGCACCAGTCGGTAAGTTGATGTGTCGAACTTATTCGTGGTCATTAATAGCACCGACGGGCGGTACTGGCAAACTTCGAAAGGCAATACCTGTTTGATAAGCTCGAAATAGACTTCGTGTACGCTTATCTTAGGTTCAGGCTTCCCTGGTTTTCGTGCTGTCTCCGCGTTTTGCATTCGCTCTTGGCGCGCCTGGAGCCCGCGACGAATGTACTCTTTAATGGAAGTTTTTTCACTATCTGGTCCAAATAGTAATTTACAGGCTGACTCAATCGTATTGCGGATACTGTGACGACAGTTTTTTAGCTGCTCTTCGATAATTTCTCTTTCGTAGTTGGTATCCTGAGAACCGTATGTTGTCAGCTTTTTTAACTGCTCTTCACAGCGATCAATTTGTGAAACATGATAATTGAGCGAACGCATAGCGCCGCCGATATATTTGCTACCTTTTGCACCTTCGTACCACTGAATATAGCGGTCGCGGTTTTTCAGGCCAGAGGCCCAGTCCATAAAGTCGAGATCGGCAATATCCTTACGAGAGAGAACGCAAATGAATTCGCCGCCAGCAGCCAGAATTTTGTCTTTCTGGCTGCTGTCCAGGTCGATTTGTGATTTTTGCGGCGACATGAACAGCAGGTTGGTAAAGCCACCTTCGGGAAACAGATCATCTGACTTTCGGTTTTTGGCGAAACGCTCCAGATATTCGACATACCCTTGAATTACGCCATAGCTTTTGCCGAATCCCGTGCCATCGGAACTGAAGATGACCTCAGCACCATCACATTCATGCACGTGGTAAAGTTGAGAGACTTGGGCACGGCAAGCGTTAATATCTTCAACCAGCGTTATGTCAGGAATTTGCCTGGAGATGAGATCTTGCAGATTATTATTTATAGTTATCTCTCCAACACGCTCACACTCACGGTAACTATTGATGGTTATTTGGCCACTATCGATCAGAAGCTTTTCTATCTGCATGGAGGAAAGATGCAAGGCTTTTGCAATTTCATTGATAGTATTGGACAGTGGTTCGTGTGGATTGCTATTCGTGAAGTGGTTTAGTGCTGCTGCAACGGTATCTGGATGCAATGCTTTTCTGAGAGAGGGAAAGGTGAGGCTGTAATCGTATAGCGCCAAATCATTGTTTATCAGACAGCGAAACAGCTGTTTAGTGGGATCGCCTCCAGGACGGCTGGCAAATCCCAGGATTTTTGCCTGTTCGAGTCGATACAACAATGCTGCGGCATCGCGATCAGGTGAGTCAAATGCATCGTGAAGCTGCTGGCTAAATGGCATTGTGGCATTCAGCCGGTTATGGCTGACCAACGCGGAAAAGTGCTGACGTACCAAGGTAAGCAGCTTACAATCTTCCTTTATAGTCCAGCTTTTTCTCATTCTTCTTCCCCTTAATATAAATGCACCTGCAACCACTCAGCCAAACGCTCAACGTCAAAAAACCGTAATCCATACTCCCACGCCAAAAACGTCTTCGATAAATATTCATCATATTTTCGAGGCACTTTTCAGCGATGCTCTTGGCAAGACGGGACTCAGGGGGTAAGCATCTGCTTAATTTCCCGAGCGTGTTTTTTCAATTTCAACTACGGCACAACAATATGAACGCACATCTCTTCATCGCCTGATCAAAGTAGCTGCCAACTATTTTTCGCCTCAACATTGATGTTTTTTTACTAACGATTTCGACTACCTTCCGAAGCGACCACAACAAATAAAATATTGGTTACATATCAGTCTTATATCACCGGAGCAAGTTGACTTTTGATAAGCTATTTCAAGATATTAATAGCTGATCATGCTTCCCCAAATTGCTTACTTATAGCAAAGTCATATAGCATAAACTGAAGGGCGAATTGTTAAATCATACCGTGACTGAGCTGAAGAACAAGCATAAAAATTATATCATTTACATAGCTTATGTATTTTAGTTAAATAATAAATAGGCAGTATACAATCCAATTCAACAGCCGAGTTCAAGCGATTAATTTTTTAATGAGCTTATCAAGCACGAGCAGCGATACCAGCAAATCCACTTAGTTGCTGGAAGATTATGAGTCCTTCAACACATAGCAGATTATCTCCGCCGTTGGTAGAGAACCGTTCACCGTTGTTAGCCCACAGTTATAAATTTATATTAATGACTTGAAGAATCTATCTTGGGTAGAGCATCAACATTACTTATTCTAAACCACGTTACACATGATCTCCGGGGCAGCGAAGTCATCAAAAAAGAGTATTATAAAACTCCGCCCTTAAGGAGAAAGGTTTCCTGGCAGTTGTAATGCCGTTGACGATACAGCGCACAACACGGATATAAACAGCCATTTGATTGATAAATATCTGAAGGGCTGTTTATATTCAATCAAGCTAACGATTCATTAATCTTTACATAGAGATGAGGTAATGTGGCCTCATTGCGATTCGCATCCAGATAATCCGCCCCCACTGCAGCATCTGCCGCTCTACCGCATCTCTCGGCCATAGCCCCGACTCAATCAACGACTACACGCCATTGCCCTGAAACCATGCCCACAAAAAGCAGCTCTCAATTTCCATTCATGCTTTATACCTTTTCTAATAGGCTTTTGCTTCAGGCTTAGCCGAACGAACCTTCACATCACTCAAAGCCATGATGAATACCCTTTCAAGGGTTTTGTGTGGCTACAAACATTATCGAATCGGGATATACCCGCAGCTGTAGCTGTACCTGCATCAGTAAGTTGATGTAGGTTGGCTTATGTTGAGCGAAAAATAGCGGAAACCCTGTGTGACACTGATTTCAGGCACAAAAAAAGACGTCTATTGATGTTCCGATGGTGCGAAGGCCGGACCGTGATTCCAACCTCAACAATATGAAATTAATGGATTTTTAAAAATGCGAAGTTACTTTGTATACTCACATGTATACTCAGTACTATTTCTTAAGAAACCAATTCATTCAATACTACTCATCATCGTCCTCCACTGGTTCCAGCACATCAAGCGCGACTCGCACCATAGCGATAGAACCAATACGAATGAAAGCATCTTCTCCATCTTCGTCGGTTATCATAAAACGATCCGTGGTTTCAGGCTCGCAATCCAGCGCGTCAAAAAAAGCATTCAACTGGCCGATATCATCCGTCTCTTCGTTTTGCGGCGCATCTGGCTCAACACTCAGTGGAATCACTGGTCCGCCGTTTACCAGCGTGATATGGACATTAAAATAATCGTCTTCGTAGGCATCATCCTCTTCGTCAACGATTGGCCGCAGACCATCAGAAAGGAACTGATGAAATACCACTTCACGCATATTTAACGCATAACGATACTCGGAAGAATCAAAAACGAAGAAGCGTTCTATGTTTGGAGTGTTTTTTTCCTGAAAATAATAATAAAACCTCCGCTTATCCGCTGCTGAAATGGGCAACAGCAAATAGTCCCGCTGCCCCTGTAGCCAAAGTTTTACGGTCCAGAGACCGCTATCCATTTCAATGCCGCTTGTGGCTATAGCCTCAAGATCTTCATCAGTTTTACGACGCTTTTTGCGGAAGTTGTTTATCAACCGATCGCTTTCCGGGAACACTACGTTTAGAGGCTTATCCAGAGCATTGCATATTGCCTGTGCGAGACCCAGCTTTGCAGCAACCTTCCCGGTTTCGATACGCTGAATTTGCTGCTGGCTGGTGCCAACCATAAACGCCAGCTCGCGCTGGGTGATAGATAGCTGGGTACGGAGCTGTTTGATGTTGTTCTGTAACATGGCATCCTCCTGCAGAAGGAGTGGAAAGTGCCATTAAAACACAAAATTGAGTATAAACACATAATCGTGTTTATACTCACTAATTAACACCCTTGAACGAAAAGAAAATCTCTTCATCGTTCTTCTCTGGTATGCCAGAGATCCACGATATAAATGTCATTGTCACAAAGTTCGTAGTGAACCTCATAGTCATCAAATAACACTTTTCGGACTTCCCGAGGTTCATACCGAGTCTGCTGTACACCAATTGCCGGATGTGCTGTAAGACCAGCACAACCAGTAATCAGGCGATCCAAAACGTCATCGGCGTGCTGGCGGCTATACTGAAGGGCAAAACGGTAGATACGCTCAAGGTCATCCTGAGCTTTAAGCGTCCAGTAAATTTCCATTTATCAGGATTTCTTTAAGCGATTAGCAAAATCCACCATGTCCGAGTGACTCATCACGCGACCGGCATCCACATCCGCAAGACCGGCCTGGATGCTCTGGTGACGCCGTTCTCTTTCGGCCAGCATACTGGTCAACGCTTCCTTAATAATCCAGCTTTTAGAACGATCTAACTCAATTGCCAGATTCTCAACAGCAGCGGCCAATTCAATAGGTATCTGTGCGCTGATGGTTTGTTTAGTAAGCGAACCCATAGGGATTACCTCGTTTAATAACATTTAATAACTCCTATTAATATTAGCATAGAGGTGCCTATAAAAACATCACATCTCATTTCGCAGGTAACATCCCCGGAAAGTGCTTCGCCACGATATCATTCATCTTATCCACCAGATCCAGTCGCTTGAATGTGATATGCCCACTGCCCTTCTGAAAGTAGCGAATAGTGAACAACTCATCTTCGAAAATCTGCTGATGCGGATTATCGCGCACAAAATCCATAAACCGGATGGAGATATCATGCCGGTTATCGGGAATGGCCTTCCCATCCAGCAGGTAGAACATACGTTCCAGATCGGCAAGCTGATCTCGCCGCCAGCACCAGTTCAGGCTGTAGCCCCATCTGTCATGCTTCACCAGATTGTTAACGATAATCTTCTTACCGAAATAACAGGGATTATTGGTTTTGTAGTCCCAGCTCAATCCCTTAAATACATTGATAATCCCACGTTCGAAAACGTCCTGCTTATTGTGGTGAAGTTGTTCAAAGGTACTCAGGATGTTGGCTTCGCTAATCGCCGGGAGATCGCCCTCCTCCAGGTTCTTTGCCCACTGACTGCGAGCTTCGGCATCCATCAGAGTCAACATCCCGGACTTCAGCATGAGATCGCGCCAGATGCTGCGATCGATATTGCGGGTGATCACCGGCATGGCTTTATCCACCGGCTGCACTAGCCAGCAGTCGAAGGAATGGCCCTGACGCATCGCCCAATGCTCCGCCACATCACCACCGATGCTGGAGGTTAGCCGTGAGATATCATCAAGCTTATGGATCAGGATTTCAATCAGACTCAACGCAGCATCACGACCCGTCACGATACGCTCAATACTGGTCGAGCAAATTAGCTCGTTATGATCGGTTAAGACTTCAGCTTCTGTTTGCATAATCTTTTGTCCGTATAAAAGCAAATGCGCCAGCCATGAACAGCAGGCGCATTATGCAGGGAGTTATGAGGGAAGTAATTTTGGCGATGTAAATCGGGAAGGAGACTCGCAGATTCACCGTGCCGTGGTGTTATGGCGTGTTATGGCGGCGGCGCAGCAGACCTGTAGCCTGCCGCGCCCGTAAAATATCGACCGCACGAAGATAAGGCGTCTGTTCCTGCCAGCTAAATCCTTTCCTGTCGATACGGATCAATTCGTACTTCTCCACCAGAAAATTGACGGCATCGACCAGAGTGATCCCGGCGTCTATGTGTTCCTGAATCACCTTTTCATTGTTGAATGGTGTGTCATTAAGATTCAGCCCGTAGTGCTGCTCCAGCAGGCGGGCCAGTAATATTTGCCAGACCACGACGGGCGACAGATATGACGTAGTCGCCCGCAGCGTCGTTGCAGGAATAATTTTCATAACGATGTTCCGTATTAAGGAGGTTAAAACTCAGCGTTGAGTGGGATAAATAGCGATATAGACGTAACCACAGGAACCCAGCGTATCGGCTTCGCAGGTTAGTCCTTTGGCGTATAGTGTGACGGTACGTTGTTGGCAGGCGGAGAGTTCATCGTCAGCCAGTTTCAGCTCCAGTTGTTTCATCAGCACCGGAAAAGCCTGGTCGATATGCAGCAGATCCGGGGAGCTGAATTTCCCGGTGATTGCGGCCCGATCAGCCAGGTAATGCAGGTTATGTCTTTCCTGTACCAGTCGAGCAGTGAAGCGTGGTGTTACGGTACAGGGAAGCCCACATTCTTGTTGCATGACCTTATCCTTTTGCAGCATTACAGCCAGCCCCGTTCGGCAAAAGAGAGGATATCCCCCGCCCCAATAATGAAATGATCCAGCACCCTCACTTTCACCAAATCCAGTGTCTTAACAATATTCGTTGTAATAAGTCTGTCGGCCCGACTGGGTTCCGCCACGCCGGAGGGATGGTTATGCGCAAGGATCACTGCTGCGGCATTGTGCCGTAGCGCAGATTTCACAATCTCACGGGGATGTACTTCTGTGCTGTTAATCGTGCCGAGAAATAGCGTTTCGTGTTCCAGCAGTCGGTTCTGGTTATCGAGGTAGAGCACAACAAACATTTCCCGCTCCTGTCGTGCCAGATGCAGTTGCAGCCAGGTTTTTGTGGCGTCAGAGGAAAGAAAAGATTCGCCAGGATTGCGTTGATATTTCTCCAGCAGGCGCATCGCACGGCGGATAACGCGTTGTTCACTCACCGAAAATACCGGTGTTAGCATCAGTTCAGACATCGTGTTTCCTTTACTATTAATAGCGTTGTTTATGAGGCCAGTTGCAACATGTTTTCAGCCATCACCCACAGGGCGCGGTTGAGCCTGACATCGCCGTCGATGCCTTTAATGGCGCGGGTGTGCGTGCGACCACCTTTTGCCGTCCGCCCGTTTAAACCACCTTTGATCAGGTTCTCCTGAATACGCTGGTAGGTCGTCCACAGATCGCCGGATTCATCCTGCCAGCGGCGGGGAGCCAGCAACTGGGATTCCGTCACCGGCTGGTGCTCTTCGCCAAAGCGGTAAGTCAGCGCCGCCTTTGCCAGCGCCTGTTGCGCAGGGGGTGGCAGCATCAGCGACTGCATGGCATCGCGTTTCTCTTCAACCTGGTCAAAAACACTGAGGACTTCATAAGCGCCTTCAATCACTTTCTCCACCACATTGCCTTTATGCGGTACCCGTACTTCACCAAACGACTCGCCACAGACCAGCCCGTTACAACAAACAGAACGGAACAGCCCTGGCAGCATCTGATAAGAACTGGAACCGTCATGGCTATTGAGCAGAATAATTTCCGGCACCTGGTTGCGATTGATCTGGTCTTCCCGGCGCAGACGCAGCATGTGTTTTGTATGTTCACGTTTACCCACATCACGAACACGGGTCTGGCAGGCAAAGAAAGGATGAAATCCTTCACGCTGGAGGTTATCGAGCAGGGTAATGGTGGGAATATAGGTATAGCGTTCGCTGCGTGATTCGTGCTTATTTTCCCCAAATACGCTGGGGACATACTGCATCAATTCGTCATGCGTTAATGGGCGATCGCGACGGATTTGATTTACGCGACCAAAGCGGCTGGCTAATTTCATAGTAAATTCCTTAATAAAGAATATAAAAAACAGGCCGCATCTTCTGAAAAATTGCGGCTAATTTAATGCGTGATTAAAACGGACGGTAGTATAGGTGGGATAAAATAATAGGTGCGAGCAGATATTAAATTACATTCCGGCAGTACATATATGAGCGTGATATAGTGCTGAAATAATACATATCTGAATTCTCCCGGTGATTATCACCGGGAGAATTTAAGTTTGAAATGACACCTCAACCACGGGATAATCTTGTTTCTATTCCCTGAACCCTTTCGTCTATTAACCTTTCAATAACGGATATTTTATCTGACTTGTAAAATTTAACCAGAAAATCCAGACGCTCTTTATGCGTATCACTGATAGACTCCCGTTCCCGTTTTTCAGAAAGTTTACGTCTGAAGTTTTTTTGGTAAAATGCTTTATTTATTTTCTTTACCGCTTTCTGCTGGAGATCATCATCCGCTGACCATAAATCCAGCATGGCATAAACGGCGTGATAGGTTTCTACACAATTAAGTGGTTCCGGGATCTGAACGGGGTCTAAATGGTTTCCTGTATTACCACCGTGCTCTTTCTGGAATTTATTAATGTAATTATAAGCCCATATACAGACTTCGTCATTATCCTCATTAAGCCAGCGTAATTTTATTCTCTGATGTTCATTTTTCCTCCAGAATACAAGCCTCTCATATAGCCACTTTCTCATCAACGGTGCCTGATTAGTCTCAATATTGATATAGTCCAGTAATGCAACGATGATTGAGTATCTTTCGTTATGGCTTGCAGGAGAATCTGTTATTCCAGCTTTCTGATACCAGTTAGTGTTTAAATTTGTGCCCAGCTTTTCGTTAATTGACTCCATACAGCGGTAATCAAGACACATCACGCCCCATAGCCAGAACGTCGCTCTTTCATTTTCTTTTAACCAACTAAAATATTTCTCCGGCAGAAGCGTCGTATTAATCGACAGCTCCAGTGAGCGAATAAAATTACTTCGCTGAATGGGATCGGGATACCCGGCCTCGAGGGCTGTATTAATAATTCTCTCCGAAAGGGATGTATCTGGATTGTTCCCGTCAAACGCGAATTGATTTGCTCCCTGAATGTTTTTCCTGATGTACCAGAAGAGGAACCTGCTGGTTCGGATGTCCTTCACTGCTATTGATGAGCGCACATTAACGGCCATTGTTCTACCTCGTCATCCTTGTTAAATCAGTCGAAATCAATAGCGTAATTATGATGTGTTTTCGAAGTAAAACCGTAGCAATAAATCAATAAAAGTGGAAAACACGTAGCAATATCGTGTTATTCCATAGTAATAGAGTACCATTAACGTAGTTTTTTATTTATCACCATACTCACAGATCCCGCCTGTAGAAAACGGCTGGATAGTCTTAAATTTTTCCACGTATAGCCCTGGTGGCTTTACGGGTGAAACCTCCCAGGATAACGAGTTGACATCTGGAAGATGTCATTCATGACCGCAACTCATAGATTAGGTCGATGTATTAATTATAACTTAAGAGTAAAACTCTTTGTCTTCAAGAACAGATAATTAACTACGAACACCAGTAAATACCGGGCTTCTACTCTTTTTATCACCCTTTCTTTATGAATCAACATTGCCGGTATTAATATTATGTTTATCACTCATTCATTAGATTCAGCATATAGAGGGATGACACCAGAGACAGGGAAAAGTAATCCAGATCGGCATAGCTCAGTGAAAAGTTACTACAGCACTTATGGATATGTAACCAACCACAAGGAACTGAAGCATGAAACTGAATGAACGATATGGCAAGCCTAATGCACACTATATGAAACGTCTGGAAGAGATTACTCGCTATGCGATGGATGATTACGCCAGAATACTGGCTTTCAGAGTGGATTTATTACTGCCAGTGGATAATAGCCATAAAGGGTATGACTCAGCGGTTATTACCCGTTTTATAGCCTCACTGAAAGCACAGATAGCCGCATATTTACAACGGCGCAGGAGAGACGGTAAACGTGTTTACCCCTGTAAGCTGCGATATGCATGGGTAAGAGAATTTGGTGAACTGAATGGCAACAAACATTATCACATGCTGTTGCTGGTTAATCGGGAGGTATTCAGGAACACCATGCTGAACACGGAGAATTCAGCGCAACCTCGCGGATTGCTGGCGGGAATGGTAGCGCGTGCATGGGCTGTGGCGCTTAGACGTACCGGAGATATGGCAAATAAAGCCCCCTTTCATTTACCGGGCGTCTCTTATGAACTGGACCGCAGAAATGGCACAAATACGGACTTTTTCCGCAGCTACATATACCACATCAGTTATCTGGCGAAGGAGTACACCAAAAAACACGATGATGGTGAACGTAACTTTGGTTGTAGTCAGGGATAAGTAATTTATTGCCGGAGAAGTGATTGTAATGGCGGAGTATGCAACATCATCTTAAATCAACGGGTTAGTGTTGCTGCTCCTGTCTTTTATCAACGTAAAGACAGAAGGACAATCGTCATGAACAATCAACCGAATACCGATACTGACCTGATGAATGACAAACTGGTGACGATGGCATTTATTACCACGATTACTGGCCTGACCGACAAATGGTTTTATAAACTGATTAGTGAAGGCAAGTTTCCAAAGCCTATCAAACTGGGGCGTAGTTCCCGCTGGCGGGAAAGTGAAGTTAAACGCTGGCTGACGGAACGTATTGCAGAATCCCGCTATTAATTCCTCTGATATCATCTCCACACGCTTTACCCGTAAACATTAATTCAGCACAAACGCTATATCAGTAAGCGCCTGACAGGGCCGTTGCTGTGCATCTTTCGGCGCGTAACTTCATTATACCCGGATGAAATACGTTTCATTTAACGTTGTCGAAAAATAATTAACCGGGGAATAGCCTGCTTATTTAGCAGGAATTCCCCGGATGCTGCTAAAGGTAAAATTAGGAATTAAATGTCCAGCTACCCGTATCGGTCACAATGTCAGCTTCAATGATACGGTCACACTTCATATATTTGAACGTAGCCACATCACCGAATTTATATTTAGCTGGCAGGGTTCTGTTACCGACGCTCTCCATTTTACAGTTCCCTCTGTTTACCCGAATGGATTTCAGCACCACGTTGTCATCAGTGATAGTGAGCTGAATAACACCATATCTGGTATTCCAGCCTTCATTGCTGACAGAGCTGCCGAACTGAACTTTAAATGGTGGTGTCGTAGATTGCTGTGCCTGCTGTTGTTGAGAGGGAGCAGGTTTATTAGCCTGCTGGCTACCAACGCCATTAATGCCATTCTGAAGGAGGCTCCTGGAAACCTTAATGGTACCCGGCTTGCATGATACTGTGCTGGTTTCCTGCCCCATTGCATTCATGGCAGTGTAATAAGCATCACCTGTACCATCATATTCTGAGTAATTGACGGCAACCGCGCCTTCGATATCTTCATTTTCTCCACGTAATGTGAAAGAAGCAATTCCTGCTCCCGGATTAGCCGCCAGAGTCTGTTTCGCTTCGCCGGAAGGAATATCCAGTTTGATAACGGAACCACCTTCTTCGGAGTCACCACCTGGCGTTTCAAAACTGATATAAACGGTATTGCTGACGTGGCTGAGTGTCATTTGCTCACCGTTATCAAGCAGACATTGCAGGTCATAGGCCCCGACAGCATAAGCAGGGTGGAATGCAAATAAAGATACAAACAATACAGGTATAATGATTGGTTTCATTAAGCACTTTCCCTATCCAAAAAAATGGTCCCAGGCATTACCAGCCCACTCGATAAGTTTGTCTTTCCCCTTTCGGGTAAGCTCTTTGACAGGCTTTGGTAACGGAAAAGAATCAATAACGTCGTCGAGTATCCCGGAGATTACGCTGCCAAAGCCGTTTTTTGCTTCCGTCTTTACTTCGTCGGTTTTGAACTCATCCTTAACCTGCGAAGCCGTGCTACTTTTAGCCCGATCAGGCAAAGCCCGAATAATAGTCTCTACCAGACGAAGAATGTTGTAGCCCTCATCGGCGGAGACAGGTGTCACCGGATAGTGCGTAAAACCAAATCGTTCAGTAATGTAGGCTTCTTTCTTTTCGATGTTGATGCGCTGTGCAGGAGATGGCTGATGCAGATGAGTATCCCACTCGCGGAATGGCTCAATTTTATCAACCTGGTTAAGGACGAATAAAACGCGCTCACCCCCACCAGCAGGGAGCAGAACATTGTTGTAGAAATGCTCATCCGCAGAAAAGGCCCGATCGTCTCCTTTTATTACCCACAGGATAAGATCCAGGGAGGGAAGCAAATTGCGGTATAAATCTTCATACTCCTTATCCCGCCGGGCATTCTCACCGACACCAGGTATATCAATGATCTTTAGCGAATGTTTGCCGAAGCGTATACGCAATTCCTGAACTTCGCGAGTACATGCCTCAACGTCGCTAACTGCACAAACCTCCCCTTTAAACAGCGCATTACATACGCTGCTTTTCCCCGCGCCTGTTTTTCCCATGACACCAATCACGGGTTCATAGTCGATGGCTTCACTGATTTTGTTCAACAGCTTTTCCCGCAGTGGCTGAGGGAAAATATCAAGAATATCCCTGATGTCGGGTATGTGCGGTTTGCTATCACCTTTTTGCTCGTTGCTACCATTACGTTCTGGAAATATATTGCCCCACATTCCAAAAATCCCGCCTTCCCTTCTGGTGACGCCACTGGCATCAGTAATCATCCGGCCTTCGCCCTTTACCGGGTCATCCATACGAGGTCTCCTTTTTTAATTTGAAATAAACGTTGTCTGTTACTCTCTGAAGGTCTGAATTACGTCACTTATGAAACGAAAGTGTGGGAGGGCTGAAATGAACTCTTCACTGGCAGTCAGAGCATCAAGTTCAGGCTTTCTGCGAAAAGAAGTATCCAGAACGGTTACAGCGTTAACGTCTTCCATCCGAAACACCTGTAGATTTCTGGTGCGGGTAGCAACAAGAAACCAGTTTTTGGACTGAAATATCAGACGGCGGGGAGCTACTGCTTCGTAGCTTTTACCGTTAACTAATAATGTAACGGCGCGGTAGTCGCGGATAGCTTCCGCCAGTTCCAGAAAACAGGCGGTTTGTGTAACTGGAGATGGCAGCCCTCCATGCCCTATAAGGCACGGTGAGCTTCCGGAGTTACTGGTAATCAGTCGAATTAACCTGCGATTCTGAGCCGGAATAATCCCCGAAATCCCGGAATTACGGATAAACGCAAAGGTGTTGGGTGAGTGCTCCCGGCCCGTTCGGCGGGTAAGTCGGTAGCTTCCGCTGGAATGCTCGAGATCCAGATGGATTAGGCGTTGCTGAAAATCCCGCTGTAGGGTGCGCTCTGAAACACCAAACTCATCTGCTAACGCTTTAAGCTCCAGAGATTCGCCAGCCAGTAAGCGGGTGATAATGACTGATAGCCTGACAGACAGGCGGTCATAATGATCATGCAGTGTTTTCATGGTGGGGACAGTCCTGTTCTCCCAAAATATCATGGTATTGATACGGGAGATTATGCCGTACAGGTACGACACTTTATGTCGTACCAGAGGGGAGTGGATAGAAAAAATGGCGAAGATGCGAAGAGTTGATTAATTCATTGAAACAAAATGAATTAATAATGATTTTGGGTAAAAGCGACGTCAAAATACGACACAACCTGTCGTATTTTGTGTTAGCCGGGAAAAGATATCTGCTACTTACTAAAATGATTTAGTGCTGAAAATATTTATAAGCCAATAAATAGACAGGTATTACGGAGTAACGCCCAGGCTATGTTAACGAGCCTGCTGTTTTATTGGCTCAAAAAACATATCCCATAGATGATCAGCCATACCCTCGTTAGTGAGCAAGGTATCCCTTGAGTAGCCAGGGCTGAAGACGCCCATTGATGGGCGAAAACCAAGGATCTGGCCGTTATTGTCAATGGTTAAGATTTCATTGTAAGCATTGCCAATCACGCCATCCTGGCTATAACCAATATCGCCTATCCCCATATTTCGCCCGCTATTAAGCCAGATTGCACATTGACCTACTTTGCTTCCCCCAATGTAGATCGCACAAGTGAAGGCATTTGCGTCACGCTTATTAAAATCAACCTCTAACCCGGCATGGCGTTTTTTGAGTTCAGTCAGCGAGCCTTCAAAATAACGGGCGACATATTCAAAACCGTCACGGCAGGCACGATCTTTATCAAGGTCTGTAAAATGCTTTGGCAAAGAAAGATTGCTGGAACGTGGCGTAAAAACGGTATCCGTCGCCTGAAACATTGGATTAGCCGGAACTGGGGTGTGCACAATCTGTTGCGGCTTTTTCGCTTCCAAATTGGCAATAGCGCGGGAAACGGCATCGACAACCTGAACATAACCCTCATCGTGGCTGGCAAACCTGGTGATAGGTTTACCATCAATTGTCGCTGCCATAATGCTGCCGAACGGTAACTGATGCCAGGCACACTCTCTTAAGATCACAGGAATGACCACAGCCTCGCCCCGGTTATGACGCTCCAGAGCGTTGGTCATTTCTACCTGATAGCAATAGTCAGAAGCGATGAAATCACTGCTAATCAACAACAGGATGATATCAGCCTGAGAAAAGTAATGATCTATTTGGTTCTCAAACTCTTGTCCTGGAATGATGCGACGATCATGCCATGTCGTGATCTTGCCCGTGCGCTTCAGGGGGGAAAGATGCTTCTCAAGCTCATTGCGCAGTGCTTCGTCTGCATGAGAATAGGAAAAAACGAGAGAGGTCATAGTGCGTAAGATGCTCCGATAGGGAGGTGGAAAATACCGTTATTTTGCATCTACAAGTGTAAAAATGTAATCCCCCTTGCCGCAAGGTATTGATGCGGAAATCAGTCCTTCATCTTGGTATCACTCTGACGTCAGGGTATGATCTCTGGCAATTTCCCCGATTTTACACAACCTGGACATCGAACCAGGCATAAATGATTTTTTGAGGTTTTGATGGACAACGCTGAACAGCAATTTCTGAACGATCTGGATACTAAGTTCTGGAAAGCCGCAGACAAGCTACGCGCCAATATGGACGCAGCCAACTACAAGCATGTGGTACTGGGGCTTATCTTTCTGAAGTATGTTTCAGATGCCTTTGACGCCCGCCAGAAGGAACTGAAAGGACTGTTTGAAGACAAGTTCAACCCGGACAACATTTACGCGCTGTCTCGTGACGATTACGACACAGAAGAGGCGTACCAGCAGGCGATCGCAGAAGAGCTGGAAGTTCAGGATTACTACACTGAGAAAAACGTCTTCTGGGTACCCAAACTGGCTCGCTGGGAAACGCTTAAAACCAATGCTGCTCTGCCTGTAGGGACGGTTCTGGGGAAAGACGATAGCGGCAAAGATATCGTCATGACGTCAGTATCGAAGCTGATTGATATCGCTCTGGATACTATCGAAAACAGTAACCCGAAACTGAAAAACATCCTTAACCGTATCGGGCATTATCAGCTTGGTAACGACTTGCTAATCAGCCTGATTAACGTTTTCTCCGATACCAGTTTCAGCGAACCTAAATACAATGGCGTGAAGCTCAATTTGAAGAGCAAAGATATTCTCGGCCACGTTTACGAATACTTCCTTGGTCAGTTTGCACTGGCGGAAGGCAAACAGGGCGGCCAGTATTACACGCCGAAAAGCATCGTTACGCTGATTGTTGAAATGCTCCAGCCCTACAATGGCCGCGTGTATGACCCGGCGATGGGGTCTGGTGGGTTCTTCGTTTCCAGCGATCGCTTTATCGAAGCGCACGCAGATGAAAAGCATTACAACGCTGCTGAACAAAAACGCAATATCTCCGTTTATGGGCAGGAGTCCAACCCTACTACCTGGCGTCTGGCTGCGATGAACATGGTGATTCGCGGTATTGATTTTAACTTCGGTAAACAGAACGCCGATACGTTCCTGAACGATCAGCACCCGGATTTACGTGCCGATTTTGTTATGGCTAACCCACCCTTCAATATGAAAGAGTGGTGGAATGCGAAGCTAGAAGATGACGTGCGCTGGCAGTACGGTACACCACCGCAGGGTAACGCCAACTTTGCCTGGATGCAGCACATGATCCACCACCTGGCACCGAAAGGTTCGATGGCGTTGTTGTTGGCAAATGGTTCGATGAGCTCTAACAGTAATACGGAAGGTGATATACGCCGTCAGATTATCGAAGCTGATTTGGTTGAATGTATGGTAGCTTTGCCAGGTCAACTCTTCACTAACACGCAGATCCCCGCTTGTATCTGGTTGTTGACGAAAGATAAATCTGGAGGTAATGGTAAAGCGCATCGTAAGGGTGAGGTGCTGTTTATTGATGCCCGACAGATTGGGTTTATGAAAGATCGCGTATTACGTGATTTCTCAACGGATGATATCAAAAAGATTGCCAATACTTTCCATGCCTGGCAGACAGATAAAGATTATGAAGATGAGGCCGGTTTCTGTTTTGCAGCCACACTAGACGATATAAAGAAAAACGATTTTGTTCTAACACCAGGACGCTATGTTGGTGCGGTTGAGCAGGAAGAAGATGACGAGCCATTTGCAGAAAAGATGGCACGGTTAGCTATACAGCTAAAAGATCAACTAGAGGATAGTGCAAGACTGGAGGCACAAATTAAAGCAAATTTTGGGGGGCTGGGTTATGAGATCTAATATAACTTATACTCTTGATGAAATTGCCGAGATTTATGATGGCCCTCATGCAACGCCTAAAAAGTTAGAGACAGGGGATGCTATTTTTTTAAGTATCTCTTCTATTGAGAATGGAAGATTAAATTTGGAAAAATCATCCTTCATTTCCGAAGATGATTTTGTTAAATGGACACGTAGAGTAACACCTCAAGCCGGAGATGTCGTTTTTTCTTATGAAACGAAAATTGGCGAAGCATCAATTATTCCTGAAGGGTTACGTTGCTGTTTAGGTAGACGTATGGGATTGCTGAGAGCCAAACAAGATAAGGTATTACCTCAGTATTTGTTATATGCTTATTTATCTCCAACATTTCAGGATGTGATTAGAGAAAAAACGATCCACGGTAGTACTACTGATCGTATTTCAATCAGAGAGATGCCTTCTTTCGAGATACAACTACCTGATATACATACACAAAAAAAAGTAATTCAGATTTTAAGTTCAATTGATAATAAGTTATCTAAAAATGCTGAAATAAATCAAACCTTAGAACAAATGGTACAAGCCCTTTTCAAAAGTTGGTTTGTCAATTTTGAACCGGTAAAAGCCAAAATCGCGGTGCTGGAAGCAGGTGGTTCGCAAAAAGATGCAACGCTTGCTGCCATGACAGCGATTTCTGGGAAAGATGCTGATTCTTTAGCTGTATTTCAGCGAGAGTATCCTGAAAAATATGCCGAACTTAGAGCTATAGCAGAGTTGTTCCCGCTAGCGATGCAAGACAGCGAATTAGGAGAGATTCCTGTTGGATGGTTTTGTACGGACTTATCATATCTTGCATTACTTAATAACTCTTCCTGGTCAAAGAAGAATGCTCCAGAATCATTAAAGTATGTTGATTTAGCAAACACAAAATGGGGCATTATTCATTCAACTGAAGATTTCTTATTTTCTGATGCGCCAAGTCGTGCCCGTAGAATATTAAAACCCGGTGACACTATTGTAGGAACTGTGAGGCCAGGAAATGGTTCATATGCCTTTATTGCTGAAGAGGGCCTGACTGGGAGCACCGGTTTTGCAGTATTAACGCCAAAACATGAACACTTTAGTTCGTTTATTTATATCTGTGCAACGTCTAAGGATAATATCGAACGTCTGGCCCATTTAGCCGATGGCGGAGCATATCCAGCAGTTAATGCTGAGGTTATACTATCTACTCCGTGTATCATTCCTATTGATCATAGCAGCAGCAAAAACCTAATAGAATGCTTCCACTATTATGTCAGAGAGTTATTTGCTTATAAGCATAACAATCTTAGACAAAATAAATCACTGGAACAACTCCGCGACACCCTCCTCCCCAAACTCCTCTCCGGAGAAATTACGTTACCGGACGCCGAGGAAATAGCCAAGGAAGCTGACTATGTTCAAAGTTGATCAGCCCAGTAATAGCCTGCAACCGCTCCAAGAAACCACCTTCACTAACGCGGGTTTCACCGAACGCTACCACTTACAGGAATGGTTGGCGAAGCATCCGCAGGCATTGACCCGCAGCAGCGATGATGAATTACTTATTATTCAGAAAGAATTTGCCGGGTTTGACGACACCAAAGAGCGGTTAGATCTGCTGGCGATCGACAAAGACGGTAATCTGGTGATCATCGAGAACAAGCTCGATGATTCCGGGCGTGATGTCGTGTGGCAGGCGCTGAAGTACGCGGGCTACTGCGCGAATCTACGCAAAGAACATATTGTTGAGATCTTCCAGCGTTACCTCGATCAGAACGATCCAGAAGAAAGCCGCCCGGCTTCTGACGTGCTGGCAGAATTCCTTGAACATGAAAGCCTGGATGAAGTGCAAATTAACCAAAGCCGTTCCCAGCGCGTAATGATGGTTGCGGCAAATTTCCGCAAGGAAGTCACTAATACTGCGCTCTGGCTGATGCAGTTCAATATCCGTGTCCAGTGCTTTAAGGTCACGCCTTACCGTTATGGAAATGATGTATTCATCGACATCCGCCAGGTTATTCCCACACCGGAAGCCGAATCCTACATGATCGGTATGGCGCAGAAGGAAGCAGAAGAACAATCAACCAGCGGTGAACTGAAACAGAGCCAACGCCTGCGCAAGGCCTTCTGGACGCAGATGCTGGAGAAATTTCATGCCAGCGACTGTACGCTGTATAACAACATCAGCCCGTCTATGGATCACTGGTTATGTGCAGGCTCTGGCATAAGTGGTATGCCTTATAGCCTAATATTCAGCAAGAAGGAAATCCGCGTAGAATTATGGATTTCGCGAGCATCGGCAGACATCAACACCATGGCGTTGAACTGGCTTGAACAACACCGCACATCTGTCGAAGAGGTATTCGGCAACCCACTGGAGTGGCTATCGCTACCTGGTAAAAAAGCCTGCCGTATTCAATACCGCCAAAAAATAGATGGCTTCCAGCAGGAAAATTGGCCGCAAATGATCGACTGGCTGGTGGAACATATGACCCGTTTTGAGAATGCGCTTTCGCCGTATCTGCCACAGCTTAACCAGTTGATCAAGCAGACCTTTAACGGGCATGATGAAGCTGAAAATACAACAGAAGAAGCCGAACACGTATAACACAGGACGTTACCGATGCTTACCGAAGACGACTTAGAACAGCTTTGCCTGGGCTGGTTTGCCGAACAAGGTTGGGAAATTCATCACGGGCCGGATATTGCCCCCGATGGCAGTAACCCGCAACGCGCCAGCTATCATGATGTATTCCTGACACCCGTGCTGAACGCCTGCCTGCAAAAAATCAACCCGCATCTGCCTGCTGACGTCTTCGAACAGGTCATCTCCCGTATTACTCGCGCTGAAAGCCCGGATCTGATTGCCAGTAACAAAACTTTCCATCACTGGCTGCTGGAAGGGGTTCCGGTACAGTACCGTCGCGACGAAGAACTCATCCACGACCACGCTCTGCTGGTGGATTTTAGCCAGCCGCAAAACAACCGTTTTATGGTGGTCAATCAAATGACTATCAGCGGAACGAAACAGCCTCGCCGCCCAGATATCATCTGCTTTATTAACGGAATACCACTGGCGGTTGTGGAACTAAAAAGCCCTGTCGATGACAAGGTAGATATCTGGGATGCCTACCATCAGTTACAGACCTATAAAGACGAAATACGCGACCTGTTTATCAGCAATGAAGCGTTGATTGTCAGTGATGGTTATCTGGCGCGTGTGGGGTCCCTGACCGCCACGGAAGAACGTTTTATGCCGTGGAAAGCCATAAGCAATGAAAACGATAAGCCGTTGCTGGAATGGCAACTGGAAACTATGGTACGGGGTTTCTTCAACCGGGAATTGCTGCTCGACTATATCCGCTATTTCGTTCTGTTTGAAAATAACGATGAAAGGCTAATTAAGAAAATAGCTGGTTATCACCAGTTCCACGCGGTGCGTGAGGCCGTGCAGGCGACGATCGTTGCTTCGACCGGTAAGCAACTGGTACTGCACAGCAATATTCAGCCAGGCAGTAAGAAAGCGGGCGTGGTCTGGCATACGCAGGGTTCCGGTAAAAGCATCTCCATGTGTTGCTATGTCAGCAAACTGTTGCAACAGCCGGAGATGGGCAACCCGACGATTGTTGTTGTGACCGATCGTAACGATCTGGATGGCCAGCTTTACGGTACATTCTGCCAGGCACAGGAGCTACTCAAGCAAATGCCGGTACAGGCAGATGACCGTGAAACATTGCGTGATCTGCTTGCAACTCGCGATGCTGGCGGCATTATCTTTACCACCGTGCAGAAATTCTCCCCGGAAGAAGGGGAAAACGCCCATCCGATTCTCAATGGACGCAGCAATATCGTTGTTATTTCCGATGAAGCGCACCGCAGCCAGTACGGCATGAAAGCCAACCTGGATCGTAAAACCGGCGTCTATAAATACGGTTACGCTAAACATATGCGCGACGCGCTACCTAACGCCTCGTTTCTGGGATTTACCGGTACACCGGTTTCGGCAGAGGATCGCGATACTCGCGCTGTATTTGGCGATTACGTCTCAATTTATGATATTCAGGACGCTGTGGACGATGGCGCAACGGTGCCTATTCACTATGAATCCCGGCTGGCAAAACTCGATCTCAATCATGAAGAGCTGGCGGCGCTGTCCGATCAGGTTGAAGAACTGATTGAGGACGATGAGCTGGATCAGAGAGAAAAAACCAAAGGTGAATGGAGCCGCCTGGAGAAACTGGTTGGTGCTAAACCACGTCTTCAGCAGATCGCTGCCGATCTGATTTCTCACTTTGAGAAGCGCAATACCGTAATGGACGGCAAGGCGATGATTGTCGCCATGAGCCGTGAAATCTGCGTCCATCTTTACGATGAAATTATTGCGTTGCGTCCGGAGTGGCACGATGACGATCCTGAAAAAGGGCAAATCAAAATCGTGATGACCGGTACAGCATCTGATAAGGCAATGCTGCAACCGCATATCTACAACAAACGGACTAAAAAACGGCTGGAGTCCCGCTTTAAGAATGTGAACGACCCGCTGAAGCTGGTGATAGTGCGCGATATGTGGCTGACCGGCTTTGATGCCCCTTGCTGTCACACTATGTATATCGACAAACCGATGCGCGGCCATAACCTGATGCAGGCTATTGCCCGTGTCAACCGGGTATTCAAAGACAAGCCCGGCGGGCTGGTGGTGGATTATATTGGTATCGCCAATGAGCTGAAACTGGCGCTGAAAACTTATACCGATGCAAACGGTAAAGGTGATGCGACCGTCAACGCTGAAGAAGCACTGGCAATCATGCTGGAAAAGCTGGACATCATCCACGGTATGTTTGCCAAAACGGCAACGTCAGCGGGTTTTGATTACACCGGCTTTGAAGCTCATGCGCAGAAGTTGCTAGTACCAGTTGCAAACTATGTGCTCGGCCTTGAAGACGGTAAGAAGCGTTTTCTCGATAACGTACTGGCAATTACTAAAGCCTGGTCGCTTTGCTGTACGCTGGATGCGGCACAGCCTTATAAACTAGAGATTGCTTTCTTGTCGGCGGTAAAAGCCGCTATCAGCAAATTCACCAGCGTGGACAAAAAAATAAGCCAAGCTGAGAAGAACTCCGCGCTGAAACAGATTCTGGATAATGCCGTTATTGCTAACGGCGTGGATGATATTTTCACGCTGGCTGGTCTGGATAAACCGAATATTGGCTTGCTTTCAGATGAATTCTTGCAGGAAGTCCGCGATATGCCATATCGAAATCTGGCGGTAGAGCTGCTGGAAAAACTGATTAATGACGGTATCCAGTCCCGTACAAAAAACAATGTAGTGCAGGAGAGGAAATATTCAGAACGTCTTCAGGCTGTATTGATTAAATACAACAACCGGGCTATTGAGACGGCGCAGGTGATTGAAGAGCTGATCCAGATGGCGAAGGATTTTCAGTCTGCAATGGAGCGTGACGATGCGCTTGGCCTGAATCCTGACGAAATCGCTTTCTACGATGCACTGGCAGAAAATGAAAGCGCCGTCCGGGAGTTAGGAGATGAGGTACTTAAGAAACTGGCGATAGAAGTCACCTTAAAGTTGAGGCAATCCACTACCGTTGACTGGCAGGTGCGCGAGAGCGTGCGTGCGAGATTGCGTATCCTGGTTCGCCAGACTCTGCGCCGTTATAAGTATCCGCCTGACAAAACGCCTGGGGCGGTAGAGTTAATTTTAAAACAAGCGGAAGTTATTTCGAATCACTGGACGATGTAAATTTCATGTTGACAGCTTCTTGCTGTCAACATCGTTACTCATTTTTTGTGATAATATGAATACAGCACAATTACCTAAAAAAGCAAATATTTATAAAGCAATGTTTTATTTTTTCTTCAACAAGGAAAAATTTATTACGCTTGGTGCTATCAATAAGATGGCTTTTGAACTTGAGAAGGATGAATATAAGAGAAAACTTGAGGCGGGGAAATACAGTCTAAATCCAGATGATCACAAACACTCCCTCGAAGAGTATTGTGATGACTTAAGAAAGTCCATTCTTGCGTCAGTGCTAATAATGTTGGGTGTGCTTTTTATAGTAATTGCGATTGGATTTTACTCAGGGAAATTTCGGATTATCTATCCATTAGAATGGAAAGACGCCGTTAGCGCCACCGGAATATTTATTCTATCATGGTCAACATTGTTTCAGCTAGGCTGGAGGAATGCATCATGGAAAGGCTGTCGCCTTGATGAACTGGTTGGATTAGCAATATTTAGACGTTTTTTTATTTTCGGCTCGTTCCTTAGCTTATTATACTTCGCAATATAATACAGGATTTTAAAAATGCCAAATAAGATTAGGTCGTATCTTTATAAAGATACATAGCATTGAGGAAAGATGCTAACAAAGAAAAAACATTAATAATTGAAGAACCCTATAAACCGTGAACAACTTCAAATTTTATTAAAGGAGAGACAATTTATCAGCCAATACTTATTTAAGAACAAAAAATTATTTTCGGCACATTGAAGCAGCAGAACGACAAATTTAACCAATAAAACTGGAATGACACCTATGAATTAGTTATATAAACCCACATTTAACCATTTATTAATGACATGCATTTTACCTAATATAAGCACATGATAAGCAGACAAGGTATATAAACAGAAAAAAAGACAATATTTCTTTCCAGAATAGTGAGCTTAGTCCCTTGCTTAAAAAACAAAACAAATTTCTTCAACCTAAGAAAAACAATGAATTTATTATTTAACTCCATCTTATTTACAAAATTTGAAATTCTTATATAGCTATACAACGCATAAATAAATACAGCAAGTACAGTAAATGCCGACAGATGAAACTGTTTAATAAACGACCACCCGCGAAATAAAGACAGAATAGAAATAAAAATAAAGAAAGACAACCATTTCACATTACGCCTAACCATATACCCTCCACATAATAAAGCCGTTATCAATAACTAACTTAATAATCTAAAGAAAAAAATCAATCTATTTCAGATTCCCTCTCCTCTGAACACCTCTTTTCTGTGCCATTCAACAAACTGCTCGCCCGGATAATTTTCTTTAACCGGTGGCAACGCAATCGCCTTTCCCGCAAAATCCCAGAACAGTCGCTGTACCACTCCACCACCATTTACCGCACCGGAAACCACCACACGCATATTTTCATCCAGGCCAATCGAACCACGATCAAACGCTTTATGGTGGATTGCACACAATGCCAGGCCATTAGGTACTTCACAAGGGCCATGGTGCTGCTTCCATCTGATATGAGCGGCTTCCAGAGCAATCGGCGCATTGTCGTGGCGCATGTTAAAGCCGCAGATAGCGCACTGATAATTGTAAGCACGTAGCACCATCTGGCGAAACTTCGGATCGCGTTGACGGAGAGAGGTGCGAATATCAAAACCCATCTCGTCAGCGATCTCTTCCTGAATACTGGCCGGGAAATGCGCCCCCAGGAGCTGCTGCGCCAGCGTATCAATTAACCTGTGATTTTTTGCCACCAACGCAAAATTATCGGCATCAAATCCACCAGCTACATTATATTCAATGAGTTCACGTCGGGGCGGCTGGCGGCTACCACTGGTTGAGCACAATTCCGCGTTTTGTAGTTCCCAGAAGCCATCACCCTTCAAACGCCAGAACGGCATGTCCGGGCGCTGGTCACGGCGCTGCGGTCCATAACGTTCCAGAAGATCCAACAGGGGCTCGTAGATTTCAGAACCATAGTTAAACAGGCGACCATGACCCTGCCGATAGAGTGAGAGAACGTACAGCAGCAATAATGGCTTATGTGGCGCACGTTGTTCGCCTTTGCGCCAGATGGTGATATTTGATATCGCTTGTTTTATGGTTTTGTCAGAGGTCATTGCGTTGGAGAATCCATGAGCACATATTTGCGATGATGCTCGCAACTATATGTACATTCAAGGCATTATTGCAGACATCCTTTTTCTCTGGCGGTTCTGTACCTGGCAGATAGAATTCTGATAACAACGGTAAAAAATACAGCGACCAACCAGTCCTAAGCGGGCTGGTTGGTCTTTTAAATTTAAACATCAGCCGAGGAATAACGGCATTCAACTCACTTGCCATTACCCCGATTGATCTTCGCATAGTCAAACGGCGTAATCGCTCTATCCCGATTGGCATCCAGAAAATCCGCCCACCACTGCAACATCAGCTTGCGCTCATCCAGATGTTCCGCTTTATGGATATACGCCGCCCTCACCGAATTGCGTTCCATATGGCTCATCTGCCTTTCCACCGCATCCTTCGACCATAGCCCTGACTCAATTAACGAACTACAGGCCATTGTGCGGAAGCCGTGACCACAAACCTCAACCTTAGTGTCATACCCCATCACCCGTAACGCACTGTTTACCGTGTTCTCGCTCATGGGCTTACGCGGATCATGATCGCCAATAAAAATCAGCTCATGTTCGCCACAGAACTGTTTTATCTGCTTCAGGATCGCCAGCGCCTGCTTTGAAAGCGGCACCAGATGCGGTGTATGCATCTTTGATCCTCGCTGAGAATGTTTCACGCCGGGAATAGGCTCTCGCTCAGGCGGGATGGTCCACATTGACGTTTCAAAATCGATCTCTGACCAGCGAGCAAAACGCAGCTCACTGGACCGAATAAAGATAAGCAGAGTAAGTTCCGTTGCCCAGCGAGTTAGCGGCCTGCCGGTATAGCTGTCTATTTTCTCAAGTAACTCAGGGATGCGCTTTAACTCCAGCGCCGGACGATGCTGTCGATTACTGGAAGCAACCGCCCCCGCCATCTCTTGCGCCGGATTGTAATCAATTAACCCGCTTTGCACTGCATAACGCATGATGGCCGTGGTGCGCTGTTGAAGGCGGGAAGCCACTTCAAGACGTCCGGATTTCTCCACGGCTTTAATAGGAATTAACAGATCGCGGGTGCCCAGTTCAGCAATATTGCGAGCACCAATTGCCGGGAAGATATTGTCCTCCAGGCTCTTTTTTACACGATTAGCATGATCTTCCGACCATTTTTGGTTGGTTACGAGCCACTCTCTGGCAACCTTCTCGAAAGTAATAATCTCTTTCGCCTGCTCTTCTTTCACAGCACGCTTATGCTCACGAGGATCGATACCAGCAGCTACCAGCTTTCTGGCCTCTTCCCTTTTCTTCCGCGCATCCGCCAGTGAAACATCCGGGTAAACGCCGAACGCCATCAAATGTTGTTTACCGCCAAAGCGGAAACGAAATCGCCAATACTTTGAACCGCCAGGTTTTACAAGTAAGGACATGCCGTCGCCGTCAACAAGTGAATACTCTTTCTCCTCTGGTTTCGCAGAACGAACTTTAGTATCCGTTAGGGCCATAATGGTCTTCCTTCCATTGGTATCTCGTGAGTATACAAGCAATATCGAATCGGCAAATATACTCATTAGTATACTCACAAGCCTGTTGATGTGGGTTGAGTCAGGTTGACTTCAGTTGAGGAGAAAAGCTGGAAAAGCCTTGCGTGGCGCGGATTTCAGGCATAAAAAAAGACCTCAGTTGAGGTCTATTTACATACTTTTGGTGCCGAAGGCCGGACTCGAACCGGCACGTATTTCTACGGTTGATTTTGAATCAACTGCGTCTACCGATTTCGCCACTTCGGCACTGAAGAGGTATGCGGAAAACGATGTGGATTATACCTGTCGCACGCCACCATGCAAGCGCCAGCTTGCTCGCATCTCGCTAAGTGCTGAAATTTTCAGCATTGCATACAGCGATGTGTAACCTTTGTCACACTCCAGGCACCCCGCCCTGCCATGCTCTACACTTCCCAGACAACACCAGAGAAGGACAAAAATATGTCGATGATAAAAAGCTATGCCGCAAAAGAGGCTGGCGGCGAACTGGAAGTTTATGAGTACGATCCCGGTGAGCTGAAGCCACAAGATGTTGAAGTGCAGGTGGATTACTGCGGGATCTGCCATTCCGATCTGTCGATGATCGACAACGAATGGGGATTTTCACAATATCCGCTGGTTGCCGGGCATGAGGTGATTGGTCGCGTGGTGGCGCTCGGGAGCGCCGCGCAGGATAAAGGTTTGCAGGTCGGTCAGCGTGTCGGGATTGGCTGGACGGCGCGTAGCTGTGGTCACTGCGATGCCTGTATTAGCGGTAATCAGATCAACTGCGAGCAAGGCGCGGTGCCAACAATTATGAATCGCGGTGGCTTTGCCGAGAAGCTGCGTGCAGACTGGCAATGGGTGATCCCACTGCCAGAAAATATTGATATCGAATCTGCCGGGCCGCTATTGTGCGGCGGTATCACGGTCTTTAAGCCACTGTTAATGCACCATATCACCGCCACCAGCCGCGTCGGGGTCATTGGTATAGGCGGGCTGGGGCATATCGCTATAAAACTTCTGCACGCAATGGGATGCGAGGTGACAGCCTTTAGTTCAAATCCGGCGAAAGAGCAGGAAGTACTGGCGATGGGTGCCGATAAAGTGGTGAATAGCCGCGATCCGCAGGCACTGAAAACTCTGGCGGGGCAGTTTGATCTCATTATCAATACTGTGAACGTCAGCCTCGACTGGCAGCCTTATTTTGAGGCGCTGACGTACGGCGGTAATTTCCATACGGTCGGTGCAGTTCTCACGCCGCTGTCTGTTCCGGCCTTTACGTTAATTGCGGGCGACCGCAGCGTCTCTGGTTCAGCAACCGGTACACCTTATGAGCTGCGTAAGCTGATGCACTTTGCCGCCCGCAGCAAGGTTGCGCCGACCACCGAACTGTTCCCAATGTCGAAAATTAACGACGCCATTCAGCATGTACGCGATGGTAAAGCGCGCTACCGAGTGGTCCTGAAAGCCGACTTCTGATCCCTTTGCCGGGTGCCTGTCGCCCGGCTTTTAAATCTCTTTGGAAGGCGTCTCGCAATCTGCTGAATTTAGCGGTGAAGAGTGCACAGCCGTTGCCTATACTCCAGGCAGGAAACTGGAGGAAATCTCATGAGCGAACCCCTGTTAATTGCCCGCACGCCGGACACAGAACTGTTTTTACTGCCGGGAATGGCTAACCGTCACGGGCTGATTACTGGCGCAACGGGGACGGGTAAAACTGTCACGTTGCAAAAACTGGCAGAGTCATTGTCGGAAATCGGTGTTCCGGTGTTTATGGCCGATGTGAAAGGCGATCTGACCGGCATCGCGCAGGCAGGAACGGCGTCGGAAAAACTGCTCGCAAGACTGAAAAATATCGGCGTCAACGACTGGCAACCGCATGCCAATCCGGTGGTGGTGTGGGATATCTTTGGCGAGAAAGGCCATCCGGTGCGGGCGACGGTTTCGGATCTGGGGCCGCTGTTGCTGGCACGACTGTTGAATCTCAACGATGTGCAATCTGGCGTGCTGAATATCATTTTCCGCATTGCTGACGATCAGGGATTGTTGCTGCTCGACTTTAAAGATCTGCGGGCTATTACCCAGTACATCGGCGATAACGCCAAATCCTTCCAGAATCAGTACGGTAATATCAGTAGTGCATCGGTTGGTGCCATCCAGCGCGGGCTGTTGTCGCTGGAACAGCAAGGCGCAGCACACTTCTTTGGTGAGCCGATGCTGGATATCAAAGACTGGATGCGCACCGATGCCAACGGTAAAGGCGTTATCAATATCCTTAGCGCCGAAAAACTCTACCAGATGCCGAAACTGTACGCCGCCAGCCTGTTGTGGATGCTTTCAGAGTTGTATGAACAATTGCCGGAAGCGGGCGATCTGGAGAAACCAAAACTGGTGTTTTTCTTCGACGAAGCGCATCTGCTGTTTAACGATGCACCGCAGGTACTGCTGGATAAGATTGAGCAGGTGATAAGGC
Organism: Escherichia sp. WS2035; assembly: GCF_046487065.1. Lineage (NCBI taxonomy): Bacteria > Pseudomonadati > Pseudomonadota > Gammaproteobacteria > Enterobacterales > Enterobacteriaceae > Escherichia > Escherichia sp. WS2035. The sequence continues at coordinate 116,241 of NZ_JBJQKD010000008.1, forward strand.
TTATTCGCTCAAAAGGCGTGGGCGTCTGGTTCGTTTCGCAAAACCCGTCAGATATCCCGGATAACGTGCTCGGGCAGCTCGGTAATCGCGTTCAACACGCTTTGCGTGCTTTTACGCCTAAAGATCAGAAAGCAGTAAAAGCTGCGGCGCAAACCATGCGCCCCAACCCTGCATTTGATACGGAAAAGGCGATTCAGGAACTAGGAACCGGCGAAGCGTTAATCTCGTTTCTCGATGCGAAAGGAAGCCCTTCAGTGGTGGAACGGGCGATGGTGATTGCCCCCTGTTCACGAATGGGGCCGGTGACGGAAGATGAGCGCAATGGCTTGATTAACCACTCCCCGGTGTATGGCAAGTACGAGGATGACGTGGACCGGGAATCCGCCTATGAGATGTTGCAAAAAGGCTTTCAGGCCAGTATCGAGCAGCAAAATAATCCTCCCGCGAAAGGGAAAGAGGTGGCGGTGGATGACGGTATTCTCGGTGGATTGAAGGATATTTTGTTTGGCACTACTGGACCACGCGGCGGGAAGAAAGATGGTGTGGTGCAAACAATGGCAAAAAGCGCCGCCCGCCAGGTGACGAATCAGATTGTGCGCGGGATGTTGGGGAGTTTGCTGGGAGGGAGAAGAAGGTAAGCCAGGTGCGATTTGTCTTTGCCTGATGCGACGCTGGCGCGCCTTATCATGCCAACACCACTGCAATATATTGAATTTTCATGATTTTTCAGACATGAACGAAGCACACTTTGCTAACAATAATAAAGGGAGCTTTCGCTCCCTTTATTCGTTCATCAGGTTACGATTTTCTCATTAACAGCCACAGGCTGATTAAGAAGAAGCTGGCGCTTGGCAACAGTGCGCCGATGATCGGCGGGATGCCGTAAACCAACGTCAGCGGGCCGAAGATCTGGTCCAGTACGTAGAAGACAAAACCGAAGCTAATACCAGTGACCACACGCACGCCCATCGGTACGCTACGCAGTGGGCCAAAGATGAACGACAGCGCCATCAGCATCATCACCGCCACGGATAGCGGCTGGAAGATTTTGCTCCACATGTTGAGCTGATAACGTCCGGCATCCTGACCGCTCGACTTCAGATACTTCACATAGTTGTGCAAACCGCTGATAGAGAGTGCATCCGGGTCCAGCGCCACCACGCCCAGTTTGTCTGGCGTGAGGTTGGTTTTCCAGGTGCCGCTCACCGTCTGCGAACCGGTGATCTGTTTCGGATTGGTCAAATCAGATTCATCAACCTGCGACAGACGCCAGACTTTATGTTCCGGGTCAAACTTCGCGGTAGCGGCATAGCGTACGGATTGCAGACGACGATTATCGTTAAAGGCATAAATACTGATGCCACCTAACTCTTCGTCACCTTTAACCCGCTCAATGTAGACGAAGTTGTTGCCATCTTTCGCCCATAAACCTTGCTGGGTAGAGAGCAACGAGCCGCCGTACATCGCCTGCGCACGGTAGTTACGCGCCATCTGCTCGCCCTGTGGCGCGACCCATTCACCAATCGCCATCGTCAGCAAGACCAGCGGAATGGCGGTTTTCATCACCGACAGCGCCACCTGCATACGGGTAAAACCAGAAGCCTGCATGACTACCAGTTCGCTGCGCTGCGCCAGCATCCCAAGACCAAGCAACGCCCCAAGCAGAGCCGCCATCGGGAAGAAGATTTGCACATCTTTCGGCACGCTCAGCAAGGTATACATTCCTGCGCCTAACGCGTCGTAACTCCCCTGCCCGGCTTTTTTCAGCTGATCGACAAACTTGATAATGCCCGACAGCGACACCAGCATGAACAGTGTCATCATGATGGTGGTGAAAATAGTTTTACCGATATAGCGGTCAAGTACGCCAAAAGGTTGCATCACACCGCTCCTTTACGCGAAAAACTGGCGCGCAGGCGGCGGACCGGCACGGTGTCCCAAAGGTTGAGAACAATCGCCAAAGCCAGATAAATCAGGTTAACGGTCCACATCCACAGTGTCGGGTCCAGCTTACCTTTACCGCCGTTCGATTTCAGGGAGGTCTGGATCAGGAAGAACAACAGATACAGCAGCATGGCTGGCAGCATCGATAGTACGCGTCCCTGACGCGGGTTAACCACGCTCAGCGGTACGACCATAAGTGCCATCATAAACACGGTGAACACCAACGTGATACGCCAGTTCAGTTCTGCGCGAGCACGATCGGTGTCAGTGTTCCACAATGTGCGCATGTCCATCTGGTCGGTATCGTTCGGGTCGAGCGCCACCGCCTGGTGACCAATGATCGCCTGATAATCCTGGAAATCCGTAATGCGGAAATCACGTAACAGTGCAGTGCCTTCGAAGCGCGTTCCCTGGTTGAGAGTGACGACCTGGGAGCCGTCGCGCAGCTGGGTTAAATGTCCGGAATCGGCCACCACCACAGAAGGTCGTGCATTACCTTTTGGTCGAATTTGCGCGAGGAACACATCTTTGAAATCGCTGCCGTCAACGCTTTCGATGAACAGCACCGAGCTGCCATTAGTCGCTTGCTGGAATTGCCCTTGCGCCAGCGCCGCCATGCCAGGGTTCGCTTTCGCTTCTGCTAACACTTCATCCTGATGACGCGATGACCATGGTCCCGCCCACATCACGTTAACCGCCGCGACGATTGCCGTGAACACCGCAAGGATCATTGCCGCTTTCACCAGCACCGCTTTGCTCAGACCGCAGGCATGCATTACCGTAATTTCACTTTCGGTATACAGTTTGCCCAGCGTCATCAGCAGCCCGAGGAACAGGCTTAATGGCAGGATAAGCTGCGCCATTTCCGGCACGCCCAACCCGAGAAGGGAGAGCACCAGATTCGCCGGAATATCGCCGTCAACCGCTGCGCCGAGGATCCTCACTAACTTTTGACAGAAGAAGATCAAAAGCAAGATGAAGAGTATCGCCAGCTGGCTTTTGAGCGTCTCCCGCACCAGATATCTTATGATTATCACTTTAAATACGCCCGTAAAAACTCGTCTTTTGCAGGATTTTAGCTTGTTTCATGGCTTAAACGTCATTTATTCTCTTGAGTCGTCGAAATCGTCGCTAAGATAATTATACTCAACGGATTCACCTCTCAGATTTTGTTCTGACGTGCCAATGCCGTAATAACGTTAAGATTAACACGAAGTCATCGCAACAGCGGACATGAGTTACGAAAGCTTGCAATTCTATCTGTAGCCACCGCCGTTGTCTTTAAGATTCAGGAGCGTAGTGCATGGAGTTTAGTGTAAAAAGCGGTAGCCCGGAGAAACAGCGGAGTGCCTGCATCGTCGTGGGCGTCTTCGAACCACGTCGCCTTTCTCCGATTGCAGAACAGCTCGATAAAATCAGCGATGGGTACATCAGCGCCCTGCTACGTCGGGGCGAACTGGAAGGAAAACCGGGGCAGACACTGTTGCTGCACCATGTGCCAAACGTGCTTTCTGAACGCATCCTCCTTATTGGTTGCGGCAAAGAACGTGAGCTGGATGAGCGTCAGTACAAGCAGGTTATTCAGAAAACCATTAATACGCTGAATGATACTGGCTCGATGGAAGCGGTCTGCTTTCTGACCGAGCTGCACGTTAAAGGCCGTAACAACTACTGGAAAGTGCGTCAGGCTGTCGAGACGGCAAAAGAGACGCTCTACAGTTTCGATCAGTTGAAAACGAACAAGAGCGAGCCGCGTCGTCCGCTGCGTAAAATGGTGTTCAACGTGCCGACCCGCCGTGAGCTGACCAGCGGTGAACGCGCGATCCAGCATGGTCTGGCGATTGCCGCAGGGATTAAAGCCGCGAAAGATCTCGGCAATATGCCACCGAATATCTGTAACGCTGCTTACCTCGCCTCTCAGGCGCGCCAGTTGGCTGACAGCTACAGCAAGAATGTCATCACCCGAGTTATCGGCGAACAGCAGATGAAAGAGCTGGGGATGCATTCCTATCTGGCGGTCGGTCAGGGTTCGCAAAACGAATCGCTGATGTCAGTGATTGAGTACAAAGGCAACGCGTCGGAAGATGCACGCCCAATCGTGCTGGTGGGTAAAGGTTTAACCTTCGACTCCGGCGGTATATCCATCAAGCCTTCAGAAGGCATGGATGAGATGAAGTACGATATGTGCGGTGCGGCAGCGGTTTACGGTGTGATGCGGATGGTCGCGGAGCTGCAATTGCCGATTAACGTTATTGGCGTGCTGGCAGGCTGCGAAAACATGCCTGGCGGGCGTGCCTATCGTCCGGGCGATGTGTTAACCACCATGTCCGGTCAAACCGTTGAAGTGCTGAACACCGATGCCGAAGGCCGCCTGGTACTGTGCGATGTGTTAACTTACGTTGAGCGTTTTGAGCCGGAAGCGGTGATTGACGTGGCGACGCTGACCGGTGCCTGCGTTATCGCGCTAGGCCATCACATTACCGGTCTGATGGCGAACCACAATCCGCTGGCCCATGAACTGATTGCCGCATCTGAACAATCCGGTGACCGCGCATGGCGTTTACCGCTGGGTGACGAGTATCAGGAACAACTGGAGTCCAATTTTGCCGATATGGCGAACATTGGCGGTCGTCCTGGTGGGGCGATTACCGCAGGTTGCTTCCTGTCGCGCTTTACCCGTAAGTACAACTGGGCGCATCTGGATATCGCGGGAACCGCCTGGCGCTCTGGTAAAGCGAAAGGCGCCACCGGGCGTCCGGTGGCGTTGCTGGCACAGTTCCTGCTGAATCGCGCCGGGTTTAACGGCGAAGAGTAATTGCATCAGGTAAAGTTGTCTTTGTCGGATGCGGCGTGAACGCCTTATCCGACCTACACAGCACTGAACTCGTAGGCCTGATAAGACGCGGCAGCGTCGCATCAGGCAAGGCTGTTATTGTCGGATGCGACGTGAACGCCTTATCCGACCTACACACAGCACTTAACTTGTAGGCCTGATAAGACGCGGCAGCGTCGCATCAGGCGCTGCGGTGTATACCTGATGCGTATTTAAATCCACCACAAGAAGCCCCATATATGAAAAACGCAACGTTCTACCTTCTGGACAATGACACCACCGTCGATGGCTTAAGCGCCGTTGAGCAGTTGGTGTGTGAAATTGCCGCAGAACGTTGGCGCAGTGGTAAGCGCGTGCTCATCGCCTGTGAAGATGAAAAGCAGGCTTACCGACTGGATGAAGCCCTGTGGGCGCGTCCGGCAGAAAGCTTTGTTCCGCATAATTTAGCGGGAGAAGGACCGCGCGGCGGTGCGCCGGTGGAGATCGCCTGGCCGCAAAAGCGCAGCAGCAGCCCGCGCGATATATTGATTAGTCTGCGAACAAGCTTTGCAGATTTTGCCACCGCTTTCACAGAAGTGGTAGACTTCGTTCCTTATGAAGATTCTCTGAAACAACTGGCGCGCGAACGCTATAAAGCCTACCGCGTGGCTGGTTTCAACCTGAATACGGCAACCTGGAAATAATGGAAAAGACATATAACCCACAAGATATCGAACAGCCGCTTTACGAGCACTGGGAAAAGCAGGGCTACTTTAAGCCTAATGGCGATGAAAGCCAGGAAAGTTTCTGCATCATGATCCCGCCGCCGAACGTCACCGGCAGTTTGCATATGGGTCACGCCTTCCAGCAAACCATCATGGATACCATGATCCGCTATCAGCGCATGCAGGGCAAAAACACCCTGTGGCAGGTCGGTACTGACCACGCCGGGATCGCTACCCAGATGGTCGTTGAGCGCAAGATTGCCGCAGAAGAAGGTAAAACCCGTCACGACTACGGCCGCGAAGCTTTCATCGACAAAATCTGGGAATGGAAAGCGGAATCCGGCGGCACCATTACCCGTCAGATGCGCCGTCTCGGCAACTCCGTCGACTGGGAGCGTGAACGCTTCACCATGGACGAAGGCCTGTCCAATGCGGTGAAAGAAGTTTTCGTTCGTCTGTATAAAGAAGACCTGATTTACCGTGGCAAACGCCTGGTAAACTGGGACCCGAAACTGCGCACCGCTATCTCCGACCTGGAAGTGGAAAACCGCGAATCGAAAGGTTCGATGTGGCACATCCGCTATCCGCTGGCTGACGGCGCGAAAACCGCAGACGGTAAAGATTATCTGGTGGTTGCGACTACCCGTCCGGAAACCCTGCTGGGCGATACTGGCGTGGCCGTTAACCCGGAAGATCCGCGTTATAAAGATCTGATTGGCAAATATGTCATTCTGCCGCTGGTTAACCGTCGTATTCCGATCGTTGGCGACGAACACGCCGACATGGAAAAAGGCACCGGCTGCGTGAAGATCACCCCAGCGCACGACTTTAACGACTATGAAGTCGGTAAACGTCACGCCCTGCCGATGATCAACATCCTGACCTTTGACGGCGATATCCGTGAAAGCGCCCAGGTGTTCGATACCAAAGGTAACGAATCTGACGTTTATTCCAGCGAAATCCCGGCAGAGTTCCAGAAACTGGAGCGTTTTGCTGCACGTAAAGCAGTCGTTGCTGCGGTTGACGCGCTCGGCCTGCTGGAAGAAATTAAACCGCACGACCTGACCGTTCCTTATGGCGACCGTGGTGGCGTGGTTATCGAACCGATGCTGACCGACCAGTGGTACGTACGTGCCGACGTGCTGGCGAAACCGGCAGTTGAAGCGGTTGAGAATGGCGACATTCAGTTCGTACCGAAGCAGTACGAAAACATGTATTTCTCCTGGATGCGCGATATTCAGGACTGGTGTATCTCTCGTCAGCTATGGTGGGGTCACCGTATCCCGGCATGGTATGACGAAGCGGGTAATGTTTATGTTGGTCGCAACGAAGACGAAGTGCGTAAAGAAAATAACCTCGGTGCTGATGTTGCGCTGCGTCAGGATGAAGACGTTCTCGACACCTGGTTCTCCTCCGCGCTGTGGACCTTCTCCACGCTCGGCTGGCCGGAAAACACCGACGCACTGCGCCAGTTCCACCCAACCAGCGTGATGGTATCTGGTTTTGACATCATCTTCTTCTGGATTGCCCGCATGATCATGATGACCATGCACTTCATCAAAGATGAAAATGGCAAACCGCAGGTGCCGTTCCACACCGTTTACATGACCGGCCTGATTCGTGATGACGAAGGCCAGAAGATGTCCAAATCCAAAGGTAACGTGATTGACCCACTGGATATGGTTGACGGTATTTCGCTGCCGGAACTGCTGGAAAAACGTACCGGCAATATGATGCAGCCGCAGCTGGCGGACAAAATCCGTAAGCGCACCGAGAAGCAGTTCCCGAACGGCATTGAGCCGCACGGTACTGACGCGCTGCGCTTCACCCTGGCGGCGCTGGCTTCTACCGGTCGTGACATCAACTGGGATATGAAGCGTCTGGAAGGCTACCGTAACTTCTGTAACAAGCTGTGGAACGCCAGCCGTTTTGTGCTGATGAACACGGAAGGTCAGGATTGCGGCTTCAACGGCGGTGAAATGACGCTGTCGCTGGCGGATCGCTGGATTCTGGCGGAGTTCAACCAGACCATCAAAGCGTACCGCGAAGCGCTGGACAGCTTCCGCTTCGATATCGCCGCAGGCATTCTGTATGAGTTCACCTGGAACCAGTTCTGCGACTGGTATCTGGAGCTGACCAAGCCGGTAATGAACGGTGGAACAGAAGCCGAACTGCGCGGTACTCGCCATACGCTGGTGACTGTACTGGAAGGTCTGCTGCGCCTCGCGCATCCGATCATTCCGTTCATCACCGAAACCATCTGGCAGCGTGTGAAAGTACTTTGCGGTATCACTGCCGACACCATCATGCTGCAGCCGTTCCCGCAGTACGATGCGTCTCAGGTTGATGAAGCCGCACTGGCCGACACCGAGTGGCTGAAACAGGCGATCGTTGCTGTACGTAACATCCGTGCAGAAATGAACATCGCACCGGGTAAACCGCTGGAGCTGCTGCTGCGTGGTTGCAGCGCGGATGCAGAACGTCGCGTAAATGAAAACCGTGGCTTCCTGCAAACGCTGGCGCGTCTGGAAAGCATCACCGTGCTGCCTGCTGATGATAAAGGTCCGGTTTCCGTTACAAAGATCGTCGACGGCGCAGAACTGCTGATCCAGATGGCAGGCCTCATCAACAAAGAAGATGAGCTGGCACGTCTGGCGAAAGAAGTGGCGAAGATCGAAGGCGAAATCAGCCGTATTGAGAACAAGCTGGCGAACGAAGGCTTTGTCGCCCGCGCACCGGAAGCGGTCATCGCGAAAGAGCGTGAGAAGCTGGAAGGCTACGCAGAAGCGAAAGCGAAGCTGATTGAACAGCAGGCTGTTATCGCCGCGCTGTAATACTCATAGTGAAAACGAAGGCCGGAGCATGCTCCGGCCTTTTTATTTAGATAAACGGAACATACGGCATAATACCGCGAGATATCCACATTAACGAACCGCTATCCTGCGGTTTGTCATCATTGGTTAACTCCAGCGAATCAAGGTCGCCCTGGACATGGGTATTGTTAGCAATCCAGCTAACCATCCACATTTTCAGCCAGGGATAAGCCAGACCACAGGTAATTGAGGCCCCCATTAATAACGCCAACATGCGCAGAAGCATACCGATCGCGGTAACAGATGAATGAAAACGAATAGCGCCATTTGCCAGTGTCAGATTATTCAGGAACAAACTGCGTAACGTGACATAGAGATAACTGGCAAACACAAGGATCGCGACAAAATACAGGAAATAAGAAGCCATAATCTGCGGGTAATATTGTAATACAAACTCACTGCCAGCATCAGACCTACCCAACATGGTCATCATCATTAACTGCTGAAATAGTGGTGCGATCATAATACCAATCACAATGATGAAAGGAACCATGGTTAATATTGCGAGCATGCAACCTTTAATGCATTCTTTTACGTTTACCTGAATAGAAAACTTATGAATGCCAAAAGTTGCATTATTACCCAGCAATGGCATCCATTTACTATAGGTTATACCATGGACAACACCTAGCCCGATGGCAGAAAGCAAACTTAATGCGACTAAGTTAAAGAATAACCCTCCTATCGATGTCGTCACTTGTGCAATAAGATACAGTGCGAACCAAAAAACTAACGCCAACAGAACAGGCAGTCCTAGCATAACCCACCATGCACGCATCATTGAGCAGTTAAAGCCAAAGCGAATGTCATTCAGTGAGGTCATGTTCGCCTGATACTGCAGGCTCTTCACTGCCATACAAGGAATACCGCAGATCAAGAGAGCAAACAGGAATAAACCGAGCGCAAAGTGTTGACCTGCAAAACAAGAAATACTGAGAAGATAAACCACCACAATAAGTAACATGCTAACAAAAATGGCACCACCTGTTCCCTTATAACTAAATGGTTGCCCCTTGAGTGTCACATGTTGATAAATATAACGACGGCATTTTATCAATGCCCACGGTCCATATATTCCCAGAGTAATAATTGTCAGTAAAAAATTCACAAGACAAATAAGAAAATACTCACCACCTTTGCCTGTGAAAACAAACGAGTGCCGAGAATTATCTTTCCCGATGTTTACATTATTCATGAACTATATCCCTAAAATAAATTCCATTCATACCGATAATAATTCCAGTTAATTGATACTGGTTCGCCTAGAATACGCTTTATCTCAGAGAGATATGCTTAATATTTTCTGATTTATCTTCTTCTTGCACCACCTAAGCGAGGGTGGTATTAAAGTGAGCTATAAATCATACATTTGAAATTGAGCTATGCTATGAATGTTGTCGCTTCTCCCGCACTCCGTTTGCGCAAACTTACCGTCGCCGATAATCCTGCTATCGCCCACGTCATTCGTCAGGTATCCGCCGAATACGGTCTTACCGCTGATAAAGGCTACACCGTCGCCGATCCGAACCTTGACGAGCTGTATCAAGTGTATAGTCAGCCTGGCCACGCATATTGGGTGGTTGAGTACGAGGGTGAAGTGGTCGGCGGCGGTGGGATTGCGCCATTAACCGGGAGTGAGTCAGACATTTGCGAACTGCAAAAGATGTATTTTCTTCCGGCTATCCGCGGCAAAGGGCTGGCAAAAAAACTGGCCTTAATGGCAATGGAGCAGGCGCGAGAAATGGGTTTCAAACGCTGCTATCTGGAAACGACCGCTTTTTTAAAGGAAGCCATTGCGCTTTATGAGCATTTGGGCTTTGAGCATATCGACTATGCGCTTGGCTGCACGGGTCATGTCGATTGTGAAGTACGGATGCTACGCAAACTTTGAAAAATGCCCGCGAGCTTAGACTCGCGGGCATTCGAACATTAACCACGTGCTTTTTGAGTATGCTGGATGTGACGTAAATGCCTTATCCGGGCTACAAATTCACCAGGTTGCAGGAACTACCTGGGCCTGATATGCGTAGCGCATCAGGTAACGCAGCCTTTGTCGTCAACGCTTAATTAGTGACGAATACCGTCATCGTCTTCATCGACAAAATCTTCATCGTCACCGTCTTCGCCGTTAGGATCTTCAAAGTAAGTGCCCCAACCGTCGTACTCAACGTCAAATTTCTCCGCCAGCGTCATCAGTTGTTCAACCTGGGCATCGATCAGATCGGCATTCAACGCACACTCGCTGAGGATGTCGCAGCAAATCACGATGTCACCATCTTCAACTTCCAGCTCTTCTGGATCGGTCACTTCGTAACCGAGTTTAAACGCTTCAACTGCTGCTTTTTCCAGGGTTTCCAGATCGTCTGCGGAAAGATGGTGTTCGATGGTGTACAGCGCGTCCGGATCGCTGCCATCTTCCAGTAATTCTTCAATAATCAAACGTGTTTCTTCACGCTGTTCTTCCAGTTGTTCCGGGTTTGCCATGGCTCATTCCTCTTAATGTCCTGCCGATACTCTTATTGTCACACACCACTGACATTGCCTCCACCTTTGTGACAAAGATTTATGCTTTAGACTTGCAAATGAATAATCATCCATATAAATTGAATTTTAATTCATTGAGGCATTAGCCACAGGAGGGATCTATGTCCGGGTTTTATCATAAGCATTTCCTGAAATTACTCGATTTCACGCCAGCTGAACTCAACAGCTTGTTGCAGTTAGCCGCGAAGCTGAAAGCCGATAAGAAAAGCGGTAAAGAAGAAGCCAGACTCACTGGCAAAAACATCGCGCTCATCTTCGAAAAAGACTCGACCCGTACCCGATGCTCTTTCGAAGTTGCCGCATATGACCAGGGTGCTCGCGTTACTTATCTCGGCCCAAGCGGCAGCCAGATTGGTCACAAAGAGTCGATTAAAGACACTGCCCGCGTGCTTGGTCGCATGTATGACGGTATTCAGTATCGCGGCTATGGTCAGGAGATTGTCGAAACACTGGCGGAATACGCTGGCGTGCCAGTATGGAACGGCCTGACCAATGAGTTCCACCCCACGCAGCTGCTGGCGGATCTCCTCACCATGCAGGAGCATTTGCCCGGCAAAGCATTCAACGAAATGACGCTGGTCTATGCAGGTGACGCGCGTAACAACATGGGCAATTCGATGCTCGAAGCTGCGTCGCTTACCGGTCTGGATTTGCGTCTGGTCGCGCCACAGGCATGCTGGCCGGAAGCTGCGCTGGTCGCCGAATGCAGTGCTCTGGCACAAAAACACGGGGGTAAAATCACCTTAACGGAAGATATCGCCTCTGGGGTTAAAGGCGCAGACTTTATCTATACCGATGTCTGGGTATCGATGGGTGAGCCCAAAGAGAAATGGGCGGAGCGTATTGCCCTGCTGCGTGACTATCAGGTGAATAGCAAAATGATGGCCCTGACCGGTAATTCGCAGGTTAAGTTCCTCCACTGTCTGCCTGCATTTCATGATGAGCAAACCACGCTGGGTAAAAAAATGGCCGCAGAATTTGGTCTGTATGGTGGAATGGAAGTCACCGATGAAGTCTTTGAATCTCCGGCAAGTATTGTCTTTGACCAGGCAGAAAACCGGATGCACACCATAAAAGCTGTTATGGTCGCTACATTAGCAAAATAACGTTTTGCCGGGCGGCGGCACCGGTCGCCCCCGGCAGTGATCACTTACGCTTTTAATAGCTTAACTACTGCTTTCCGTACCTGAGCGGGGGCTCCCACCGCACAAAGCGGTTTGTGAACTTCGCCAGGATAGAAAACGACAAAATCCCCTTCATTAAGAATCACTGTTTTTTCATCGATCCCCTGCCCGATAAAAGCAATATCTTTATCTGCCAGCCAGTCAGTCTCTGGTACGCCTGCTGGTTGCGTGCTAAATGTCATCCCTTCCTGCCCTTTTAATACAATCTGGATATCGAGATAACGAGCATGATACTCAGCACGACGCAGTTCACCTGGTTCAGTCGTATCCTCAGAAATCAGATAAAACAGACGGTCGCCGTCAATAGCGTGCTTACCTTTTGCTGTCTCATCGCTGACATGTGATTTGATGTACTCAATTGCTTCGCGAAGTTCTTCCGGCAGCCAGGATTGTAAGTGATGGATGTTGCCAACAATCATAATATCTTCCTTTATTAAAACAATGTTTCACTTCTTTCCTTATACGAAAAAAAGCCACCTCTCACCATAGAAAAATCATCAGGTTTTGCCCTTGCGCATGTTTATTGCTGGAGATGTTGTACTGATGTTAAGCAGGAGTAATTTTGTATGCAGTTTTGCTGCATAAATCTTATAACTTAGCTATGTATTTTGGTCCTAATATCTTGTTATTGCATATGTTAAAAGAAAACTCTCAGTCAGATCACAGTTCATTTTCTTAGCTTTTAATGCCCGTGCTGTCATAGTTATCCCGTGAAAATAGTGCTGTGAAAAATAATCACCTTATCCTTTCGCATAGATATGCAATGAATATTAAAATATACATAAATATCAATGTATTATACTTAAAGGCATTTCCTGAAAAATAAAACAATCAATTAACAACGAAGAATAACTCTGCGTATATTTGCGTATTAATGCATTATCGTATTTTGTTTCTTTATCATTTATCAGAACCGCATCAAATATTATTAACTTCGATTATTAATATCACCGCTGGTGTGAAAGTCGTCACATTTTCTGGAAGAAATAAACTGAATCATTGCATCTGAAAATTACTGAACAGACCTGACTACAAGCATTTAATTTGTTTGCAGCCATCTCCTCTTTATTTTTGAAAAAGTGTTAAAGGAATAATGATGGAAAAGCATTATGTTGGTTCTGAAATTGGACAACTACGCAGCGTTATGTTGCATCGCCCAAATCTCAGTCTGAAACGTCTAACACCATCCAATTGCCAGGAGTTGTTATTTGACGATGTATTGTCCGTTGAGCGGGCAGGTGAAGAGCATGATATTTTCGCCAACACGCTGCGCCAGCAAGGGATAGAAGTTCTGTTACTCACTGATTTACTAACACAAACATTGGATATCCCGGAAGCCAAAAGCTGGTTACTGGAAACACAAATATCAGATTACCGACTCGGCCCTACGTTTGCTACTGACGTTCGCACCTGGCTTGCAGAGATGTCACACCGGGACCTTGCTCGTCATTTAAGTGGTGGGCTGACTTATAGTGAAATTCCCGCCTCAATTAAAAATATGGTGGTTGATACCCACGATATTAATGATTTCATTATGAAGCCGTTACCGAATCATTTATTTACGCGTGATACCTCATGCTGGATTTATAACGGTGTATCGATTAATCCAATGGCAAAACCTGCTCGCCAACGTGAAACCAATAATCTACGCGCTATTTATCGCTGGCATCCACAATTTGCTGGCGGCGAATTTATTAAATATTTCGGCGACGAGAATATTAATTATGACCACGCCACGTTAGAAGGTGGTGATGTGCTGGTGATTGGTCGGGGGGCCGTGTTGATCGGCATGTCTGAACGCACCACGCCACAAGGAGTCGAGTTTCTTGCTCAGGCATTGTTTAAACATCGTCAGGCTGAACGGGTAATCGCTGTTGAGCTGCCTAAACACCGCTCCTGTATGCATCTTGACACCGTTATGACTCATATCGATATCGACACCTTCTCGGTTTATCCCGAAGTTGTGCGCCCGGATGATAATTGCTGGACGCTAACACCTGACGGTCACGGCGGCCTGAAACGTACTCAAGAAAGCACACTCCTCCATGCTATCGAAAAAGCCCTCGGTATTGACCAGGTACGTTTAATCACCACGGGGGGTGATGCCTTTGAGGCAGAACGCGAACAGTGGAATGACGCTAACAATGTGCTCACGCTTCGGCCGGGAGTGGTAGTGGGCTACGAGCGCAACATCTGGACTAACGAAAAATATGACAAAGCAGGCATCACCGTTTTACCCATCCCCGGTGATGAATTAGGCCGCGGACGTGGCGGCGCACGTTGCATGAGTTGCCCTTTGCATCGTGACGGTATCTAAGGAAGAGATCATGGAAAACAAACCAACACTGGTTATCGCTCTCGGCGGTAATGCCCTGCTTAAACGAGGCGAACCACTCGAAGCAGAAATCCAACGTAAAAATATCGATCTTGCGGCTAAAACTATCGCCCAACTGACTCAACACTGGCGGGTTGTACTGGTTCACGGGAATGGCCCACAAGTTGGACTTCTGGCACTTCAAAATAGCGCCTATGCCCATGTCGCTCCCTATCCACTCGACATTCTGGGGGCCGAAAGCCAGGGGATGATCGGCTACATGCTCCAACAGGCGCTGAAAAATCAACTACCACAACGTGAAATCAGCGTGCTGCTGACGCAGGTTGAAGTGGATGCCAACGATCCTGCCTTCAGTAACCCAACTAAGTACATCGGCCCAATTTATGACCACGCTCAGACTCAGGTACTACAGGCAGAAAAAGGCTGGGTTTTCAAAGCAGATGGTCACTCTTTCCGCCGGGTCGTACCTTCTCCACAACCTAAACGCATCGTCGAGCGGGATGCCATCCAGACACTGATCGCCCACGATCATCTGGTGATCTGTAATGGTGGCGGTGGTGTTCCGGTGGTTGAAAAAGCCGATGGATACCATGGGATTGAAGCGGTTATCGACAAAGATCTTTCAGCCGCGCTACTGGCAAGTCAGATCCATGCTGACGCCTTGTTGATCCTCACTGATGCGGACGCAGTATATCTCGACTGGGGCAAGCCAACCCAACGCCCGCTGGCCCAGGTCACGCCGGAATTACTCAACGAAATGCAGTTTGATGCCGGGTCTATGGGGCCGAAAGTCACCGCCTGCGCAAAGTTTGTTAGTCAGTGCCGGGGCATTGCAGGGATCGGCTCTCTTGCAGATGGTCCGGAAATTCTCGCCGGAGACAAAGGCACTCTTATTCGCCTTGATACCCCCCATAACCACGCTTGATCCATTTTTATAAGGACATCCCCATGGCTACTTCACTGAAAAACCGTAATTTTCTTAAGCTGCTTGATTACACCCCAGCAGAGATTCAATACCTGATTGATTTGGCTATCAATCTTAAAGCCGCCAAGAAATCTGGAAACGAAAAACAAACGCTGGTCGGTAAAAACATTGCGTTGATTTTTGAAAAATCCTCTACCCGTACCCGCTGTGCCTTTGAAGTCGCGGCCTTTGATCAAGGTGCGCAGGTGACTTACATCGGCCCCAGCGGCTCACAAATCGGCCATAAAGAATCAATGAAAGATACCGCTCGCGTACTCGGACGCATGTATGACGGTATTGAGTATCGCGGTTATGGTCAGAATATCGTTGAAGAATTAGGTGAGTTCGCTGGTGTTCCGGTATGGAACGGACTGACCAATGAATTTCACCCGACACAGATCCTCGCGGATTTAATGACCATGCTGGAACATGCGCCAGGCAAAACGCTGCCAGAGCTGAGCTTTGCGTATCTTGGTGATGCCCGAAATAACATGGGGAACTCGCTGATGGTTGGTGCTGCAAAAATGGGGATGGATATCCGTCTGGTGGCACCAAAATCTTTCTGGCCAGATGAAACGCTGGTAACACAATGCCGTGAGATCGCCAGCGTGACTGGGGCGAGAATCACCCTGACAGAGGATGTGGAAGAAGGCGTATACGACGTTGATTTTCTCTATACGGATGTTTGGGTTTCGATGGGAGAGCCAAAAGAAGCCTGGGCAGAACGAGTGAGTCTGATGGCACCTTATCAGATCAATCAACAGGTGATTACTGCCACGCGTAACCCTGAAGTTAAATTTATGCACTGCCTGCCCGCCTTCCATAATGAGCACACCACAGTAGGACGCGAGATCGAGATGGCCTACGGCCTCAAAGGACTGGAAGTTACTGAAGAGGTTTTTGAATCGGCCCACTCTATTGTTTTCGATGAAGCAGAAAACCGGATGCACACCATTAAAGCGGTGATGGTAGCAACTCTCGGCGACTAACCCTGACGGGCATGCGTCGACGAGTAGCGTATGCCCGTGATTATGGAGATCACATTATGGGTAAATTCAAATTTCCCACCGCTTATACCATCTTGTTCGTGCTGATTGCGTTAGTTGCGGCAATGACCTGGATTGTACCTGCGGGAAAATATCAGATGGTGACAAATGCCGCACTGGGAAAGGAAGTTCCTGTTGCAGGCACTTACGCACCTGTTGAGGCACAACCACAGGGTATTACGGCTGTCCTGTTAGCGCCCATCGACGGCTTGTACAACCATCAAACCTACACTGCGGGAGCGATTGATGTCGCGCTGTTTGTCCTGATCATCGGTGGATTTTTGGGAGTAGTAAATAAAACCGGGGCAATAGATGCCGGTATCGAACGAGTGACAACTCGCCTTAATGGTCGGGAAGAGTGGATGATTCCGATCCTGATGGCGCTCTTCGCTGCTGGCGGTACTATTTATGGGATGGCGGAAGAATCACTCCCCTTCTACACGTTGCTGGTGCCCGTCATGATGGCTGCCCGCTTTGATCCTCTGGTCGCTGCCGCCACAGTGTTATTGGGATCGGGCATTGGCACGCTGGGCTCAACCATTAACCCATTTGCTACCGTCATTGCTGCCAACGCCGCAGGGATCCCCTTTACTCAGGGCATTTTGCTGCGTGTTATTTTGCTGTTAGTAGGCTACGTGATTTGTGTTTACTGGGTTATGCGTTATGCCCGCAAAGTTCGCAACAGTCCGGAAAGCTCTATCGTGGCGGATAAGATGGCTGAAAACCAGGCGCATTTTCTGGGAAATCGTTCAGAAACGATGCTGGAATTTACCCCCACGCGCAAAGCGATCCTGATACTTTTTGCTGCATCCTTTGCCTTTATGATTTACGGCGTAGCGGTACTGGGTTGGTGGATGGCGGAAATCTCTGCTGTCTTTCTGGCAGCTGCGGTCATCGTGGGTGTCATTGCCCGCATGGGCGAAGAAACCTTCACCAGTACCTTTATTGACGGCGCGCGGGATCTCCTTGGTGTGGCACTGATTATCGGCATCGCCCGCGGTATTGTGGTCGTGATGGATAACGGCATGATTACGCACACAATTCTGCACAGTGCTGAGAATCTGGTTTCAGGGCTTTCCACCACTGTTTTCATCAACGTGACCTATTGGCTGGAAGTATTGCTCTCTTTTCTGGTTCCCTCATCTTCCGGCCTTGCAGTGTTAACGATGCCAATAATGGCTCCACTCGCTGATTTTGCTCATGTACAACGCGATCTGGTGGTGACCGCTTATCAGTCTGCTTCCGGGGTGGTTAATTTGATTACGCCAACCTCTGCGGTAGTGATGGGCGGTCTGGCGATTGCCCGTGTACCCTGGGTCCGTTATCTGAGATGGGTAGCACCGCTACTGCTGATTCTCACGATGTTGAATATGATTGTGCTGAGTATCGCCGCGATGATTTAACGCGACAGGCCGCTTATCAAAGCGGCCTTCAAATCTGGTGTAGTGATAAATGAACCACTCTCACATTATAAAATGTGAAAAATATCATCAGGTAATAATAAATAAAAGGTGCATTATGAAGGAATACGATGATTACTCCGCCAAAGAAAAGAAGCAACTGGCGGTCTGTCAGCGCCTGATTACCGAAAAAAGTTATCTTTCACAGGAGGAAATCCGCCGCGATTTGCAAAACCATGGCTTTGACAGTATCAGTCAGTCAACCGTTTCACGACTACTGAAATTGCTGGGAGTCATAAAAATTAGAAATACAAAAGGACAAAAAATTTATTCGGTGAATCCTCAATTACTTCCCACACCTGACGCAGGTCGATCCGTCGCTGAAATGGTCCTGAGTGTCGAGCATAATGGTGAATTTATCCTTATCCATACCGTCGCCGGATATGGTCGGGCAGTAGCGCGAATCCTTGATTTCCATGCTTTGCCAGAAATTCTTGGCGTGATTGCTGGCAGCAATATCGTTTGGGTCGCACCACGTGTGGTAAAGCGTACAGCCCTGGTGCACAAGCAAATTAATTACTTATTAAAATTGAATATATATTCATGATAACCGTTTGCCTTGCTTTATAACTGCATCATCTTCTTGATCCTCTCTCAGAGCTGAGTATAATGCCGGACAATTTGCCGGGAGGATGTATGGTTCAGTGTGTTCGACATTTTGTCTTACCGCGTCTGAAAAAAGACGCTGGCCTGCCGTTTTTCTTCCCGTTGATCACCCATTCCCAGCCCCTCAATCGAGGGGCTTTTTTTTGCCCAGGCGTCAGGAGATAAAAGATGGCTAATCCGCTATATCAGAAACATATCATTTCCATAAACGACCTTAGTCGCGATGACCTTAATCTGGTGCTGGCGACAGCGGCGAAACTGAAAGCGAACCCGCAACCAGAACTGTTGAAGCACAAAGTTATTGCCAGCTGTTTCTTCGAAGCCTCTACCCGCACCCGCCTCTCTTTCGAAACTTCCATGCACCGCCTGGGTGCCAGCGTGGTGGGCTTCTCCGACAGCGCCAATACATCACTGGGTAAAAAGGGCGAAACGCTGGCCGATACCATTTCGGTTATCAGCACTTACGTCGATGCGATAGTGATGCGTCATCCGCAGGAAGGTGCAGCGCGCCTGGCCACCGAGTTTTCCGGCAATGTACCGGTACTGAATGCCGGTGATGGCTCCAACCAACATCCGACGCAAACCTTGCTGGACTTATTCACCATTCAGGAAACCCAGGGGCGTCTGGACAATCTCCACGTCGCAATGGTTGGTGACCTGAAATATGGCCGCACCGTTCACTCCCTGACCCAGGCGCTAGCGAAGTTCGACGGCAATCGTTTTTACTTTATCGCGCCGGATGCGCTGGCAATGCCGCAATACATTCTGGATATGCTCGATGAAAAAGGGATCGCCTGGAGTCTGCACAGCTCTATTGAAGAAGTGATGGCGGAAGTAGACATCCTGTACATGACCCGCGTGCAAAAAGAGCGTCTGGACCCGTCCGAGTACGCCAACGTGAAAGCACAGTTTGTTCTTCGCGCCAGCGATCTCCACAACGCCAAAGCCAATATGAAAGTGCTGCATCCGCTGCCGCGTGTTGATGAGATTGCGACGGATGTGGATAAAACGCCTCACGCCTGGTACTTCCAGCAAGCAGGCAACGGGATTTTCGCTCGCCAGGCGTTACTGGCACTGGTTCTGAATCGCGATCTGGTACTGTAAGGGGAAATAGAGATGACACACGATAATAAATTGCAGGTTGAAGCTATTAAACGCGGCACGGTAATTGACCATATCCCCGCCCAGATCGGTTTTAAGCTGTTGAGTCTGTTCAAGTTGACCGAAACAGATCAGCGCATCACCATTGGTCTGAATTTGCCTTCTGGCGAGATGGGGCGCAAGGATCTGATCAAAATCGAAAATACCTTTTTAAGTGAGGATCAGGTTGATCAGCTGGCGTTATATGCACCGCAAGCCACGGTTAACCGTATCGACAACTATGAAGTGGTTGGCAAATCGCGCCCCAGTCTGCCAGAGCGCATCGACAATGTGCTGGTCTGCCCGAACAGCAACTGTATCAGCCATGCCGAACCGGTTTCATCCAGCTTTGCCGTGCGAAAACGCGCCAATGATATCGCGCTCAAATGCAAATACTGTGAAAAAGAGTTTTCCCATAATGTGGTGCTGGCCAATTAATTGCGGTTGGTAATAAAAGTCTGGCTCCCTATAATGAGCCAGACTTTTTACCGCTGTAATAAAGGAGAAATCATGAGCAAAACTATCGCGACGGAAAATGCACCGGCAGCTATCGGTCCTTACGTGCAGGGCGTTGATCTGGGCAATATGATTATCACTTCCGGTCAGATCCCGGTAAACCCGAAAACGGGCGAAGTCCCGGCAGATGTCGCTGCACAGGCGCGTCAGTCGCTGGATAACGTAAAAGCGATCGTCGAAGCCGCTGGCCTGAAAGTGGGCGATATCGTTAAAACCACCGTGTTTGTGAAAGATCTGAACGACTTCGCAACCGTTAATGCTACCTACGAAGCCTTCTTCACCGAACACAACGCCACCTTCCCGGCACGTTCTTGCGTTGAAGTTGCCCGTCTGCCGAAAGACGTGAAGATTGAGATCGAAGCGATCGCTGTTCGTCGCTAATCTTGATGGAAATCCGGGCTATCATGCCCGGATTAAGTCTAATGACAAACGCAAAATTGCCTGATGCGCTACGCTTATCAGGCCTACGTGATTCCTGCAATTTATTGAATTTGTAGGCCTGATAAGGCATTTACGCCGCATCCGGCATGAACAAAGCTCACTTTGTCTGCAATCTGATTCCGGGCCACCATGCCCAGTTTATTCTTTATTGCCAGCCGTAACGACGGCTATAGAACCCTTTCACCAACTGGGTTAACGTCATATACCCTGCCAGAATCGCAACCAGCCACGGGAAATAGCTTAACGGCAGCGCCTGCAGTTGCAGATAACTGGCCAGCGGTGAAAAAGGCAATGCGATCCCGACAATCATCACGATCACGGTCATGATCATTAACGGCCACGATGCACAGCTCTGAATAAACGGCACACGGCGGGTGCGGATCATATGCACAATCAGCGTTTGCGACAGTAAGCCCACCACAAACCAGCCCGACTGGAACAGCGTTTGCGTTTCCGGCGTGTTGGCATGGAATACCCACCACATCAGGCAAAACGTCAGAATATCGAAAATCGAGCTGATCGGTCCGAAGAAGACCATAAAGCGCCCCAGATCCGCCGGATTCCAACGCTGCGGCTTTTGAATTTGCTCGTCGTCGACGTTATCAAATGGGATCGCCACCTGTGACACATCGTACAGCAGATTTTGAATAAGCAAGTGTAGCGGCAACATCGGCAGGAAGGGCAAGAAAGCACTCGCCACCAGCACGCTGAACACATTACCGAAGTTAGAGCTCGCCGTCATTTTGATGTATTTCAGCATGTTGGCGAAAGTGCGACGTCCCTCAATAACCCCCTCTTCCAGCACCATCAGGCTTTTTTCCAGCAGGATGATATCAGCCGCTTCACGGGCAATATCTACCGCGCCGTCCACAGAAATGCCGATATCCGCAGCGCGTAAGGCGGGCGCATCATTAATACCATCGCCCATAAAACCAACCACATGCCCTTCGCGCTTCAGCAACGTTACGATGCGTTCTTTATGCATCGGCGTCAGACGAGCAAACAGCGTGGTGCGCTGTGCGAGATTTGCCAGTTCGTCGTCAGATAGCGTTTCAATATCACTACCAATGACCACCTCTCCCGCGTCCAGCCCCACTTCATGGCACACTTTCGCTGCAACCAACTCACTGTCGCCAGTAAGGATTTTTACGGTAATTCCACTCGCTTTTAATGCCTTCAGTGCCGGAGCTGTTGTCTCTTTTGGCGGATCAAGGAAAGCAATATATCCTTCGAGGATCAGGTCGGATTCATCCGCCCGCTGGTAATCTCCTTCACGCGCTGGCAGGTATTTCGTCGCCACCGCAACCACGCGCAGCCCCTGACGATTCAGCGTATCAGTAACCCGCTTAATCTTACGCAGCATGGTGTCATCGAGCGGTACAATCTCGCCATTGTGACGCACTTGCGAACACACATTGAGGATTTCCTGCAATGCGCCTTTGCAAACCAACTGATGATGTTCGGTATTTTCTGCCACAACCACCGACATCCGACGACGCTCGAAATCAAACGGAATCTCATCAATTTTTTGCCAACGGCTGGCCAGCGAGCGCGCTGACTCTTCATCCGTACCTTCGAGCACCGCTGTATCAAGCAGGTTTTTAAGCCCGGTCTGGTAATGGCTGTTCAACCACGCGCTATGCAGCACGCGTTCGCTAGTTTTACCGGAGATATCGGTATGATTCTCCAGCACAATTTTATCCTGTGTCAGGGTGCCGGTTTTATCAGTGCACAGAATATCCATTGCGCCAAAGTTCTGAATGGCATCCAGATGTTTGACGATCACTTTCTGTTTCGACAACTTGACTGCGCCACGCGCCAGCGTCGAGGTAACAATCATCGGCAACATTTCTGGCGTTAAGCCTACCGCGACCGAAAGCGCAAACAGTGCAGCTTCCCACCAGTCGCCTTTAGTGTAACCATTGATAAGCAACACCACCGGAGCCATCACCAGCATAAAGCGAATCAGCAGCATACTGACGCGGCTAATCCCTTGCTGAAAGGCATTCGGCTCGCTTTCCTGCTCACTAACACGACCCGCCAGTTGACCAAACCAGGTATTGGCACCTGTGGCAATCACCATTGCTTGTGCCGTGCCGCTCACCACGGTGGTGCCCATAAAACACAGGGTGTCGCACTCCAGCGGATTGCTGTGCTCCGGCTGGCGAGTGGTAGCGGCTTTTTCCACGGGCAGAGACTCACCGGTTAACGACGCCTGAGCGACAAACAGATCCCGCGCCTGCAAGATACGTAAATCTGCCGGGATCATATCCCCCGCCGCCAGTTTTATAATATCGCCGGGCACCAGCTGGTCTATCGGGATCTCCAGCCAGCCATTTTCGCCTTTGTCGTTAATTACGCGCAGCACCGTCGCAGTATTGCTGACCATCGCTTTCAGGGCATCTGCCGCTTTGGTGGAACGAGCTTCCTGAATAAAGTTCAGCAACGTAGAAATAGCGACCATTAGCGCGATAACACCTGCGGCAAATAAATCTTCCGTGGCGTAAGAAATAGCACCAAGAATGGTGAGCAAAATATTAAAGGGGTTGCGATAGCAGACCCATAAATGTACCCACCACGGCGACGGTTGTTGTGCGGGTAATTTATTTTCACCATGTTGTTCGCGGGCAGATTCCACTTCCGCCAGATTTAACCCTTCCGGATGGGTGTCGAACGTTTTCCACAATTCTTCTTCGGGCATCACCGCCATTTTCAGGCAATGCGCACTTAAAGAAGGCGGGACCGCCGCATTCACTGTCTGCTGCGCGCCAGGCAATGGATCACGATGAACCAGACGGGAAGGTAAATGGCGAATGAGCCGGGTAAAAATTTCTTTAAACATAAGGAGTCCCTCCGCACTGTCTGAAACAGTACAGAAATGTCTTCAGGCGTGGCGAAGCCTTACCTGAAGGTAATAAAGCTGAGCAGGGACGTTAAAACGTCACGGCCTTACGCATCCGGTAACGCCGTGAAAAGACGGGCTTACCGGAAAAGTTTTAATCTCCGTCGAGGGAGAGGCGTGGGATCAGGTTCCATATAACCTCCGGTAAGTGAAAAAAGCGCCGCAAATAATAAGGAGAATCCAATAATATTCGTAGCATTTATGGCGATATAATACCTGCTGGCAACTAAACCAACGATAAACCAGACTTTACCCATTGCTGAATGCACAGGTAAAGTTAGGCTCAAATAATTAAACAACACGTTATGGGACAACAGGATGCAAAATCGGCTGACCATCAAAGACATCGCGCGCTTAAGCGGCGTGGGGAAATCTACGGTTTCCCGGGTGCTGAATAACGAAAGCGGCGTGAGCCAGCGCACGCGCGAGCGTGTTGAAGCAGTGATGAATCAGCATGGATTTTCCCCTTCCCGCTCTGCGCGCGCTATGCGTGGGCAAAGCGATAAAGTGGTCGCCATCATTGTTACCCGTCTGGATTCGTTGTCAGAAAATCTCGCCGTTCAAACCATGCTGCCAGCGTTCTATGAACAAGGTTACGATCCAATCATGATGGAAAGTCAGTTTTCCCCACAATTAGTTGCCGAACATTTGGGGGTGCTGAAACGGCGTAATATCGACGGCGTAGTGCTGTTCGGTTTTACCGGCATAACAGAAGAAATGTTAGCCCACTGGCAGTCATCGCTGGTTCTGCTGGCGCGTGACGCAAAAGGCTTTGCTTCGGTCTGTTATGACGACGAAGGGGCAATCAAGATCCTGATGCAACGGCTGTATGACCAGGGACATCGTAATATCAGCTATCTCGGCGTGCCGCACAGTGACGTGACAACCGGTAAGCGACGTCACGAAGCCTACCTGGCGTTCTGCAAAACGCATAAATTGCATCCCGTTGCCGCTCTGCCAGGGCTTGCTATGAAGCAAGGCTATGAGAACGTAGCAAAAGTGATTACGCCTGAAACTACCGCGTTACTGTGCGCAACCGACACGCTGGCACTTGGCGCAAGTAAATACCTGCAAGAGCAACGCATCGACACCTTGCAACTGGCGAGCGTCGGTAATACACCGTTAATGAAATTCCTCCATCCGGAGATCGTCACCGTAGATCCCGGTTATGCCGAAGCTGGACGCCAGGCGGCCTGCCAGTTGATCGCGCAGGTAACCGGGCGCAGCGAACCGCAACAAATCATCATCCCCGCCACCCTGTCCTGATCGTTTCCTGAACGATAAATTGTGATCTTCGCTGC
Source organism: Escherichia sp. WS2035 (assembly GCF_046487065.1). Taxonomy (NCBI): domain Bacteria; kingdom Pseudomonadati; phylum Pseudomonadota; class Gammaproteobacteria; order Enterobacterales; family Enterobacteriaceae; genus Escherichia; species Escherichia sp. WS2035. The sequence continues at coordinate 141,034 of NZ_JBJQKD010000008.1, forward strand.
GTTTCGGGAACGTTCCCGTTTTTAAATTTTTCCGCGCAATATATTCTGCAGCCAACCAAAAATGTCATCTGCCATGGGGCTTTATGATGAGCAAAATAAACCAAACGGATATCGATCGGTTGATTGAACTGGTCGGCGGGCGCGGCAATATTGCGACGGTGAGCCACTGTATTACTCGCCTGCGCTTTGTCCTCAGCCAACCGGCCAATGCCAGACCGAAAGAAATTGAGCAACTCCCCATGGTGAAAGGCTGTTTCACCAATGCCGGGCAATTTCAGGTGGTGATTGGCACCAACGTGGGTGATTACTATCAAGCACTGATTGCGTCAACCGGACAGGCGCAGGTTGATAAAGAGCAGGTAAAAAAAGCCGCCCGGCAGAATATGAAATGGCATGAGCAGTTGATCTCTCATTTCGCGGAGATCTTCTTCCCGTTGCTGCCCGCGTTGATTAGTGGTGGTTTGATCCTCGGTTTTCGCAATGTGATCGGCGATTTGCCCATGAGCAACGGTCAGACGCTGGCGCAAATGTACCCTTCCCTGCAAACGATCTACGATTTTCTGTGGTTGATCGGTGAAGCGATCTTCTTCTACCTGCCGGTCGGGATTTGCTGGTCAGCGGTGAAAAAAATGGGCGGTACACCGATCCTCGGTATCGTGCTTGGCGTAACGCTGGTTTCTCCACAGCTGATGAACGCTTATCTGCTCGGGCAGCAGCTGCCGGAAGTATGGGACTTTGGCATGTTCAGCATCGCCAAAGTGGGCTATCAGGCGCAGGTCATCCCGGCACTGTTAGCCGGGCTGGCGCTGGGCGTTATTGAAACTCGTCTTAAGCGCATCGTGCCGGATTACCTCTATCTGGTGGTGGTGCCCGTCTGTTCGCTGATCCTCGCGGTGTTCCTCGCCCATGCGCTGATTGGTCCGTTTGGTCGCATGATTGGCGATGGCGTTGCCTTTGCGGTACGTCACCTGATGACCGGCAGCTTTGCTCCGATTGGCGCGGCATTGTTTGGCTTCCTGTACGCCCCGCTGGTGATCACCGGCGTACACCAGACCACGCTTGCTATTGATTTGCAGATGATTCAAAGCATGGGTGGCACGCCAGTGTGGCCGCTGATTGCACTGTCGAATATCGCTCAGGGCTCCGCCGTGATAGGTATTATCATTTCCAGCCGCAAGCACAATGAACGCGAGATCTCCGTGCCTGCCGCTATCTCCGCCTGGCTTGGGGTCACTGAGCCTGCTATGTACGGCATCAACCTGAAATATCGCTTCCCGATGCTGTGCGCGATGATTGGTTCTGGTCTGGCAGGATTGCTATGCGGCTTGAACGGCGTTATGGCGAATGGCATCGGCGTAGGCGGCCTGCCGGGAATTCTCTCGATTCAACCGAGCTACTGGCAGGTGTTTGCGCTGGCAATGGCTATCGCCATCATCATCCCGATTGTACTCACCTCGTTTATCTATCAGCGGAAATACCGCCTGGGCACGCTGGACATTGTTTAATTTTCTTCGGGGCGCAATTGCGCCCCCTCGCATTTGCAGGAATAACGTAATGACTCATCTTCCCCACTGGTGGCAAAACGGCGTTATCTACCAGATTTATCCAAAGAGTTTTCAGGACACCACGGGTAGCGGCACCGGCGATTTACGTGGCGTTATCCAACGCCTGGACTATCTGCATAAACTGGGCGTTGATGCCGTCTGGCTAACCCCCTTTTATGTCTCTCCCCAGGTCGATAACGGTTACGACGTAGCGAATTATACGGCGATTGATCCCACCTATGGCACGCTGGACGATTTTGACGAACTGGTGACACAGGCAAAATCGCGTGGGATTCGTATCATTCTCGATATGGTGTTTAACCATACCTCTACCCAACATGCCTGGTTTCGCGAGGCGCTGAACAAAGAAAGCCCTTACCGCCAGTTTTATATCTGGCGCGATGGAGAACCAGAAACGCCACCGAACAACTGGCGTTCAAAATTCGGTGGTAGTGCGTGGCACTGGCATGCGGAAAGCGAACAGTACTATTTGCATCTCTTTGCACCAGAACAGGCGGATCTCAACTGGGAGAATCCAGCGGTACGCGCAGAGCTGAAAAAAGTCTGTGAGTTCTGGGCCGATCGTGGGGTCGACGGGTTGCGCCTGGATGTGGTGAATCTGATCTCCAAAGATCCGCGTTACCCTGAAGACCTGGATGGCGACGGGCGTCGCTTCTACACCGACGGGCCACGAGCACACGAATTTTTGCACGAGATGAACCGCGATGTGTTTACGCCACACGGGTTAATGACCGTAGGTGAAATGTCCTCCACCAGCCTTGAGCATTGCCAGCGATACGCGGCACTGACAGGCAGTGAATTGTCGATGACCTTTAATTTTCATCACCTGAAGGTCGATTATCCCGATGGTGAAAAATGGACGCTGGCTAAACCTGACTTTGTGGCGTTGAAAACATTGTTCCGCCACTGGCAACAAGGAATGCACAACGTGGCATGGAATGCCTTGTTCTGGTGTAACCACGATCAGCCGCGCATTGTTTCTCGCTTTGGTGATGAAGGTGAATACCGCGTGCCTGCGGCAAAAATGCTGGCGATGGTGCTGCATGGCATGCAGGGAACGCCGTATATCTACCAGGGCGAAGAGATTGGCATGACCAACCCACATTTCACGCGCATTACTGACTATCGCGACGTGGAGAGCCTCAATATGTTTGCCGAGCTGCGCAACGATGGGCGTGATGCCGACGAGTTATTGGCAATCCTCGCCAGTAAATCCCGTGACAACAGTCGCACACCCATGCAATGGACCAACGGCGATAATGCCGGGTTTACGGCTGGCGAACCGTGGATTGGCCTGGGCGATAACTATCAGGAAATCAACGTAGAAGCAGCGCTGGCCGATGAGTCCTCGGTGTTTTACACCTACCAAAAGTTAATCGCACTGCGTAAGCAAGAAGCCGTCCTGACATGGGGCGATTACCAGGATCTGCTGCCAAACAGCCCTGTATTGTGGTGCTATCGCCGTGAGTGGAAGGGGCAAACCTTGCTGGTCATTGCCAACCTTAGCCGTGAGACCCAACCCTGGCAGCCTGGGAAAATGCTCGGCAACTGGCAGCTTGTGATGCATAACTACGAAGAAGCCTCACCACAACCCTGTGCCATGACTTTACGGCCTTTTGAGGCTGTCTGGTGGTTACAGAAGTAAATCTTCGCTAAGCCCCGGTAATGCCTGTCATTCCGGGGTTTTGCCTGTCAGTATGTTGTTTTTGTTGATTTTATAATCAAAAAATTCATTAAAAAATTTACATATCGCTGTAGCGCCCGTCATCCGTACGCTCTGCTTTTTACTTTGAGCTACATCAAAAAAAGTTCAAACATCCTTGATGCAAAGCACTATATATAGACTTTAAAATGCGTCCCAACCCAATATGTTGTATTAATCGACTATAATTGCTACTACAGCTCCCCACGAAAAAGGTGCGACGTTGTGGATAAGCGGATGGCGATTGCGGAAAGCACCGGAAAACGAAACGAAAAAACCGGAAAACGCCTTTCCCAATTTCTGTGGATAACCTGTTCTTAAAAATATGGAGCGATCATGACACCGCATGTGATGAAACGAGACGGCTGCAAAGTGCCGTTTAAATCAGAGCGCATCAAAGAAGCGATTCTGCGTGCAGCTAAAGCAGCGGAAGTCGATGATGCCGATTATTGCGCCACTGTTGCTGCGGTTGTCAGCGAGCAGATGCAGGGCCGCAACCAGGTGGATATCAATGAGATCCAGACCGCAGTTGAAAACCAGCTGATGTCGGGGCCATACAAACAACTGGCTCGTGCTTACATCGAGTACCGTCACGATCGCGACATTGAACGTGAAAAACGCGGTCGCCTGAACCAGGAGATCCGTGGTCTGGTCGAGCAGACCAACTCCTCGTTACTCAACGAAAACGCCAACAAAGACAGCAAGGTGATTCCAACCCAGCGCGACCTGCTGGCCGGGATCGTGGCTAAACACTATGCACGCCAGCACCTGCTGCCGCGTGACGTGGTGCAGGCACATGAACGTGGTGATATTCACTATCACGATCTCGATTACTCACCGTTCTTCCCGATGTTCAACTGCATGTTGATCGACCTGAAAGGCATGCTGACCCAGGGCTTTAAAATGGGGAACGCCGAGATTGAACCGCCGAAATCGATCTCTACGGCAACCGCGGTAACTGCGCAGATTATTGCTCAGGTCGCCAGCCATATTTATGGCGGCACCACCATTAACCGTATCGATGAAGTGCTGGCACCGTTTGTCACCGCCAGCTACAACAAACATCGCAAGACCGCAGAAGAGTGGAACATCCCGGACGCCGAAGGCTACGCTAACTCTCGTACCATCAAAGAGTGCTACGATGCCTTCCAGTCGCTGGAGTACGAAGTAAACACCCTGCACACCGCCAACGGTCAAACACCGTTTGTGACCTTTGGTTTTGGTCTGGGCACCAGCTGGGAGTCGCGCCTGATTCAGGAATCTATCCTGCGTAACCGTATCGCCGGCCTCGGTAAAAACCGTAAAACGGCGGTGTTCCCGAAACTGGTGTTTGCGATTCGCGATGGCCTGAACCATAAAAAAGGCGATCCGAACTACGACATCAAACAGCTGGCGCTGGAGTGCGCAAGCAAGCGCATGTATCCGGATATCCTGAACTACGATCAGGTAGTGAAAGTCACCGGTTCGTTTAAAACCCCGATGGGCTGCCGCAGCTTCCTCGGCGTGTGGGAAAATGAAAACGGCGAGCAGATCCACGATGGTCGTAACAACCTCGGCGTGATCAGCCTGAACCTGCCGCGTATTGCTCTGGAAGCAAAAGGCGATGAAGCCACCTTCTGGAAGCTGCTGGATGAACGTCTGGTGTTGGCACGTAAGGCACTGATGACCCGTATCGCTCGTCTCGAAGGCGTGAAAGCGCGCGTAGCCCCGATCCTCTATATGGAAGGCGCTTGTGGCGTGCGTCTGAATGCTGACGACGACGTTTCTGAAATCTTCAAAAACGGTCGTGCGTCTATTTCGCTGGGTTACATCGGCATCCACGAAACCATTAACGCGCTGTTCGGCGGCGAGCATGTTTACGACAACGAGCAGCTGCGCGCGAAAGGTATTGCGATTGTTGAGCGTCTGCGTCAGGCGGTGGATCAGTGGAAAGAAGAAACTGGCTACGGTTTCAGCCTCTACAGTACGCCGAGTGAGAACCTGTGCGACCGCTTCTGCCGTCTCGATACCGCTGAGTTTGGCGTGGTGCCGGGCGTGACCGATAAAGGTTACTACACCAACAGTTTCCACCTCGATGTGGAGAAGAAGGTGAACCCGTACGACAAGATCGACTTTGAAGCGCCTTACCCGCCACTGGCGAACGGTGGCTTCATTTGCTATGGCGAGTATCCAAACATTCAGCACAACCTGAAGGCGCTGGAAGATGTCTGGGATTACAGCTATCAGCATGTACCGTATTACGGCACCAACACACCGATCGATGAATGCTACGAGTGTGGCTTTACCGGCGAGTTTGAGTGCACCAGCAAAGGCTTCACTTGTCCGAAATGTGGTAACCATGACACCTCCCGTGTGTCGGTGACTCGCCGCGTGTGCGGATATTTAGGTAGCCCGGATGCACGTCCGTTTAACGCTGGTAAGCAGGAAGAAGTTAAGCGCCGCGTTAAACATCTGGGAAATGGGCAGATAGGTTAATCTTCACTCTGTGTTAAGCAAATGCCGGATGCGGCGTAAACGCCTTATCCGGCCTACATTTGGCTACGGCTGTAGGCCTGATAAGACGCGACAGCGTCGCATCAGGCCTTGATTACCGGATACAGCCTACACGCGGACTGATAAGCCAGGTGAAATAATGAACTATCATCAGTACTATCCTGTCGACATCGTCAACGGCCCCGGCACTCGCTGCACCCTGTTTGTCTCTGGGTGTGTTCATGAATGCCCCGGTTGCTATAACAAAAGCACCTGGCGGGTAAATTCCGGTCAGCCATTTACCAAAGCAATGGAAGACCAGATCATTAACGATCTGAATGACACTCGTATCAAACGCCAGGGTATTTCCCTCTCCGGCGGCGATCCGCTACATCCGCAAAACGTGCCGGATATTCTGAAGCTGGTACAACGCATCCGCGCCGAGTGTCCGGGTAAAGACATCTGGATGTGGACAGGCTATAAACTCGACGAACTCAACGCTGCGCAAATGCAGGTTGTTGATTTGATTAACGTGCTGGTCGACGGCAAATTTGTGCAGGATTTAAAAGACCCTTCCCTGATCTGGCGCGGCAGCAGCAATCAGGTGGTGCATCATTTGCGATGATAAGTTCCCTGTTACCTGAGTGCAGGCAACAGGGAAATAAAGAATTAACGATACTTCTGGTGATAGGCGTTGCGGGTCGTTTTCAGTTGCTCTGCGGCAGCCTGCGCTTCTTTTACTTTACCTTCATTTGCCAGCTTCAGCGCGTCGTCAATCTGACCGACCAGAATGTCGAAACCGTGGCGGAAGTCTTTCATTTCCGGGCTGTCCGGTGATTTGCCTTCAAGCTTCGGCGGCGTCGCTTTTTGCGCATCCAGTGCCGCAGCGCGCATCTTCGTTAACGCGTCTTTGACTTGCGCCGCGTTATCGGCTTTTTCAACCACTTTTAAATTGTCGTTGAGGGTTTCCATATTGTCTTCCAGATCAGCGGCAAACGACGCCGAACTGAATACCAATGAGGAGACTGCAAGAATAGCTAACAGGCTTTTACGCATTGCTCACTTCCTTTTTTATTATGAAGATTTGGCGCGGCAGGTCGCGCCAGTTTTTTACTGCCCGGCGATTTTCATCTCCGGCAACAGCACAGAACCACACTGTATATTACTGCGTGTTTCAATATCGTTACCGACGGTGACAATATTGCGCCACATATCTTTTAAATTACCAGCGATGGTGATTTCGCTCACCGGATACTGAATCTCGCCATTCTCTACCCAGAAGCCCGCTGCACCACGGGAATAATCACCGGTAATGGCACTCACGCCCTGGCCCATCAGCTCCGTCACCACCAGCCCGGTGCCCATCTCTTTGAGCATTTGTTCGAAGCTTAGCCCTTGTCCGGCAATCCGCCAGTTGTGAATACCGCCCGCATGTCCGGTGCTTTTCAGCCCCAGTTTCCGCGCCGAATAGCTGGTCAGCAGCCACTGAGTCAGGATGCCATCTTTGACGATATCGCGGCGCTCGGTGCGCACACCTTCGCTGTCGAATGGTGTAGATGCCAGCCCTTTCAGCAGATGCGGATGCTCTTCAATGGTCAGCCAATCCGGCAGAATTTGTTTACCCAGCGAATCCAGCAAGAAGGTCGATTTACGGTAGACCGCACCACCCGCTATCGCCCCCACCAAATGACCAAACAACCCTGTTGCCACTTCATTGGCAAAAATCACCGGCGCTTTCATGGTAGAAAGTTTACGCGGTGACAGGCGCGATAAGGTACGGCGAGCACAGTCGGCCCCAACCCACTCTGGCGTTTGTAGATCGCTCATCGCACGCCCAATGGTGTAGGCGTAATCACGCTCCATATCGCCATTTTCTTCGGCGATTACACAGCTGGAGAGCGAATGACGCGTAGAGCAGTACCCCTGCAACATGCCGTGGCTGTTGCCAAAAACTTTGACACCGTAGTGGCTGTTAAAGCTACCGCCTTCGGTATTGGTGATGCGTTTGTCCGCCTGCAATGCCGCCTGTTCCGCGCGAGCCGCCAGTTCAATGGCTTCATCCGGAGAAACGTCCGCAGGGTGGAACAAGTCAAGATCCGGTGCGTCAAAGGCCAGCAGTTCTTTGTCTGCCACGCCGGCATACGGATCTGGCGAGGTATAACGAGCAATATCCAGCGCCGCCTGTACGGTGCGGGCAATGGCCTGCGGGCTTAAATCGGTAGACGATGCGCTACCTTTACGGTTCTGGTGATAAACGGTGATCCCCAGCGCGCCATCGCTATTGAATTCAACATTCTCCACTTCACCATAACGCGTGCTTACACTAATGCCGGTGGTCTTGCTGACGGCAACTTCTGCACCGTCCGATTTGCCTGAGGCCAACTCCAGCGCAGTCGAAACTGCTTCTTCCAGAATCTTGCGCTGCGCTTCAACTTGAGAGATTACTTTCATTGCAAGTGCCATAATGTAGAGAGTTTCTCTGAAGTCTAACAGAGAACTGTTTTTCAGTGCGCATCTTAACTGGTAACATTAGCCTCTTTTTTTAAGGAGCCTGAGATGACTAAGCAGCCCGAAGACTGGCTCGACGACGTTCCCGGTGATGACATCGAAGACGAAGACGATGAAATTATCTGGGTCAGTAAAAGTGAAATTAAACGTGATGCCGAGGAGCTAAAACGCCTTGGCGCGGAAATTGTTGATCTGGGGAAAAACGCGCTGGATAAGATCCCGTTAGATGCGGATCTGCGCGCGGCTATTGAGCTCGCCCAGCGTATTAAGATGGAAGGTCGCCGCCGCCAGTTGCAGCTCATCGGTAAGATGCTGCGCCAGCGCGATGTTGAACCGATCCGTCAGGCGCTGGATAAGCTGAAAAACCGTCACAACCAGCAGGTGGTGCTGTTCCATAAACTGGAAAACCTGCGCGATCGTCTGATCGACCAGGGTGATGACGCCATCGCTGAAGTATTGAATCTGTGGCCCGATGCCGATCGTCAGCAACTGCGTACTCTGATCCGTAACGCGAAGAAAGAGAAAGAAGGGAATAAGCCGCCGAAATCCGCACGCCAGATTTTCCAGTATCTGCGCGAGTTAGCGGAGAACGAAGGGTAATTTTCGTTGTTGATGTGAGTATGGTTTGCCGGATACGGTGCACCTGTAGGCCTGATAAGACGCATCAAGCGTCGCATCAGGCACTATGCTCAAATGCCGGATGCGGCGTGAACGCCTTATCCGGCCTACACACACTCTATCAGGCTGAGGCTGTGAATTACTGCGCGGCTTCCGCTTTCTTCGCTAACCCATCCAGCAGTTTCTGATGGATCCCACCAAAACCGCCGTTGCTCATCACCAGAATGTGATCACCCGGCTGAGCGGTTTTCACCACCATATCTGCCAGCGTATCCACATCGCCGCTCCAGTGTGCAGGCTGAACGCAGGCTTCTGCCACTTCTGCCACCTGCCACGGAATATGTGCCGGTTGCAGCAGGAAGACTTCATCGGCACGACCTAATGAAGGTGCCAGATCGTCTTTGCAGATCCCCATTTTCATGGTATTAGAGCGCGGTTCCAGTACGGCAATAATGCGCGCCGTACCACCAACTTTGCCACGCAGCGCCGCCAGCGTTGCCAGAATCGCCGTCGGGTGATGGGCAAAATCATCATATACCGTGACGCCATTCGCTTCACCACGCAACTCCAGACGGCGACGAGCGTTAATAAACGAACCCAGCGCGTTAGCGGCATCTGCCGGCGCTACACCAACATGGCGAGCCGCCGCAATCGCCATCAGGCCATTGTGCATATTATGTTCGCCTACCAGCGACCATTTCACTTCGCCCACTTTTTCGCCATCCAGCAAGACTTCCCATTCAGAAGCGTCAGTGGTCAGCTTTTTCGCCTGCCAGTGACCTTGCTCGCCCACCAGCTCCTGCTCGCTCCAACAGCCCATCGCCATGGTCTGTTTCAGGTTGATGTCGTTTTCCGGCCAGATAATACGGCCCTGCCCCGGAACGATACGCACCAGATGGTGGAACTGTTTCTGGATCGCTTTCAGGTCGTCAAAGATATCGGCGTGATCGAACTCAAGGTTGTTGAGGATCAGCGTACGCGGGCAGTAATGGATAAATTTAGAGCGTTTGTCGAAGAAGGCGCAGTCGTACTCATCCGCTTCGATAACAAAGAAGTCGCTTTCGCCCAGACGCGCCGAAACCTCAAAGTTCCCCGGCACACCGCCAATCACAAATCCCGGTTTGTAACCGCATTGTTCCAGAATCCAGGTCGCCATTCCCGCCGTGGTGGTTTTGCCGTGTGTACCGGCAACGGCCAGCACCCAGCGGTCGCGCAGCACAAAATCGTGCAGCCACTGCGGACCTGACATATAAGGGATGTTTTTTTCCAGTACCGCTTCCACACACGGATTTCCACGGGTCATGGCGTTACCAATAATCACCAGATCCGGCTGTGGATCGAGCTGGCTGGCATCGTAACCCTGAATCAGTTCAATGCCTTGCTTCTCAAGTAAGGTGCTCATCGGCGGATACACATTGGCGTCCGAACCCGTTACTTCATGGCCTAACTGGCGCGCCAGCATCGCCAGACCGCCCATAAACGTGCCACAAATTCCTAAAATATGAATGCGCATACGTCACTATCCTTTTTTAATCTGGCGCTCATTTTACGCATATGTCGGGTAAGTGAGAAATGCATTTCAGGATAATCCGTAATTTGCTGGCGCGATTCACCTGAGCGCAACATTGGGATTATTTGTTAAGATTGTTGCGGTCGCTTTACTCCATAAACATTGCAGGGAAAGTTTTATGAAAACGTTAGGTGAATTTATTGTCGAAAAGCAGCACGAGTTTTCTCATGCTACCGGTGAGCTCACTGCTTTGCTGTCGGCAATAAAACTGGGCGCCAAGATTATCCATCGCGATATCAACAAAGCAGGACTGGTTGATATCCTGGGTGCCAGCGGTGCTGAGAACGTGCAGGGCGAGGTTCAGCAGAAACTCGACCTGTTCGCTAATGAGAAACTGAAAGCCGCACTGAAAGCACGCGATATCGTTGCGGGCATTGCCTCTGAAGAAGAAGATGAGATTGTCGTCTTTGAAGGCTGTGAACACGCAAAATACGTGGTGCTGATGGACCCCCTGGATGGCTCGTCCAACATCGATGTTAACGTCTCTGTCGGTACCATTTTCTCCATCTACCGCCGCGTTACGCCTGTTGGCACGCCGGTAACGGAAGAAGATTTCCTCCAGCCTGGTAACAAACAGGTTGCGGCAGGTTACGTGGTATACGGCTCCTCTACTATGCTGGTTTACACCACCGGATGCGGTGTTCACGCCTTTACTTATGATCCTTCGCTGGGTGTTTTCTGCCTGTGCCAGGAACGGATGCGCTTCCCGGAGAAAGGCAAAACCTACTCCATCAACGAAGGAAACTACATTAAGTTTCCGAACGGGGTGAAGAAGTACATTAAATTCTGCCAGGAAGAAGATAAATCCACCAACCGCCCGTATACCTCACGTTATATCGGTTCACTGGTCGCGGATTTCCACCGTAACCTGCTGAAAGGCGGTATTTATCTCTACCCAAGCACCGCCAGCCACCCGGACGGTAAACTACGTTTACTGTATGAGTGCAACCCGATGGCATTCCTGGCGGAACAAGCGGGCGGTAAAGCGAGCGATGGCAAAGAGCGTATTCTGGATATTATCCCGGAAACCCTGCACCAGCGCCGTTCGTTCTTTGTCGGCAACGACCATATGGTTGAAGATGTCGAACGCTTTATCCGTGAGTTCCCGGACGCGTAATCTCCTGCGCCTCTCCACACGGAGAGGCGTTTTTATCGCTGCACAATGTTGACTCTTGTCACAGGCGAACTCTGACGATTCTCCCACAGCACCGTTAATCCACGCTGTAATGCTATAAAAATAAACAACAAAATACCGATGGCGATTTTCGTCCACCAGGAACTCAGCGTGCCATCAAAGTTTATGTAAGTCTGAATCAGTCCCTGAATCGCCACGCCAAAAAGCGTCCCTAATACCGTTCCAACGCCACCACTCAAAAGCGTACCGCCAATTACCACTGAGGCGATAGCATCCAGTTCCACACCTACGCCCGCCAGTGCATATCCGGCCTGGGTATAAATCGAGAAGACAATCCCCGCCAGCGTTGCCAGTCCGGTGGAGAGCATATAAATGCGAATAGTGGTGCTGCGAGTGGAAATCCCCATCAGGTTTGCCGACGTTGCGTTGCCGCCAATGGCGTATACCTGATTACCAAAACGGGTACGATGCGCGAGGAATATGCCGATAACCACCACCGCCAGCATCAGCAGTCCCATCGCACTTAAGCGACCGCCGCCAGGGATTTTCCACGCAAGGCTTGAGAGCGTGTCATAAACAGGATGGTTTATCGGGATCGACTCTTCCGAAACGAGATAGCTGACGCCACGCAAAAAGAACATTCCCGCAAGGGTAATGATAAACGCCGGGATCTTCAGGGCGTCAATCAGAAGCCCCATAAATGCGCCGAAGGCACAGCCCATCACCAACACCAGCGGAAACGCCAGCAGCGGCGAGAGGCCGAAATCGCCAATCACTTTTGCCAGAAACACGCCGGTAAAGGCGATCACCGAACCGACGGAGAGATCGATCCCACCGGAGAGGATCACAAAGGTCATGCCAACGGCGATTATCCCAAGAAAGGCGTTATCGGTCAGGATATTGCAGATCACTCTTGTGGAAGCAAAACCGGGAAACTGGGTCAGACAGTAGATATAACCCAACACAAAGACGCCGATGGTGATCATCAGTGGCAAATTACGTTTTATCACGGTTACGTACCCCTTTAATCAGACTGATAAAGCGTTGCGACTGAACAATCAGCACGCAAAGCACCACCACCGCTTTCACCACCTGGTTCATCTCCGGCGGAAAGCCAGAAAGCAAAATTCCGGTGTTCATTCCCTGAATAATCAGCGCCCCCACCACCGAAAGCAGCAGGTTAAAGCGCCCGCCCATCAGCGATCCGCCGCCAATCACCACTGCAAGAATGGCGTCCAGCTCCAGCCATAACCCGGCGTTATTGGCATCGGCACCGCGAATATCCGCCGCCACGATAATGCCCGCAATCGCCGCACATAGCCCGCTCAACACGTAGGTGAGCATGACGATGATCCGCGTGTTTACCCCGGCATTTTTTGCCGCCCGAATGTTGATACCAACGGCTTCGATAAACATCCCCAGCGCCGTTTTGCGGGTCAACAGCCAGAACAGGAGAAGTGTCAGCACCGCAATAATGACTGGTGTTGGCAGGAACAACAGCGATCCACTGCCGAACCAGGAGAGATCCGGTGAGTTAAATGTGACGATCTGCCCGGAGGTGATCAGTTGCGCCACGCCGCGCCCGGCGACCATCAGGATCAGGGTGGCGACAAACGGCTGAATTTTGAGGATCGCTACCAGTATGCCGTTCCACAATCCCGCCAGGATGCCAGTGCCGAGGGCGCTTAACAAAACAATTGGAAGGCTGAATCCCGCGACCGTCATCGCAGCCGTTGTGGCTCCGGCGATAGCCATCACCGCCCCTACGGAGAGATCAATCCCACCAGTGGCGATAACCAGCGTCATGCCAATCGCCAGTAGCGCAACGGGGGCCGCACGGTTAAGAATGTCGATAGGGCTACCGAACAAACGCCCATCCTGAAGCACCACCTGCCAGAAATGCGGGGCCACCAGGCTATCGACCAGCAGCACCAGCAACAGTGCCGCCAGCTGCGGCATTCCTGTTGGCCAGCGAAAACGCCTTTTCGGCGGCGTAGTGTCCGGGAGAGATTGAGGCATCACACTGTTCTCCTTACGCCGCAATGGCGTTCATGATCGCCGGAACGGAAAGCTCTGCCAGCGGGATCTCCGCCACCTGTTTGCGATCGCGCATGATGATCACCCGATCGGCATAGCCCACCAGCTCTTCCAGCTCGGAGGAGATCACCAGCAGCGCCAGCCCATCGGCGCACAGCGTTTCAATCAGCCGGATGATCTCGGCGTGGGCACCAACATCAATTCCGCGCGTTGGCTCGTCGAGAATCAGAAATTGCGGTCGGGTCAGTAGCCAACGTGAAAGCAACACTTTTTGCTGATTGCCGCCGGAGAGAAATTCAATCGGTTGTTCGGTGGAAGGTGTGCGAATGCCAAGCTGGCGGATAAAGCGTTCGGCAATCTCTTGCTGCTCTTTGCGGGAAATAGGTCGTAGCCAGCCGCGCTGGGCCTGGAGAGCAAGAATGATATTTTCCCGCACCGAGGCGGCGGCGATGATGCCATCGGTTTTCCTGTCTTCCGGGCAGAAGCCGATGCCCAGTACCGAAGCCTGATGTGGCGAGCGTGGCGTTTGTGGTTTGCCTTTGATCAACGCAGTGCCGCTGTCAGCAGGTTTGATACCGAAGATCACTTCGGCGGTTTCTGTCCGCCCTGATCCCAGCAAGCCTGCCAGACCGACGATCTCGCCGGGGCGCACTTCGAGATCAAACGGTGCGATCGTTCCTTTTTTGCCGTAATTTTTGAACGCGGCAACAGGTTTGTCGCTCAGCAATGTTCTCCCGGCACGCTGAAGCGCGTGGGTGTCCAGCTCGCGCCCCAGCATCATTTTTACCAGTTCGATCTGCGGTAGCTCGCGCGTTTCCCGACAGCCCACAAAACTGCCGTTACGTAAGACGGTGATCCGATCGCTAACCTGATAAACCTGATCGAGAAAATGAGTGACGAAGATCAGGCTGACGCCGCGATCGCGAAGCTGACGCATCAGGCCAAACAGTAACTCTACTTCCTGAGTGTCGAGACTGGCGGTGGGTTCATCGAGGATCAGCACTTTGGCGGAGAGATCGATAGCCCGGCAAATGGCGACGATTTGCTGCATCGCGACTGAAAAGCGGTTGAGCGGTTCGCGCACGTCGAGGGAGAAACCGTAAGATGCCATCAGTTCGGTGGCGCGCTTTTCCATCTCTTTACGGCGTAGAAGGCCGAAACGTTTGGGTTCGCGACCTATGAATAGATTATCAGCGACCGACATATTGGGTAGCAGGTTGACTTCCTGATAGACGGTGCCGATGCCGAGTTGTTGTGCGTGGGCGGTGTTTTTCGGTGAGATAGCCTGGCCTTCCAGCCAGATAGTGCCGCGATCGGCGTGGTATACACCGGTTAATGCTTTGATTAGCGTCGATTTTCCCGCCCCGTTTTCACCGAGCAGCGCCATGATTTCGCCACGGCGCAGGCTGAAATTAACGTTGTCTAACGCTTTGACACCGGGGAAAAATTTACTTAATCCTTCGGTGCGGAGGATTTCCTGGTGTTGGTCGGTCGTCATGGTTTCCCCCTTAGCCACGCTCTAAAAGTCCGGGAATAGATCGTGCCTGATGTTAAGAGCTGCGCCGTTTGTCCCCCTCACCCTAACCCTCTCCCCAAAGGGGCGAGGGGACAGATTGTGCATGGTGTTAAGTCCGGTACTGCACAACTGCCGGATGCGGCGTAAACACCTTATCCGGCGGCCCACAAGTCGGCATCAGATATTGATGCCCCTCAATACCCCATGTTTTTCTTCTTCTCTAACTCTTCTTTTGCGGTATCAGGCAGGTAAAGGGTGGACTTGGTTAACGTCAGCTTTTCAGGCATGGTGCCGTCTTTTTTGTATTTCTCCAGCGCGTCAAAAGCGGGGCCAGCCATGTTCGGCGTCAGTTCAACGCTGGCGTTTGCTTCGCCATCAATCATCGCTTTATAGATATCTGGTACGCCATCAATGGAACCCGTGAGGATATCTTTACCCGGCTTCAGGCCCGCTTCTTTAATTGCCTGAATTGCACCAATCACCATGTCGTCGTTATGGGCGTAAACCATGCAGATGTTTTTGCCGTTGTTTTCCGCTTTGATAAAGCTCTCCATGACTTCTTTGCCTTTACTGCGGGTGAAGTCACCTGACTGCGAGCGGATAATTTTGATATTTGGCGCATTCTTTATGGCTTCGGCAAAGCCTTTCTTACGGTCAATGGCGACGCTGGCCCCAACGGTGCCCTGCAGCTCCACCACGTTACATGGTTTGCCGTTAACCTCTTTCACCAGCCAGTCACCGATCAACTTACCTTCGAGGATGTTGTCGGCAGTAACGGTGGTCATATAGAGAGATTTGTCTTTCACATCGATGGAACGGTCAAGCAAGAAGACCGGGATTTCGGCATCTTTCGCCTCTTTTAATACCGGTTCCCAACCCGTCGCAACCACCGGAGCGATAAAGATCGCATCCACCCCTTGTGCGACGAAGGAACGTACCGCTTTAATCTGGTTTTCCTGCTTTTGCTGACCATCGGCAATTTTCAGTGTGATACCGCGCTTTTCGGCTTCACTTTTCGCCACATTGGTTTCTGCGGCGCGCCAGCCGGATTCCGATCCGACCTGCGAAAATCCTACGGTTAATGGAGCGGCCAACGCCATAGACGACATGGCTGCCGAGACTGCAGAGACTACAAGTAAGCGTTTCCACATAGGGTTGTCCTCGTCGGGGTAATTATTATTGGTGAAAAGATGTTCGCGAAAAAACTATAGACAATTCGTTATGTAACGGATTGCGTTACATAACACTTCAAAAAAGTAAATAAAACGTTAATCACAAGTTTGTAATCGCTTTCATCTCACTATGAAAAATGCGGCTACGGTTATGGATTTTCCTGCTCTGTATACCGTCTTAAAACTGGCGAAAAAGGAAAATGAAGACGAAAACAAGCGAAGACATTCGGCGCGAGTTGGCTATAATACTCGGCACTTGTTTGCCACATATTTTTAAAGGAAACAGACATGAGCTTACTCAACGTCCCTGCGGGTAAAGATCTGCCGGAAGACATCTACGTTGTTATTGAGATCCCGGCTAACGCAGATCCGATCAAATACGAAATCGACAAAGAGAGCGGCGCACTGTTCGTTGACCGCTTCATGTCCACCGCGATGTTCTATCCGTGCAACTACGGTTACATCAACCACACTCTGTCTCTGGACGGTGACCCGGTTGACGTACTGGTCCCGACTCCGTACCCGCTGCAGCCGGGTTCTGTGATCCGCTGCCGTCCGGTTGGCGTACTGAAAATGACCGACGAAGCCGGTGAAGATGCGAAACTGATTGCTGTTCCGCACACCAAGCTGAGCAAAGAATACGATCACATTAAAGACGTTAACGATCTGCCAGAGTTGCTGAAAGCGCAAATCGCTCACTTCTTCGAGCACTACAAAGACCTCGAAAAAGGCAAGTGGGTTAAAGTTGAAGGTTGGGAAAACGCAGAAGCCGCTAAAGCTGAAATCGTTGCTTCCTTCGAGCGCGCCAAGAATAAATAAGTTCTTCTGGCGCAATAACCCTGAACACCGGGCTTCGGTTAGTAAGGGTTTTTTTATGCCCGCAATTTATAAACTCTCTACTCCTATTATTATTTTCAGCAGTTGAAAGGCTTGAACGGTAAGAACAAGCTAAGCTCGACCACCATTTTGCTGTTCATAGCCACTTGCTGGAAGTTAGCCGGCCTCACTCATACTCACCGTTCAAAGCGTGTCCCCGTTTTACCCCTGTACATTTGTTAACGCCAGCAGAGTTTTTTATGCGATTGCAGATATGGAAAGCGGCCCGGAGAGAAAAGCAAAAGATGGGAAAGTGACAAAAAAAATCGCGAGATACATCGCATAAAACAACGCCACCCGAAGGTGGCGTGCTTTTATTATTACTTATCCCTGTCTAACCAGTCGCCGCTTTCAATTAGCTTTAATCCATCGACGGGTCGTTGATAAACGTACATCCATGCACTCCCGTACGGCGTCTGAATCAACTGGCGCGCGTATTCACCGCCCCTGGTGCGCAAGGCATCAAGTTCGGCCAGCGTGGCGTTGTCAATACGATAAACTTCACCGTGTACTGTTCCGTTCCCCGGAACTGCGCCTGGATAGTGGCCCAGGCTATACAACTGGTAGTTATCGATACTGAAATCGCCCAGTAACTGGGCATTGGTCATCCAGTGACTGTTGCCTTGTTTGTGGCGTAAACTGCCGTAGACAAATATTCGCATTGCTAAAACTCGAACTGATAGAGCAAATCCAGTGCCTGGTCTACACCAGACACGGCTTCCAGATATAGCTTAGGCATCAGGCGATAACGTAACGTGAGTGTTGCTATAGAGTCAAATATACCCACGCCGTATTTCACTTGCAGACCTGGCAATACATAGCCGCTGACCACCACCTGGGAGGAGTCGCCTACTCCCTCTGTGTCGAGCGCTAAATTGCTTACGCCAAACGTCTCGCCGATTTTACCCACAATCTGGCCACTTTGCGCAACCCCCAGGCCAATCAGCATCGAGGTCATCGCCGCACTGTCACTCTGATCGCTCTCCAGCCCTTGTCCACGTAGCAAATAAGACAATGCAGCTTGTTGCGACATCGCCGGGTCAGAGAAGATCTCCGCTTTCGGTTCGTCCGCCAGACCAGTGACGCGAACTCCGGCGATGACGTCGTCTTCTGTAGCATCCGGGTTACGAATAGCTTCGATATTAAGATACGGTTGATCTGGCGGACCAGAGAACAGTAACTCACCCTTACGCACAATCAGATCCTGACCATAGGCATGGAAGCGCCCTTCAGGGATGTTGATCTGCCCGTTCAGGCCCAGCCCTTGTTTGTCCTGAACGACGTTGAGATCGCCCGTCAGCCGCGCTTTCAGGCCAAAGGCGTCAATGCGCACATTGTTGCCAACGTGGACAGTCAGGTTACTGTTAATCGGAATCGACGCCGTTTTCGGCTCTTCCGGTTGCAGGTTATCGTTAAGCATCACCACATCGCTGGAAACGCCTACTGCGCTTTCCGGCAGCTCGTGCACCACGATGCGCGCCCAAGGGACATCCACGCGACCGTCGAGAGTAAACAGATTTGGTGTAGCCTCGAATACAACATCTGGCGATACATCCATTCGTACCATCGGCGGCACGGTGATACGCACTTTACTGCCCTTCGCTGTTACCCTCGCCCGCCAGTTTTCAATCTGGCTCCAGTCGGCGTCACCGCTCAGGTAGATTTCTCCCTGTTGGGTCCGCACAGTACCAGCAAGCGTCGAGCGCATACCGTTAAAGTTGACCGCAAGCTGGCTCGGTTGCATATCAAACGGCATAAAGTTGCCGTCGATATCCACCCCCGTAACCTGAAGCTGACCAAACAACTGCGGGCTTTGCACATCACCACCCAGACGCAAGTTGGCACTCACCATCCCCGCTGCTTTTTCCCCACGGGTAAAGATGGGGTTTATCATCGCAAGGTTGAAGTTACGGATATTGACGTTGCCACCAAGATTACGGCGGCCTTGCGGATCGGTCACCTGCACCTGACCATCAAACTGGCCGTTATTGGTCAGGCGGATGGTCCAGCCCAGTTCGGCACGGTTGTTACGCAGTTCCGCCGTCAGATTCAGCGTCTGAAACGCCACGGGCAGCGCCGCATCGTTGACGGTTTGCGTCACCTGCACATTACGCCCCGAAAGGGTGATACTGCCCTGCGGCAGCCCCTCTTTCGTGGTGTCCCAGGCAACGTCCGCTTTACCCGTGAAGATACCGCTGGCCTGAGTGGTTTCTGGCATAAATGGTTTCAGCATGGCCAGGTCGAAGCGGTTGAGATTCACCACCGCACGCCCTTCGGCACCCGCATCGATAGTTTGCGGCACGCACAGTTCCGCATTCGGGTTAAGCCAGCAGTGTGGCCCGATGCTGATTTTTTGTTCCTTATTGCGGTAATCCAGCGCAATATCGCGGGTCAGCGACCACGGACCGACCGGCGTCTGGAAGCGCGTATTGCTAAGTGTTCCCTTCCAGCGTTCTTCTTTGCGATCAAAACTTCCTGCCAGATTAAGCTGCCCGGAAATCGGTTCGCCCTGAATCCGCAACTGTAGCTCGTGCTGCTTTTCGCTGCCTTTGGCATTCAGGGTGACGAGGTTGATATTTACATCCGGCTGCGAGATTTGCTCAACGCGTACGTCGAGTTTCCCGGCGATCTGATCGGTGGATTTAATGTCGCCTTCCACGCGAACCTGCGCCACGGAAAGTTCCTGCCAGCGCAGGCCGCGCGCGGTGATATCTGCCAGTAGTTGTGGCGCTTCCACCGTGCCGCGTACTTTCACCAGCCCTTTCGCTGTACCGCCAAGCCCCGGCAGCGCGTTATCCAGCCCCGGCGCGTTGATGGTGGCATCAAGATTGAGATCTTTTACCCCCAGCTCACCTTTCACTTCGGCACTGTTTGGCCCCAGTTCCAGATGCAGCCCTGGGATCATCCACTGCATATAACTGTTGCCTTTCAGCGTGCCGTCAACGTTCACTTTGTTCTGTTTGACGTTACCGGTCAGCTTCAGTTCTGGCACCTCCATCTGCCAGGTGCCGCCGTACAGGCTACCGCGGGTTTTAATCAAGCCATTGAGTTTCGACGGCCACTCCGGGATCTCTTTGGCGGTGTTAATGCCGTTAAGCGTTAGCTCACCGCGCCAACTAATGGCCTGCTGCCAGTCGAGCAACGCCTTAAGTTCCGTTTTCCCTTCCAGCGCCGCGACGGTAAGTTTGTCGAGATTGACCTGCTGTTCATTACCTTTGGCATCAAGGGTAATGGTGGCTGGCGGGATCTCCTGGCCCTTAACAGCCGTGCGCATAGAGATCGCGTAATCGGTCATTTTGCCGGTAAGTTTCAGTTTCAGATCGTCTGCCTGATACTGCTTCTCACCAGTGAACGGCCAGTAAAGCTGTTTGCTGTTCACTTCCACGTTGAGCGGCAATCCGGCTTCCGCCAGTCGCGTCTGGGCGCGTAAATCCATATCCACCGGACCGGAAAGGTTAACGCCTATCTCCAGCTGTTCGCGCAGCGCACCGCCCACTTTCAGCTTCACCTTTTCACCTTTCAACGGCTCCACGTTCAGTGTGCTGTTGAGGGTGATATCCACCGGCCAGTTGTCTGACAGCTGCGCCGTGCCGCTGGCGTTGACGATCCCTTGACTGGAGTCGATATCCAGGGCGTCCAGTTTAGTATTGCCGTCAATGCTGCTCACTTTCAGCAGCATGGTGCTCACGGTGATGTCCGTGTCGCCCGTCACGCGCAGCTGCTCGCCCTTAAACTCTTCAATGTTCAGGTTAAGCGGCAAATGCACGTCGGTCATTTCCGGCAATACCGGGCGAGAAAAGAGATCTTTCAGCGTTTCGCCGAGCGGCTTGTCCTCCGGCTGCGGATTTTCAATTTTCGGTTCGACCACTTCTTCCTGTGCCGCTTCCGCCACTTTCGGCAAAGCAATCAACAGGCCTATCAGCGATGTCGGTTTCAGGGTCAGGGTTTTCTCCTGCCAGTTCAGGCCGGAGGTGAAGTCCATCACCGATACCGTGGTGTCATCAATCTTGATGTTGACGTTGTCCAGCGCCACCCGTGTCAGGGTAATGGGATACGGCGTGGAGAGATCCAACGGACCGCTATCTTCCTCTTCTTCAACCTGTTCAGAAGGAGGCATTTTTTTACTGTCGATGTTGACCTGAATGTCTTTCAGCGCCAGATCATTAATACAAACGCTACTGTTCCACAGGCACTCAAGCCCGACCGCCAGATGCAGATTGCCCGCTTTTACCGCCACGCCTGGCTGCTCATAACGAACGTCAGACAAGGTGAGATCACGCCAGCCGCCGGTGACCTTGCCAATATCCAGTCCTGGCACCCAGCGATCCGCCGCTTTAAATACCAGATGCAGGCCGCTGGTGGTGCCCACCAGAAACGCCACCGATCCCAGTAACAGTAAGATAACGATAACCACGCCGAGGCTGATTTTTTTCCATAAACTCATAATTCTGGCCCCAGACCGATGTAAAACTGTAACCCGTGTTCGTCTTTATCCGCGACCGGCACGGCAAAATCGAGTTTGATTGGCCCGACCGGCGATTCCCAGCGCACGCCGACCCCTGTACCGGTTTTAAAGTCGCTGCGGCGAATATCGCTTACCGCTTCGCCGCTATCGACAAACACCGCGCCCCACCATTTTCCGGTCACGTTGTACTGGTATTCCAGCGATCCGGTTATCAGCTTCGAGGCCCCTTTCAGGTCACCGTTGGCGTATTTCGGGGCGATAGATTTGTATTTGTAGCCGCGAATACTGCGATCGCCCCCGGCGAAGAAACGCAGATCCGGCGGTACTTTGTCGAAATCACCCGTTTCAATCCAGCCCAGCGTGCCGCGTGTCACAAAACGATGGCGATCGTACAGTGTGCGGATCCAGACGTTCTGCGCCTGGAAAACGGAGAAATCAACATCCGAGCCCCAGGCCGTGTTGGAGTAGTCGATAGAGTAGCGTTGCGAGTCGCCCCAGGTTGGCATCAGGCCACCACGAGAACGCGTGCGGCTAATCATCACCCCAGGATAAAACAGCATCGTGGTGTTGGTAATTTCACCCTGGGTAAAGTGGTCGAAACTCCAGCGCAGGTTAATGGCACGCTGCCAGCCGCTGGAGAGATCCCAGTAGCGAGAAGCCACCAGCGTAGTGGAGTCAGACTCGGTATCGTTCAGGTCAGTGCGCTTAAAACCGCCCTGCACCAAATAATATTGTTCCAGCGGATTCTTCAGCAGCGGCATTTTATAGCTGAAGTCGAGGATCTGTTCCGGCGCGGAAATACTGGTACTGGTGGTCAAACTGTGACCGTAAGAGTTCATCCACGGCTTTTTCCACGTCGCTTTCACGCGCGGTCCCACGTCCGTAGAGTAACCGACGCCGGTTTCGATGGTGTTTTCTGTTCGCGGCGAAACCACGCCCGTCAATGGTAATACTTTCGTTTCGCGCGCTTTATCAAATTGTGGAGCCACCACCACCGAGTTAAACCAGCCGGTAGCAGAAAGTCGACGGTTCAGTTCTGCCAGATCTTTCGATTCGTACTCATCGCCCTCTTTAAACGGCACCAGATTTTGCAGGTATTCATCGCGGATTTGTGATCCTTCAAAGGTCACATGCCCAAAGCGGTAACGTTCGCCACTGTTATAATCAATATCCCAGAAGGCTTTATGCAGGCCGAGCGCAATGCCCAGCTGTGCTTTGGTAAATTCGCTATCGAAATAACCTTTACGCAACGCAATGCTGGTTAAGGACTTTTTGAAATTTTCATAATCGCCCTGGTTCAGTACCGTACCAATAGCCGGGCGAGTATCGAGCAATTTCAAATAGTCTTTATCGGTCCGCGCGCCGCCGCGCAATACCACATCGGTGCCGCCAATTAACACCGGCACGCCTGGCGTGACTTTGGCGATCAATACCTGCCGCCCTTTCTTTGGCGGTGGACGGAGATCAAATTCAATGGTCGGCTGGTAATAACCCAGCGCTTTCAGACCTTCGCGGATGGCATCATCGACGCGTGCGCGAAAGCGACGGTCTGGCGTCACTTCATCACTTTCAATCGTAGAAAGCTGCGCGCGAACGTTCTTTTCCAGCTGTCCCGATAACCCCTCGACCTGTAGACGGACGTTCGCGGCGACGGCAGATCCGCTTAAGCAGAGTAAGCTTACACAGCATAACTGTCGGATATAGCGCACATTTTCTCCTGAATATCCTTTTTTTCCTGCCCCTGGAACGCCGTTAAACGGCTTAACAAAAATCCAGTAATATGGATTAAAAAGCAGACTAAACCCAAAATATTTCTTATGTTTTACTTTAGACCTATTCACGGTGGTTATTGTGTGCAAATACGCCTCTTGTTACAACCTTAACCCCAATGACCGATTTTCGGGAGAGCGACACCATGAGTTTATTTGATAAAAAGCATCTGGTTTCCCCCGCCGATGCCCTGCCTGGACGTAACACCCCGATGCCCGTAGCCACACTGCATGCGGTCAACGGTCACTCAATGACCAATGTACCTGACGGAATGGAGATTGCCATTTTTGCGATGGGTTGTTTCTGGGGTGTGGAGCGTCTGTTCTGGCAGTTACCCGGCGTTTACAGCACCGCCGCAGGCTATACCGGCGGCTATACGCCAAATCCGACTTATCGGGAAGTGTGCTCCGGCGATACTGGCCATGCCGAAGCGGTGCGCATTGTTTACGATCCATCCGTCATCAGCTATGAGCAGTTGCTACAAGTATTTTGGGAGAATCACGATCCCGCCCAGGGAATGCGTCAGGGCAATGACCACGGCACGCAGTATCGTTCAGCGATTTATCCGCTGACCCCAGAACAGGATGCCGCCGCTCGCGCCAGTCTGGAACGTTTTCAGGCGGCGATGCTTGCCGCCGATGACGATCGTCGCATCACCACGGAAATCGCTAACGCCACACCGTTTTATTATGCCGAAGATGACCACCAGCAATATCTGCATAAAAACCCGTATGGTTACTGTGGAATTGGCGGAATTGGCGTCTGTCTGCCGCCGGAAGCATAGCGTTACGGGTACAAATGTAGATTGTTGATAAAGTGCATTTTGTTTATGCCGGATACGGCGTAAACGCCTTGCCAGGCCTACAAAATCGTCCAAATTCAATATATTGCGGGGACTGCGTAGGCCTGTTCGGCATAGCGCATCAGGCAGTTTTTCATTTTTCAGCTGTCTGAATTTTAACCCTCTGGCGGCTTTACAGTACCTTACGCTATACTAGCCACTGAAAATGCCGGTTCACTTTCTTCGAATCGGCTTTCAATGTGTATTTCACACAAATTAATCAACTTCCCCTTCCGAGGATCTGGCCTGAAAGGTCGGATAAGATATGTTAAACAGTATTTTAGTCATACTCTGTTTGATCGCTGTAAGTGCGTTCTTCTCGATGTCCGAGATCTCGCTTGCCGCCTCACGCAAAATCAAACTTAAACTGCTGGCTGATGAAGGCAATATAAATGCCCAACGCGTTCTGAATATGCAGGAAAATCCCGGCATGTTCTTTACCGTGGTCCAAATCGGTCTGAACGCAGTGGCGATTCTCGGCGGTATCGTCGGTGATGCGGCATTTTCTCCAGCTTTTCACAGCCTGTTCTCCCGCTATATGTCGGCAGAACTCTCTGAGCAACTGAGCTTTATTCTCTCTTTCTCGTTAGTGACTGGCATGTTTATCCTGTTTGCGGATTTAACCCCGAAACGCATCGGTATGATTGCGCCAGAAGCTGTGGCTTTGCGTATCATCAACCCGATGCGCTTCTGCCTGTACGTTTGCACCCCGCTGGTGTGGTTCTTCAACGGACTGGCGAACATAATCTTCCGTATTTTCAAACTGCCAATGGTACGTAAAGATGACATCACTTCTGATGACATCTACGCGGTAGTGGAAGCCGGTGCGCTGGCGGGCGTGTTACGTAAACAGGAACACGAGCTGATTGAAAACGTCTTTGAACTGGAATCCCGTACCGTTCCGTCTTCAATGACACCGCGTGAAAACGTGATTTGGTTTGATCTCCACGAAGATGAGCAAAGTCTGAAGAATAAGGTGGCGGAACATCCGCACTCTAAGTTTCTCGTCTGTAATGAAGATATTGACCACATCATCGGCTATGTCGATTCTAAAGACCTGCTGAACCGCGTGCTGGCTAACCAAAGCCTGGCACTGAACAGCGGCGTACAAATTCGCAATACGCTGATTGTGCCGGATACGTTAACCCTTTCAGAGGCGTTGGAAAGTTTTAAAACCGCAGGTGAAGACTTCGCGGTGATCATGAACGAGTACGCACTGGTAGTGGGGATCATCACCCTCAACGACGTGATGACCACGCTGATGGGCGATCTGGTCGGTCAGGGGCTGGAAGAGCAGATTGTCGCCCGTGATGAGAACTCATGGCTGATAGACGGCGGCACTCCGATTGACGACGTCATGCGCGTGCTGGATATTGACGAGTTCCCGCAGTCGGGCAACTACGAAACCATCGGCGGCTTTATGATGTTTATGCTGCGTAAGATCCCGAAACGCACCGATTCGGTGAAATTCGCCGGCTACAAATTTGAAGTGGTGGATATCGATAACTACCGCATCGACCAGCTGCTGGTGACCCGAATCGACAGCAAAGCCACCGCCCTTTCGCCAAAAATGCCTGACGCTAAAGATAAAGAAGAAAGCGTCGCATAACCCCAGAAACATCAACGGCTCCTGAATCAGGAGCCGTCTTATTACTGCATAGCACTTTGGTTAAGCCATCTCTGTTTGCAGACGCATAACCTGACGGTTAACTTCGGACATCACTGACAAATGCAGCTTATCCTTCACTTTTGGGATAAGAATCTTACCCTTATCAAATTCAAAAGCGCCAACGTCCTTGATGTATAACCGTCCACGGAACAGGATCTTTACGTACTTCGCCACCTGAAGTGGGTTGTACCGTTGGAAAATTTTCATTGTTATCTCCTGCTGAGTATTACGCCTTTGCGGTGCCACAATCGGCCCAACTATTATGAGGCGCAAATTTTAATGCCTAGTGACTATAGACTATCCGGGCAATGTTTCCACCGCGTATAACTTTTTTTACCTAAAGGTTACAATTATTCAGAATTATCTTTTTACCGAAGCGCGGTCTTCAGTATAAGCATTCATTTTTAATATGATTTGTGCGCTTGACCGCAAACTGGCATCACACTTGCGGGAAATTCGATAAATAGCACATATGATTAAAACTCAGACCCAAGTGGTCGGATCACCTGCATATCATAAGAAGGAAACACCATGACCCTACGCAAGATTCTGGCACTCACCTGCCTGCTGTTGCCGATGATGGCTTCCGCACATCAGTTCGAAACCGGTCAGCGAGTGCCGCCGATTGGCATCACCGATCGTGGCGAGTTGGTGCTTGATAAAGATCAGTTTAGCTACAAAACCTGGAACAGCGCGCAGTTAGTGGGAAAAGTGCGAGTACTGCAACATATTGCTGGTCGCACCTCTGCAAAAGAGAAAAACGCGACGCTGATTGAAGCGATTAAATCAGCGAAGTTACCGCACGATCGTTACCAGACCACCACCATTGTTAACACCGACGACGCGATTCCGGGTTCAGGGATGTTTGTGCGCAGCAGTCTGGAGAGTAATAAAAAGCTTTATCCCTGGTCGCAGTTTATTGTTGATAGCAATGGCGTCGCACGCGGTGCCTGGCAGCTGGATGAAGAAAGTTCCGCTGTAGTGGTGCTGGATAAAGACGGTCGCGTGCAATGGGCCAAAGACGGGGCGCTCACTCAAGAAGAGGTGCAGCAAGTGATGGACCTGCTGCATAAATTAATTAATAAATAGACACTCTGAACCCCGGATTCAGGAACGACTCGCGCGGAGTGTAATCCAGCGGTTTACCTTGCCAGTCGTGAACGTGCGCTCCGGCAGCTGCAGCCACAGCATGACCAGCGGCGGTATCCCAAATATTCGTTGGCCCGAAACGCGGGTACAGCTGCGCCTGTCCTTCCGCCACCAGGCAGAATTTCAGCGAAGAGCCGATGGACGTGGTCTGATGTTCGCCAAGCTGTTGCAGATACTCTTTCAGCTCCGCATCTGCATGGGAACGGCTGATCACCACCAGCGGCGGGCGCGCATCGCGGACCTGAATCTGCTTGCGCACACCGCACTCTTCTTTCCAGGCTTTGCCTTCTGCCGCGCTGTACATTACGTTCATTACCGGCGCATACACCACACCTAAAATCGGTTTGCCGTGGTCGATGAGCGCAATGTTAACGGTGAATTCGCCATTACGTTTAATAAACTCTTTAGTACCATCCAGCGGGTCTACCAGCCAGTAACGCTGCCAGTGCTGACGGACTTCCCAACCGGGAGGATCTTCTTCAGAAAGGACCGGAATATCCGGTGTCAGCGTACGTAAACCGTCCATGATAACGGTGTGAGCGGCAATATCCGCTGCCGTTACCGGAGAATTGTCCGCTTTGCTGACGACGTCCATCGGTTTTGTCCCGTCGTAGACCTGCATAATGGCATCGCCTGCATTCCGTGCAAGCTGGCATACTTGATCTAACATTTCTCCACCTCGTCTCTGTGAGCGGTGTTAACTTATTGTTTTACTTATACCCTATCGTTAATGAATGCGCCAACTGTGATAGTGTCATCATTTTCAAAGCGTAAAATTGTGGCATTCTTCACTGTTCTATAAGTAAGACGTTTATTCTCCCTTTTCTTTCGTATTCCCGATGATAAAAGGATGTCCCTGATGATTAAGTTTAGCGCAACGCTCCTGGCCACGCTGATTGCCGCCAGTGTGAATGCAGCGACGGTCGATCTGCGTATCATGGAAACCACTGATCTGCATAGCAACATGATGGATTTCGATTATTACAAAGACACCGCCACGGAAAAATTCGGACTGGTACGTACGGCAAGCCTGATTAACGATGCCCGCAATGAAGTGAAAAACAGCGTACTGGTGGATAACGGCGATTTGATTCAGGGGAGTCCGCTTGCAGATTACATGTCGGCGAAAGGTTTAAAAGCAGGTGATATTCACCCGGTCTATAAGGCATTAAACACGCTGGACTATACCGTCGGCACGCTTGGCAACCACGAGTTTAACTACGGTCTGGATTACCTGAAAAATGCGCTGGCGGGAGCGAAATTCCCTTATGTAAATGCCAACGTCATTGACGCCAGAACCAAACAGCCAATGTTTACACCGTATTTAATTAAAGACACCGAAGTGGTCGATAAAGACGGAAAAAAACAGACGCTGAAGATTGGCTATATTGGCGTCGTGCCGCCGCAAATCATGGGCTGGGATAAAGCTAATTTATCCGGGAAAGTGACGGTGAATGATATTACCGAAACCGTGCGCAAATACGTGCCTGAAATGCGCGAGAAAGGTGCCGATGTCGTTGTCGTTCTGGCACATTCCGGGCTGTCTGCCGATCCGTATAAAGTGATGGCGGAAAACTCAGTTTATTACCTCAGTGAAATTCCGGGCGTTAACGCCATTATGTTTGGCCATGCTCACGCCGTTTTCCCAGGTAAAGATTTTGCTGATATCGAAGGGGCTGATATCGCGAAAGGCACGCTGAATGGTGTTCCGGCGGTAATGCCAGGCATGTGGGGCGATCATCTTGGTGTGGTCGACTTACAACTCAGTAATGACAGCGGTAAATGGCAGGTGACGCAGGCGAAAGCGGAAGCACGGCCGATTTACGACATCGCTAATAAAAAATCCCTCGCGGCGGAAGACAGCAAGCTGGTAGAAACACTCAAAGCCGATCACGATGCCACACGCCAGTTCGTCAGCAAGCCAATCGGTAAATCTGCCGACAATATGTATAGCTATCTGGCGCTTGTGCAGGACGATCCGACCGTGCAGGTGGTGAACAACGCGCAAAAAGCGTATGTCGAGCATTACATTCAGGGCGATCCGGATCTGGCAAAACTGCCAGTGCTTTCAGCTGCCGCACCGTTTAAAGTTGGTGGTCGCAAAAATGACCCCGCAAGCTATGTGGAGGTGGAAAAAGGCCAGTTGACCTTCCGTAATGCCGCCGATCTTTATCTCTACCCCAATACGCTGATTGTGGTGAAAGCCAGCGGTAAAGAGGTGAAAGAGTGGCTGGAGTGCTCCGCCGGACAGTTTAACCAGATTGATCCTAACAGCACGAAACCACAGTCACTCATCAACTGGGATGGTTTCCGCACCTATAACTTTGATGTTATTGATGGTGTGAATTATCAGATTGATGTTACCCAGCCCGCCCGTTATGACGGCGAGTGCCAGATGATTAATGCCAATGCGGAAAGGATTAAGAACCTGACCTTTAACGGCAAGCCGATTGATCCGAACGCCATGTTCCTCGTTGCCACCAATAACTATCGCGCTTACGGCGGCAAATTTGCCGGTACGGGCGACAGCCATATCGCTTTTGCTTCACCGGATGAGAACCGCTCGGTGCTGGCAGCGTGGATTGCTGATGAGTCGAAACGTGCGGGGGAAATTCACCCGGCGGCAGATAACAACTGGCGTTTAGCACCGATAGCTGGCGATAAGAAACTGGATATCCGTTTCGAAACCTCTCCGTCAGATAAAGCCGCAGCGTTTATTAAAGAAAAAGGGCAGTATCCGATGAATAAAGTCGCGACCGATGATATCGGGTTTGCGATTTATCAGGTGGATCTGAGTAAGTAAAACACTTCTTTTTCGGCCTACAAATCATCAACCGCATCCGGCATTTATTGGCGGATGCGATGATGACGCATCTTATCCGCCCTACAAGCCATGAACCGTAGTCCGGATAAGCGCAGCGCATCCGGCAGTTATGCCGCACGTTCATCCCGCACCGCTAACACCTCGGGCAAATTCAACTCAATCCAGTCCGCCAGTGCAGCAACCTTTTCGCTCACCTGCTCGCCCAGCGGCGTGAGGCTATATTCCACATGCGGCGGCACCACCGGATACGCGATACGGTTAAGAAAACCATCCTGCTCTAACGCCTGTAACGACTGCGTAAGCATCTTTTCACTCACCCCGCCCATTTTACGGCGCAGGTCGCTAAAGCGATGAGTACCTTCGCGTAGCGCCACCAGAATCAACACCCCCCAACGGCTGGTGACGTGTTTCAACACCTCGCGCGACGGGCACTGTTCCGCAAAGAGATTTCCCTCTTTCAGTTGTTGCGACAGGCTAACCTGACTCATTTCATACTTACCTTTTTGTATGTACTTACTAAAAGTAAGTTTAAGTGTTAGCGTATTTAAACACAAGACAAAACGATGGAGACTTCCCATGATCGCTATTACTGGTGCCACTGGCCAACTTGGTCACTATGTTATTGAATCCTTGATGAAAACGGTTCCTGCCAGCCAAATAGTGGCTATCGTTCGTAATCCGGCAAAAGCACAGGCACTGACAGCACAAGGCATTACCGTGCGTCAGGCTGACTACGGCGATGAAGCCGCACTGACATCTGCGCTTCAGGGAGTGGAAAAACTACTGCTGATCTCTTCCAGCGAAGTGGGTCAACGTGCCCCGCAGCATCGTAATGTTATTAATGCCGCAAAGGCGGCCGACGTGAAATTTATCGCTTATACCAGCCTGCTACATGCCAATTCCTCCCCGCTCGGCCTCGCCGATGAGCACATCGAGACGGAGAAAATGCTGGCTGATTCTGGCATCGTTTACACCCTGCTGCGCAACGGCTGGTACAGTGAAAACTACCTCGCCAGCGCCCCGGCAGCACTGGAACACGGCGTATTTATCGGTGCCGCGGGCGATGGCAAAATTGCCTCAGCAACGCGGGCTGATTATGCGGTAGCTGCGGCACGCGTGATTAGCGAAGCCGGTCACGAAGGCAAGGTTTACGAACTGGCGGGCGATAGAGCCTGGACGCTGACACAGTTAGCGGCAGAACTCACCAAACAGAGCGGAAAATCGGTTACCTATCAAAATCTGAGCGAAGCCGATTTCGCTGCGGCGCTGAAAAGCGTCGGACTGCCTGATGGACTGGCGGATATGCTGGCGGATTCTGACGTTGGCGCATCGAAAGGCGGTCTGTTTGATGACAGCAAAACGCTTAGCACATTGATTGGCCGCCCAACGACAACGTTAGCCGAAAGCGTAAGCCATCTTTTTAATGTTAATAACTAGTTAATTAAAGTGGCATCCTCCCGCATCCTCTCTGATAATGACGGGATGCCGGGAGCAATCATGTCTGCTTCCTGAATATTTCTTCTGACAGACCAGTGGATGCCAGTGATGATTAGCGGCGTGCTGTACGCCCTGTTAGCAGGGTTGATGTGGGGGCTTATTTTTGTCGGGCCGTTGATCGTGCCGGAATACCCGGCGATGTTACAGTCGATGGGGCGTTACCTGGCGCTAGGGTTAATTGCGCTGCCCATTGCCTGGCTGGGACGCGTGCGTCTGCGTCAGTTGGCGCGTCGCGACTGGCTTACCGCCTTGATGCTCACCATGATGGGCAACCTTATCTATTACTTCTGCCTTGCCAGTGCCATTCAACGTACTGGCGCGCCTGTTTCCACGATGATTATCGGCACCCTGCCGGTGGTGATTCCCGTTTTTGCCAATCTGCTTTATAGCCAGCGCGACGGCAAACTCGCATGGGGAAAACTCGCCCCGGCACTGGTTTGTATTGGCATCGGCCTGGCGTGTGTGAATATTGCTGAGTTAAACCACGGACTCCCCGATTTTGACTGGGCACGTTATACCTCAGGCATCGTGCTGGCGTTAGTTTCCGTGGTCTGCTGGGCATGGTATGCCCTGCGCAACGCCCGCTGGCTGCGGGAAAATCCCGACAAACATCCGATGATGTGGGCGACGGCGCAGGCGCTGGTCACGCTGCCGGTTTCTCTCATCGGCTATCTCGTCGCCTGTTACTGGCTGAATATGCAAACGCCGGACTTCTCCTTACCCTTTGGCCCCCGTCCGCTGGTGTTTATTAGTCTGATGGTTGCGATAGCCGTGCTTTGCTCATGGGTTGGCGCACTCTGCTGGAACGTCGCCAGCCAGCGATTACCGACAGTGATTCTCGGGCCGCTGATTGTTTTCGAAACGCTGGCAGGTTTGCTGTACACCTTTTTACTCCGCCAGCAAATGCCGCCGCTAATGACGCTGAGCGGTATCGCGCTGTTAGTGATTGGCGTGGTCATTGCGGTCAGAGCAAAACCAGAAAAACCTTTAACTGAATCTGTCTCAGAAAGTTGACACGCTGGCAGTGAGTTAAATAAGCCTCTGCTACGTAAGGGTTATAGCTTTTGCCTTAAAGATGCATTTAAAATGCATCTTATCTTATTAAGAATGAGGTATCAGCTATGGCTTATCGCGACCAACCTTTAGGTGAACTGGCGCTCTCTATTCCTCGCGCTTCGGCTCTGTTTCGTAAATATGATATGGATTACTGCTGTGGCGGTAAGCAGACGCTGGCGCGCGCGGCGGCACGTAAAGAACTGGATGTTGACGTCATTGAAGCCGAACTGGCAAAGCTTGCTGAACAACCGATTGAGAAAAACTGGCGTAGCGCCCCGCTGGCGGAAATCATCGACCACATTATTGTGCGCTATCACGATCGCCATCGCGAGCAGCTGCCGGAGCTGATCCTGCAAGCGACTAAAGTCGAGCGCGTTCACGCCGACAAACCAAGTGTGCCAAAAGGGCTGACAAAATACCTGACTATGCTGCATGAAGAGCTTTCCAGCCATATGATGAAAGAAGAGCAAATCCTCTTCCCAATGATCAAACAAGGCATGGGCAGCCAGGCAATGGGGCCAATCAGCGTAATGGAAAGCGAGCACGATGAAGCGGGCGAACTGCTGGAAGTGATCAAACACACCACCAATAACGTCACACCGCCGCCGGAAGCCTGCACCACCTGGAAAGCGATGTATAACGGCATTAATGAACTGATTGATGACCTGATGGAGCACATCAGTCTGGAAAACAATGTACTATTTCCGCGCGCGCTGGCGGGTGAGTGATCTAAAAGCTGGATGGCATTGCGCCATCCAGCATGATAATGCGGTTATTTCCGCAGTTCAGCAGCCTGCTTCTTACCAATAAACAGCCAGCCCAGCCCCAGCGCGATAAACCACAGCGGGGTAACCAGCAGCGCCTGGCGGGTGTCATCTTCCAGTGTCAACAACACCAGAACAAACACAAAGAACGCCATACATACCCAGCACATCAGCTTGCCGAGTGGCATCTTGTAGATCGACTTCTCATGCAGATGAGGACGCTGTTTGCGATACACCAGGTACGAGCAAAGGATAATCGTCCAGACAAACATAAACAGAATCGCGGAAACGGTTGTAATCATCGTGAACGCGCCAATCACGCTGGGATTCACATACAACATCACCACGCCGCCGAGCAGACAGATACAAGAGAAGGTCAGCCCTTTCGCGGGTACTGCGCGCTTAGAGAGTTTAGCGAACGCTTTCGGTGCCACACCTTCCTGGGCCAGACCAAACAGCATACGGCTGGTAGAGAAGACACCGCTGTTAGCGGAAGACGCCGCAGAGGTCAGCACCACAAAGTTGATCACGCTGGCAGCCGCAGGCAAACCTACCAACACAAACAGTTCAACGAACGGGCTTTTCTCCGGGACTACCGAACTCCACGGCGTCACGGACATAATCACAATCAGCGAGAAGACGTAGAACATAATGATACGGATCGGAATGGAGTTAATCGCGCGTGGCAGTGATTTCTCCGGATCTTTGGTTTCCGCAGCTGTTGTACCTACCAGCTCAATCCCCACGAAAGCAAAAACCGCTATCTGGAATCCGGCAAAGAAGCCGCTTAAGCCTTTCGGGAACCAGCCGCCGTCATTCCACAAATGTGCAAATGATGCTTCCACACCGGTCGGTGACTGAAAGTGCATCGCCACCATGACCAGGCCGACAACAATCAGCGACACGATGGCGACGATTTTGATCATCGCAAACCAGAACTCCATCTCACCGAACATTTTTACCGTGGCGAGGTTTAGAACCAGTAACAGAATGATCACGGATAACGAAGCAACCCAGTCAGAAAGCCCAGGGAACCAGAATTGCGCATAGGCGGTAATGGCAACCACATCTGCCATACCGGTTACAACCCAGCAGAACCAGTAAGTCCAGCCGGTGAAATATCCTGCCCACGGCCCGAGTAAATCGGAAGCGAAGTCACTAAAAGATTTGTATTCCAGATTCGAAAGCAGCAATTCCCCCATTGCCCGCATCACGAAAAAGAGCATAAAACCGATGATCATATAAACGAAAATGATCGACGGCCCGGCAAGGCTAATCGTTTTGCCGGACCCCATAAACAACCCTGTACCAATGGCACCGCCAATGGCAATAAGCTGAATATGTCGGTTTGTGAGATTGCGCCGTAGCGACTGTTCAGCCGGAGCCTGATCATCGGCAACGACTTTTACCTGATCTACCATGTTTTTTTCTTCCTGTACCTGTCTGTGTTGTTCAGGCTCTACGGCCTTTAGTCAGTCTATGATACGACGAATCTGTATCGGGACTCATCGATATTAGGTAACAATACGCGGGATGAATACTAAGATTTAGATCTAATGTTAATTTTATGTTTAAAGTGAGTGTCATATCACGGTGATAACGCGAAACAGCTCACAAAAATACACGCTTACAGGGTCTTTGCAACATAAAATAGCGCCGTTTGGCAAACTGAAGGGTTTATTGCTGAATGCCTGCTCCCCTCTGGTTCGAGGGGAACAGAATGCGCTGCTTAGAGGATTTCCAGCAGTTCGACTTCAAACACCAGGGTGCTGAACGGAGGGATGGACGCGCCTGCGCCACGCTCGCCATATGCCAGTTCCTGCGGGATAGTCAGTTCCCATTTAGAACCTACCGGCATCAGAGTCAGTGCTTCAATCCAGCCAGGGATCACGCCGTTTACCGGGAATTCAGCTGGCTCGCCTCGAGCAACGGAGCTGTCAAACACGGTGCCGTCGATCAGTTTTCCGGTGTAATGAACACGAACGCGGTCGGTACGTGCCGGAATTGCGCCTTCGCCCTGGTTGATCACGCGGAATTGCAGGCCAGATTCGGTGCTATTTACACCTTCTTTTTTGGCGTTTTCTTCCAGGTATTTCACACCTTCAGCAGCCATCGCCTGGAAACGCTGACGACGAACGGCATCGGCGCGTTCGTGGATTTCACGCAGCGCGCGGTGCACCACATCAACCGGAACAGCCGGATGTTTGCCTTCCAGCGCATCGGCAATGCCTGCAACCAGTGCTTCTGGCAGCAGCCCTTCCAGGCCAGATTCACTCAGCTGTTGCCCTACCTGCAAACCAATGCCGTAGCTTGCTTGCGCTTCGATGGTGTCAAAAGTTGGGGTGGTCATCGTATTTCCTTTCTTAGGGTATAAAGTAGCGGGCAGCATATCAGCCACACTTCTTTGGGTAAAACTTTGTCGCGGGAATGATGACAAATCCCGGGGAAAAAGAAACAATAGCAATATCCCGTATGAATATAATAAAGGCGGGTTTACCACGGACATCATAGCGTTAGCTTATTCATAGGCTATGATTGAGGAACAAGACGCGGAGCAGGAGGAAACCATGCCCGGGCGCTTTGAACTAAAACCAACCCTGGAGAAAGTCTGGCACGCGCCGGACAATTTTCGCTTCATGGACCCGCTGCCGCCGATGCATCGTCGGGGGATCATTATTGCCGCCATTGTATTGGTAGTCGGATTTCTGCTTCCATCTGATGATACGCCCAACGCGCCGGTGGTGACGCGTGAAGCGCAGTTAGATATTCAGTCGCAATCACAACCACCGACAGAAGAACAGCTGCGGGCGCAATTAGTTACGCCACAAAATGATCCTGATCAGGTGGCTCCGGTCGCTCCAGAACCAATACAGGAAGGCCAACCAGAAGAGCAGCCGCAAACCACCCATACGCAACCATTCCAGCCAGATAGCGGAATTGATAATCAATGGCGCTCCTATCGTGTCGAACCCGGTAAAACGATGGCGCAGCTGTTCCGCGACCACGGACTGCCCGCTACCGATGTCTATGCCATGGCGCAGGTAGAAGGCGCGGATAAGCCACTGAGTAATTTGCAAAACGGGCAGATGGTGAAAATCCGCCAGAACGCCAGCGGCGTGGTGACGGGCTTAACCATTGATACGGGGAATAATCAACAGGTCCTGTTTACCCGCCAGCCGGATGGCAGTTTTATTCGCGCGCGGTAGATGAAGGGTCAACCAAAAGCCAGCTAAGGATTGTCTCTTTGATGACCTTACGTCTGGCTTCCAGTGCCTGCGGTGAAACCATACTGATGTGATAAACCAGGCCAAGCGTATGCTGGTTGATCAAATAATATCCCCCAAGCGCAGCAATATTAATATTCACCTGCAATGGGTCGATATCTGGCTTAAAAATATTTTGTTTCTTCCCTTCATCCAATAAGGATTCCATTAACTGCAAGTGCGCATGGTTAATTTCTAAAAGACGCTGTGATTTTGCATAATGCACACCCTTACTTTGATTTTCACTATGCACAATTTTTAAAAACCAGGGATTAGAAATATAATAATCCCATGTAAAATCGATTATTTTCTCAATGGCTTTCTGTGGCGGAAGATCTGAGAAATCAAGGGCCTTTTCTTTTTGTCGAATATCGTTCCAGGTATATTCCAGTACTTCGATAAATAAATTTTCTTTATTACCAAAGTGGTGATAAACCGTCTGTTTACTGCACCCCGCGGCCTTGACGATATTATCGACTCTGGCCCCTTCGTAACCATATTCGGCAAATTCATTAACCGCGCATAACAGCAGCTTTTCTTTCAGGCTCTGTACGTTGCTGGTATCAAGATACATAACGCTTCCCCACGACCTCTTCGTGGTGACTATCATAACCTGATTTGATTTCAGCTTCAGAAAAAAGGGCAAAAACTTGTACTTTCATCAGGTTATCAAATGTCCTGTGATCGCCATCGCATATCAACCAACTAGATGGTTGATCTTTTTATCCTCCAGTCGCAAGCTAATCATCACTAAGGAAACAAAATTCAAAAAAAGAGAGCTATTGTATGAAATCCACTCGTCCTGTTGCCGTGATTACCGGAGCCGCTCGTGGTATTGGAAAGGGCTGTGCGCTGGAGCTTGCGCGTGGCGGATTTAATCTGCTGATTAATGATCGTCCGGATGCGGATAGCGTAGAAAAATTACATGCCACACAACAAGAATGTCTGGCGGAAGGCGTGGAAGTGATTTGCTTCCCTGCTGATGTGGGCGATCTCTCCCTGCATGAAGAGATGCTCGACGCAGCGCAAAACCAGTGGGGACGTCTGGACTGCCTGCTCAACAACGCAGGCATTTCAGTGAAAAAACGCGGTGACCTTCTCGACCTCGAACCAGACAGCTTCGACCAAAATATTGCCATTAACACCCGCGCACCGTTCTTCCTTGCTCAGGCATTCAGTAAGCGCTTACTGGCACAGCCGAAACCGGAAGCAGAACTGCCGCACCGCTCGATTATTTTTGTCAGTTCCATCAACGCCATCATGCTGGCGATGAATCGCGGCGAATATACCATTGCCAAAACTGCCGTCTCTGCCGCTGCTCGTCTGTTTGCTGCTCGCCTTTGTAATGAACAAATTGGCGTATATGAAGTGCGTCCTGGTCTCATCAAAACCGATATGACTATTCCGGCAACGGCCTATTACGACGAACTGATTGCCAAAGGTCTGGTGCCGTGGGGACGTTGGGGTTATCCGGCGGATATTGCTTCCACTGTCCGCGCGATGGCGGAAGGTAAACTTATTTACACCTGTGGTCAGGCGGTCGCCATCGACGGCGGCTTAAGTATGCCGCGCTTCTGAGGCTGAATCATGAGAGATCTGTTACAACGCCCGGATTTATTCAGTATCAATACCGCGACACTGGGCTATAAAACGCCGCTACCCGCCATTATTGATGCCTGCGCCGCACGCGGTATTGGCGCGATTGCCCCCTGGCGCAGGGAGTTGCAGAGTGAAGATCTCCAGCAAACCGCCCGCCAGCTTGCTGCCAGTAACATGAACGTTTCCGGTTTGTGCCGTAGCACCTACTACACCGCACCGACGCTGGCGGAGCGCAAACTGGCGATTGACGATAACCGCCGGGCGCTGGACGACGCCGCTGTACTGAACGCCGCCTGTTATATGCAGGTGGTTGGCGGTCTGCCAATGGGAACAAAAGATCTGTACGAAGCACGGGAACAGGTGAAACAAGGGATTCGCCAGTTGCTGCCACATTCGAAAGAGGTCGGCGTGCCAATTGCACTGGAGCCACTGCACCCGATGACTGCTGCCAATCGTTCTTGTCTGTGCACGTTACGTCAGGCGCTGGACTGGTGTGATGAACTCGATCCCGATGGCGAATTTGGCCTCGGCGTGGCGGTAGATGTCTACCATGTCTGGTGGGACCCGGATCTCGCCAGTCAGATCCTGCGTGCCGGAAAACGCATCCTCGCGTTTCATGTTTCCGACTGGTTAGTGCCGACCACCGATCTGGTCAATGACCGTGGAATGCCGGGAGATGGTGTCATCAATATTCCGTCAATTCGTCGGCTGGTTGAAAACGCCGGATTTAATGGCGCTATTGAACTGGAAATATTCTCACCGTACTGGTGGCAGAAAGATATTAACAGCACGCTGGATATTAGCGTCGATCGCATCGCGCATTATTGTTAAGGAATGATCATGAATGACCAACCCGTTCTGTTCAGCAGAGCGGCGGCTTCTTGCCGCCTGACATTGAACCGTGAAGATAAATGTCATGCTATTAATGAAGAAATGATCGAATCTCTCGACCATTATTTAAATGAAATTGAAAATGACACGGCATTACGCTTAGTCGAATTAACGGCAACCGGCGATAAATTCTTTTGTGCGGGTGGCGATATTAAATCGTGGTCGGCCTATTCGCCATTAGATATGGGCAGAAAATGGATTAAACGCGGTAATGACGTTTTTAATCGCCTGCGAAACTTACCCCAATTAACCGTTGCGAATCTCAACGGTCATACCATCGGCGGTGGTATTGAACTTGCCTTGTGCTGCGATATTCGTATCGCTCGCCCCGGCGCGAAATTCTCTAACCCGGAAGTGATGCTCGGCATGGTGCCAGGCTGGATGGGCATTGAGCGAGTGCTTAATCAGGTTGGTCCTGTGGTCGGTCGCCAGATGCTGATGCTGGGTAAACGCCTGACGGCGCAGGAAGCTCAGACAGCGAATTTAATTGATGAAGTGGTAGAAAAAGAACAGGTGGAAAGCTGGATGGCGAACCAGTTAGCGCAGCTGGAAAAATGTGGTCCGGTGGCACTGGCACATATTAAGCAACTGATTCTGGCGCTGGAAAATAAACACGCCGATTACTCGCACCAGTTGCTGGCTGGATTAATGTCCGCCACTCAGGATTGCCAACAGGCGACGCACGCATTTGCCGAAAAAGCCGGCGTGAGCTTCCACAATCAATAAGGAAATTGTATGCGTAAGTTATCAACCGCCGAGACACTGGCGGCGCAAATTCAGGACGGCGCAACCATTGCCATTAGCGGCAACGGCGGCGGCATGGTGGAAGCTGACCATATTCTGGCCGCCATTGAAGCGCGCTTTCTGCAAACCGGACACCCGCGCGATCTGACATTAATCCACTCGCTGGGTATTGGCGATCGCGACAGCAAAGGCACTAACCGTTTTGCTCACGCCGAAATGCTCAAACGCATTATTGCCGGACATTTTACCTGGTCGCCCAAGATGCAGGAACTGGTGAAAAACAATGCTATTGAAGCCTACTGTTTCCCTGGTGGCGTAATTCAGGCACTGCTGCGGGAGATCGGTGCCGGACGTCCGGGGCTTTTTACCCACGTTGGGCTGGGATCGTTTGTTGATCCACGCAATGGTGGCGGTAAGTCGAATGAATGCACTACCGACGACCTGGTAGAACTGATTGAAATCGACGGTGAGACCAAACTTCGTTATCGCCCTTTCAAAGTGGATTACGCGATTTTGCGTGGCACTTATGCCGATCCACGAGGCAACGTTAGCCTCGAAGAAGAAGCGATTGATATGGATAGCTATTCGATGGCGCTGGCAGCACACAACAGCGGCGGCAAAGTGTTCGTACAGGTACGCGATGTGCTGGAAGCAGGTACCATTGAACCACGTCGGGTCAAGCTACCAGGAATTCTGGTTGATGGCATCGTTGAGCACCGCGAACAACCGCAAACCTATCTTGGTGGTTACGACCTGACCATCAGCGGTCAACATCGCCGTCTAAGTTCTAACGACGCTATTGAACTGGTTAGTCATCCGGTGCGTCGCCTGATTGCCCGTCGGGCAGCGCGGGAACTGGTGGCAGGCGCTTCAACCAACTTTGGCTTTGGTATTCCCGGCGGTATTCCTGGGGTTGCGCTGCGCGAAGGCGTGCCTTATCAAAGTTTGTGGCTGAGTGTAGAACAGGGTGTGCATAACGGCATGATGCTTGATGATGCTCTGTTCGGCTGCGCCCGTAACGCCGATGCCATTATTCCATCACTCGATCAATTTGAATTCTACAGTGGCGGCGGCATCGATATCACCTTCCTCGGCATGGGAGAGATGGATCAATACGGTAACGTCAACGTATCCCATCTCAATGGCAATCTGATTGGCCCCGGCGGATTTCTCGAAATTGCACAAAACGCCCGTAAAGTGGTGTTTTGCGGTACGTTCGACGCCAAAGGCAGCAAGATTGATGTAACGCCAGATGGCTTGCATATCGCCCAGTCAGGTCAAATCCCTAAACTGGTTACCCAGGTGGAAAAAATTACTTTTAGCGCCGCCTACGCACAGCAAAGTGGTCAGGAAGTGTTGTATATCACTGAACGCGCAGTATTCCAGTTAACGGCAGAAGGCGTTGAATTAATTGAAATCGCGCCGGGTGTGGAGATTGAGCGCGACATTCTGCCGTATATGGCCTTCCGTCCGATTATCAGGCACCCACGTCTGATGGAAAGTAGCCTGTTTATGCCAATGGAGGATGCATGAGTCAGCTTGATGACACCATCCTTGATGCACTGACGCACGTTACTTTCCCAAAGGGTTTTGCACAGGCAGAACCCGCATGGGTTGTCACGGTTGACGGCGTTGATTACCCACTCTGGAAAACAGATGCCCTGGTAGTCGGCAGTGGTGCAGCCGGGCTACGTGCAGCTGTGGAACTTAAACGCCGCCAGCAAAATGTGTTAATCGCCACCGCCGGGTTATATATGGGGACGTCGGCATGTTCTGGCTCTGATAAACAAACACTGTTTACCGCCGCTACTGCGGGCAACGGCGACAACTTCACCAAACTGGCAGAGGCACTGGCGAGCGGTGGGGCGATGGATCACGACACCGCTTATGTTGAAGCGGTAGGTTCTCTGCACACTCTTGGCGGGTTGCAATATCTTGGTCTGGAATTACCGGAAGATCGCTATGGCGCGATTCTTCGTTATCAAACCGACCATGACGAAGCCGGGCGTGCAACCTCGTGTGGGCCGCGTACCTCAAGGTTAATGGTGAAAGTGCTGCTGGAAGAAGTACAGCGTCTTGCTATCCCAATGTTGACCAGTGCAACAGTGATTAAACTGCTGCATCAGCGTGACGAAAACGGTGAAGACCGTGTGGCGGGGGCAATCCTCGCGACCGGTCATCGCGCCCATAACCCATGGGGGCTGGCAATTGTGACTGCGCCCAATGTGGTACTGGCAACAGGAGGGCCTGGCGAGCTTTATCGCGACAGTGTTTATCCACACAAATGTTTCGGCTCGCTGGGTCTGGCGCTGGAGGAAGGTCTGACGCTAACCAATCTGACTGAAAGCCAGTTTGGTATCGGCACACCGCGCAGCACGTTTCCGTGGAATTTGTCCGGCACCTATGTGCAGGTGATCCCGTATATCTATTCCGTAGATGCTGAGGGTAACGAGTATAACTTCCTCGCGGATTACTATCGCACCACCCAGGAGCTAGCTTCAAACATCTTCCGTAAAGGCTATCAGTGGCCGTTCCACGCCACGCGGGTAATGGATTTTGGCTCCAGCTTGTTAGATATGGCAGTAGCGCAAGAGCAGCAATCAGGGCGTCAGGTATTTATGGATTTCAATCGCAATCCTGAAGCGGTGCCGGGTGACCTGCCCTTCTCATTAGATCGACTGGACGACGACGTTCGCACGTATCTGGAAAATAACGACGCTCTGGCACCATCGCCCATCGAACGCCTGCAACGAATGAATCCGCTGTCTATCTCGCTGTATAAGATGCACGGTTACGATCTCACCACGCAGCCATTGCAGTTTGCCATGAATAATCAGCACATGAATGGCGGCATTGAAGTCGATATCTGGGGACAAACATCTCTGCCCGGTTGTTTTGCGGTGGGGGAAGTTGCTGGCACACACGGCGTCACCCGACCTGGCGGCGCGGCATTGAATGCCGGGCAGGTTTTTGCTGTTCGTCTGGCACGTTTTATTGGTTGCACGCAAAAGCGGAATATTGATGGAGATATAGCACAGCTGGCAGCTCCGGCACTGGCTTCTATAAGAGAGATCATTACTCAGGCGCACGATAACGGGACCGGGATGCCGTTGTCGGTTGTGAGAGAAAAAATTCAGGCACGAATGTCTGACCATGCGGGATTTATTTGCCATGCCGATAAAGTCCGACGCGCCACTCGTGATGCCCTGCTATTGAACGAATTTGTCCAACGACATGGATTGGCAATCAAACATGTGGGTGAAGTTGCCGAGCTGTTTATGTGGCGGCATATGACGCTGACTTCTGCCGCGGTATTAACACAATTAACGCATTATATTGATGCTGGTGGTGGTAGCCGTGGGGCGCGTATGGTTATTGATCCACAAGGCAAATGCCTACCACAAACTCGTCGCGGCGCAAAAGAAGAATGGCGTTTTCGCTCTGAACTCGCTGAAGACAAAAATCACAAATTAACAATTCAATATTCGCAAGGTTCTTTTATTACCGAAGTAAAGTCTTTACGTATGCAACCGTGTATTAACGGTATTTACTTTGAAAAAAACTGGCCAGACTTTTTAAAGGGAGACATTTACACACAATAATTTCCAATATTTCCTCTGTACCTGATTTTTATTGCCTATTACATGGAAATACCAACAACCAGGGTTTATTAATATAATTAAAAGGTTTAAAAATGAATAAAATAAAGAATTATCGATGGCATATGATTGCCCTCGTATGCTTTA
Source organism: Escherichia sp. WS2035 (assembly GCF_046487065.1). Lineage (NCBI taxonomy): Bacteria > Pseudomonadati > Pseudomonadota > Gammaproteobacteria > Enterobacterales > Enterobacteriaceae > Escherichia > Escherichia sp. WS2035. The sequence goes on from NZ_JBJQKD010000008.1 coordinate 184,483, forward strand.
TCACTGTAATCAATTATCTGGACAGAACGGCGTTAGGTATTGCGGCTCCAACGATTATGGAGACAACCGGAATAACCAAAGAACAATATTCATGGATTGTCAGTGCATTCCAGTTGGCCTATACATTGGGGCAACCGATAATGGGCTTCTTTATTGATACCGTGGGTCTGAAGTTAAGTTTTGCGATATGTGCCGCAATCTGGGGCCTGGCGACAATGGGGCATGCCTTGACAGGAACATGGTCAGGTCTGGCATTTATGCGCGCCCTGATGGGTTTCAGCGAAGCATCGGCAATTCCTGCGGGTGTAAAAACCGCATCAACATGGTTCCCGGCAAAAGAGCGTGGCGTGGCGACAGGTGTTTTCAATATGGGCACCTCACTCGGCGCGATGCTTGCTCCACCGTTGATTGCCTGGTGCATTATGTTTCATAGCTGGCAATTTGCGTTTATTGTCTCAGGTAGCCTTGCTTTACTCGCGGCTTTATTTTGGTTCTTTTGTTATAAAGATCCAAAAGATGCTAAACGCCTTTCTGATGAAGAGCGCCACTATATTGAGTCTGGGCAAGAACAGCATCTTAAAACAGATAAGAAAGAAAAAACGTCAATCAAGCATATCCTCAGCCAACGTAATTTCTGGGGGATTGGCATCGCGCGTTTTCTCGCTGACCCGGCATGGGGAACCATTAACTTCTGGGTACCGATTTTCTTCGTCGAAACGCTGCATTTTAGCCTGAAAGAAATTGCCATGTTCGTCTGGCTACCTTTCCTGCTGGGCGATCTCGGCTGTTTAGCCAGTGGTTTTGTCGCGAAGTTCTTCCACGATCGCGGCGTGAGTTTAATTAACTCACGAAGAATTACCTTCACTATTGCAGCCGTCATTATGATGACGATTGGTCTGGTGAGTATTGTCGAAAATCCCTACATCGCCGTATTACTGATTAGCATTGGCGCATTCTCGCATCAATGTCTTTCTACTGTTGCAGCAACTCTGGGCGGTGACCTATTCAAAAAAGACGAAGTAGCTACCGCTGTGGGTATGGCAGGAGCCTGTGCATGGAGCGGTCAGTTGATTTTCAACCTGTTTATCGGGGCATTCGTTCACATTATCGGCTTCGCGCCGTTCTTTATTGCCCTGGCTTTCTTTGACATTATTGGCGCCATTGCGCTGTGGACGCTTATCAAAGTTAAAGACGAAGAACCACAAGTACAGTTAGCGACAAGCTAATTATTTTACATAGAAACGCTATAATTTAGCTTTGTAGCGTTTCTATTTTTCTCATAAATTAAACGTCTCTTCCAAAACGTTCAGTATCTACTGGCATTGCTTCGCAAATTTATGATTTAGCGAATATATCGAAATAACTATTCTAAATTGCCCCCCTGAACGCCTCTGCCATTAACTCTTGCTCACGACCAGGTAATCGAAGACGCTCGGCAATGATTCGCCACTGACTGACAATCCCTCTAAAATTAGCAATAATGTCATCAGCTTCCGTCAAACTAAGTCGAAAATACTCTGCAACTTCTCTAGCTAATTCCAAATCAAGTGCATTGTCATTTTCCGTAATATTGAGTTTTAGACCATCAGACCTGACCACAGGATTCAAATCATATGCCTCAGAAAGCCGCCAACCTTTTCCTGGTATCAAGATAAATCCATGATTGCGTAAATGATCATCGGTATTAGTAACAAGAATATTAAAAACAATCCTGGACCAGAGTTCCTTAAGGTCAGTATTAGTCTGCGCGCCATGTCTGATAAGAACATCTGCTAATTCCAGATAACTCACACCTGTAGAGGCATCTTCACCATCCTGATGCCTGGTTAGTGTCATAGCCGAAGCAAAATGCAGACGCCTTCCCGCATTAGTGCGGTCAAAACGACGAACCATAAAACAATGGTAATTGCTGGCAAATTTATGCGCCTGAGCAGGTGCAACATTCAGTCCACAGCCAACAGCAAGTGCATTAACGACCATTTCCCATCCACCAACATCATACTCATCTTTTACACTGGGAAATTTAGCGATGTAGAGATGCCCAGCTTCATCAACAACACTGGCTTTCGGACGTGCCCCCCCTAATGATCCCCCCGGAGCGATTAGCATTCTTAACCATTTTTGCCCCATTACTCTTTATTATCAGGATCTTCTTCAATTGCCCGGCTAACCCTTTCCAGACTCGCTATTTCGGTAAATGGTGGGGCTGCAACATCAATGCGATTATCAAGAAACTCTCCAGCGTCTTCACGTTTGTATCGAAGAGCCCCAACCCGATAAAGATCATGAACACCTAGTAGATAATCAGACTCATAAAGGTGGGAGTCTTTATCACATAACCCGTCTCGAATATCCCTCTCAAAACGACGCTTCATTAGCATACGCCCCCAACGATCCGGGCAGGAATCACTAAATGCACCAAATTTATCCTTTGGAGGAATTGGGTACTGTGCTCCCTCATACAACATTATTTCAGGATCTAACTGAATGAAATTAAGTGAAGGATCTGCAAGCGCCTTTTTATCGTACTCAAACTCAAATATCTCACGCGCCCGAGTGCGACGACTGTGTAAATAACCAATACGCGCAGGACCATCCAGGCCTTCCCAATCCGCATACACTCCGATTAATGCCATAATTAATTTCCTTTTAACGGTTTTTTTATCGGTTTTAATAGTGCAGCAAGAGAGGTTGATGTTTCTCCTGTAATAGATGGCGTCGAGCCTTCTGCCAGTGCTGTTAAATCCGTGGTGAGATGACCTTCTTTCTCGTGCCTCATCTGCAATGAGGCTGTCTGAGAACCTTCTTCATTCTTACTTGATACACGAGACAGCCCTCTTTTTTTAATCAAACGGGAATCCTGGAGCTGACGCCCTAAGTCGTCTTCAGCTGCAAGCTTATTTAAATCCGTTTCCAGGCCCAAAACCTGCATCACAGACAAATATGCCCCTATCGTGACCCCTGCACTTCCTGACTCCAGAGAGCGCAATGTTATTGGCGACATCCCAGCACGTTCAGCAACTTGCTTTGCGGTAAGCCTGCATCGTAAACGAGCAAGTTTCAGCCGCTCACCAAATTCACTAAGCATCTGATTCGTATAAGGGAGTAACGGTGCTGTTTTTTTACCCATAGTGATAATATTTTATCTTTTTATGGCTATGATAGCCATAATATTAGCATTTATTGGATTGAACGCACCTGCAAAGCGTTCAAGATTACGAAAGTGATGATATTTTATCTTTTTATATATAAAAACAATAAAATAACAGCACATTCATATATAACATATTGTTTTTATTATCATACAAGTGAGACGATCGCTGTATTGATGCTTTTGTCGTGTTTTACGCGTAAAAAACATGACACGAACTACCAGCGGCGAGGCTGGGGGCCAGGTATGGGTACTGCGAACTTTTTATAAAAGGAATAGCAAGAGATTTATGGAGGGAACGTCTGTTTCTGCGGTTTTTATCACTTAAAAGCAAAACGCCGACCACTGGTCGGCGTTTTTACGTCTCGTTGAATAACGAATTATTCAGCTACTACGTTTACGATCACTTTCGCGAATACTTCGCTGTGAACCTGGAAGCTCACTTCGTGTTCACCAGTGGTACGCAGAACGCCGTTCGGCAGACGAACTTCGCTCTTAGCCACTTCAACGCCAGCTGCAGTTACAGCGTCAGCGATGTCGCGAGTACCGATGGAACCGAACAGTTTACCTTCGTCGCCAGCTTTAGACGCGATGGTAACAGTTTCCAGTGCATTGATTTTCTCAGCGCGAGCATTAGCTGCTGCCAGAACTTCAGCCAGTTTAGCTTCCAGTTCAGCGCGACGTGCTTCGAAGAATTCAATGTTTTTCTTGGTAGCTGGAACAGCTTTACCCTGCGGTACCAGGAAGTTACGAGCATAGCCCGCTTTAACGTTTACCTGATCACCCAGGCTACCCAGGTTTGCTACTTTATCAAGCAGAATAACTTGCATTACCTTATCCTCTCAAAGTCGTATTAATGGACCGTGACCGATTACTGATGGCGATCAGTGTACGGCAGCAGGGACAGGTAGCGAGCGCGTTTGATAGCGCGAGCCAGCTGACGCTGGTATTTTGCACGGGTACCGGTGATACGGCTTGGGACAATCTTACCGCTTTCGGTGATGTAGTTTTTCAGCGTAGCGATATCTTTATAGTCGATCTCTTGAACGCCTTCCGCGGTGAAACGGCAGAACTTGCGACGACGGAAATAACGTGCCATATGGCTAGTCTCCAGAATCTATCAATTCAATCTGCTCGGCATGCAAAACCATTTTGCTCAGTCCGTTCTTTGCCTTATGGCATGAAATGAACCCCTGAACGGTTATGCGACTGCCGACCGTTATACTGTGAGTAATGGCCTGGTTTTCGTGTCCGCTAACAATAACGGGCATTTGGCACCACGCCTGCCGGTGAAAGCCGGCTTCCTCCTGCACAGAACGATGCTCAAGCACGAACTGGCAGTGAGGAATTCCTGATGGACTGACCTTTCGAAGGGGAGTCCTGCACACGGTGCCGGACAACACCAGACGGTTGGTCATCAGAAATTACTCTTCAGAATCCCCAGCTTCAGCATCATCAGCGGTTTCGTTTGCGAAATCATCGCGACGCTCACGGCGCTCGTCTTTCGCTTTAACCATCGGAGATGCTTCGGTAACAGCGTGCTTGGTACGCATAACCATGCTGCGGATAACGGCATCGTTGAAGCGGAAGGTAGTTTCCAGCTCATCGATCACTTCCTGCGGAGCTTCAACGTTCATCAGAACGTAGTGTGCTTTGTGCAGTTTGTTGATCGGGTAAGCCAGCTGACGGCGGCCCCAGTCTTCCAGACGGTGGATCTTGCCTTCTGCACCAGTGATGGCAGCAGTGTAGCGCTCGATCATGCCCGGAACCTGTTCGCTCTGGTCAGGATGGACCATAAAAACGATTTCGTAATGACGCATCGAATTGCTCCTTACGGATTATTCAGCCTCCTGTCTGGGTCAGCCGAATCCCGGGGAGGCAAGGAACGTGTTAAAGGTCGGCTGAAAAATGACGCGTTATAGTACTGACATACCCCGCTAAACTCAAGGGCTGAGCAGAAATAAATCGCCCCTTTCGCAAATAACCTCTAAATCGCTGATTTGGAGTTCATCACACTTCGTCATGGTGTTTTTTTGAACAACTGCATCAGAAATGGTCACCATCAACTTCTTTATCATTGATTAAAATTAAATCAGAAGATCACCACAAGAGGAGAGCACACAAAGTCAGCCGTCGAGGAGGTATCTATGTTCAGTCGTGTTTTAGCCCTTCTGGCTGTGCTTTTGCTAAGTGCAAATACATGGGCAGCCATTGAAATTAATAACCACCAGGCCAGAAATATGGATGATGTGCAAAGCTTAGGTGTGATTTATATCAACCATAACTTCGCCACTGAAAGTGAAGCACGTCAGGCATTAAATGAAGAGACAGATGCGCAAGGCGCAACGTACTACCATGTGATTCTGATGCGGGAACCGGGGAGTAACGGCAATATGCACGCCAGCGCGGATATTTATCGCTAGCACCAGGTATAACCAACGAAACATTGCCATAGTTTGCTTTGCCCCCTTCGCAGGGGGCTTTTTTTGAAAAACGGCTGCGGAATTAGACCAGTTATCTCCCGAAGAAGGAAATTTCCGCAGCGCGTGTTTTACTTCTGCCCGTAATAGGCGTTGGGACCGTGCTTACGCATGAAGTGTTTATTCATCAGAAAGCTGTCGATGTGATTCAGTTGTGGGTTAATACTGCGCGCAATCCACGCCATTTTCGCCACTTCTTCCATCACCACCGCGTTATGCACCGCATCGTGGGCATCTTTCCCCCAGACGAACGGTCCGTGCTGATACACCACAATTCCCGGCGTATGCAGCGGCTCGGCGTCACCCAGCGTTTCGATAATCACTTTGCCGGTATTCAGTTCGTACTCACCCTGCACCTCTTCTTCGCTTAATCCGCGCGTGCACGGGATGTCGCCAAAGAAGTAATCGGCGTGCGTGGTGCCTAACGCCGGGATCGCCAGCCCCGCCTGCGCCCATGCGGTGGCATGAGTGGAGTGGGTATGGACAATACCACCAAGCGACGGATAACGACGGTAGAGTTCGAGATGCGTCGCAGTGTCGGAAGACGGACGATACTCCCCTTCCACCACCTTACCGCTCATATCGACCACCACCATATCGTCTGCTTTCATGGTTTCGTAGGCGACGCCGCTGGGCTTGATCACCACCAGCCCGCGTTCGCGGTCAATGGCGCTGACGTTGCCCCAGGTAAAGGTCACCAGCCCGTAACGCGGCAGATCCATGTTGGCCTCAAACACCTGCTGTTTCAGCTTTTGCATTATACCGCCTCCACCATGCCTGCTTTGGTCATGCGCGCTTTCACCCAATCGCGCGCTTTCGCCACTTCTGCCGCCGGATCTTCCGCCGTTTCGCTCCACATCTCAATCAGGTACGGCCCGCAATAGCCACTCTGTTTGAGCGTTTCGAAGCAACGTTCAAAATCCACAACACCTTCGCCAAAAGGCACGTTTTTGAAGACGCCTGGTTTGGTGTCTTTCACATGTACCGCGACGATATGCCCGATTCCGGCCTGCAACTCCATCTGCACGTCGTTGTCCCACGCCGACAGGTTGCCGATATCCGGGTAGAGCTGGAACCACGGATTGTTGAGATAGTGTGCGTAGCCCAGCGCCTTGCTGATGGAGTTCATCAATGGGTAATCCATGATCTCCATCGCCAGCGTGACCTGCGCGCGGCTTGCCATCTCAACGCTCTCTTTCAGGCCGTCACGAAAACGACGACGCGTTTCGTTATTGGCTTCCTGATAGTAAACGTCATAGCCCGCCAGTTGGATCACGCGAATGCCGACGTCCTGGGCGAACTGGATAGCTTTACGCATAATCTCCAGCCCCTGCGCCCGCACCGCGTCATCTTCGCTTCCCAGCGGGAAACGACGATGAGCAGAAAGGCACATGGACGGTACGCGCACGCCGGTTTCAACAATCGCGTTCACCAGTGCCAGACGCTGCTCGCGGCTCCAGTCGAGGCGCGAAAGGCGATCGTCCGTTTCATCTACTGACATCTCGACAAAATCGAAGCCTAACGTTTTTGCCAGTTGCAGTCGTTCCAGCCAGCACTCCCCAGCGGGGAGCGCTTTTTCGTAGATGCCAAGCGGGATTTGTTTGGACAACATATCCGCTCCTTAGCCCCACAGTTCGGCGATGGAACGTTTGAACTGACGCGCGGCTTCAACCGGAGAGGCTGCATCACGGATGCTGCGACCAGCGATAAACACATGAATCGGAATGCCTTTAAACAACGGCAGATCTTCCAGCGCCAGACCACCGGTGACGGTGACTTTGAAGCCCATATCGGAAAGACGTTTGATCGCGGTAATGTCCGCTTCGCCCCACGCCACGCCTGCGGCCTGCGCGTCACGGCTGCGGTGATAAACCACCTGCCCAATGCCTGCGTCGCGCCACTGCTGCGCCTGTTCCCAGGTCCAGTAGCCGGTCAGTTCGATCTGCACGTCGCCATTAAACTCTTTTGCCACGTCCAGCGCGCCTTTGGCGGTGTTGATATCCGCACAACAAATTACGGTCACCCAGTCAGCGTTGGCTTCGAAGCACATGCGAGAAAGGATTTTGCCTGCATCGGCAATTTTGGCGTCAGCCAGTACGATTTTGTGCGGGTACAGCGCTTTCAGGTCACGAACCGCACGCACGCCTTCGCCTACGCAAAGAATGGTGCCCACTTCGATAATGTCGACTTCTTCGGCAATCAGGCGAGTGGTTTCGTAGGCGCTATCCATAGTCTGGTTGTCCAGCGCGACTTGCAACATCGGTAATGACATGTTCAATTCCTTCTTAAGCTGCCGCATTGGTGCGGTCAATGAGATCCAGTACTTCCTGCTCGGTACGGCAGGCACGTAAACGGTCGAAATTCTCTTCATCTTCAAACAGGTTGACGATCTGCATGATGCCCACTTCCTGGTGAGTGTTGGCATCAACCGCCGCCATGGTGATGAGGATATCCACCGGATCGTTATCTTCGTGGTTGAACTCCAGCGGCTTTTTCAGCGTCACCAGCGCAAAACCGGTTTTCTTAACGCCCTCTTCCGGGCGTCCGTGCGGCATTGCCAGGCCGGGGGCGAGCACAAAGTACGGGCCGTGCTGTTCAACCGCATCCAGAATCGCCTGGTAGTAACGCGGCTCTACCACATCTGCCGCTACCAGCAGATCAACGCCGATTTTCACTGCGTCCTGCCATGTCTCTGCTTCCGCTTGCAGGCGGATAGATTTATTTTCAGCCAGCGAATCACGTAATTTCATGGCGCGTCCTTACTTCACGTCCTGCGGGAAATGCTCTTTGATCACTTCCAGCAGTTTCGGGCCAAAATCAGCAGGAGAGAGCATGTTGCGCACGCCAACCACATATTTGTTGCCGGTCACGGTGATTTCGCCCGCAATATGGGTAGAAGCGATGATGATATCCGCGCCGCTCAACTCGCTTTTGTATTCGCCAACCGCGCAGCTGTTTACCGTGTGGTCAATGTTCGACTGGGTTAAAAACTGGTCCACTTTCATTTTCATGATCATGGAACTGCCTTGTCCGTTACCACACACAGCCAGAATACGAACGGTCATAATCAAAACTCCTTATTAAGCAGATTGTTCTGCCAGTTGTTTTTCTGCATCTTCTTCTGCGCGCAGCGCGCGGCTAGCGAAGAACATATAAGCCAGTGCAATTACAATGATGACGGCCATAAAGGCGATACCGATGGAGAAGAAGCCCTGCATCATCGGCGGTGCCAGAATCGACCAGTCCGCCATACCCATCCAGGCACTCATACCGGTGAGTTTCACTGCCCAGACGCAACCAAAGATTTCGATCATCCCCATCACCAGACAAATTTTCAGCGCCGCACGCCAGCCGCCGAAGTGGTTAGCGAACACGCCGATAGTGGCGTTGGAGAAGAACATCGGGATAAAGCCGGGAATAATCAGGATTGAAGAGCCACAGGCGACCAGGATACCAACCGCAATCAGTTGCCCGATGGTGCCCCACATAAAACCCCAGACCACGGCGTTCGGCGCGAAGCTATAAATAGCCGCACAGTCAATCGCCAGAACCGCACCTGGGATCAGACGCTGGGAGATACCGTTAAATGCTTCAGAGAGTTCCGCCACAAACATGCGCACGCCCTGAGTGATGATGAAGATCGCCACCGCAAAGGAGAAACCGGTTTGCAGGATGTACACCGTCCAGTTCACTTTGCCTGCCATCGCCTGCACGGTGTCGATACCAAAGGAGAGCAGAATGGCACCAAAGAAGATAGTCATGACAATCGCCGTGGAGACGATGTTGTCGTGGAAAATATTCAGCCAGCCAGGCAGTTTGAGGTCTTCAACGCTTTCCTCTTTTTTGCCAAGGAACGGTGCGACTTTATAAGCAATCCATGATGCGAACTGCTGCTGGTGACCAATGGAGAAACCACAGCCGTCGGTGACTTCCTGTGTCGGCTTGTACATCATGTTGGAGGTAATGCCCCAGTAGAGCGAAACCAGAATCGCGGTGCAGATAATGGTCGTCCACATGGAGTAGCCGAAGATAAACAGCGTAACGGCAATCAGCCCCGCCTGCTGGAACATGATGTGACCAGTCAGCATGATGGTTCGAATACCGGTAATGCGACGCAGCAGCACGTAACAGATGTTCAGCGCCAGCGCTAACAACACCGCGTAACCCACCCAGCTATAGGCATCGCCCATGCGTTCAATGGTTGCCATCATCGACGCGTAAGTATCGGAAATTGCGCCGTTAATGCCGTAGACTTCGGACATTTTCGCCACCACCGGTTTGAAGGTGCTGGTCAGGATGCCGGACCCTGCCTGCAACAACATGAAACCAATTATGGTTTTAATCGTACCTTTAATAATAACGCTGACACTTTTGCGCAGTAGGATGTAACCCAGACAGGTCACAATACCCAGCAACAACGGGGCATTGGTCATGACCTGGTTAAAAAACACGGTAAAGATGTTGTAGAGGATCTCCATAACGATCTCCTGAAGAAGAGGTAACCGGGTATTTCGCACACCCGGAATGTTGTGCTCTCACTCTAATTTTCAAAAGTAATCACAACAAGATTATTTATGATTAAATGTGACGTCGCACGCAAATAATTCCACATAAACAGAATGGGATTCACGGAATGAAATATTTATTCATTTAAATTCATTTAGTTAATTGCATTACACATTCAATTTAATCTTTCTACACTCAAAATCCACAATAACTCTCCTGCTAAAAAGTCAAAAAATGGTCATTGCCTTCCTGAAAAAATAGTGTCAGGATTAATCAAAACCAATCACATATTGATTCGAATTGAACTATCACGAAGGTAAATGGCGATGAGTAAAGTGAAAAGTATCACCCGTGAGTCCTGGATCCTGAGCACTTTCCCGGAGTGGGGTAGCTGGCTGAATGAAGAAATTGAGCAAGAGCAGGTCGCACCAGGCACTTTCGCAATGTGGTGGCTCGGCTGTACCGGAATCTGGTTGAAATCAGAAGGCGGTGCCAACGTTTGTGTTGATTTTTGGTGCGGTACTGGCAAACAAAGCCACGGTAACCCGTTAATGAAACAGGGTCACCAGATGCAGCGCATGGCTGGCGTGAAAAAACTGCAGCCAAACCTGCGCACCACCCCGTTTGTTCTTGATCCGTTTGCGATTCGCCAGATCGACGCGGTACTGGCGACTCACGATCACAACGATCATATCGACGTTAACGTCGCTGCTGCCGTGATGCAGAACTGTGCTGATGACGTACCGTTCATTGGACCGAAAACCTGCGTTGATTTGTGGATTGGCTGGGGCGTACCGAAAGAGCGTTGCATCGTCGTTAAACCGGGCGACGTAGTGAAGGTAAAAGACATTGAAATTCATGCACTTGATGCTTTCGACCGCACGGCACTGATCACGCTGCCAGCCGATCAAAAAGCGGCTGGCGTACTGCCGGACGGCATGGACGATCGCGCGGTAAACTACCTGTTCAAAACGCCGGGCGGTTCCCTGTATCACAGCGGCGATTCCCACTACTCCAACTATTATGCAAAACATGGTAACGAGCATCAGATCGACGTGGCTTTAGGATCGTACGGAGAGAACCCACGTGGTATCACCGACAAAATGACCAGTGCTGATATCCTGCGTATGGGCGAAGCGCTGAATGCGAAAGTAGTGATCCCGTTCCACCACGATATCTGGTCAAACTTCCAGGCCGATCCGCAAGAGATCCGCGTGCTGTGGGAGATGAAAAAAGATCGCCTGAAGTATGGCTTCAAGCCGTTTATCTGGCAGGTCGGCGGCAAATTTACCTGGCCGCTGGATAAAGACAACTTCGAGTACCACTATCCGCGTGGTTTCGATGATTGCTTCACTATTGAACCAGATCTGCCGTTCAAGTCGTTCCTGTAATCTGTCGCTTGTACCGGATAGCGTGGAGATGCTCGCGCTATCCGGCATAGTATTTCCTGGCTATTTCAAATATCATCTAAAAAAATCAAATTTTATCGGAATAGCTCATGACTGAAGCACAAAGACATCAAATCCTCCTGGAAATGCTCGCACAATTGGGCTTTGTGACCGTTGAGAAAGTCGTTGAGCGTCTGGGAATTTCGCCTGCCACTGCACGACGCGATATCAATAAACTTGACGAAAGCGGCAAACTGAAAAAAGTGCGCAATGGCGCAGAAGCTATTACCCAACAGCGCCCGCGCTGGACGCCGATGAATCTGCATCAAGCGCAGAATCACGATGAAAAAGTACGTATTGCTAAAGCGGCCTCGCAGCTGGTTAATCCGGGCGAAAGCGTAGTCATCAACTGCGGCTCCACCGCGTTTCTGCTTGGGCGGGAAATGTGTGGCAAGCCAGTGCAAATCATCACTAATTATCTACCGCTGGCAAATTACCTGATCGATCAGGAGCATGACAGCGTGATCATTATGGGCGGACAGTACAACAAAAGTCAGTCCATCACTTTAAGCCCGCAAGGCAGCGAAAACAGTCTCTATGCCGGGCACTGGATGTTTACCAGCGGCAAAGGACTGACAGCAGAAGGGTTGTATAAAACCGATATGCTGACGGCAATGGCAGAGCAGAAGATGCTGAGCGTGGTAGGGAAACTGGTGGTACTGGTTGATAGCAGTAAGATTGGCGAACGCGCGGGAATGCTTTTTAGCCGTGCCGATCAAATCGATATGCTGATCACCGGCAAAAATGCTAACCCGGAAATCCTGCAACAACTGGAAGCGCAAGGGGTCAGCATTCTGCGTGTTTAAAGATGCTGGCGGAAAAATGTCACGGCAGCATCTAACGCCTCAGGCGTAATGCGGTGACGCACGCCTGGCTGCCATGAACAGGTTAGCAGTTTATCCCGTCCCGTCTCGCTTAAGGCCTGCTGCAAACGTAGTGATTCGTCGGCAGGCACGACGTCATCGTCAAGGCCATGCCATAAGAGCAGCGGTCTGTTCCCCAACTCTGTCAGATGGTTTGTCGCTTCCCACTCTGCCAGCGGCGCGACAATGTTATTGAATTCATTCTGCTGTGCTGCCGTTTCAGGTATCAGCGGTGGAAACAGTGAACGGGCGAGCGATGTAAAATAGCCCGATCCCATCATGCTGGCGGTACATTTTACCGTGGGGTGGCGAGCGGTAATTCCCAGTGCCGTCATCGCGCCCATCGACGCGCCACCGACTGCCAGACGGTCATCACGCAGCCAGTTTTCTTCGGCTATTGCCGCACGTAAGGTAGTGAATTCCTGCATACTTTGTAGCAAGATTTGCCAGAATTGATTTAACCGCCGCGCTGCGTCGCCACTAAAACGGCTACCGTGATCGGGCGCATCCGGCATGATCACCCGCAAACCAGCCTGCGCCAGCGCAACGGCAAAATAGCTATACACCAGACTGGACGAAGTAAAGCCGTGATAAAAAATCACACACGGTAACGGGGTATCTTTTTGCCCGACAGGATAAGCATGAAGAACGGGAATATCTGCCAGCTCGCGTGATTCTATTTCAATCATCTGTCTCTCCTTTTTGTCTGGTATGACATGAAGAAATCCTTAGCACAAGTTTCTGCTGGCGGTATTAGTTCATAATGTTGAGATGTGGGTTACGCTTTCGTCACGTTTTCATTCGAAAATCGCGTACCAGGTAACAATTCGGGAACATTCCCCCAAAGTTAAATTAATAAGGCACTACACTATGGTTAGCAGGAAACGTAATAGCATTATTTACCGGTTTGCCAGTTTATTATTGGTGTTGATGTTAAGTGCCTGTAGCGCACTGCAAGGTACGCCACAGCCAGCACCGCCAGTAACGGACCATCCGCAAGAGATTCGCCGTGACCAGACGCAAGGGTTACAGCGAATAGGTAGCGTAAGCACGATGGTTCGAGGTTCTCCGGATGACGCATTAGCAGAAATCAGAGCGAAAGCTGTCGCTGCAAAAGCTGATTATTACGTTGTCGTCATGGTGGACGAAACCATCGTGACAGGACAGTGGTATTCACAAGCCATTTTGTACCGTAAATAAATCAGACAACTAACATAGTCAGCTTTACATTGCTTTGCGTCCCTATGCGTTTACCTGTGCACAATAAATTACCGGCTGGAAGCTCGGGCGTTTATTACCGCGATGGAATGCCCTGCAACATGTGGGGAAACGAAAAATGGAGCTGACGATGAAACAATTACTTGCCTCACCCTCGCTGCAATTAGTGACTTATCCTGCGAGCGCCACGGCACAGTCTGCAGAATTCGCCAGTGCTGACTGCGTGACGGGCCTGAATGAAATAGGTCAGATCTCAGTTAGCAATATTTCAGGGGATCCGCAGGACGTGGAACGTATCGTGGCGTTAAAGGCCGATGAACAAGGTGCGTCATGGTACCGCATTATTACCATGTACGAAGACCAGCAGCCTGATAACTGGCGCGTACAGGCGATACTGTATGCGTGAGTGTCATCTACAGCAAATGAACAATGCCGGATGCGGCGCGAGCGCCTTGTCCGGCCTACAATTTTAAAATATTTCATTTAGTTCATCGAAACCAGCGTCGCATCAGTCGTATACGCTTACAAACACACTCCTCCCGTCGCCCGCAGCAATAAATCATTCTGGATCTGCTCTGACAACCGTACGCCGCCGCGCGTATCTAACATCACCTTACACCACGTCTGCGCCATTGGCGGAGAGGCATATTTCAACATTTGCGCACCGCAGCCCAGCAGGAATAGCTGATGAGTAATCTCTCGCCCCAATTCTTCAGCTGGCTTACGCAGCTGCTGCTGTAAACGACGAACCGCGCGATCAAAATAGCGATCCTGCCCTTTCACTTCCACAAATGCTTCCGACAATAAGTCGTATACGCCCGCTTGCTTATTGAGAACGCGCAGCACATCCAGGCACATAATATTGCCGGAACCTTCCCAAATACTGTTTACCGGCATCTCCCGGTAAAGCCGCGGCAGCTCGCTCTCCTCGCAATAACCAATGCCGCCCAGCACCTCCATCGCTTCGGCCACAAACGGAATGCCACGTTTGCAGATCACAAATTTCGCCGCAGGCGTAAATAAACGCGCCCACAGAGCTTCTTTGGCATCGGCGCGCCGGTCCCACGCTCGCGCAAGACGAAACAGCAACGCCGTTTGCCCTTCAAGCTGAAGTGCCATGCGACTTAAGACATGACGCATAAGGGGCTGTTGGATCAATGGATTACCAAAAACATGGCGTTGATGTGCATGATAAATCGCCAGCGAAAATGCACGGCGCATCATGGCATGGCTACCCAGGGCGCAATCAAAACGCGTCATCCCACCCATTTTCAGGATCAGACGAATTCCTTCCCCTTCCTGCCCCAACAACCAGCCAATGGCATCCTGAAATTCCACTTCGCAGCTGGCGTTAGAGCGATTACCCAGCTTATCTTTCAGCCGCTCGAGGCGAATCGCGTTGCGTTGCCCGTCAGGCAAAAAGCGCGGCACAAAAAAGCAGGACAAACCGCCCGCGGTCTGTGCCAGCACCAGATGCGCATCGCTTTGCGGCACCGAGAAAAACCATTTATGCCCCACCAGCCGATAAGAACCATCGTCCAGACGCTCTGCGCGGGTGGTGTTGCTCATGACATCGGAACCGCCCTGCTTTTCCGTCATTCCCATGCCGATCAACAAGCCACGTTTTTGCCCACCTGGCAATAAGTGAGAATCGTAGCGATCGCTCAACAGCGGCGTGGTCCAGTCCTGAAACGGCGCGGGTAACATCTGTAACAACAATGGCGTGGCGGCAAAGGTCATCGTTATCGGACATAACGACCCAGCCTCAACCTGCGCATGTAACATAAAACGCGCCGCGCGCGCCACAAATGCGCCGGAGCGAGCGTCTTCTTCCCAGGCAAGATTGTGCACCCGATTGGTACATAGCGCCTGCATCAGCAGGTGCCAGGCGGGGTGAAAACGCACATCGTCCAGACGGCGTCCTTGCGCATCGTAGCGCAATAATTCAGGCGGATTCACATTCGCCAGCCGCCCCAGTTCAAGGGATTCAGCCGTTCCTAACTGCTGACCAATACTGGCGAGAAAATCGCTATCCCAGCCAGCACCTTCACGCGTTACCGCTTCGCAAAGCGCGCCATCAGACAGGTATAAGTTGCTGTTATTTAATGGTATAGGTTGATTAAAAACGGTGTGAGTTTGCCAGTGCACTGTGTCTCCCTCCATCAATGGCAGTCACCATTAGTATGGTCACTGCCATGGATTCATGACAGAAAGAGATTGCTAAAACATTCTTATCCAGCAATGTAATGCGGAACGAAACGTGAGGTGTCTTTGGTGATCAGCGTGTTATCTTCACGGATCCCCATTCCGCACGCTTCATCATCGACAATCCAGCTACCGATGAGTGTGTAGCTATCGCCAAATCGCGGCAGAGGTTGAAACGCCTGGTAGATCATCGGTTCATCGGCGTAATCACCATCAGCGTGGTCAACAACGTTATTCTGACCGTCGAAAATGGTGACGTTTCCGCCTTCGCGCGAGTAAATCGGTTTACGCACATAGCTTTCGCCAGCGGCAATCTGCGGTTTTTCACCATCGAACCAGGATGCAAGAAGGTTAGGATGACCAGGGAAGAAGCGCCAAAGCAGCGGCATTAGCCCTTTATTACTCAAGATACTTTTCCATAACGGCTCCACCCATTGCTCACGACGCTTGCGCAGCAGCGGACCGTTATCGTCACGCATCATCCACTCCAGCGGATACAGCTTAAATGCACGCTGGATGACATTATCATCAAGATCGGTCAGTACGCCGCCGACGCCCAAACCGAGCTCTTCAATGTAGATAAACCGAGACTCCTGCCCTGCCTGCTCGGCGCAGTCCTGCAAGTACAGCACGGTACTCCTGTCTTCATCGGTATCCTGACAGCAGCAAAAATAAAACGGCTCCCGGCTATAAAGCTCGCTAAAGCGTGAAATCAGGCGCTCCTGAATGGCATTGTACTGATCGGCATCGCGCGGAATAACGCCGCTGCGCCGGGCATCTTCCAGCCACAACCACTGGAAATAAGCCGACTCGTACAATGAAGTTGGCGTATCGGCGTTGTACTCCAGCAACTTAACCGGTGCATTACCACACCAGGCAAAATCCATACGGCCATACAACGAAGGATCGCGTGCGCGCCAGCTTTCGGCGATCACATCCCAGTACAACGGCGGGATCGCCAGTTGCGTCAGGATCTCTTCATCTTTAACCGCACGATCCACCACCTCCAGGCACATCTGATGCAGTTCCGCAGTCGGTTTTTCGATCTGCTCTTCAATCTGGCGCAGAGTAAAGCGGTAAGCCCGACTCTCATCCCAATAGATTTCATTGTCGATGATATGAAAGTCAAATCCGTTATCGGCGGCAATCCGGTCCAGATCCCGCCGCACAGGAACGTTGTGTCTCAGCATGATTAGCCTCCCCAATGCCCACGGGCGCTGGAAGAACGACCATAGCCGCCGCGAGAAACGGTTGACGCTTTTTTGGTGGTAAAGCCGCCCGAAGAGTAAGACTCTTTTTTGCCAGAACCGGAGCGCCAGGAGTAATCACCGGAAGTGTTGCGCCAGACGGGGCGGGAAGCAAATGAGGATCCGCCGCTGTTATAGACGAACGGCTCATCGCGATCTTTACGAATAACCCGGCTTAACAAAAATCCAGAAACGACCGGGATCCAACTCTGTTCAACATTGTCGTAGTAACAATTTTCATACTTAGACTGACAATTCTGCTGAGTCATATTCTTCGGAACATCGGCATAAAATGCCGCTTTGGCGTTGTTCCAGCCATGAGCACAGATATCTGAATTATTACCATCATCAATACAATCCTGCACAGTCGCGTAAAACGTTCCGTCGCCGTCGTTATCGACATCGCCACTATCGCCACAACCTTTCAATACGAAAAAAGCGGCACCGCCCATTAGCGCCAACGTTAAGTATTTTTGTGCGTAGCGATTGCGGCGCGGCTCAAAAGGATTATGCGGTCTACCAATGCGACTGATTGCCCCATGTCCGATATTTTTGTTATTTCTGGATTTGCGTTTTCTGGCCATGATCGTCCATTACCATGTCATACAAGCTGCGTTAAAAATACCGCCAGCCAGCGCGGCGGTTCCCATAAACATTCCGGCTGCGGTATTGTGATTAATAATTTTTTCGCTTAATGCGGGCATATAAAGCCTGACGCCAGCAAAAACGAGTAATTGAATCACCAGAGCAATCCCGCCCCATGCGAAATAGTCTGGAATACTCACCGCATTGATTGCCGCACTGGATAAGGGGATCACGTACCCCAACAATGTTCCGCTGAACGCCAGTGCCGCCGCGGTGTTATTGTTTTTGATTAACTGCCATTCGTTGTGCGGTGTAATTTTGGAGTAGATAAACAGGAAAATAATCACCATCGCCACGCCAATAAAAAAATAGGCACTAAAAGCAAGAAGTGAATCCAGTATATGCATTGTAAACGTCCTTGTAATTAACCAATAATATGAAGTGATGTCAGCGGGATATCGATACCCAGCGCGCGCGAAAATAACCACTCCGGCTCGCCGAGATCGTTAAAAGATTCCTCACCATTTAACAGCAAATATTCGTAAGTATCTCCGGTCACCTGCCGTTGGTAGCCCATGCTAAAATTATGCACTTCCCATTTGGCATGGTTTTGATTTTCTACTTTTTCCAGCATGTAGACGGGTTCGATATTTCCCGGTTCTTCGCTGTTAAAAAATCGCTGCCAGCGTTTTTCCTGCCAGTTTAAGGTCATTGCCCCCATCGCTTTGGCGTTGATCGCCTCGCGCCAGTGACTCTCTTTACTGATACCGTAGCTCTCTTCATAGACAAAGAGCTTGATATCATCAATGTCATCAATATCTTCGCCGCCAGTGGTATTGATTTGCAGGAACTCATCGCCCGAAGTGTAGTAATGGAAAATCTGGCTACCCCCGCCCAGATCGATGTGGCTGACAGCGGCTACCGTAAATTCCTCACCCGGCAGCGCAATCAGCAATTCATCTTCCAGCAAACGAAACGATAATGTGTCGAGCGTAAAGCCACTATTGAGATGCAGACCCAGCGGACCGCGAGCGATAGCAGGCTTATTATCCTTGCCAAACAGACGCTGGAAAAAACCAGACATATTTTATCCTTAAAATAGTTACCAGCCTTGCAGTGAGGCTGGCAAAAAATTACTCGCCCTGTTGGCGTTGCAGTCTTGCTAATACATCCTGGGCGCTACTTTTATTGCTACCGCCAATTCCAGCTTCCGCCAGCTTTTCATCGAGATCGCGACCGTCCGCGACTTTTTCCAACTGTGCGGCAGCATCCAGGCGAGCCTGACGTTCGGCCTGACGCGTTTGCAGGCGTTTTAAGGATTCTGCCGCTGTCGAAACGCTGGAAGATGCGCCAACGGTAGAGGTCGTTACAGCCTGTTGTGCACGCTGCATGGCTTCAGTGGCTTTAACGACTTCCATTTGCTGCTCAAACTGAGCGATACGCTGCGCTGTCGCTGTAACTGCTTTTTCCACGCCATCACGAGAGACTTCCAGATTCGACAACACTTGCTCTTCAGCGGTAATGAGATTCTCAAGGCGCGCGATTTCTTCAGCAACTTCGTTAATCAACGACGGATTAACGTTCTTGCTTAACGCTTCCAGCGCACGCGCTTCCAGACTGGCTTTGCGCTCACGTAAATCTTTCAGCTTATCGTGACTTAATTTCACCCGTGCCAGCAGATCAACGCGAGATTTTCCGGCTTTATCGAGTTCAGCTTTAGCGTCACGAATATGCTGTTCCAGCATGCGCACGCCCTGGGTTTCTTCAATGGACTCTTCCGCCTGGGAGATAAACGATTTCCCCAGCGTAAATAAACTTTTTAAAATTCCCATAAATACCCGTCCTTGTAATTAGTGTGAATATTCTTCTGTAATTTCAGCCAGATCCAATGCGTTATCTACCAGCGAGGTTATCTCAAGCAGGATATCTTCAAGAGAAGATTTAAGCGATAACGCACCGAAAACAATGTAATACTCTTCCTGTTGCACGCTGGAGATCCCTACCGATGACAACGGCATCATCTTCTGATTTCTTAATAAGAAGGTATTAAATTCATCTGGATTGCTGATACTACTTACCGGACAAATAAAGGTTTCGATGATCATTTGGCGGGAAGTAAAAAGAATATTGATTTGCAAATCGCCATAATCATTCAGTTTAATAATTAATGCACTTTCGTTATTTGTTACATCAATATTTTGTTCAGGTACAGTTTGCAGCGCCGTCGCCAGCGCCAACGGATTCCATGTCATATATTATTCCATATAGATTAAGTTTAAATATTAATAAAATGAATATTTGCAGTACGTAATTATCTTACCAGCTATAGACAAAAAAAAACCATCCAAATCTGGATGGCTTTTCATAATTCAGAGGAACTAGCTGCGCTGACGAACCGCTTCAAATAAGCAAATTCCGGTTGCAACCGAAACGTTCAGGGAAGAAACACTTCCTGCCATTGGGATGCTGATCAACTCATCGCAATGTTCACGGGTCAGGCGACGCATACCTTCACCTTCCGCGCCCATCACCAGCGCCAGGCGTCCGGTCATTTTGCTCTGATAGAGTGTATGATCCGCCTCGCCTGCCGTACCGACGATCCAGATATTCTCTTCCTGCAACATACGCATGGTGCGCGCCAGATTAGTCACCCGAATCAGCGGAACGCTTTCTGCCGCACCACAGGCCACTTTTTTCGCCGTGGCGTTGAGCTGTGCGGAGCGATCTTTCGGCACAATCACCGCATGAACACCAGCGGCGTCCGCGCTACGCAGGCACGCGCCGAGGTTGTGCGGATCGGTTACGCCGTCGAGGATCAGCAGGAACGGTTGATCGAGCGAAGCGATCAGATCCGGCAGATCGTTTTCCTGATACTGCCGTCCTGGCTTCACACGAGCGATAATGCCCTGATGCACGGCACCGTCGCTTTTCTCGTCGAGATATTGGCGGTTTGCCAACTGGATAACCACGCCCTGAGACTCAAGGGCGTGAATCAGCGGTAACAGACGTTTATCTTCACGGCCTTTTAAAATAAAGACTTCCTGAAAACGTTCAGGGGCGCGCTCCAGCAGGGCCTGCACTGCATGGATGCCGTAAATCATTTCGCTCATTAATGTACTCGTTGTTTACGTTTTGCCGGGAGCGCCACGCTTGCCCGGCCTACGGATAATTCACCCTCTTCTGTTTGAAGAGGGTAATGATCACTCTGCCACTTTTTTCTTCGCCGCACGCTTCGCTTTGGTCGCTGCGGCTATTTTCTGCGTTTTCGCCGATGGCTTTTTCGCTT
Source organism: Escherichia sp. WS2035 (assembly GCF_046487065.1). Taxonomy (NCBI): domain Bacteria; kingdom Pseudomonadati; phylum Pseudomonadota; class Gammaproteobacteria; order Enterobacterales; family Enterobacteriaceae; genus Escherichia; species Escherichia sp. WS2035. The sequence goes on from NZ_JBJQKD010000008.1 coordinate 205,472, forward strand.
TTCTCGCGTCTTTCTTCGCTGCTTTCGGCTTCGGTTTTTTCTCGCCACGGAAGGCGCTGTCTGGCTCAAAGTTGACCTTTTTGCCGACCTGACGCCGCTTGCCGCCTTTTTTGCCTGCATCGCCTTTTTTCGCTTTCTCGCGCGCCGTTTTACCGACGTTGCGCGGTGCGCGTTCGCTGGAGATCAGGCTAAAGTCGATTTTGCGCTCGTCCATATTAACCGCTTCGACGCGAACTTCCACGCGATCGCCCAGGCGATAAGTCTGACCGCTGGATTCACCCATCAGGCGTTGCCCTACCTGGTCAAAGCGATAGTAGTCATTGTCCAGCGAAGAGACATGGACCAGACCATCAATGAACAAGTCGTCCAGACGGACGAAGAAGCCAAAGCCAGTGACGCTGGAAATTACGCCTTTAAAGACGTTACCTACCTGGTCGAGCATGAAGTCACACTTCAGCCAGTCAGACACATCGCGCGTTGCTTCATCGGCACGACGTTCCGCCATCGAACAGTGCTGACCCAGTTGCAGCATCTCTTCCATCGAATAATGGTAGCCGCCGGTTTCAGTGGTGTTGCCCTGATGCCCCTGCTCTTTCGCCAGCAGATATTTAATGGCGCGGTGCAACGTCAGGTCAGGATAACGACGAATCGGCGAAGTAAAGTGCGCATAGGACTGCAATGCCAGACCGAAGTGACCACGGTTTTCCGGATCGTAAATCGCCTGTTTCATCGAGCGCAAAAGCATGGTTTGCAGCATTTCTGCATCAGGACGATCGGCAACCGATTCCAGTAACTCTGCATAGTCGCGCGGTTCCGGCTTGTTACCGCCCGGCAATTCCAGCCCCAGCTCCGCCAGCACTGAACGGAAAGAGGTAATCGCTTCGGTGCTCGGCTTGTCGTGAATACGGAACAGTGCCGGTTCTTTGGCTTTCTCAACGAAACGCGCCGCCGAGATATTCGCCAGAATCATGCACTCTTCAATTAACTTGTGGGCGTCGTTACGCTGAGTCTGTTCGATACGTTCAATACGGCGTTCAGCGTTGAAAATGAACTTCGCTTCTTCGCTCTCAAATGAGATCCCACCGCGTTCTTCACGGGCTTTATCCAGCACTTTATAGAGGTTATGTAACTCTTCGAGATGCTTAACCAGCGGCGCATACTGCTCGCGCAGATCCTGATCGCCTTGCAGTATATGCCAGACTTTGGTGTAGGTCAGACGCGCGTGAGAACTCATCACCGCTTCGTAGAATTTGTAGCCAGTCAGGCGGCCTTTCGACGAAACCGTCATCTCGCACACCATACACAGGCGGTCTACCTGCGGGTTGAGCGAGCACAGGCCGTTAGAGAGCACTTCCGGCAGCATCGGGATAACCTGCGAAGGGAAGTACACCGACGTACCACGGTTACGCGCTTCTCTGTCCAGCGGTGTTGGCGGACGGACATAGTAACTGACGTCGGCAATTGCGACCCACAAACGCCAGCCACCGCCGCGTTTTTTCTCACAGTAAACTGCATCGTCAAAGTCACGGGCGTCTTCGCCATCAATGGTGACCAGCGGTAAATCGCGCAGATCGACACGGCCCGCTTTTGCTTCTTCCGGCACTTCTTCTTTCAGCCCGGCAACCTGTTGCTCAACAGCCTGCGGCCAGATGTACGGAATTTCATGGGTACGCAGAGCAATATCAACCGCCATGCCGGTGCCCATATTATCGCCCAGCACTTCGACGATTTTACCCACCGCTTTGGTACGGCGAGTCGGGCGTTGAGTCAGTTCAACCACCACCACAAAGCCCATCCGCGCGCCCATGATCTGATCGGGCGGGATTAAGATATCGAAGCTCAGACGGCTATCGTCAGGAACCACAAAGCCGACGCCCGCTTCGGTGAAGTAGCGACCAACAATCTGGCTGGTTTTTGGCACCAGTACGCGGACAATACGCGCTTCACGACGACCTTTACGGTCAGCGCCCAGCGGCTGAGCCAGCACCTGATCGCCATGAATGCAGGTTTTCATCTGCTCGCTGGAGAGATACAAATCATCTTTACGCCCTTCAACTCGCAGAAAGCCGTAGCCATCACGGTGGCCAATAACGGTACCTTTCACCAGGTCGAGGCGTTCCGGCAGCGCATAGCACTGACGGCGAGTGAAGACCAGTTGACCATCGCGCTCCATCGCGCGCAGGCGTCGACGCAGGCCTTCAAGCTGCTCTTCGCCTTCAATGTGCAGTTCTACCGCCAGCTCATCACGGCTGGCCGGTTTTTCACGTTTGGTTAAATGTTCGAGGATAAATTCCCGACTAGGGATGGGATTCGCGTATTTTTCAGCTTCGCGTTCCTGGAAAGGATCTTGTGACATCTCGGTTCCTCCGTTGTCATCTCTGATGAAGATTTTCGTCACTCCACCAGCAATAATTTATAAAGCGGTTGATTCTCTTCAACCAAATCGGCAAGCGTGTAGTTATCCAGTTCCGTCAGAAAACTTTGCACGGCCTTAGAAAGCGCCTGTTTCAACCGACAGGCAGGTGTAATGTGGCAAAACTCACTGCTGCAATTCACCAGCGATAAGGGCTCCAGCTCGCGCACCACATCACCAATACGTATCGCACTCGCCGGTTTACCCAAGCGAATGCCGCCATTTTTTCCACGAACAGCAGTCACGTAGCCAGCACGACTAAGTTGATTGATTATTTTGACCATATGATTACGGGAGACGCCGTAGACGTCAGTCACTTCAGAAATACTGGTCATCCGCCCTTCTGGCAATGACGCCATGTAGATCAGCGCACGTAATCCGTAATCAGTGAAACTCGTTAACTGCACATCAACCTCAAAAGGGAAATCGGGGAAAAATACATTTATATTGATGATAAACCAGCCACAAGCTGTGTCGCTAATTTATTTCAGTTCGGGGAAGGAAAAAAACGAGGATTTAACACTGTGTCGGATAGCGTAATGGCTTAACCGACACAGCAATGTATCACACTGTTAGCCCGGCAGGCAAAATATCTGCCATGCGTACCAGAATTACGCGTCGAACGGGTCGCGCAGAATCATGGTTTCAGTACGATCCGGACCGGTAGAGATGATATCGATCGGCACACCGGTCAGCTCTTCAATGCGCTTGATGTAGTTCAGTGCCGCCTGCGGCAGGCCACTACGATCTTTCACGCCGAAGGTGGATTCAGACCAGCCCGGCATGGTTTCGTAAATCGGCTCTAGACCTTTCCAGTCGTCAGCTGCCAGCGGAGTGGTAGTCACTTCACGACCATCCGGCATACGGTAAGCCACGCAGAGTTTAACCTCTTTCAGGCCATCCAGAACGTCCAGTTTAGTCAGGCAGAAGCCAGACAGGGAGTTCAACTGTACCGCACGACGAACGGCAACGGTGTCCAGCCAGCCGGTACGACGACGACGACCCGTAGTTGCGCCGAATTCGTTACCCTGCTTGCAGAGGAACTCGCCAGTTTCATCAAACAGTTCGGTCGGGAACGGACCTGCCCCCACACGAGTGGAGTAAGCTTTGAGGATACCCAGAACGTAATCAACATAACGCGGGCCCAGGCCGGAACCGGTCGCCACGCCACCAGCAGTGGTGTTGGAAGAAGTTACGTACGGATATGTACCGTGGTCGATATCCAGCAGCGTACCCTGCGCACCTTCAAACATGACGAAATCGCCACGCTGACGCGCCTGGTCGAGCAGGTCAGAAACGTCAACAACCATAGAAGTCAGGATGTCGGCAACAGCCATCGTATCATCCAGAACTTTCTGGTAATCAACCGCTTCAGCTTTGTAGTAGTTAACCAACTGGAAGTTGTGATATTCCATCACTTCTTTCAGTTTTTCAGCGAAGGTTTCTTTGTCGAAAAGGTCGCCAACACGCAGACCGCGACGTGCTACTTTATCTTCATAAGCAGGCCCGATACCACGACCGGTGGTGCCGATCGCTTTCGCGCCACGCGCTTTCTCACGCGCGTTATCCAGCGCAACGTGATAATCAAGGATCAGCGGACATGCTTCGGACAGCAGCAGACGCTCACGAACGGGGATGCCACGGTCTTCCAGTTCTTTCATCTCTTTCATCAGCGCAGCCGGAGACAGCACAACACCGTTACCGATGATGCTGGTTACATTCTCGCGGAGAATACCTGATGGAATAAGATGGAGAACGGTTTTTTCACCGTTGATTACGAGAGTATGGCCTGCGTTGTGACCGCCCTGGTAGCGTACAACATATTTAGCCCGTTCAGTCAGAAGATCGACGATCTTACCTTTACCTTCGTCACCCCATTGGGTGCCCAGTACGACGACGTTGTTACCCATTTTTCAAAATCACCGTTTGCTTAAAAATGGATTCTACCATCGCTTTTTCAGAGTTACAGCACTTTTTGCACTCAAAAATGACCTCGATCAGTCTGTTTTTTGTTCAGCCAATCGTTTTCCTCAACATGTAGTAGACCACAACGCCCGCAACCACAAGTCCACCGCCAAAACGACGTAAAATATTATCGGGCAAATTGGTCATCGCAGAGATCATCTTCTTCCATGCCTTCGGGTAAAGCATCGGCCCTAAACCTTCCAGTACCAAAACCAGGGCAAGCGCCAGCCAGATTGTCGAATTCATTCATTATCCTTATAGAAAAAGAAAACCACCGACATCCCTGAGGATGCGGTGGCTTTATTGACCTGTACCGCAGTCGTTATATTAACGCGTTGCGGAAGTCGGCGTCTTCATGTAGCGGAAGAAATCGCTGTCCGGGCTCATGACCATCACGTCCTGATTGCCAGAGAAGCTGTTCTCATAAGCACGCAGGCTACGGATGAATGCGTAGAAGTCCGGATCTTTACTGAATGCATCAGCAAACAGTTTGGCTGCTTCTGCATCGCCTTCACCACGCATGATGCGGCCCTGACGCTCAGCTTCTGCCAGCGTTCTGGTCACTTCATAGTCGGCAGTCGCGCGCAGTTTTTCCGCTTCTTCCTGACCTTGTGAACGGTGACGACGTGCTACCGCTTCACGCTCGGCGCGCATACGGTTGTAGATCGCTTCAGACACTTCGGTCGGCAGGTTGATCTGCTTAATTCGCACATCGACAACTTCAATACCCAGCGCCGCCATACTGTTCGGGTTGATGACCGGAACTTTGCCCTTCGTCTCAGCCGTTACGCGCTCTGCCGCTTCGGCAATGGCGTTATCTGCTGCAGGGGTAGTAACTTCATCTTCTGTACCCGCAGAACCGGAGTTCAGCGCGTCACGTACTTCGAGGGTCAGACGACCACGGGAATCGGTGACGATATCTTTCACGTCCAGGCGACCAATTTCAGAACGCAGACGGTCAGAGAACTTACGTTTCAACAGCACTTCCGCTTGCGAAATGTCGCCACCACCCGTTGCCAGATAGTAACGGCTGAAATCGCTGATGCGCCATTTGATGTAAGAGTCGACGATCAGGTCTTTCTTCTCTTTGGTCACAAAGCGGTCGGCCTGGTTGTCCATGGTCTGAATACGTGCGTCGAGCATTTTCACCGTTTCAATGAACGGTATCTTGAAATGCAGACCCGGCTCATAAACCAGAGGTTTGTTGTCATCGTCACGCAGTACCTTACCAAAACGCAGCGTAATACCGCGCTCACCTTCTTTGACGACAAAGACAGACATGTAAAGCACTACCAGCACGATGATGATAATCGCGATAACTGACTTACGCATCGTTATTCCCCCTGACGCTGGTAGTCGTTACGCTGCGCGTTGGCGCGGCGTTGGTCCATAATATCGCCCTGACTGGTGGACGACGTGTTGCTTGCTCCACTGGTTGTGGAGGAAGAGGCTGGCGGCAGACGCAGCAGATTGCTGGCACCGTTATCGCTCTTCGCCGCAGGGGCGTTACCACCTTTCAGCATCTGGTCTAATGGCAGAACCATCAGGTTGCCACCTTTATCGTTAACCAGCACTTTGCGGGTGTTGCCCAACACTTTTTCCATCGTCTCGATATACAGACGCTCGCGAGTAATTTCCGGCGCGGCTTTATATTCCGGCAGAAGTTTAGCAAAGCGCGCCACTTCACCCTGAGCTTCCAGGATGGTCTGGGCCTTGTACGCACGCGCCTCTTCGAGGATACGTTGCGCCTGACCGTTCGCACGCGGCTGAACTTCGTTGGTATACGCTTCTGCTTCACGAATGTATTGCTGTTCGTTTTCACGCGCGGCAATCGCATCGTCAAACGCCGCTTTTACTTCTTCCGGCGGACGAGCAGCCTGGAAGTTGACGTCCAGCAGCGTGATACCCATGTCATACGGACGAATCGTCTCTTCCAGTTCGCGCTGAGTATCGCTACGAATCACGGTACGACCTTCCGTCAGAATGCGGTCCATGGTGTATTTACCGATAACCCCGCGTAGGGCGCTGTCGGTAGCCTGACGCAGGCTGTCATCCGGGCTGGTCACGCTATACAGATATTTTTCCGGATCGGTGACGCGGTACTGCACGTTCATCTCAACGCGCACTACGTTCTCGTCCGACGTCAGCATCACACCAGAAGCTGCCAGTTCACGCACGGCTTCCACGTTCACCGGTTTGACTTCGTCAATAAACGTCGGTTTCCAGTTCAGACCCGGCTCAACCAGATGGCTGAATTTACCAAAGCGTGTTACCACGCCGCGTTCGGCTTCTTTAATGGTATAGAAACCACTGGCCGCCCAGATAATGACAATCGCTGCCGCTGCGATGGTAACGACGCGACCGCCAAGCTGCGGGCGCGGGCCTTGCGATGAACTGCCACCGCCAGATCCGGTGCCTTTACCGCCACCCAGACCACCGAGCTTTTTGCTCAGTTTGCGGAAGATATCATCTAAATCAGGTGGCCCTTGATCGCGACCGCCTTTGTTTCCATTTCCCTCAGAGTTGCCGCCAGGTTTGCTGCTTCCCCACGGGTCGCGGTCTTGTCCGTTATTACCGGGCTGATTCCACGCCATGTTTGTGCTCCATATTTGTTATGCGGTGATCCCTGTTGTCTTTCGACGCCAGAGGATATGACTCCACGCTTCAGACGCTACGCCGTTAGATCAGGTAATCGATCAACGCCGGTTCTTGTTTACAGAGGCGACGCCAGTCAACGATCGGCATACGAACTTGCAGACTTACGCTGCCGTCCTCCTCCATCCACTCTTTTTCTATTGCCTGAAGCTGATAAAAACGACTTCTCAGACGCCCTTCCTGCGGCGGCAGACGCAATGTATGCTGCGCCACCTCGCCGGAAAGACGCTCCGTCAAAGCCTGAAAAAGCTGTGGTATCCCCGCTCCGGTCTGCGCAGAAAGCCAGACACGGATCGGTTTGTTCTCTTCATCTCTGTCAATACGCGGTTCGAAATCGTCCAGCATATCGATCTTGTTCATCACCAGCAGGGTTGGGATCTCGTGAGCATCAATCTCTTCAAGAACCGTATTCACCGCTTCGATGTTTTCTTGTACACGCACATCCGCCGCGTCAATGACGTGCAGCAGCAATGTGGCTTGCCGCGTCTCTTGTAACGTGGCTTTAAATGCCGCCACCAGATCGTGCGGCAGGTGGCGAATAAACCCTACGGTATCTGCCAACACGGTTTCACCGACATCCGCAACGTCAATACGCCGCAACGTCGGGTCGAGGGTGGCAAACAACTGGTCTGCCGCGTAGACCCGCGCTTCGGTGATGCGATTGAAAAGGGTAGATTTACCGGCGTTGGTATATCCCACCAGCGAAACAGTAGGAACATCGGCTTTGATACGCGATTGCCGCCCCTGCTCACGCTGCTTTTCAACTCTTTCCAGGCGCGACTGTATCTGCACGATGCGATTACGCAACAAACGACGGTCGGTTTCGAGCTGGGTTTCACCCGGACCACGCAAACCGATCCCGCCTTTCTGTCTTTCAAGGTGGGTCCAGCCACGCACCAGGCGCGTAGCCAGATGGCGCAACTGCGCCAGCTCAACCTGCAACTTACCCTCATGGGTACGCGCACGTTGGGCGAAAATATCTAAAATAAGGCCGGTGCGGTCGATGACACGACACTCGCACAAACGCTCCAGGTTACGCTCTTGCGCCGGGCTCAGGGCATGGTCAAAAAGAACGACCGAAGCACCCGTCGCTTTTACGGCTTCCGCAATTTCAACTGCTTTACCTTCACCTACAAAATACTTTGGGTGCGGCGCTTTACGGCTACCGGTAATCACCTGCAATGCTTCGACACCGGCGGAAGAGACCAGAGATTCAAACTCCTGGAGGTCTTCCATATCTTTGTCTTGCGTAAAATAGATGTGTACCAGTACCGCCTGCTCACCAGCATCATAACGGTCAAACAAGCGTATAACCCTCTAAATAGATCAGCGGGGAACGCAGGATCGCTGGCTCCCCGTGTAAAAAAACAGCCCGAAACCTTATTCGGTTTCTTCGCTGTCCTGTTGCGCGGAAGTATTCTGCGCGCTGCTACCATGATGATAGTTACTGCTGGTACCGCCACCGGCGTTGTTACTGTGATGAGAAACCGGGCGAGACGGGACAACAGTAGAAATCGCGTGCTTGTAAACCATCTGGCTGACCGTGTTTTTCAACAGGATCACGAACTGATCAAAAGACTCGATTTGTCCTTGCAGCTTAATACCATTCACCAAATAAATAGAAACTGGAACACGTTCCCGACGCAGTGCGTTCAGGAACGGATCTTGTAAAGATTGCCCCTTAGCCATTCTCTCTTTTCCTTATATGCTTATTTGTACTTTGAACCTTTCGATTCTGAAAAAATTGCGCACGATACGTCTCAATTGTACACATTCAGCCTGCGATAGCACCAACAACCTGTAATACTTCGTCACGCGCCTGTTCTGGTTTTTCACTGTCAAGCCAGTGAACCCCTTCCCAACCACGCAGCCAGGTTATCTGCCGCTTCGCCAACTGTCTCGTGGCGCAAACACCTCGATAAACCATTTCATCGTATGAGATTTCGCCTTCAAGGTAAGACCACATCTGGCGATAACCCACGCAACGAATGGAAGGCAAATCCGTATGCAAATCTCCTCGGGCAAAAAGCGCCCGGACTTCTGCTTCAAAACCTGAAGCCAACATCTGATGAAAACGCTGCTCAATTCGTTGATGGAGCAGTTCACGGCTCGCCGGGGCGATGGCGAACTGATGCACCTGATACGGTAGAGCGTCTCCTGACGTTTGCGTCAGTTCCGTTAAAGTTTTACCCGAAATGAAAAAAACTTCCAGTGCCCGGGAAAGCCTTTGTGGATCATTTGGATGAATCCTTGCTGCCGCAACCGGATCTACCTCCTGAAGTTGACGATGCAATGACTCCCAACCTTGCTCTGCCGCCTGTTGCTCAATTCTGGCCCGTACTTCCGGGTCCGCCGACGGTAGCGGCGACAACCCTTCCAGCAATGCCTTGAAATACAACATCGTACCGCCCACTAATAGTGGGATCCGCCCCGCCGCGGTGATATCGGCCATTTCCGCCAGCGCATCGCGGCGAAAATCAGCAGCCGAGTAAGCCTGCGACGGATCGCGAATATTCAGCAATCGGTGCGGCGCGGCGAGTAACTCTTCAGCGTTCGGCTTCGCCGTCCCGATATCCATCCCTTTGTAAATAAGGGCAGAATCAACGCTTATCAACTCTACTGGTAAAATTTTACGCAGCTCAATGGCTAACGCTGTTTTACCGGAGGCCGTCGGCCCCATCAAAAAAATCGCCTTAGGCAGGCTCGCCTTACTGATATCACTCATCTTTCAGGGCTTTTATCGCCGGATGTAAATCAACAGATTGTAACAGACCACCCGGCGGCGTTTTCACAAGTTGCGGACATAACCGTTCCACGTCCGCCAGCAGGGTTATGGCCTGTGCCATTGACCACTGCGCATGTTCGCTCATCAGATTTCGTGCAATCCACTGCGCAATATTGCCAGGTTCGAATACGGACTGCTTCGCCAGGTAGCCTATCAGTTCAGGAATCAAGATTTGTAAATTTTGTTGGCGTAAGGGTAAAGGCACGGCCCTGATGGTCACATGCTGCGCATCGGACTGGAAATCAATACCCAATTCCGCCAGGGCAGACTGCGCTTTTTCTAATGCCGATTTTTCTTCGCCAGAAACTTTTAGCCGCAACGGAATAAGCAGCGGTTGGGCGCAAACTGGCACTTCACCCGGCGTCAATTGTGCCTGACGCAGCCAACGTTCTGCCACTGGCAAGGATAAAAGTGAAATGTTGCCATCGCGCTCAAGCAACGCACAGTCGGAATGGACGATAGTCAGTACCCGACCAAAACTCTGACTGTTCGCCGCAAGTGCAGGTTCCTGCGGTTCTGGCGCTTTTGGTTTTTGCATCGGCGCGGGCGTTTGCAAAAGCTGGCGATACACTTCACCTTGCTGTTTCTGGTAACCTGGCTGCGCATTCGGCCAGGGGGCAGCCGGACGACTGCCTGAGGAGGGCGCAGGAGTGTAACGCGGAGCTACTGGCTCACGAACTGCCGGTTCAGCAAAATGATTGCGCCCCGCCGCCACGCGATTTTCCGGAATGGCACGCGGTGCAGGTTGTGGTTCATCGTCCAGCGGTAGCGGCGTTTCCAGTTGCTGTTGTAGCACGCTCAGCACGCCCTGATAGATAAAGTCATGCACCAGACGCGACTGATGGAAACGCACTTCGTGTTTGGCAGGGTGCACGTTGACGTCCACCTGATGCGGGTCGATCTCCAGATACAACACAAATGCCGGTTGCTGATCGGCCCCCAGTTTGTCTTCGCAGGCCTGGCGGATCGCGTGATTGATCAGGCGATCGCGCATCATGCGACCGTTCACGTAGCAATACTGAATTTCTGCCAGTGCGGGCGTGGTGTGATTTGGATCGGCCACCCAGCCGCGCAGCGTGAGATCGCCGTGTTGCCATTCAATCGCCAGCGCTTGTTCGAGAAAAGCGGTGCCGCAAATCGCGCCTAAGCGCCGTTCTTTTTGCCCGCCTTCCGGCACTGCGCGGTACTGGCGTACAATTTTGCCGTTATGCGACAGGTTGATAGTGACGTCGAAACGCGCCAGCGCAATGCGGCGGATGATTTCATCGATATGGTTAAATTCGGTTTTCTCGGTGCGCAGGAATTTGCGCCGCGCCGGGGTGTTGTAGAACAGGTCCAGCACCTCCAGCGTCGTTCCCACCGGATGCGCCGCCGGTTTAACCGTCACGTCCATATTGCGCCCTTCGGCATAAGCCTGCCAGGCTTCCTGCTGTTCTGCGGTGCGTGAAGTGAGCGTCAGGCGGGAAACCGAACTGATACTCGCCAGTGCCTCACCGCGAAAGCCCAGGCTGATAATGGCTTCGAGATCGTCCAGAGAGGCGATTTTACTGGTGGCATGACGCGCCAGCGCCAGTGCCAGCTCATCTTTTTTGATACCGCAGCCGTTATCACGAATGCGGATAAGTTTCGCCCCACCGCGTTCGATATCAATATCGATACGCGTCGCACCTGCATCGAGGCTGTTTTCCACCAGTTCTTTGACTACCGACGCAGGTCGCTCGACCACCTCACCTGCGGCAATCTGGTTCGCCAGTTGTGGCGGTAAGACCTGAATTGGCATCAATCGTCCTTAGTTTGGCAGCGTGCGATCTGGCGTCGTCACCGTACTGGCCGTTTGTGCCGTTGCACCCTGCGGCGCAGATTGCATCGGATGCGCAAGGAAGTAATTGCGCAGGCCTTTGTAAATGGCTTCTGCCAGCTGTTGTTGGTAATCGTCGCTCGCCAGCAAACGTTCTTCGCTGTTGTTACTGATAAAACCGGTTTCGACCAGTACTGACGGAATATCCGGCGAACGCAGAACGCCGAGACTCGCGTGTTCTGGTCGGCGTTTATGTATTTCGCCAATGCGTTGCAACTGACTGATCATACTGGTCGCTACATCATACCCTACCCGCTGGGAATGACCGAACTGTAAATCCAGCACCGCCTGGCTTAAATAGGGGTCGGCCTGACTGTTCGCCAGCACATCACCCGCCCCGCCCAGCAGCTCCGACTGCTTCTCATGCTGTTCCAGCCAGCTGGCCATTTCGCTGTTGGCGCGACGGTTTGAGAGCACCCATACAGAGGCACCGGTGGCACTACGGTTTGGTGCGGCATCGGCATGAATCGACACAAGGAAATTGGCGTTTTGCTTACGTGCCACATCACTGCGCCCCATCACCGAGATAAAGTAATCCCCGTCACGGGTTAAAACGCCCTTAAACATCGGATCGTTATTGAGCAAGGTACGTAATTTACGCGCAATGGCGATGGTGACATTTTTCTCCCGTGTACCACCAGGGCCGATAGCGCCAGGGTCCTGACCGCCGTGTCCGGCATCAATAGCGATGATAATTTTATCGCCTGTGTTAGCCGTCGCGCGCGCTGCCGGACGCGTTACCGTATTACTGCTGATAACACCCGTAGTGCGGTTACTTTCCGTTTTAAACGGATTGCGCGCCGGTTCGCTGACGCGCGGTGCGACAACCGCAGGCGTTTCAACGCGTTTCGCAACCATTGGCGGAGGCGATGGCGGCGCATCGGCGTTAATCGTAAAGACAACAGTGTAATTGCTGCCATTCTGCCGCTTCACCGCTTCGGTTTTACCGTTTTCGGTGAGATCGACCACCAGCCGTAGCGTTTGTGCATCTTTAGGCGTTCCGGAGCGAATCGCTTTCACCAGGTTATTACCGCTAAACAACAACGGCAGCCCCTGAATTACCCCCGTTTGTTTGATATCGAGCGCCACGGTGCGTTTGCTTTGATGGCTAAACGCATAATCAGGATCGCCAATAAAACTCAACGTTATCCGCGCCTGTTGATTACCGTTAGAAACCTGAATATCAGAGAGCGTCGCGGCCCCCGCCTGCGCGCACAGCAGCAGCAACGTCGCTACTAACCAATTTCTGATGCGATACATCATCCCGCCACCTTTCAAAGGTTAACCGGCTAAACGCGCCAGCAACAATTCACCCGCAGAGGAAACCGCACTCACGCGCGCCTCACGGCCTTGTGCCTGATAATCAATGTGTATTTCGACATCCGGGTCAGGAAGAACACCTGTACCTTGTTGTGGCCACTCCACCAGGCAGATGGCATCGTTGGCAAAATAATCGCGGATCCCCATAAACTCCAGCTCCTCGGGATCGGCAAGGCGGTACAAATCAAAGTGATAAACCATTAAATTGTCGAGCGTATAGGGTTCGACCAGCGTATAAGTGGGGCTTTTGACATTACCCTGATGACCCAGAGCCTGTAAAAAGCCCCGGCTAAAGGTGGTTTTACCTGCGCCTAAATCGCCATACAGATAGATTACGGTTGCGCCATCGCAGGCTTTCGCTACCCGCTCGCCCAGGTCTAATGTTGCCTGCTCATCAGGGAGCGGAATTACTCGATTCATCATGGTTTTTATCAGTCACTTCCGGGTTAACAATACGCTGTAGCGTGGAAAAGAGATCGGTTGCCAGCATCCCGCGCGTTCCAAAACGCGCCGCCAGTACGTCAGCTGCCGCACCGTGCGCGACACAGCCCGCACAGGCTGCATCATAAGGGCTCATTTTTTGCCCAAGCAATGCGCCAATAATACCAGAGAGCACATCGCCCATGCCGCCGCTCGCCATGCCTGCATTTCCGGCATCAATAATGCCTAAAGCGTCAGGATGGGCGGCGACCACGGTTCCGGCACCTTTCAGCACCGCTACGCCGCCATAACGTTGTACCAGACGTTGGGCGCAATGTAAGCGGTCACTTTCAATTTCAGCGACGGAACATCCTAACAACCGTGCGGCCTCACCAGGATGCGGCGTGATCACGCGATTGTGACGCTTATCGGGATTGATTGCCAGCAGGTTCAATGCATCGGCATCCCACAACATCGGTTTGCGAAAATTCTCAACTTTTTGCAGGGCTTTTTTCCCCCACTCTTGCTGGCCCAGACCGGGACCAATCACCACCACATCGGCCCATTCCAGGCTTTCGGTAAGAGAGCCCATAGTCAGTTCATGCACCATCAATTCCGGTCGTGCAGTCAGCAGCGGCGCAATGTTCTCACTGCGGGTCAGTACTCGGACTAAACCAGCACCAGCACGCAGCGCCGCTTCCCCCGTCATACGAATAGCCCCCGCCGTGCCGTGATCGCCACCAATAATCACCAGCCGCCCGTGATCGCCTTTATGCGAAGTCGGGCGACGCGGTATCAGCCACTGAGAAAGTTGTTCTGCCGAAAACCGCTGAATTTTCGTCTCCTGACCTGCCAGCCATCTATCCAGCCGCAGTGAGTCAAAATGCAGTTGTCCGGTAACATCCCGCGCTTTTCCAGTGAGCAAACCTGGTTTCAGCGCAATAAAAGTGATGGTGTGATCGGCGTTGATTACCGCGCCTGGCGTAGCGCCGGTTTCAGCCAGAAGGCCGGAAGGGATATCAACCGCCACAATCGGCGCAGGATGGGAATTAGCGTGGTCGATTAACTGGCTAATGGATTCGCGGGGCGCTTGCTGCAAACCGGTGCCGAGCAGCGCATCGACAATCAGATCTACCGATTCGGGCCAGACAATATTCGAAGCATGGATCTCGCCTCCCGCGTTTAACCATGCTTCGCGTGCCAGCGCGGCCTCTTCCGGCAACGGTTTGTCACTTTCCTGGGCCAGCAGCGTGACATCAATACCGATCGCTTTGGCCAGCCGCGCGACCACGTAGCCATCGCCGCCGTTATTACCATGACCGCACAGCACCAGCCAGTGGCGGGCGTCAGGATAAGCCGAACGACACACCTGGAATGCGGCTTCGCCAGCGCGAAGCATCAGCTCATAGAGTGTGAGCCCCAGCGCATCTGCCGCCTCGCGTTCTCCGCGGCGGATATCGTCGGCGTACCAGACGGTGTGTGGTATACTTACGGGGTTTTTCTTCATTGTATGGTCCGTCATGTCAGAGCCCCTCGATCTCAATCAGTTAGCGCAAAAAATTAAACAGTGGGGGCTGGAACTGGGCTTTCAGCAGGTAGGTATTACCGATACCGATCTCAGCGAGTCCGAGCCCAAACTGCAAGCATGGCTGGACAAACAATACCACGGCGAAATGGACTGGATGGCGCGTCACGGTATGCTGCGTGCTCGTCCTCACGAATTATTGCCCGGTACGCTGCGCGTGATCAGCGTGCGGATGAATTACCTTCCTGCTAACGCCGCATTTGCCAGCACGCTGAAAAATCCCAAACTCGGCTATGTTAGCCGTTATGCGCTGGGCCGTGACTATCACAAGCTTCTGCGCAACCGACTCAAAAAGCTGGGCGAGATGATTCAGCAACATTGTGTTTCGCTGAATTTTAGACCGTTTGTCGATTCTGCGCCTATTCTCGAGCGCCCGTTAGCTGAAAAAGCAGGTCTTGGCTGGACAGGTAAGCACTCACTTATCCTCAATCGCGAGGCCGGTTCGTTCTTCTTTTTAGGCGAATTGCTGGTCGATATTCCGCTGCCCGTGGATCAACCAGTCGAGGAAGGATGCGGTAAATGCGTGGCCTGTATGACGATTTGCCCGACCGGTGCCATCGTCGAGCCATATACCGTCGATGCTCGCCGCTGTATCTCTTATCTCACCATCGAACTGGAAGGGGAGATCCCGGAAGAGTTGCGACCGTTAATGGGAAACCGTATTTACGGTTGCGATGACTGCCAGCTTATCTGCCCGTGGAATCGCTATTCGCAACTCACTACAGAAGACGATTTCAGCCCGCGTAAGCCGCTACACGCACCGGAACTCATTGAGTTATTCGCCTGGAGTGAAGAGAAGTTTTTAAAAGTCACGGAAGGTTCGGCGATTCGCCGTATAGGTCACCTGCGTTGGCTGCGTAATATCGCCGTAGCATTAGGCAATGCCCCCTGGGATGAAACGATTTTGACAGCGCTGGAAAGTCGTAAAGGTGAGCACCCACTTCTTGATGAGCACATAGCGTGGGCGATTGCGCAGCAAATCGAGAGACGAAATGCGTGCGTGGTCGAAGTGCAATTACCGAAAAAACAGCGTCTGGTTCGGGTGATTGAAAAAGGGTTACCGCGTGACGCCTGATTCATCCACAGCTTGTGAATAAAAATAAAAACGCATTGCAATTCAAGCCGGAAAAAATCGTCAAGTGATCGATACGACAAAACGAAATCTTAATTTTTAACTTATCTATCAATAGGTTAAAAAAATACTATTCACCGTGCGAAGTTTCTTTGAAATTAAGATTACGGCCTGAGGCTGTGGATAACTCTGTTTACAAGAGTTTGTCAGAGACAACAAAAACCAGCAATAACGCATCGCGTCGCTGTGGATATTTTATTGAGAGAAGAATTTGGAGCGGGAAACGAGACTCGAACTCGCGACCCCGACCTTGGCAAGGTCGTGCTCTACCAACTGAGCTATTCCCGCTTGGGTGGTCTGTGCTTTACAGCACTTTCAAATTTTGGAGCGGGAAACGAGACTCGAACTCGCGACCCCGACCTTGGCAAGGTCGTGCTCTACCAACTGAGCTATTCCCGCTTGGGTGATCTGTGCTTTGCAGCACTTTTCAAATTTTGGAGCGGGAAACGAGACTCGAACTCGCGACCCCGACCTTGGCAAGGTCGTGCTCTACCAACTGAGCTATTCCCGCGTACTACTTAATTTTGCTTTCGTAATTTTCGCATTTCTGCGTCGTTACGGGAGGCGCATTATACGAGAAATCTTTCCCTCTGCAACCCCCCTAAAAAATTTTTTTTGAGTTTTTATCTCAAGTGCTGAAATTATCAGCAAGGCGTTCAATTTAGCGTCAAAATCACGCCGCCGCAAGTGGATTCCGGCGCTTACGTGACCAGGAAAAATTTTACAGCTTGATAAAATGCTCGCGGTAGTAAGCCAACTCCGCCACCGATTCACGGATATCATCCATCGCCTGATGCGTCCCCTGCTTGGTAAAGCCGTCAAGAATTTCCGGCTTCCAGCGGCGCGCCAGCTCTTTCAGGGTGCTAACATCGAGATAGCGGTAGTGGAAGTAGGCTTCCAGCTCCGGCATGTATTTAAACAGGAAGCGACGGTCCTGACCGATGCTGTTACCACAAATCGGCGATTTTCCCGCAGGCACCCACTGTTTTAAGAATTCGAGCGTTGCCAGTTCAGCTTCACGATCGCCCATCGTGCTCGCTTTCACACGCTCTACCAGCCCGCTGGCGGTATGGGTGCGCACGTTCCAGTCATCCATCAGCGCCAGCTGTTCATCGGACTGATGTACTGCAATGGTCGGCCCTTCTGCCAGAATATTCAGGTTGGCATCGGTCACCAGCGTGGCAATCTCAATAATGCGATCGCGCTCGGGATCCAGACCGGTCATCTCAAGATCGATCCAAATCAGGTTGTTTTCATTGGCACTCATGCTATTTTCCACCCATTCACAGTGACTATATTGATCCACAATTGCGTGTATCATAGATGTTTTGCCCATCAGGGGCGACCAGGAGTCTGTACGATTGAGTAAAAATAAACTCTCCAAAGGCCAGCAGCGCCGCGTGAACGCCAATCACCAGCGTCGTCTTAAAACGTCTAAGGAGAAGCCCGACTACGACGACAATCTGTTTGGCGAGCCTGATGAAGGTATCGTCATCAGCCGCTTTGGTATGCACGCTGATGTGGAATCCGCCGATGGCGACGTTCACCGCTGCAATATTCGCCGTACCATCCGTTCGTTGGTGACCGGCGACCGCGTAGTCTGGCGTCCGGGTAAACCGGCGGCGGAAGGCGTAAATGTCAAAGGGATCGTGGAAGCGGTGCATGAGCGCACCTCAGTGTTGACGCGCCCGGATTTCTACGACGGTGTGAAACCTATTGCTGCCAACATCGACCAGATTGTCATTGTCTCCGCCATTTTGCCGGAGCTGTCGCTCAATATTATCGACCGTTACCTGGTGGCCTGCGAAACCTTGCAGATTGAGCCGATTATTGTGCTCAACAAGATAGACCTGCTGGACGACGAAGGCATGGAGTTCGTCAACGAGCAGATGGATATCTACCGCAATATCGGTTATCGCGTATTGATGGTTTCCAGTCATACTCAGGATGGGCTGAAACCGCTGGAAGAGGCGTTGACCGGGCGCATCAGCATTTTTGCCGGGCAGTCTGGCGTTGGCAAATCCAGCCTGCTGAACGCGTTGCTGGGTCTGCAAAAAGAGATCCTGACCAACGATGTCTCTGACAACTCGGGGCTTGGTCAGCACACCACGACCGCCGCACGACTGTATCACTTCCCGCACGGCGGTGATGTGATTGATTCCCCAGGTGTGCGTGAGTTTGGTCTCTGGCACCTGGAGCCGGAACAAATCACTCAGGGCTTTGTCGAATTCCATGACTATTTAGGTCTGTGTAAATATCGCGATTGCAAACACGATACCGATCCGGGCTGCGCTATCCGGGAAGCGGTTGAGGAAGGGAAAATCGCGGAAACCCGTTTCGAAAACTATCACCGTATTCTGGAAAGCATGGCGCAGGTAAAAACGCGTAAAAACTTTTCTGATACGGATGACTGACAATTAAGCTAACCGTCGTTAGAATCGTCCCCTTTTTTTCAGGATCCGGCATGTAGGCCGGATCAGGAACGACAAAACAATGGCCTGGAGGCTACCTTGTTAAATTCATTTAAACTTTCGCTACAGTACATTCTGCCGAAACTATGGCTTACTCGCCTGGCGGGTTGGGGCGCAAGCAAGCGGGCAGGATGGCTGACAAAACTGGTTATCGATCTGTTCGTTAAATACTACAAGGTCGACATGAAAGAGGCGCAAAAGCCGGACACCGCCAGCTACCGCACCTTTAACGAATTCTTTGTCCGTCCGCTGCGTGATGAAGTACGCCCAATCGATACCGATCCGAATGTCCTGGTTATGCCTGCCGATGGCGTTATCAGCCAGTTGGGTAAAATCGAAGAAGATAAAATCCTGCAAGCCAAAGGCCACAACTACAGCCTCGAAGCCCTGCTGGCAGGCAACTATCTGATGGCGGATCTCTTCCGTAACGGTACGTTTGTGACCACTTACCTCTCCCCACGTGACTACCACCGCGTACACATGCCGTGCAACGGTATTCTGCGTGAAATGATCTACGTGCCGGGCGATCTCTTCTCCGTTAACCATCTCACGGCTCAGAACGTGCCGAATCTGTTTGCCCGTAACGAACGCGTGATCTGCCTGTTCGATACCGAATTTGGCCCGATGGCGCAGATTCTGGTCGGTGCGACGATTGTAGGCAGCATTGAGACGGTATGGGCGGGCACCATTACGCCGCCGCGCGAAGGCATCATCAAGCGCTGGACCTGGCCTGCCGGGGAAAACGACGGTTCTGTGGCACTGCTGAAAGGCCAGGAAATGGGTCGCTTTAAACTAGGCTCTACCGTTATCAACCTGTTTGCACCAGGTAAAGTGGACCTGGTTGAGCAACTGGAGAGCCTGTCTGTCACGAAAATTGGCCAGCCGCTGGCAGTATCTACCGAAACCTTTGTTACGCCAGATGCTGAACCAGCCCCGCTTCCTGCTGAAGAGATCGAAGCAGAACACGACGCCAGCCCATTGGTTGACGATAAAAAAGACCAGGTCTAATCCATCAAAGGAAACGCTGACGTGCGCCTGATTATCACTTTTCTGATGGCCTGGTGCCTCAGTTGGGGGGCGTACGCCGCGACGGCCCCCGATAGCAAACAAATCACCCAGGAACTGGAGCAGGCAAAAGCGGCGAAACCTGCGCAGCCGGAAGTCGTAGAGGCGCTCCAGTCTGCCTTAAATGCGCTTGAGGAACGAAAAGGTTCCCTTGAGCGCATCAAGCAATATCAAGAAGTCATTGATAATTACCCGAAACTTTCCGCCACTCTGCGCGCGCAGTTAAACAACATGCGTGACGAGCCACGCAGCGTGTCGCCGGGAATGTCTAACGATGCGCTGAATCAGGAAATTCTCCAGATCAGCAGTCAGTTGCTGGATAAAAGCCGTCAGGCCCAGCAAGAGCAGGAGCGCGCCCGCGAGATTGCCGATTCCCTGAATCAACTGCCGCAACAGCAAACCGATGCCCGCCGTCAGTTGAATGAAATCGAGCGCCGCCTGGGGACGCTTACCGGCAATACCCCGCTCAATCAGGCACAAAATTTCGCGTTGCAGTCTGACTCCGCACGTCTGAAAGCGCTCGTTGATGAACTGGAGCTGGCGCAGCTATCTGCCAATAACCGCCAGGAATTAGCGCGCTTGCGCTCAGAGCTGGCCGAAAAAGAGAGCCAGCAGCTGGATGCATATTTGCAAGCACTACGCAACCAGTTGAATAGTCAACGCCAACTGGAAGCGGAACGGGCGCTGGAAAGTACCGAGCAACTGGCGGAAAGTAGCGCCGATTTGCCAAAAGATATCGTCGCCCAGTTTAAAATTAACCGCGAACTATCGGCGGCACTGAATCAACAGGCGCAGCGGATGGATCTCGTTGCCTCGCAACAGCGTCAGGCTGCCAGCCAGACGTTACAGGTCCGGCAGGCGTTGAATACGCTGCGTGAACAGTCGCAATGGCTGGGATCATCTAACCTGCTCGGCGAAGCGTTGCGGGCGCAGGTGGCACGGCTACCGGAAATGCCAAAACCACAACAGCTTGATACCGAAATGGCGCAGTTACGTGTGCAACGGTTACGTTATGAGGATCTGCTTAATAAACAGCCGCTGCTACGGCAAATCCATCAGGCCGACGGTCAGCCGCTGACCGCTGAGCAAAACCGTATTCTGGAAGCACAGCTACGCACTCAGCGTGAGTTGCTGAACTCATTGTTGCAGGGTGGCGACACGCTACTGCTGGAGCTGACCAAGCTGAAAGTCTCCAACGGGCAACTGGAGGATGCACTGAAAGAGGTGAACGAAGCGACGCACCGCTATCTGTTCTGGACCTCTGACGTGCGCCCGATGACCATCGCCTGGCCGCTGGAAATCGCCCAGGATCTGCGTCGTCTCATTTCGCTGGACACCTTCAGTCAGTTGGGCAAAGCCAGTGTGATGATGCTGACCAGTAAAGAGACGATTTTGCCGCTGTTTGGCGCGTTGATTCTGGTCGGTTGCAGTATTTACTCGCGCCGCTATTTCACCCGTTTTCTTGAACGTTCGGCGGCGAAAGTCGGCAAAGTGACTCAGGATCACTTCTGGCTGACGTTACGCACTCTTTTCTGGTCGATTCTCGTCGCGTCACCGCTGCCTGTGCTGTGGATGACGCTGGGTTACGGCTTGCGCGAGGCGTGGCCTTATCCGCTGGCGGTCGCGATTGGTGATGGCGTAACAGCCACCGTGCCGCTGCTGTGGGTAGTGATGATTTGCGCCACCTTTGCTCGCCCGAACGGCTTGTTTATCGCTCATTTTGGCTGGCCGCGCGAACGTGTTTCCCGTGGGATGCGTTACTACCTGATGAGCATCGGGCTTATTGTGCCGCTGATTATGGCGCTGATGATGTTCGATAACCTCGACGACCGCGAATTTTCCGGTTCGCTGGGACGGCTTTGCTTTATCCTCATTTGCGGTGCGCTGGCGGTGGTCACCCTCAGCCTGAAAAAGGCCGGGATCCCGCTGTATCTCAACAAAGAAGGCAGCGGCGACAACATTACCAACCATATGCTGTGGAACATGATGATTGGCGCACCTCTGGTTGCCATTCTGGCGTCGGCGGTGGGTTATCTGGCAACGGCGCAGGCGCTGTTAGCGAGGCTTGAAACCTCGGTTGCCATCTGGTTCCTGCTACTGGTGGTTTATCACGTTATCCGCCGCTGGATGCTGATCCAGCGCCGCAGGCTGGCGTTTGACCGGGCAAAGCATCGCCGGGCAGAGATGTTAGCGCAGCGTGCGCGTGGCGAAGAGGAAGCGCATCATCACAGTAGCCCGGAAGGAGCAATTGAAGTCGATGAAAGCGAAGTCGATCTCGATGCCATCAGTGCGCAATCCTTGCGGCTGGTGCGCTCAATTTTGATGTTGATCGCCCTGCTTTCGGTCATTGTGCTGTGGTCAGAAATCCATTCCGCTTTCGGCTTCCTCGAAAATATTTCGCTGTGGGATGTCACTTCCACGGTACAGGGCGTAGAAAGCCTGGAGCCGATTACCCTCGGTGCGGTGCTGATTGCCATTCTGGTGTTTATCATCACCACGCAGCTGGTGCGCAACCTGCCCGCGCTGCTGGAACTGGCGATTCTGCAGCACCTGGATTTAACGCCGGGTACGGGCTACGCCATCACCACCATCACCAAATATCTGCTGATGCTAATTGGCGGGCTGGTCGGCTTCTCGATGATTGGTATTGAGTGGTCGAAATTGCAGTGGCTGGTCGCCGCGCTCGGTGTTGGTCTCGGTTTTGGTTTGCAGGAAATTTTCGCCAACTTTATCTCTGGCCTGATTATCCTGTTCGAAAAACCGATTCGCATTGGCGATACGGTAACGATCCGCGATCTTACCGGTAGTGTGACGAAAATTAACACCCGCGCCACCACCATCAGCGACTGGGACCGCAAAGAAATTATCGTGCCGAACAAGGCGTTTATTACCGAGCAGTTTATCAACTGGTCGCTCTCTGACTCGGTCACGCGCGTGGTGTTGACGATTCCGGCCCCTGCCAATGCCAACAGTGAAGAAGTGACGGAAATCCTGCTCACCGCAGCGCGTCGCTGCTCGCTGGTGATCGACAACCCGGCGCCGGAAGTCTTCCTGGTGGATCTGCAGCAGGGGATTCAGATTTTCGAGCTGCGTATTTACGCCGCTGAGATGGGTCACCGTATGCCGCTACGCCATGAGATTCACCAGCTGATTCTGGCTGGCTTCCACGCCCACGGTATCGATATGCCATTCCCGCCCTTCCAGATGCGTCTGGAAAGCCTGAATGGTAAACAAACGGGGAGAACATTAACTTCTGCGGGCAAAGGTCGTCAGGCGGGAAGTTTGTAAGGTCTTTGTGGCCGGATGAACCCATCCGGCTCACAAGCAAAACTGATAGCGCAGAAAAAACTGCCACAACCAGTAGCCGAAAATAGCCAGCGCGGTGGCGTACATAAACCAGCCGCGTTTTTTTCGCCACAAAGCGAACCAGAGAAAAGGGAAAAAGAGCGGTAACGTCATTATCACACCGACATCGCGAGTATCGTCATCTTCGAGATACATCAAAACATCACAGACGTTGTTAATCCCGCGTCCATCAATCATCCACTCTTTGTCCAGCGCGGAGGTAATGGTTATCCAGAGGAACGCCACAATGAACCAGATGCAGCACAAGACAGACATGCGCGCACTCATGAGGTAACCCATAGTTTAATTTCGCTATAGCGCATACGAAATCTCACTAATTCCCTGTCATTACGCCCTATCGTCAGGCCGACGATAGGGCATTTGATTACTCAGCCACCCACTGCGGATTTTTTACCACTCTGCTGCAATAGTTCTGGTAAATCGCCATCGCTAACAGCGAGAAGAAGACAGGGCCGCCAATCATCCACAATGTGCTGTCCCAGTCTCCGGCTTCAACCACAGGTTGAATGATGGTGAAGACGTTCGCAAATGTCACCACCAGTACGACAACCACTGTCGCAATCATTGCCGACATACGCGTTTTGAAAATCACAAACGGTCTGTCGAGATCCTGACGTGCTTTAAAGAACGGGAAAGCCAGCGCGAGGAACAGGTAAGGAAGCGTCATAGACACGTTCGCCATCAGCGTCAGCTTGTTAAAGAACGCCGATGCGGTACCGCCACCAAACGAAACCAGCAGGATGAAGACAGTAACCAACCCACACTGCATCCACATGGCGATAGACGGCATCCCCATCGCATTCAGGCGCGTCATCGGTTCCGGCCACAATGCTTTCGGCGTCCCCTGGATGATGGCTTTCAGCGGTGAATAGCAAAGCGTAAAGAACGCACCGGTATAAGCGAGGAACATCGACAGTCCGGTAATACGCGCAAACCATACGCCCAGCGACAATGACGCTTCAGGTGACAAATGCAGTGCGTTACCCAGCGTCACCCCGAGGCTCTTCATCAGCACATAGGTAATATTGCCGAGGTTAACGGAACCATTACTTAATACCTGCTGCCAGTTTGTGCTGACGCCCCATAAAAATATTGCCAGCGAATAACCGATTGAAATAACAATAGCGGCAAAAACAATACCTTTGGCAAAGTTCTTTTCTGGATTTTCCGTTTTATCAACCAGACCACCAACCGCTTCAATTCCGCCATAGGCAAAAATGGCAAATACCACAAACGATAGCATTGCCAGACCGGACTGATAACCTGGGTTCGGTGATGCAAGGAAATTAATATCCTGCGCGAAATGCCCACCATTTAATAACAAAATAGTAATGCTTACTAACAGCAATACTAAATTCAGACACATTACTGCAATACCGCCCACCGCAGTAATGCGGGCAATTTTATTAATCCCTTTTGAAGCAACGACGGTGACCAGAATCATCCATGCCACTGCCAGCAGACCAACCACCTGCGTAGGCTCCAGTCCGGCAATATGCCAGTGCTGGGTCATGTCGCTACCGTAGAGGAATGTTGAGAACGGTACCCAAACTTTCGCGGAGGTACTCACCATCCAGATGATATAAGAGGAAAACCACATAAACGTACCAATGAAGGCAAAACGTGGTCCGACACTATTATTCATCCAGGAATAGATACCGCCTTCTTCTTTGCGATAAGCAGCTCCCATTTCAGCCATCATTAAGGCGAATGGAATAAAGAATAACAATGCAGAAAATATATAAAAGGAAATCGCACTATAACCCATTAAGTAATAAGCCGATGGGCTATTGGCAAATCCAAATACAGAAGTAAAGATCATCAATATGAGTCCTATCAGACTCATCTTTTTTATCGAGTGAGGCATGAAACCATCCTTCATTTCAGCGCGTGTATAAAACGCGCCCACTGAACTGCACTGCCCAACATTGAGCGGGCAGCGTAAAAACCAATACAGAATTGATACCTGGATGATATCAAATATCCAGTCTTAAATTGTGGCCTTTAGCGGAAAAATGAAAACATATGCTACAGAATGGCGCTTATCACGCCATTCTTCGCTGTTAATTCAGTAATTTTTCAGAATTATGCCCGGTCAACGCTAAAGGCGATGACTTCAGCCAGTGTCTCCGCGCCCAGCGCCAACATCACCAGACGATCAACACCTAATGCCACGCCGGAACAGTCAGGCATACCGACTTTCAAGGCTTCAATCAGATTCTGGTCAATGGGGTGCTGCGGCAAACCGCGCGCCGCGCGCTTACGGTTATCTTGTTCAAAGCGTTGTTGCTGCTCACGGGCATCCGTCAATTCATGGAAACCATTCGCCAGCTCAATACCTTTATAATAAACCTCAAAGCGTTCAGCGACCCGATGATCTTCGGTACTGATTTGCGCCAGTGATGCCTGGCTGGCTGGAAAGTGGTACACAAAGGTCGGTTTTTCTTTGCCAATATTTGGCTCTACGCCAAAGGTAAACAGCAATTGTAGAAGCGTGTCGCGGTCTTCTTCAGTATCGGCAACGTTGCTCAAATCCAGTTTCGCTGCCACTTCCCGCAGTTGCGTTTTGTCGGCAGAGAGTGGGTCAATTTCCAGATAACGCAAGAAAGCTTGTTGATAAGAAAGGCTTTCTGCTGCCGGACAGTCCAGCACCTGTTGCAAGAGATCGTCCACCTCGTTCATCAACCGGTACATATCATAGTGCGGTCGATACCACTCAAGCATAGTGAACTCAGGGTTGTGATAACGCCCCATCTCTTCATTACGGAAGCTGCGGCACAGCTGGAATACCGGCCCACAACCGGCAACCAGCAGGCGCTTCATATGGTATTCCGGGCTGGTCATTAACCAGAGATTCATCCCCTGCGAATGCCCGGGGCCAACGAAACGTGTCTCAAACGGGACCAAATGAATATCGGTTACCGTCGCCTGGCTCATACAAGGCGTCTCCACCTCCAGCACTCCACGATCGGCAAAGAAACGACGGATCTCCGCCATAATCGCCGCGCGTTTTAATAAGTTAGGAATGGATGCGCTCGGCTGCCAGGATGCCGTTTCGCTCATAGTTAAATCTCCAGTTTTTGACAAGGGCACGAAGTCTACTCGCAACGCGACGGCGAGACAAATTTTACGCAGGAATAACACAACGGTGGGCAGTGACTAAAAAAAGCACGATCTGATGGTTTAGTAATTAAATTAATCATCTTCAGTGATAATTTAGCCCTCTTGCGCACTAAAAAAATCGATCTCGTCAAATTTCAGACTTATCCATCAGACTATACTGTTGTACCTATAAAGGAGCAGTGGAATAGCGTTCGCAGACCGTAACTTTCAGGCACTTACCCTGAAGTACGGGGCTGTGGGATAAAAACAATCTGGAGGAATGTCGTGCAAACCTTTCAAGCCGATCTTGCCATTGTAGGCGCCGGTGGCGCGGGATTACGTGCTGCAATTGCTGCCGCGCAGGCAAATCCAAATGCAAAAATCGCACTAATCTCAAAAGTATACCCGATGCGTAGCCATACCGTTGCTGCAGAAGGGGGCTCCGCCGCTGTCGCGCAGGATCATGACAGCTTCGAATATCACTTTCACGATACAGTAGCGGGTGGCGACTGGTTGTGTGAGCAGGATGTCGTGGATTATTTCGTCCACCACTGCCCAACCGAAATGACCCAACTGGAACTGTGGGGGTGCCCATGGAGCCGTCGCCCGGATGGTAGCGTCAACGTACGTCGCTTCGGCGGCATGAAAATCGAGCGCACCTGGTTCGCCGCCGATAAGACCGGCTTCCATATGCTGCACACGCTGTTCCAGACCTCTCTGCAATTCCCGCAGATCCAGCGTTTCGACGAACATTTCGTGCTGGATATTCTAGTTGATGATGGTCATGTTCGCGGCCTGGTAGCAATGAACATGATGGAAGGCACGCTGGTGCAGATCCGTGCTAACGCGGTCGTTATGGCTACCGGCGGTGCAGGTCGCGTTTATCGTTACAACACCAACGGCGGCATCGTTACCGGTGACGGTATGGGTATGGCGCTAAGCCACGGCGTTCCGCTGCGTGACATGGAATTCGTTCAGTATCACCCAACCGGTCTACCAGGTTCCGGTATCCTGATGACCGAAGGCTGCCGCGGTGAAGGCGGTATTCTGGTCAACAAAAATGGCTACCGTTATCTGCAAGATTACGGCATGGGCCCGGAAACTCCGCTGGGCGAGCCGAAAAACAAATATATGGAACTGGGTCCACGCGACAAAGTTTCTCAGGCCTTCTGGCACGAATGGCGTAAAGGCAACACCATCTCCACGCCGCGTGGCGATGTGGTTTATCTCGACCTGCGTCACCTTGGCGAGAAAAAACTGCATGAACGTTTGCCGTTCATCTGCGAACTGGCGAAAGCGTACGTTGGCGTCGATCCGGTTAAAGAACCGATTCCGGTACGTCCGACCGCACACTACACCATGGGCGGTATCGAAACCGATCAGAACTGTGAAACCCGCATTAAAGGTCTGTTCGCCGTGGGTGAATGTTCCTCTGTTGGTCTGCACGGTGCGAACCGTCTGGGCTCCAACTCGCTGGCGGAACTGGTGGTCTTCGGTCGTCTGGCCGGTGAACAAGCGACAGAGCGTGCAGCAACTGCCGGTAATGGCAACGAAGCGGCAATTGAAGCGCAGGCAGCTGGCGTTGAACAACGTCTGAAAGATCTGGTTAACCAGGATGGCGGCGAAAACTGGGCTAAGATCCGCGACGAAATGGGCATGGCCATGGAAGAAGGCTGCGGTATCTACCGTACGCCGGAACTGATGCAGAAAACCATCGACAAGCTGGCAGAGCTGCAGGAACGCTTCAAGCGCGTGCGCATCACCGACACTTCCAGCGTGTTCAACACCGACCTGCTCTACACCATTGAGCTGGGCCACGGTCTGAACGTTGCTGAATGTATGGCGCACTCCGCAATGGCACGTAAAGAGTCCCGCGGCGCGCACCAGCGTCTGGACGAAGGTTGCACCGAGCGTGACGACGTCAACTTCCTCAAACACACCCTCGCCTTCCGCGATGCTGATGGCACGACTCGCCTGGAGTACAGCGACGTGAAGATTACTACGCTGCCGCCAGCTAAACGTGTTTACGGTGGCGAAGCGGATGCAGCCGATAAGGCGGAAGCAGCCAATAAGAAGGAGAAGGCGAATGGCTGAGATGAAAAACCTGAAAATTGAGGTGGTGCGCTATAACCCGGAAGTCGATACCGCACCGCATAGCGCATTCTATGAAGTGCCTTATGACGCAACTACCTCATTACTGGATGCGCTGGGCTACATCAAAGACAACCTGGCACCGGACCTGAGCTACCGCTGGTCCTGCCGTATGGCGATTTGTGGCTCCTGCGGCATGATGGTTAACAACGTGCCAAAACTGGCATGTAAAACCTTCCTGCGTGATTACACCGACGGTATGAAGGTTGAAGCGTTAGCTAACTTCCCGATTGAACGCGATCTGGTGGTCGATATGACCCACTTCATCGAAAGTCTGGAAGCGATCAAACCGTACATCATCGGCAACTCCCGCAC
Organism: Escherichia sp. WS2035; assembly: GCF_046487065.1. NCBI lineage: Bacteria > Pseudomonadati > Pseudomonadota > Gammaproteobacteria > Enterobacterales > Enterobacteriaceae > Escherichia > Escherichia sp. WS2035. The sequence continues at coordinate 234,075 of NZ_JBJQKD010000008.1, forward strand.
CGCGGATCAGGGTACTAACATCCAGACCCCGGCGCAGATGGCGAAGTATCACCAGTTCTCCGGTTGCATCAACTGTGGTCTGTGCTACGCCGCGTGCCCGCAGTTTGGCCTGAACCCAGAGTTCATCGGTCCGGCTGCCATTACGCTGGCGCATCGTTATAACGAAGATAGCCGCGACCACGGTAAGAAGGAGCGTATGGCGCAGTTGAACAGCCAGAACGGCGTATGGAGCTGTACTTTCGTGGGCTACTGCTCCGAAGTCTGCCCGAAACACGTCGATCCGGCTGCGGCCATTCAGCAGGGCAAAGTAGAAAGTTCGAAAGACTTTCTTATCGCGACCCTGAAACCACGCTAAGGAGTGCAACATGACGACTAAACGTAAACCGTATGTACGGCCAATGACGTCCACCTGGTGGAAAAAATTGCCGTTTTATCGCTTTTACATGCTGCGCGAAGGCACGGCAGTTCCGGCTGTGTGGTTCAGCATTGAACTGATTTTCGGGCTGTTTGCCCTGAAAAATGGCCCGGAAGCCTGGGCGGGATTCGTCGACTTTTTACAAAACCCGGTTATCGTGATCATTAACCTGATCACTCTGGCGGCAGCCCTACTGCACACCAAAACCTGGTTTGAGCTGGCACCAAAAGCGGCCAATATCATTGTAAAAGACGAAAAAATGGGACCAGAGCCAATTATCAAAAGTCTCTGGGCGGTAACTGTGGTTGCCACCATCGTAATCCTGTTTGTTGCCCTGTACTGGTAAGGAGCCTGAGATGATTAATCCAAATCCAAAGCGTTCTGATGAACCGGTATTCTGGGGCCTCTTCGGGGCCGGTGGTATGTGGAGCGCCATCATTGCGCCGGTGATGATCCTACTGGTTGGTATTCTGCTACCGCTAGGGCTGTTTCCAGGTGATGCGCTGAGCTACGAGCGCGTTCTGGCGTTCGCGCAGAGCTTCATTGGTCGCGTATTCCTGTTCCTGATGATCGTTCTGCCGCTGTGGTGTGGTTTACACCGAATGCACCACGCGATGCACGATCTGAAAATCCACGTACCTGCGGGTAAATGGGTTTTCTACGGTCTGGCTGCTATCCTGACAGTTGTCACACTGATTGGTGTCGTTACAATCTAACGCATCGCCAATGTAAATCCGGCCCGCCTATGGCGGGCCGTTTTGTATGGAAACCAGACCCTATGTTCAAAACGACGCTCTGCACCTTATTAATTACCGCCTCTTGCTCCACATTTGCCGCCCCTCAACAAATCAACGATATTGTGCATCGCACAATTACCCCGCTTATAGAGCAACAAAGGATCCCCGGTATGGCGGTAGCGGTAATTTATCAGGGTAAACCTTATTACTTTACCTGGGGCTATGCGGACATCGCCAAAAAGCAGCCCGTCACACAGCAAACGTTGTTTGAGTTAGGTTCGGTCAGCAAAACATTTACGGGCGTGCTTGGTGGCGACGCTATTGCTCGAGGGGAAATCAAGTTAAGCGATCCCACAACAAAATACTGGCCTGAACTTACCGCTAAACAGTGGAATGGGATCACACTATTACATCTCGCAACCTACACCGCTGGCGGCCTGCCATTGCAGGTGCCGGATGAGGTGAAATCCTCAAGCGACTTGCTGCGCTTCTATCAAAACTGGCAGCCTGCATGGGCTCCAGGAACACAACGTCTGTATGCCAACTCCAGTATCGGTTTGTTCGGCGCACTGGCTGTGAAGCCGTCTGGTTTGAGTTTTGAGCAGGCGATGAAAACTCGTGTCTTCCAGCCACTCAAACTCAATCATACGTGGATTAATGTACCGTCCGCAGAAGAAAAGAACTACGCCTGGGGATATCGCGAAGGTAAGGCAGTACATGTTTCGCCAGGGGCGTTAGATGCTGAAGCTTATGGTGTGAAGTCGACCATTGAAGATATGGCCCGCTGGGTGCAAAGCAATTTAAAACCCCTTGATATCAATGAGAAAATACTTCAACAAGGGATACAACTGGCACAATCTCGCTACTGGCAAACCGGCGATATGTATCAGGGTCTGGGCTGGGAAATGCTGGACTGGCCGGTAAATCCTGACATCATCATTAACGGCAGTGACAATAAAATTGCACTGGCAGCACGCCCCGTAAAACCGATTACGCCCCCAACTCCTGCAGTACGCGCATCATGGGTACATAAAACGGGGGCGACCGGCGGATTTGGTAGCTATGTCGCGTTTATTCCAGAAAAAGAGCTGGGTATCGTGATGCTGGCTAACAAAAACTATCCCAATCCAGCGAGAGTTACCGCCGCCTGGCAGATTCTCAACACTCTACAGTAAAATTTCATCGGGTCCGAATTTTCGGACCTTTTCTCCGCTTTTCCTTGCTGTCATCTACACTTAGAAAAAAACCAGTAAGGAAACATTTATGCGCCTGCTCCCTCTCGTTGCCGCAGCGACAGCTGCATTTCTGGTCGTTGCCTGCAGTTCTCCTACACCGCCGCGTGGCGTGACCGTAGTGAATAATTTCGACGCTAAACGCTATCTCGGCACCTGGTATGAGATTGCCCGTTTTGATCACCGCTTTGAACGTGGACTGGAAAAAGTCACCGCAACATACAGCCTGCGTGATGACGGCGGCCTGAATGTCATTAATAAAGGCTATAACCCTGACAGAGAAATGTGGCAGCAGAGTGAAGGGAAAGCGTACTTTACCGGCGCACCAACTCGCGCTGCGCTGAAAGTGTCATTCTTTGGTCCTTTCTATGGCGGTTATAACGTTATTGCACTCGATCGGGAATACCGCCATGCGCTGGTTTGCGGCCCGGACCGCGACTACCTGTGGATACTCTCCCGCACGCCAACCATTTCTGACGAAGTGAAACAGGAGATGCTGGCAGTCGCGACCCGGGAAGGGTTTGATGTCAGTAAGTTTATTTGGGTACAGCAGCCCGGTAGTTAATGAGTGCTGAGTTTCAGACCAATAATCCCCAATACGATTAACGCCAGACTCGCCAGACGCATCGGGTTAGCGGACTCACCGAGCAACACAATGCCGGTGATGGCCGCGCCGACTGCGCCAATACCCGTCCACACGGCATAAGCCGTCCCTACTGGTAACGATTTCATCGCCCAGGCAAGTAGCGCCATACTGACAATCATCGCCGTCACGGTAATAACACTTGGCGTCAAACGACTAAAGCCGTGGGTATATTTCAGGCCAACGGCCCATACCACTTCCAGCAGACCAGCAATAACTAAGATAATCCAGGACATATCAGGCTCCGGAAAATTGGGGCCGTCCCCGGTGAAAAGACGCGTTTGCAGGTCGTCCTGCAAAGCTGATGGTTGAACGGATATTTTGCCAGGTGGCAGGGGAATTTCAACTATTACCTATGTAACTATCGCAGAAAAAACAAACGGCACGACACAGCTGTCGTACCGTTATTGCTTATTGCTGCGCTTTCGTTGCTGCGCCAGAAATCGCGTTACCGCCATCAGAAATGTCTTCACCAACGCCACGCGTGGTGTTGCAGGCAGTTAATACTGTTGAAAGCACCAGAACAGAAAAGATCGCTGCAATTGTCTTCTTCACCATAACGTCTTCCTTTTAGGTAATGTTATTTATGTTTGCCTATAGCAAATTAATAATAGACAACATCGCCAAAAATGACGGAAATCTGATGATTTTTCGGAAGAGAAGAAAAATTAGCTGGCAGCGCGGGAGATGGAGTTGCCGAGGTGTTTGATATCTTCGCCGAAACCTCGAGCGGTGTTACAGCCCGTAAGCAGCGTGCTGGCAAGCAAAACAAGAACGATAAGGCGTTTCATCATCTCTAACCTGAATAAGTGATGGTGCAGCCTGCAGGCCGCACCACAACCGCATTACTTCACGCGAGAGACGTATTCACCAGAGCGGGTATCCACTTTGATGACTTCGCCGATTTGTACAAACAGCGGAACTTTAACCACAGCGCCAGTAGACAGGGTAGCCGGTTTGCCGCCAGTACCTGCGGTATCACCTTTCAGGCCCGGATCGGTATCCACGATTTCCAGTTCAACGAAGTTCGGCGGAGTAACGGAGATCGGCTGACCATTCCACAGAGTTACGATACACTCTGCCTGATCCAGCAACCATTTGGCGTTGTCGCCAATTGCTTTTGCATCAGCAGACAGCTGCTCGAAAGTTTCGTTGTTCATGAAGTGCCAGAACTCACCGTCGTTGTACAGGTAAGTCAGGTTCATATCGACAACATCAGCACCTTCAGCGGAATCAGTAGATTTGAAGGTTTTTTCTACGCGAGTACCGGTCAGCAGACGACGCAGTTTAACGCGAGCAAATGCCTGGCCTTTACCCGGTTTTACGAATTCACTCGCTTCAACCGCGTAAGGTTCGCCGTCTAACATGATTTTAAGACCAGCACGAAAATCGTTGCTATAGTACGTTGCCATAAGGCCCTCTGAAATTTGTTAATTGGTAGCTAAGCCACAAAATGGCGCATATTGTAACCCTAAATACCCCATCCAGAGAAGATTGGTTAACGCAACTTGCCGATGTTGTGACCGATCCTGATGAACTTCTGCGTCTTTTGAATATAGACGCGGACGAAAAACTGTTGGCCGGACGCAGCGCCAAAAAGCTGTTTGCCCTGCGTGTGCCCCGCTCATTTATCGATCGCATGGAGAAAGGCAATCCGAACGATCCGCTTTTGCGTCAGGTAATTACCTCGCAAGATGAGTTTGTTGTCGCGCCCGGATTCTCCACCGACCCGCTGGAAGAACAGCACAGCGTAGTGCCAGGTTTGTTGCATAAATACCACAACCGGGCGCTTTTGCTGGTCAAAGGCGGCTGCGCGGTAAATTGCCGCTATTGCTTCCGTCGCCACTTCCCCTATGCCGAAAATCAGGGCAACAAGCGTAACTGGCAGACTGCACTTGAGTATGTTGCTGCGCATCCGGAACTGGACGAGATGATTTTCTCCGGCGGCGATCCGCTGATGGCGAAAGATCACGAGCTGGACTGGTTGCTCACACAACTGGAAGCCATCCCGCATATCAAACGTCTGCGGATTCACAGCCGTCTGCCGATTGTGATCCCGGCACGCATCACAGATGCGCTGGTTGAACGCTTTTCTCATTCTACGCTGCAAATCTTGCTGGTGAATCACATTAACCATGCCAATGAGGTAGATGAAACATTCCGTCAGGCGATGGCTAAGTTGCGCCGGGTAGGCGTTACTTTGCTGAACCAGAGCGTTCTGTTACGTGGTGTGAACGATAACGCGCAAACGCTGGCAAACCTGAGTAATGCGTTGTTCGATGCGGGTGTGATGCCGTATTACCTGCATGTGCTCGATAAAGTACAGGGCGCGGCGCATTTTATGGTGAGTGATGACGAAGCACGGCAGATTATGCGTGAGTTGCTGACACTGGTGTCGGGATATCTGGTGCCTAAACTGGCGCGAGAAATTGGCGGCGAACCCAGCAAAACACCGCTGGATCTCCAGCTACGCCAGCAGTAACTGATTAAACAGGGAAGTTTAATCTTTGCCCGTTGCATAACCTTTAATTATTCATATACATTGCTGTTATTACTATTTATATAACCGACACCAATAATTAACCTTTCTTTTCTGTTTATATAGAGTGAGCACGGCTATTTATGTTATTTTAACAACTATTACTACCAAGCCCATTTATCTGGCTTATAAACTAAAATTAATTATTTAATTGAGAAATGGTTAGGGAGAACCTACATGGCCATAAGCATCAAGGGTGTTAATACCGGTGTTATTCGCAAGAGTAATAATTTCATTGCACTGGCGCTGAAAATTAAAGAACCTCGCAATAAAGAATCGTTGTTCTTTATGTCTGCCATGGAATTGCGCGACCTTCTGATTGCGCTGGAAAGTCGTCTGCATCAAAAGCATAAACTGGATGCTGCTGCACGCCTTCAGTATGAACAAGCTCGCGATAAAGTCATTAAGAAAATGGCAGAAAATATCCCAGAAATTCTGGTTGATGAGCTTAAAAATGCCGATATTAATCGTCGGGTTAACACGCTGGAACTTACCGATGATCAGGGCGAAAATCTTACCTTCGTATTAACACTACATGACGGTAGCAAATGTGAGTTAGTCGTCAATGAGTTGCAGATTGAAATGCTGGCGCGAGCAATCATTCATGCAATTAATAATGCGGAAATGCGTGAACTGGCATTACGTATTACCTCACTGTTAGATTTCCTGCCGTTATATGATGTCGACTGCCAGGATGATGGTAATCTGGAATATGACACCTATTCCCAACCGGAATGGAAACATAACTTGTTCAACCATTATCTGGCGGTGCTTTACCGCTTTAAAGATGAAAGTGGCAAAGAACAATTTAGCGGCGCAGTGGTGAAAACGCGTGAAGCAACGCCGGGTAAAGAAGTGGAGGCGATCACTCGCCGAATGCTTGATTTCAGCCCCCGACTGAAAAAACTCGCGGGTGTGCCATGTCAGGTCTATGTTCGCACCGTAGCGGCAAATAACGCCCAACCGCTAACCCAGGATCAATGCTTACGCGCGCTGCATCACTTACGTGTTCAATCCACCAGCAAAACTGCACCACAGGCGAAATAATCTTATCTGTTTTACTACGAGGCTGGAAGTATCCAGCCTCTGGATCACATCAGTTCGGGCACTTATAAACCTGACCGATAATCTGGCTATCCGTCGGGACAAAACTGGACAACATTCCCTGCGACGGGCTGCTGATGCCATAAATCACGTTACCGCCCATTGCAGCCGCCTGGTTGCGCAGATCGTTTGCTGCGCCGCGCATAGAACCGCCTTCTTCTCCGTGTTGCCCGGAAAGCCAGTTGCTTTGCTTACCTGTTGCAGTACCAATCAGCTGGCACTCTGCACCTGGTTGCTCGTCCACAATGCGTACACTCTGACCGGCAGCACTCAATTCGTTGCTGGAGCTACAACCCGCCATCAGTAGCGCGGCACCGACAATCCCTGCTAAGTATTTTACGTGCATGTTATTCCCCATAATCAATGAGCTGGACGCCACTCGCGTCGTCCGTGTCTGAATCTTATACTAGAAAGATGACCAAAAGAAAAACCCCCAGACATTTCTGCCCGGGGGTTTGTTTATTTCTGCGAGGTGCAGGGCAATTACATCATGCCGCCCATGCCACCCATGCCGCCCATACCGCCAGCAGCGCCTAAGTCAGCTGCATCGTTTTTCGGCAGGTCGGTAACCATGCACTCGGTGGTGATCATCAGGCCAGCCACAGAAGCCGCGTACTGCAGAGCAGAACGGGTTACTTTGGTTGGATCCAGGATACCCATATCGATCATGTTGCCGTATTCTTCAGTTGCTGCGTTGTAACCGTAGTTGCCGTCGCCGCCTTTAACGGTGTTAGCAACAACAGACGGTTCTTCGCCGCAGTTCAGGACGATCTGACGCAGCGGAGCTTCCATTGCACGCAGTGCAACTTTGATACCCACGTTCTGGTCTTCGTTCTGACCACGCAGGTCAGCCAGTTTAGACGCTACGCGGATCAGCGCAACACCACCACCAGCAACCACGCCTTCTTCTACCGCAGCACGGGTCGCGTGCAGGGCGTCTTCAACGCGTGCTTTTTTCTCTTTCATTTCAACTTCGGTAGCAGCACCAACTTTGATAACTGCAACGCCGCCTGCCAGTTTCGCTACGCGCTCCTGCAGTTTTTCACGGTCGTAGTCAGAAGTTGCTTCTTCAATCTGCTGACGGATCTGAGCAACACGGCCCTGGATTGCAGCTTCTTCACCCACGCCATCGATGATGGTGGTGGTGTCTTTGTTGATCACAACACGTTTAGCCTGACCCAGGTCTTCCAGGGTTGCTTTTTCCAGCTCCATACCGATCTCTTCAGAGATTACGGTACCGCCAGTCAGGGTTGCGATATCCTGCAGCATAGCTTTACGACGATCGCCGAAGCCCGGAGCTTTAACCGCAGCAACTTTCACGATGCCACGCATGGTGTTAACAACCAGAGTTGCCAGTGCTTCGCCTTCAACATCTTCAGCGATGATCAGCAGCGGTTTACCTGCTTTGGCAACAGCTTCCAGAACCGGCAGCATTTCGCGGATGTTGGAGATTTTCTTGTCAGCCAGCAGGATGAACGGGCTTTCCAGTTCTACTGCGCCAGTTTCCGGCTTGTTGATGAAGTAAGGAGACAAGTAGCCACGGTCGAACTGCATACCTTCAACCACGTCCAGTTCGTCCTGCAGACCGGTACCGTCTTCAACGGTGATAACGCCTTCTTTACCGACTTTGTCCATCGCTTCAGCGATCAGTTTACCTACGGTTTCGTCGGAGTTAGCAGAGATGGTACCAACCTGAGCAATCGCTTTAGAGTCAGAGCACGGTACGGACAGCGCTTTCAGTTCTTCAACTGCAGCGGTAACAGCTTTGTCGATACCACGTTTCAGGTCCATCGGGTTCATGCCCGCAGCAACAGCTTTCAGACCCTCAGTGATGATAGCCTGAGCCAGTACGGTTGCAGTGGTGGTACCGTCGCCTGCAGCGTCATTCGCTTTAGAGGCAACTTCTTTCACCATCTGCGCACCCATATTTTCGAACTTGTCTTCCAGTTCGATTTCACGAGCAACGGAAACACCATCTTTGGTGATGGTCGGTGCACCGAAAGATTTATCCAGAACTACGTTACGGCCTTTAGGACCGAGGGTAACTTTCACTGCATCTGCCAGTACGTTTACGCCGCGCAGCATTTTCACACGAGCGTCGTTACCGAATTTTACGTCTTTAGCTGCCATTATCTTTATTCCTTAAATTCGTATGTTCAGTGTCGTGCGCGGATTACGCTTCAACAATTGCCAGAATGTCGCTTTCGGACATGATCAACACTTCTTCATTGTCGATCTTCTCAGATTTCACACCGTAGCCATCGTTGAAAATAACGATGTCGCCAACTTTCACATCCAGCGGCTTCACTTCGCCATTTTCAAGGATACGGCCATTGCCGACAGCCAGCACTTCGCCGCGGGTGGATTTAGCCGCTGCAGAGCCGGTCAGAACGATGCCGCCAGCAGATTTAGTTTCAACTTCTTTACGCTTGACGATCACGCGATCATGCAATGGACGAATATTCATTGATAACTCTCCTTTGAGAAAGTCCGTATCTGTTATGGGTGACGCCGGAGCTTACGTGGTTTCCCGGCTGGTGACCAGAGAAATGGGGATGAGGCTTCGCCCCTTCAAGGGGGAAAAAGAAAAAAAATTCTGATCAGCACAAAATCGGGTGAAAACCCTGATTCACCTCACATTTCATCGCTATTTCTTCATCACCGTCATAAGCAAATCTGATTGTGCTACCATCGAAAATCTACGCAGTTGCCCAAAATTTGGGCGCAATCGGACATCAACCCATGAGTGGACTCAAACAAGAACTGGGGCTGGCCCAGGGCATCGGCCTGCTATCGACGTCATTATTAGGCACTGGCGTGTTTGCCGTTCCTGCGTTAGCTGCGCTAGTAGCAGGCAATAACAGCCTGTGGGCGTGGCCCGTTTTGATTATCTTAGTGTTCCCGATTGCGATTGTGTTTGCGATTCTGGGTCGCCACTATCCCAGCGCAGGCGGCGTCGCGCACTTCGTCGGTATGGCGTTTGGTTCGCGGCTTGAGCGAGTCACCGGCTGGTTGTTTTTATCGGTCATTCCCGTGGGTTTGCCTGCCGCGCTACAAATTGCTGCCGGATTCGGTCAGGCAATGTTTGGCTGGCATAGCTGGCAACTGTTGTTGGCAGAACTCGGTACGCTGGCGCTGGTGTGGTATATCGGTACTCGCGGTGCCAGTTCCAGTGCTAATCTACAAACAGTTATTGCCGGACTTATCGTCGCACTGATTGTCGCTATCTGGTGGGCGGGCGATATCAAACCTGCGAATATCCCCTTCCCTGCGCCAGGAAATATCGAACTTACCGGGTTATTTGCTGCGTTATCAGTGATGTTCTGGTGTTTTGTCGGTCTGGAAGCATTTGCCCATCTTGCCTCGGAATTTAAAAATCCAGAGCGTGATTTTCCTCGTGCTTTGATGATTGGCCTGCTGCTGGCAGGATTAGTCTATTGGGGCTGTACGGTAGTCGTCTTACACTTCGACGCCTATGGTGAACAAATGGCGGCGGCAGCATCGCTTCCCAAAATTGTAGTGCAGTTGTTCGGTGTAGGAGCGTTATGGATTGCCTGCGTAATTGGCTATCTGGCCTGCTTTGCCAGTCTCAACATTTATATACAGAGCTTCGCCCGCCTGGTCTGGTCGCAGGCGCAACATAATCCTGACCACTACCTGGCACGCCTCTCTTCTCGCCATATCCCGAATAATGCCCTCAATGCGGTGCTCGGCTGCTGCGTGGTAAGCACGTTGGTGATTCATGCTTTAGAGATCAATCTGGACGCTCTTATTATTTATGCCAATGGCATCTTTATTATGATTTATCTGTTATGCATGCTGGCAGGCTGTAAATTATTGCAAGGACGTTATCGACTACTGGCGGTGGTTGGCGGGCTATTATGCGTTCTGTTACTGGCAATGGTCGGCTGGAAAAGTCTCTACGCGCTGATCATGCTGGCGGGGTTATGGCTGTTTCTGCCAAAACGAAAAACGCCGGAAAATGGCATAACCACATAATCCGGCGTTTCGACATTAATCCTGGCGATCGTCTTTATGATCAAGGCGGTCGCGGTCATCATCCTTTCGCTGGTACTCACCATCAAAAGTATTACCGCCACCGGTCCCGGCGCTAAAACCGCCGCCTGGCATGCGAGAAAAGCGCAAATGCGGCATCAACTTCACTGTCAGATGCTTTTGCACCGGCGGCAATAAAAGCAGAAGACCGAGGAAGTCGGTGAAAAAGCCCGGTAATAAAAGCAGCAAACCGGCAATGATCAGCGAAACACTTTTAATCATCTCCGCCGCTGGGTTTTCACCCGCCGCCATTTTTTGCTGCATCAGCACGAAATTCTTAAAGCCCTGGTTACGTACCAGTGACATACCGATAACTGACGTGAATATAACCAGCACGAGGGTCAGCAATACCCCCAATACATGAGCAACCTGAATAAAGATTGAAATCTCAATATAGACATAAAGGAAAATGGCAATAAAAGGTAACCAGCGCAAAGGTTTCTCCTGTAATAGCAGCCGGTTAAACCCGGCTACCTGAATGGGTTGCGAATCGCGTTTAGCTTATATTGTGGTCATTAGCAAAATTTCAAGATGTTTGCGCAACTATTTTTGGTAGTAATCCCAAAGCGGTGATCCATTTCACAAATTAATAATTAAGGGGTAAAAACCGACACTTAAAGTGATCCAGGTTACGGTAGAAATCCTCAAGCAGCATATGATCTCGGGTATTCGGTCGATGCAGGGGATAATCGTCGGTCGAAAAACATTCGAAACCACATATATTCTGTGTGTTTAAAGCAAATCATTGGCAGCTTGAAAAAGAAGGTTCACATGTCAAACAACATTCGTATCGAAGAAGATCTGTTGGGTACCAGGGAAGTTCCAGCTGATGCCTACTATGGTGTTCACACTCTGAGAGCGATTGAAAACTTCTATATCAGCAACAACAAAATCAGTGATATTCCTGAATTTGTTCGCGGTATGGTAATGGTTAAAAAAGCCGCAGCTATGGCAAACAAAGAGCTGCAAACCATTCCTAAAAGTGTAGCGAATGCCATCATTGCCGCATGTGATGAAGTCCTGAACAACGGAAAATGCATGGATCAGTTCCCGGTAGACGTCTACCAGGGCGGCGCAGGTACTTCCGTAAACATGAACACCAACGAAGTGCTGGCCAATATCGGTCTGGAACTGATGGGTCACCAGAAAGGTGAATATCAGTACCTGAACCCGAACGACCATGTTAACAAATGTCAGTCTACTAACGACGCCTACCCGACCGGTTTCCGTATCGCAGTTTACTCTTCCCTGATTAAACTGGTAGATGCGATTAACCAACTGCGTGAAGGCTTTGAACGTAAAGCTGTCGAATTCCAGGACATCCTGAAAATGGGTCGTACCCAGCTGCAGGACGCAGTACCGATGACCCTCGGTCAGGAATTCCGCGCTTTCAGCATCCTGCTGAAAGAAGAAGTGAAAAACATCCAACGTACCGCTGAACTGCTGCTGGAAGTTAACCTTGGCGCAACAGCAATCGGTACTGGTCTGAACACGCCGAAAGAGTACTCTCCGCTGGCAGTGAAAAAACTGGCTGAAGTCACTGGCTTCCCATGCGTACCGGCTGAAGACCTGATCGAAGCGACCTCCGACTGCGGCGCTTATGTTATGGTTCACGGCGCGCTGAAACGCCTGGCTGTGAAGATGTCCAAAATCTGTAACGACCTGCGCTTGCTCTCTTCTGGTCCACGTGCCGGCCTGAACGAGATCAACCTGCCGGAACTGCAGGCAGGCTCTTCCATCATGCCAGCTAAAGTAAACCCGGTTGTTCCGGAAGTGGTTAACCAGGTATGCTTCAAAGTCATCGGTAACGACACCACTGTTACCATGGCAGCAGAAGCAGGTCAGCTGCAGTTGAACGTTATGGAGCCAGTCATTGGCCAGGCCATGTTCGAATCCGTTCACATTCTGACCAACGCTTGCTACAACCTGCTGGAAAAATGCATTAACGGCATCACTGCTAACAAAGAAGTGTGCGAAGGTTACGTTTACAACTCTATCGGTATCGTTACTTACCTGAACCCGTTCATCGGTCACCACAACGGTGACATCGTGGGTAAAATCTGTGCCGAAACCGGTAAGAGTGTACGTGAAGTCGTTCTGGAACGCGGTCTGTTGACTGAAGCGGAACTTGACGATATTTTCTCCGTACAGAATCTGATGCACCCGGCTTACAAAGCAAAACGCTATACTGATGAAAGCGAACAGTAATCGTACAGGGTAGTACAAATAAAGAAGGCACGTCAGATGGCGTGCCTTTTTTCTTGTGAGCAGTAACTTAAAAATAACAATTTAATATCAACTTGTTAAAAAACAAGGAAGGCTAATATGCTAGTTGTAGAACTCATCATAGTTTTGCTGGCGATCTTCTTGGGCGCCAGATTGGGGGGAATAGGTATTGGTTTTGCAGGCGGATTGGGGGTGCTGGTTCTTGCCGCTATTGGCGTTAAACCCGGTAACATCCCGTTCGATGTCATTTCCATTATCATGGCGGTTATCGCCGCTATTTCTGCCATGCAGGTTGCTGGCGGTCTGGACTATCTGGTTCATCAGACAGAAAAGCTGCTGCGCCGTAACCCGAAATACATCACGATCCTCGCACCGATCGTGACCTATTTCCTGACTATCTTTGCTGGTACTGGCAACATCTCTCTGGCGACACTGCCAGTTATCGCTGAAGTTGCGAAGGAACAAGGCGTTAAACCTTGCCGTCCGCTGTCTACTGCAGTGGTATCCGCGCAGATTGCGATCACCGCATCGCCAATCTCAGCGGCAGTGGTTTACATGTCTTCCGTGATGGAAGGTCATGGCATCAGCTACCTCCATCTGCTCTCCGTGGTCATCCCGTCCACCCTGCTGGCGGTTCTGGTGATGTCCTTCCTGGTCACTATGCTGTTCAACTCCAAACTCTCTGACGATCCGATTTATCGCAAGCGTCTGGAAGAGGGCCTGGTTGAACTGCGCGGTGAAAAGCAGATTGAAATCAAATCCGGTGCAAAAACGTCCGTCTGGCTGTTCCTGCTGGGCGTAGTTGGCGTGGTTATCTATGCAATCATCAACAGCCCAAGCATGGGTCTGGTTGAAAAACCACTGATGAACACCACCAACGCAATCCTGATCATCATGCTCAGCGTTGCAACTCTGACCACCGTTATCTGTAAAGTCGATACCGACAACATTCTCAACTCCAGCACCTTCAAAGCAGGTATGAGCGCCTGTATTTGTATCCTGGGTGTTGCGTGGCTGGGCGATACTTTCGTTTCCAACAACATCGACTGGATCAAAGATACCGCTGGTGAAGTGATTCAGGGTCATCCGTGGCTGCTGGCCGTCATCTTCTTCTTTGCTTCTGCTCTGCTGTACTCTCAGGCTGCAACCGCAAAAGCACTGATGCCGATGGCTCTGGCACTGAACGTTTCTCCGCTGACCGCTGTTGCTTCTTTTGCTGCGGTGTCTGGTCTGTTCATTCTGCCGACCTACCCGACGCTGGTTGCTGCGGTACAGATGGATGACACGGGTACTACCCGTATCGGTAAATTCGTCTTCAACCATCCGTTCTTCATCCCGGGTACTCTGGGTGTTGCCCTGGCCGTTTGCTTCGGCTTCGTGCTGGGTAGCTTCATGCTGTAATGACCCATCGCGGGGCGTTCACGCCCCGCTTTCTTTCCCGCCGACTAACATCCTTTCCCCGTCCGTTGTATAGTGACCTCTCTCTTGCAGTTCCATCTGTTCTTGCGAGGTGTTTATGCTTGATGAAAAAAGTTCGAATACCACGTCTGTCGTGGTGCTATGTACGGCACCGGATGAAGCGACAGCCCAGGATTTAGCCGCCAAAGTGCTGGCGGAAAAACTGGCGGCCTGCGCGACCTTGATCCCCGGCGCTACCTCTCTCTATTACTGGGAAGGTAAGCTGGAGCAAGAATACGAAGTGCAGATGATTTTAAAAACTACCGTATCTCACCAGCAGGCACTGCTGGAATGCCTGAAGTCTCATCATCCATATCAAACCCCGGAACTTCTGGTTTTACCTGTTACACACGGAGACACAGATTACCTCTCATGGCTCAACGCATCTTTACGCTGATCCTGCTACTTTGCAGCACTTCCGTTTTTGCCGGATTATTCGACGCGCCGGGACGTTCACAATTTGTCCCCGCGGATCAAGCCTTTGCTTTTGATTTTCAGCAAAACCAACATGACCTTAATCTGACCTGGCAGATCAAAGACGGTTACTACCTCTACCGTAAACAGATCCGCATTACGCCGGAACACGCGAAAATTGCTGACGTGCAGCTGCCGCAAGGCGTCTGGCATGAAGATGAGTTTTACGGCAAAAGCGAGATTTACCGCGATCGGCTGACGCTTCCCGTAACCATCAACCAGGCAAGTGCGGGAGCAACGTTAACTGTCACCTACCAGGGCTGTGCTGATGCCGGTTTCTGTTATCCGCCAGAAACCAAAACCGTTCCGTTAAGCGAAGTGGTCGCCAACAACGAAGCGTCACAGCCTGTGTCTGTTCCGCAGCAAGAGCAGCCCACCGCGCAATTGCCCTTTTCCGCGCTCTGGGCGTTGTTGATCGGTATTGGTATCGCCTTTACGCCATGCGTGCTGCCAATGTACCCACTGATTTCTGGCATCGTGCTGGGCGGTAAACAGCGGCTTTCCACTGCCAGAGCATTGTTGCTGACCTTTATTTATGTGCAGGGGATGGCGCTGACTTACACGGCGCTGGGTCTGGTGGTTGCCGCCGCAGGGTTACAGTTCCAGGCGGCGCTACAGCACCCATACGTGCTCATTGGCCTCGCCATCGTCTTTACCTTGCTGGCGATGTCAATGTTTGGCTTGTTTACTCTGCAACTCCCCTCTTCGCTGCAAACACGTCTCACGCTGATGAGCAATCGCCAACAGGGCGGCTCACCTGGCGGTGTGTTTATTATGGGGGCGATTGCCGGACTGATCTGTTCACCATGCACCACTGCACCGCTTAGCGCGATTCTGCTGTATATCGCCCAAAGCGGGAACATGTGGCTGGGCGGCGGCACGCTTTATCTTTATGCGCTGGGCATGGGCCTGCCGCTGATGCTAATTACCGTCTTTGGTAACCGCTTGCTGCCGAAAAGCGGCCCGTGGATGGAACAAGTCAAAACCGCGTTTGGTTTTGTGATCCTCGCACTGCCGGTCTTCCTGCTGGAGCGAGTGATTGGTGATATATGGGGATTACGCTTGTGGTCGGCGCTTGGTGTCGCATTCTTTGGCTGGGCCTTTATCACCAGCCTACAGGCCAAACGCGGCTGGATGCGCGTGGTGCAAATAATCCTGCTGGCAGCGGCATTGGTTAGCGTACGCCCACTTCAGGATTGGGCATTTGGTGCAACACATACCGCGCAAACTCAGACGCATCTCAACTTTACACAAATCAAAACGGTAGATGAGTTAAATCAGGCGCTCGTTGAAGCCAAAGGCAAACCAGTGATGTTAGATCTCTATGCCGACTGGTGCGTCGCCTGTAAAGAGTTTGAGAAATACACCTTCAGCGACTCGCAGGTGCAAAAAGCGTTAGCAGATACGGTCTTACTTCAGGCCAACGTCACTGCCAACGACGCACAAGATGTGGCGCTGTTAAAGCATCTTAATGTCCTTGGCCTACCGACAATTCTCTTTTTTGACGGACAAGGCCAGGAGCATCCACAAGCACGCGTCACGGGCTTTATGGATGCTGAAACCTTCAGCGCACATTTGCGCGATCGCCAACCGTGAACGACACTTGCAGTGGGAAAGACGGAGGAAAATAGCGTGCAACGTGAAGATGTACTGGGAGAAGCCCTGAAATTATTAGAATTACAAGGGATTGCCAACACCACGCTGGAGATGGTTGCTGAACGTGTGGATTATCCACTGGACGAGCTACGCCGCTTCTGGCCAGACAAAGAGGCAATCCTCTACGATGCGCTGCGTTATCTTAGCCAACAGATAGATGTCTGGCGTCGTCAGCTGATGCTGGACGAAACGCAAACCGCCGAACAAAAGTTGCTGGCACGTTATCAGGCGTTATCGGAGTGCGTTAAAAACAACCGCTATCCGGGCTGTCTGTTTATCGCTGCCTGTACGTTTTATCCCGATCCTGGCCACCCTATTCATCAACTGGCCGATCAGCAAAAAAGCGCGGCCTACGATTTCACCCACGAACTGTTAACCACGCTGGAAGTTGACGATCCGGCGATGGTAGCAAAGCAGATGGAACTGGTGCTGGAAGGCTGTTTAAGCCGAATGCTGGTGAATCGTAGCCAGGCGGATGTCGACACCGCACATCGGCTGGCGGAAGATATCCTGCGCTTCGCCCGCTGCCGTCAGGGTGGTGCACTGACCTGACAGAAACACAGAAAAGAAGCGATTTGCCGCAATCTTAAGCAGTTGAATCGCTTTTACTGAAATTAGGTTGACGAGATGTGCAGATTACGGTTTAATGCGCCCCGTTGCCCGGATAGCTCAGTCGGTAGAGCAGGGGATTGAAAATCCCCGTGTCCTTGGTTCGATTCCGAGTCCGGGCACCAAATTCATATAAACGGAC
>NZ_JBJQKD010000009.1:0-217127 GCF_046487065.1 Escherichia sp. WS2035
GAATCAAAAAAGAATAAAACTCAGTCTTGGGGGACTCAGCCCGGTAGAATACCGGACTGAGTATCAAAAAGCCGGTTAACTGAAACTGTCCAGGTTTTGGGGTTCAGTTCATTTGCGCTGTATCCGGCACAATTGTCTTAAATCACGCCCTGGCTTAACATCGCATCCGCAACCTTCACAAAACCGGCAATGTTCGCGCCCTGCACGTAGTTGGTTTGCTCACCTTCACCACCATGCTCAACACAGGCATGGTGGATATCCAGCATGATGTGATGCAAACGTGCGTCAACTTTCTCGGCTTTCCAGCCCAGGCGCGCAGCGTTTTGCGCCATTTCCAGGCCCGATGTTGCTACACCGCCAGCATTAGCCGCTTTACCCGGTGCAAACAGTACGCCTGCCTGCTGGAACAGTTCAGTCGCTTCGATGGTGGTCGGCATATTTGCCCCTTCGGCGACGGCTTTAACGCCATTGGCGATAAGCTGATGCGCGGCGTCAACATCCAGTTCGTTCTGGGTGGCGCAAGGCAGGGCGATATCAACCGGTACAGACCACGGTTGTTGGCCTTCGAGATAGACCAGACCAAATTCTTTGGCGTAATCTGCCACTCGACCATCGCGGCTGGCTTTGATTTCGATAAGGCGCGCCAGTTTCTCTTTCGTGAATCCGCTTTCATCAACTACAGTGCCGCTGGAGTCTGACGCAGTGATCACTCGAGCACCAAATTCCATCGCTTTTTCGATAGCGTACTGGGCGACGTTGCCGGAGCCAGAAACGGAAACGCGCATCCCTTCAAAACCCATACCGTGGCGTTTTAGCATTGCTTCTGTGAAATAAACCAGACCGTAGCCGGTAGCTTCCGGGCGAATAAGACTGCCGCCAAATGAAAGGCCCTTACCGGTGAAGACGCAGGCGGTATTGTTGGAGAGCTTTTTCATCATCCCCGCCATAAAGCCGACTTCACGACCACCAACGCCGATATCACCTGCCGGAACGTCAGTATCCGCGCCCAGGTGGCGATACAGTTCAGTCATCAGCGCCTGGCAGAAACGCATAACTTCGCCTTCGCTTTTCCCTTTCGGATCAAAGTCGCTGCCGCCTTTACCACCACCCATCGGCAGAGTAGTCAGGGCATTTTTAAAGGTTTGCTCGAAGCCGAGGAATTTGAGAATGGAAAGGTTTACTGAAGGGTGGAAGCGCATACCGCCTTTGTACGGACCGATGGCGGAGCTGAATTGCACACGCCATGCACGGTTGACCTGCACCTGGTTGCGATCATCAACCCATACTACGCGAAATTGGATCACGCGCTCCGGTTCAACCAGACGCTCCAGTAATGACATCTGACGATATTTGGGATTTTGTTCAAGAAAAGGCCAGAGTGTGGTCATTACTTCACGAACGGCTTGCGCGAACTCGGTTTGATTCGGGTCGCGCTTTTGGACATGGTTGAGGAATGACTCCAGAGAATATGTCTGATCCATAGATATAAAACCCTTATATATTAATACGATTATGCTTATGTTGTTTATGTCATGTGCTTTTGCAGTTTTCGACTATACCATCAAGAATGTGACGGTAAGCAAGAAAAAAATGACCCAGGAAAGCAAATTAATAACGAGAGTAATCTCATAACCAAATGCGATAACTCAGACGCTAAAGTTTTGCCGCCCGGCTACCGTTATCTGTAGAAGAGACAATAACGTTAAGGAGTTCCCTGTGAGTCGAGCATTGATCGCCGTAGTATTAGCATTTCCATTAATTACACTGGCTAACCCGCATTATCATCCGGACGTGGAGGTAAACGTACCGCCAGAAGTGTTCAGTTCAGGCGGGCAGTCAGCGCAGCCCTGTACTCAGTGCTGCGTTTATCAGGATCAAAATTATTCTGAAGGGGCAGTAATTAAAGCCGAAGGAATACTGCTGCAATGCCAACGGGATGACAAAACCCTAAGCACTAATCCGCTGGTCTGGCGGCGCGTGAAGCCATAAACGCCTCTAATAATGGAATGTCAGCAGGGGCCAGCGGATATCGCAGCGCCTCTTCAGGTGAGCACCAGACCAGCGCCTGATGTTCATGTGCCTGTAACGTCCCGTGGAAGTCGGGTACGTGCCAGGCATGAAGATGGATAATCCGCCCCGAAACTTCTCGCTGATGGCTGGCAACATAGTCACCAACAGTTGCTTCGATGCCCAGTTCTTCGTTTAACTCACGCACCAGCGCCTGCCGCTGGCTTTCATCCGGCTCGATTTTACCACCGGCAAACTCCCATAATCCCGCCTGATCGCTCTGGGCAGGGCGTTGCGCGAGTAAAATTTTGCCATCACGTTCGATGATGGCGGCAACAACTTCAATCATTTTCATAAATTACACACGGGCAGATAAGCGAAAAATGCCATAATATCCGCACTGTTGCTCAATCAGAAAGGCTTTATATTTAAGGAGTGCCTGTGCTAGACCGCCATCTTCATCCCCGGATTAAACCGTTGTTGCATCAGTGCGTGCGGGTTCTTGATAAACCGGGCATTACGCCAGATGGTTTAACATTAGTGGGATTTGCCATCGGCGTGCTGGCACTGCCTTTTCTGGCGCTGGGCTGGTATCTGGCGGCACTAGTCGCCATTTTGTTGAACAGGCTGCTTGATGGTCTGGACGGTGCGCTGGCGCGGCGCAGAGGGCTTACCGACGCGGGCGGCTTTCTCGATATTTCTCTCGATTTTCTTTTTTACGCGCTGGTGCCTTTTGGGTTTATCCTCGCCGCACCGGAGCAAAACGCCCTGGCAGGCGGCTGGCTGCTGTTTGCGTTTATCGGCACGGGCAGCAGTTTTCTCGCTTTTGCTGCGCTGGCGGCGAAACATCAGATTGATAATCCTGGTTATGCGCATAAATCGTTTTATTATCTGGGCGGCTTAACCGAAGGCAGCGAGACGATTTTGCTGTTTGTTCTGAGTTGCCTCTTTCCGGCCTGTTTTCCGTGGTTTGCGTGGGTATTTGGTGCGTTGTGCTGGATGACGACCTTTACGCGGGTGTGGAGTGGGTATCTGACGCTGAAGTCGCTCCAGCGTCAGTAATTGCAATGTTATTTACTGCTGTCCGGGCCGCGTTCACCGGTTGCTACCGGATTTTTTGGATCGCTGCTCCATTCGTACCAGCCACCGTCGTAAACGGAGACGTTATTCCAGCCCATTGCGCGTGCGTACATAAAGGTTTCTGACGCGCGCCAGCCAGTGCCGCAGTAGAATGAAACTTGCTGATCTGGTTTGATATTCCATGCTTTCCACATAGCGGTTATATCATCGGCGCTGCGCATGGTGCCATCCGGGTTATGGAAATCTTCCATATGCGTCGAGTCGCTACCTGCGTGTCCCCAACGTGCTCCGGCTATTTCACCTTTTGGTTTAATATAGCTGTAACCGCTGGTCGTACCGATAAATTCTGGCCACGAACGAATGCTCACCAGCGATGCATCCTGGCGATGCAGCAGTCCACGCGCTTGTTCCATATCAAGCATCAGTTGCGGTTGTGCCGGGATCTTCACGCCGAAATCCGGTTCCGCTTTCACTTTCGGTGGCGTACCGCGCTCAACGGGCAGACCCGCGTCGGACCAGGTTTGCCAGCCTCCGTCCAGCAGGCGCACATCTTTCACGCCGGCATAAAGCATAATTTGCGCCACACGCGCTGCAGCGTATACGTCACGCCCGTACAGAATGACCGTGGTGTCATGGCGAATGCCGTGTTTTGCCAGCATCGCTTTCAGTTGTTCATCAGAAACTTTGTTCCACAGCGGTTCGCTTTCCACTTCGTTGGTGTCGATGTAGTCAGCGCCGGGAATATGGCTGATAAGGTAAAATTTTGGAGCGCCCCAGGCCGCTTCAATGACTTTCCAGTCACCGGCAGGTTTCGCCGTAACCTCTTTACCTTGTTGCAGGTCATGCAGCCACTGCGGATATACCAGCTGTTCAAAGTGCGGCAGTTTTTGCAGACGGGAAGGTTCGCTTAGCGCGTCACTCAGGATGGAGATATGCGTAAAACCTGCTTTTTGCAGTCGCGTTTTGACGGCGTCGACATCTTTGTCATTACCGTACAGTGCCACCGGGGCATCGGCTTTCAGGTTATGTTGCTTGATCCACTCGTTGAGCTGTTCGGTGCTCATTTTGTCGAGCCAGCTAGCAGAGAGGTTTAAGGCGGCAGGTTCATGACCGGAAGGGCCATTTAAGGTTTGTGGCCAGCCGTTATAAAACGCGCTGGGGCGAGTATCTATCGCTTTGCCATTTTGTTGTTGAAGCTGGTCAAGTGTAAGAGGCTTCGCCAGTTCAGCGGCCCACGAAGAAGCGCAAGCCAGCCCTAAAGCCATTGCCAGCGCGGTCATTTGAGAAACACGTTTCATCGAAAATCCCGACATTGTAGTTTTGAGAGCGCCATTCTGAACTGACGCATCGGGAAAAACTTTGCGTTATCGCAGTTTGTTGTAATTTTCTGACCACTGCGCCATATCCAGAACGGGGCTATCAGGAGGAACATCCTGAAGATCGTGCGTCACCTGCACAACAGGGATCGCCATGGCGCGAATTTCGCTGAACACCCAATGGCGAAAATTATCGCGCAGGGCCACATCAAGACGGCTGAATGGCTCATCCAGTAGCAACGCTTTTGGCTGAGCGAGAAGGGCGCGAAGCAGAGCAACGCGCGCTCGCTGACCGCCAGACAAAGTGGCAGGATCCTGATGGAACGCTCCGTCAAGGCCTGAACGCTCAAGTGCATCATTCACGGCATTACGTCGGGCATTCCCCTTAAGTGTCGCCGGTAGCGCCAGCAGTAAATTTTGCCCGACGCTGAACTGGTCAAATAACAGTGCATCCTGGAAAAGAATGCCAATCTGACGCTGTGCGGTGGGTAGCATGTCAATCCGTTGCTCATTAAGCCATAGCTCCCCTGTACAAGAAAACTGTCCGGCCAGCGCACCAATCATCCACGAAAACAGAGTGGATTTCCCGCAGCCGGATGGTCCCATTAACGTGACAATGTCACCTTTATCTACTGTAAAGTTAACGTTTGTCAGCAAGCGGCTTTCTGGTAAACGTAGCGAAACATTTTTCACGCAGAGCATTAGCGGAGTCCTTGTCTGACATAACCTACCCATTTTACGACTAACGCGGTCAGGGCAAAAATAATAAGCGGTAACAGCAGTTGCCATAAAGCCTGGGCGGCGAGAATACCGTTGCTGCCGCCGCTGCTTAATGCCACCGCTTCAGTGGTGAGCGTCGGAAAACGCCCCGCGCCCAGCCACAGCGTCGGCATATACTGCGCAATACTGACTGAAAATCCCACCGCGAAGGCAATCAGCGCAGGGCGCAACATGAGTGGGCATTTTACGTAAAAGAAGATTTTGGCCCGCGACCAGCCCAGTGTTTGCGCAATCAAAATTAACCGTGAATCAATGCGCTGCCAGGCGGGTTGCAGGATAAACAGCATCCACGGCATTACCCACAGCAGATGCCCCCAGACCACCGCCGTCCAGCTTCCATCCAGGTTCAGCCATAGCGCCAGCGTGTACTGGCCCGCCACCAGCGGCAGAGCGGGTAATAAAATGGGCAACCATAGCCACAACTGGCGACGCTGTGGCCCCCATTCCAGCCACAGCAGTAACAAGAGCAAAGCGATGAATGCCGCCACCAGCCCCATTGTCAGGCTGTTGATGAGCGCTTGACTATTGATCGTCGACTGATCCGCGAGGATCGCCAGCAGAACCACACACAGCACACCGGTTAAGGGTAAAAAACTCGCCAGCGTATTGCTTGGCAATAAAGGCGTGGCAGGCTTACGAACGCCATCTACGCGGGGAATAGTACGCCGCCAGCCACGCCATAGCAGATAGCCCAGCAAAACGTAGGCGGCGAGTAACAGCATCAGCAGCAGGCTGGCGAGTGCGCCTTTCGTTTGTTGATCGGCGTCGCCCTGAGTTAACCACTGCCAGCTAATTACCGCCAGCGTCGGGGGATTACCTGGCCCAAGAATAATCGCCACATCCACGACCGACAGCGACCAGGCGACAATCGCCAGCATCGCCATTGCTAACGCAGACGCGACGGAGGGCAACAGCAGCCAGTTCAGGCATTGCCAGCGGCTGTAGCCCAGCGAATCCAGCACAATGAGTTGCTGCAACAGCCGTTTTTCGCTCAATACTGCCGCTAAGATCCACAGCAGAAATGCGCTTTCTTTCACCGCCAGGGTGAGGCCCAGCCCAATACCCAATTTGTCCATTGGCGGAGTGAAATACGGGAAATAGTCATAAAGCAGCCCTCCGTCAGCAAAGAGCAGAAGGGCGCTGGTGGCAAAAGCCACATGGGGAATGGCGAGCAGCCACGGCAGACGGGCGCACATACGCTGCCATTTCGGCCCTGGCCACAACGCCACAATCACCAGCAGGGCAATCAACAACGCCCCGACCGCCGCAATGGTTGTCGACACCAGCGTCGCCAGTAATGCCTGCGGTAACTGTGGATCGGCAAATAACGCCTGCCAGTGCGTCAACGACAAAGCAGGCGATATCAGCGTGAGAGCTGCCGGGATCAGCGGTGCATAAATCACCGCTATCATCGCCCACAGCAAAAAGATTAATGCGTACCGTAACGGTGTAGCCATTCTTGTTCCAGCGCATTTACCCAACCTGCGTGCGGTTCAGCCAGTACCGGCGGCAGATCCTGCGGCATTCTCGATTGCAATGTTTCGCGCTGCCCGTCAGGCAGTTTTTGCGGGTCGAGAACAGAAGGATCGCCCCAGACAGCAGGATCTGCTTTACGCAGTTGCGCATCGGGTGAGAGCAGGAAATTGGCAACTACCTTCGCCGCAGCACTGGCATTCGCGTTGGCAGGAATGGTGACGAAATGGACGTTGCCAATCATCCCCTCGCGAAAACCAAAACTGTAACTGCTTGCAGGCAAATCGCCGCTGGCGATTTTTTGCTGCGCATGCGCGGGGTTAAAGGTCAGCGACAGGCGCAATGTGTTAGCTTTCAGCAGAGCATCCATCCGCGCGGGCGAAGGCGGGAAATCCTTTCCTTCGCGCCACAAATACGGATGCAGTGCATCAAGATATTGCCACAAGGGCGCAGTGACGCGGGCGAAAGTGGCATCGTCCGGCGCTTCTTTTAATGCTGTGGGATCTGGCGTTAGCATAATCAGCAACTGTTCAAGAAACGCCGTGCCGGTAAAGTCCGGTGGGCGCGGATAGGTAACCGTGCCGGGATTGGCTTTAGCAAACTCCAGTAAGGCTTGCGGCGTTTGTGGTGGCTGTAGCGTAACATCGCGGCGGGCGATAAACGTCAGTTGTGCGCCGCCCCAGGGCGATTCAGCCCCTTCTGTAGGCACTGAAAAATCTTCCCGCACCGGAAGCTGTGTGTCGACATAGCGCCAGTTGGGCAGAGTCTCCGCCCAGCCGGTTTGTAATAAATTGGCCTCTTTTAAGGTGCGGAAGTTTTCGCCGTTCACCCAGAGCAGATCCACCGAACCGCCCGTTTTACGTCCGGCAGCAACTTCGGTCTGAATGCGTTTCACCGCGTCTGCGGCATCCGCGAGACGAACAATCTTCAGGTTTATAGCGTAATGGGTTTTCATCTCGCCGCTAACCCAGTCGAGATAGCGGTTAATTGCGGTATCGCCGCCCCAGGCGTTAAACCAGACGGTTTGTCCTTTGGCCTCATTTTTTATTTCCTGCCAGTCACTGGCATGTGTTGCCAAAGAAAACAGCGATAACAATCCCAGCAACCACCCACAATGGCGCATCTTCTCTCCTTAAGAACGTTTTTCAGGAATACGGCACAGCCCCTGAGCGGGAATGTCCATGGCAGAATTAAAACGGGCTGACAGATTTTGCAGGCCTATCAATGCCGTCAGTTCGGTGAGCGCCTGAGCGTCAAAATGCGTAGCCAGTCGGGCGCGCAGAGCATCATCGACCGTTGGCGGCGTTACGCTTGCGGCTTCGGCGTACTCCAGCGCCAGCCGTTCTTCATCGCTAAAGAGCGGGCTTTGCCGCCAGTCAGCCACTGCCAGCAGTTTATCGGTGCTGCCGGTACGCTCGGCGACTTTCATACTGGTGATATCCACGCAAAACTCACACAGGCACATTTGCGCAATGCGCGCGCTGACAAGCGATCGTACTACCGGATCGAGCGGTGAGCGTTTGCGCTCCAGCCAGCCGACAAACATCGACACCAGATAAAAGATAAACGGGATCCGCCCCCACCAGCGAATCGGGCTTAGCACCTCGCCGTAATGGCGACGATGCAGCCACGCCTGCGGACGTAAAATGAAAGGAATTTTGCTAAGCGGCGGTAAACCCATCAGGCATTCCTCTTCTGGCGCTCAAGCCATATTTTCTTCGCCATAAAAATCACCACGGTCAGGGCAAACAGAATAAACAGTCCGGTGACAAACCAGAAAGTACCGCCTGTTAACATGCTGCCCGCCCAGGAATAAACAATAGTCGCCGGTAATTGACCAAGCCCGGTGGCGATAAAAAACGAGCGAAAACGTATTGAAGTCAAACCGGCAGCATAGCTGATTGGATCGAAAGGGACAAAAGGCAATAACCGACATACCAGGATGGTGTGTTTGCCGTAGCGAGTGAAAAAGCCGTCCATACTGTCAAGTACGGTTTTGCCGGTTAATTTTTCCACCACTTCGCGGCCCATCACTCTGGCGATAAAAAAGCACAGCGCCGCGCCGGCCATCGAACTGGTCCACGACAGTAAGCCGCCCCAGAACGCGCCAAACAGCGACGCATTGGCAAAGGTGATCAAAAACGCAGGTAGCGGTGCAGCAATGGCCTGTAAAATCATCAACAAGAACGAGACAACTGCCGCTAGTGCGCCGTAAGACTGAATAAAGCGTTCTATACCCTGTTGGTCCACGGCGGCAAACGCCGCAACGCTGCGATTGATAAACTCATGGACGCCGGGAAGCAGCGCCCATGCCAGCAGCACAGCGAACAACAGGATGATGAGGGTTATACGGTAGTACCAGATTTTACGCGATTGCATCTTCATCATCCTTTATCCTGCTTTATTCGGTGATTTTAAAGGTAACCGTTGCCAGCGTGTTATCCGCCGGGAGAACTGAGGCATTGCCTTTGAATTTCACTTCGCCGCGTTTTTCCACCGCACCATAAGTGTATGTTGCATTGCTGACGATGCCGACCGGGCAGCTATCCAGACACACCAGGCAACCCGTTTTCTTCTCTTCTGCTGCCGTTAAATTACCGCCAAAGCGCATGTCCAGTTTCTTGCCATTACTGTCAACAATCACTTCATCGAAGGAATACGCTTTTGCCGCCCCTTGCCAGTTGACCGAAATATCCAGTTTGCTGCCTGTGACATGAGTCGTTTCTTTATTATCCATTGTCATGTTTTCGCCCGGCGTACCACCTGCCTCTTTCAGGGCTTCATAAAATGCTTTCGGGGTCGCATAACCCATAAACAGCGATTTATGTCCGTTGGAGCCATCTTTAAACACAATACCGTGACGAGTGTCGTCGGTGAGGAAACGACCATTAATTTGCACCAGCATGGTTACCGTATGGTTATTGGCATCGACACGCAGCGGTTGGCTGTTCGAAAGTCCGTCGTATTCCACTTTTGCAGCCGCATTCTCTTTTTGATCGCAGCCGCTAAGCCCAGCAACAGCCAGTAAGCAGAGTGCAGCCAGTCCTTTTTTCCATGACACTGAATAATGTTGCAACATCGTTCTATCCTTCATTTTTTGGGTGAGAAAGTGGGCTGCGGCGAGAAGCAGACAGATCCACATGTTTGTGTCGGGCGTAGAGTTTTGCGAGCTGGACGAGAATAAACAGTGCCAGGCCCGCCAGACAGAGTTGTAAAATAAAGCGCAGCGTAATGCCTTCATTGGCGAGATCGCTTGCCATCACGGTATAAATAACAATACCGGGTAGGGTCGTGAGTGCCGAAATAAGGGTATAAGGCCAGAAGGCGATTGTGGTTAATCCGTAAGCGTAATTTTGAATATTGTAAGGAAACAACGGGATTAAGCGGGTCAGAATAAGAAAATCAATACCGTTACGCGCAATGCCTTTTTCAATGGCCTGAAAGGTATGGCTATGGCCAACGTATTTCAGCAGTAAATCACGTCCCAGCCAGCGCGCCAGAAGGAATGAGCACGAGGAGGCCAGCGTGGCGGCAATTAATGATAGTAGTGTCCCTAAGAGCGGGCCAAAAACTATTCCTCCCGCGATCACCAGTATGCTTCCTGGTAACAGAAAGAGGGTGGCAATGATGAATAACAGAATATAGAGGCTATAGCCGAACAATCCGCTCTGGCGAATGAGTGTCTGTAAGTGGGGTAAATCGGTGAGCAGATCGAATAAACCGAAAGCGTGGATAGCGTAAATGACCAGCGCAAAAATAAGACAGGCAAAAAGAAATTTACGCTCAGCGTTCATCGTGGAGTTTCCTATATCAAACTTGATAATAGAGAAGTGGTCAGACAACTAAAAACGCAGTGACGGTATAACAAAGGACGGCGGGCAACAAATCATTACTGACAGTTTGTTGATTTTTCTCAAGGTTAATTCTCCTGACCCAGTTTGAGCCAGGAGATCAGCTAAATTAGCGGCGGAAGGTCGCCCAGACGGGGGCGTGATCGGACGGTTTTTCCATGCTGCGAATTTCATAGTCGATGCCGGTTTCTACGCAACATTCTGCCAGCGGTTGGCTGGCGAGCAGCAGGTCGATGCGCAGACCGCGATTATCGTCAAAACCTTTTGAGCGGTAATCAAACCATGAGAAACGATCTGCTGTTTGCGGATTCGCATGGCGGAAGGTATCGACCAACCCCCAGCTCATCAGCCTCTCCATCCATTCGCGTTCCTCCGGAAGGAAAGAACATTTTCCGGTACGCAGCCAGCGCTTACGGTTCTCTTCGCCAATGCCAATATCCAGGTCGCCAGGACTGATATTCATATCGCCCATAATCAGCACCGGATTTTCACGCTTGAGTTCGGTTTCCAGGTAGTTTTGCAGATTCTGATAAAACTGCGCCTTTGCCGGGAATTTTATCGGATGGTCGCGGCTTTCACCCTGCGGGAAGTAACCGTTGATCACGGTGATATTGCCCAGCGGCGAGGGGATTTCCGCCATAATAATCCGCCGTTGCGCCTCTTCGTCGTCACCGGGAAAGCCGCGACGCACGGAAATCGGCGTCTCTTTGGTCAGCAGCGCCACGCCATAATGGCCTTTCTGCCCGTGATAAAACACGTTGTAGCCGAGCTTCGCCACCTCTTCGAGCGGAAACATATCGTCATGAACTTTTGTCTCCTGCAGGCCAATCACATCCGGTTGGTGCTTTTCGACGATGGCTTCAAGCTGGTGAGGTCTGGCGCGCAGGCCGTTGATATTAAAAGAGACAAATTTCATAGTCGCTGCCATTTATTCAGATAAAGAGTGCGTGGATGGTAGCAGAATTTCGCTTTGCTTACCGCCTGTTGTTAAGTGATTTGATCGATGGTTGTTAATGATGTCAACGATGGCGCAAAAAATGCCCGCTTTTGGTGCGCGTTGCGTCAGAATGGCGCAGTAATTTCCAGTAAATTTCGTCAATGATCACAATTCCAGAATTATATTTTACTTCTGCATAACATTGCGTTTTTTATTCTTTTTATTCACCCACATCGCAAACGTATTCACTTTATATGCACTTTAAATGCATATGATGTGGTTATAACTGCTTGATTTCCAGTTAGCCTCCGCCGTTTATGCACTTTTATCACTGGCTGGCACGAACCCTGCAATCTACATTTACAGCGCAAACATTACTTATTATTAACATATAAATAACTAATTATTTACTGTAGAGGTCGCTATGTCTCAGCCAATTACGCGTGAAAACTTTGATGAATGGATGATACCTGTTTACGCTCCGGCACCGTTTATACCGGTACGTGGCGAAGGTTCGCGCTTGTGGGAGCAGCAGGGGAAAGAGTATATCGACTTCGCGGGTGGCATTGCGGTGAACGCGCTGGGCCATGCGCATCCGGAACTGCGTGAGGCGCTGAACGAACAGGCGAGTAAGTTCTGGCATACCGGCAACGGTTACACCAACGAGCCGGTACTGCGACTGGCGAAAAAATTGATCGACGCCACGTTTGCCGATCGCGTCTTCTTTTGTAACTCCGGTGCGGAAGCCAACGAAGCGGCGCTAAAACTGGCGCGTAAATTCGCTCACGACCGCTACGGCAGCCATAAGAGCGGCATCGTGGCGTTCAAAAATGCGTTTCATGGTCGCACGCTGTTTACTGTCAGTGCGGGTGGGCAGCCAGCCTATTCACAGGATTTTGCGCCACTGCCGCCGGATATTCGTCATGCTGCATATAACGATATTAACTCTGCCAGTGCGCTGATTGACGACGCCACCTGTGCGGTGATTGTCGAACCCATCCAGGGGGAAGGCGGTGTGGTGCCAGCCAGCAACGCATTTTTACAAGGTCTGCGTGAATTGTGTGACCGCCACAATGCGTTGCTTATCTTTGATGAAGTACAAACCGGTGTCGGGCGCACCGGGGAACTGTATGCCTATATGCACTACGGCGTGACGCCTGATCTGTTAACTACCGCCAAAGCGCTGGGCGGCGGTTTCCCGGTTGGTGCGTTGTTGGCAACCGAAGAGTGCGCCAGCGTGATGACCGTTGGCACTCACGGCACCACCTATGGCGGCAATCCGCTGGCCTCGGCGGTGGCAGGCAAAGTGCTGGATCTCATCAACACGCCAGAGATGCTTAACGGGGTTAAACAGCGTCACGACTGGTTTGTTGAGCGTCTAAATTCCATTAATCACCACTACAGTTTGTTCAGTGAAGTTCGCGGCTTAGGTCTTTTGATTGGCTGTGTACTGAATGCCGATTACGCCGGGCAAGCGAAACAGCTCTCTCAGGAAGCGGCGAAAGCAGGCGTGATGGTGCTGATTGCGGGTGGCAACGTGGTGCGTTTTGCGCCAGCGCTCAATGTCAGCGAAGAAGAGGTGACGACCGGACTGGAGCGCTTTGCAGCTGCTTGCGAACACTTTGTTAGCCGAGGTTCATCATGATGGTCATTCGTCCCGTTGAGCGCTCAGATGTCTCGGCGCTGATGCAGCTTGCCAGCAAAACGGGCGGCGGCCTGACGTCGCTTCCCGCCAATGAAGCCACGCTTTCGGTGCGTATTGAAAGGGCAATCAAAACCTGGCAAGGCGAACTGCCCAAAAGTGAGCAGGGTTATGTGTTTGTACTGGAAGATAGCGAGTCAGGCACTGTGGCGGGGATTTGCGCCATTGAGGTGGCGGTTGGGCTGAACGATCCCTGGTACAACTATCGCGTCGGCACGCTGGTTCACGCTTCGAAAGAGCTGAATGTCTATAACGCATTGCCGACGCTGTTTCTCAGTAACGATCACACCGGCAGCAGCGAGCTGTGCACGCTGTTTCTCGACCCGGAGTGGCGCAAAGAGGGCAACGGCTATTTGCTGTCGAAATCGCGCTTTATGTTTATGGCGGCTTTTCGCGACAAGTTTAATGACAAAGTGGTCGCCGAAATGCGCGGGGTGATTGACGAACACGGCTATTCACCGTTCTGGCAAAGCCTCGGTAAACGCTTCTTTTCGATGGATTTTAGCCGCGCTGATTTTCTCTGCGGCACCGGGCAAAAGGCATTTATTGCAGAACTGATGCCGAAACATCCGATCTATACGCACTTTTTATCCCAGGAAGCACAGGACGTCATCGGTCAGGTACATCCGCAAACCGCACCTGCCCGTGCGGTGCTGGAGAAAGAAGGTTTTCGCTACCGTAACTATATCGACATCTTTGACGGCGGGCCGACACTTGAGTGTGATATCGACCGCGTGCGCGCCATCCGTAAAAGTCGGCTGGTGGAAGTGGCCGAAGGGCAGCCTGCGCAGGGCGATTTTCCGGCCTGCCTGGTCGCCAATGAAAATTATCACCATTTCCGCGTGGTGCTGGTGCGTACCGATCCAGCGACCGAGCGTTTGATTTTAACCGCCGCACAACTGGATGCCCTCAAATGCCACGCAGGGGATCGCGTTCGTCTGGTGCGCCTGTGCGCAGAGGAGAAAACAGCATGACTTTATGGATTAACGGTGACTGGGTAACGGGCCAGGGCGCATTGCGTGTGAAGCGTAATCCGGTATCGGGCGAGGTGTTATGGCAGGGCAATGATGCCGATGCTGCTCAGGTCGAGCAGGCTTGTCGGGCTGCCCGAGCGGCGTTTCCGCGCTGGGCGAGGCTCTCATTTAGCGATCGTCAGGTAAGAGTTGAACGCTTTGCCGGATTGCTGGAAAGCAATAAAGCTGAATTAACCGCGATTATTGCCAGAGAAACCGGCAAGCCGCGCTGGGAAGCGGCAACCGAAGTGACGGCGATGATCAATAAAATCGCGATATCAATTAAGGCGTATCACGTTCGTACCGGTGAGCAGCGTAGCGAAATGCCGGACGGCGCGGCGAGCTTGCGCCATCGTCCGCACGGCGTACTGGCAGTGTTTGGACCGTATAATTTCCCTGGTCATCTGCCGAACGGACATATTGTTCCGGCATTGCTGGCAGGTAACACCATTATTTTTAAACCCAGCGAACTGACACCGTGGAGTGGCGAAGCGGTAATGCGTTTATGGCAGCAGGCTGGCTTGCTGCCGGGCGTGCTGAACCTGGTGCAGGGCGGGCGTGAAACGGGTCAGGCGCTGAGTGCGCTGGAGGATCTCGACGGTTTGCTGTTTACCGGCAGCGCCAATACCGGCTACCAGCTGCATCGCCAGCTTTCCGGTCAGCCGGAGAAAATTCTCGCCCTTGAGATGGGCGGTAATAACCCGCTAATTATCGATGAGGTGGCGGATATCGATGCCGCTGTCCATCTGACCATTCAGTCGGCGTTTGTCACTGCCGGGCAACGCTGCACCTGCGCCCGCCGTTTATTGCTGAAAAGTGGAACGCAGGGCGATGCATTTCTTGCTCGCCTGGTTGCCGTCAGCCAGCGGTTAACGCCGGGCACTTGGGATGACGAACCGCAGCCGTTTATTGGCGGGCTGATTTCTGAGCAGGCCGCACAGCAGGTGGTTACTGCCTGGCAGGAACTGGAGGCGATGGGCGGACGGCCCCTGCTTGCGCCGCGCTTATTACAAGCAGGGACATCGTTGCTGACGCCGGGGATCATTGAAATGACAGGCGTTACTGGCGTGCCGGATGAAGAAGTGTTTGGGCCGTTATTGCGCGTCTGGCGTTATGACAATTTCGATGAAGCGATTCGAATGGCGAATAACACTCGCTTCGGCCTCTCTTGCGGTCTGGTTTCCCCCGAGCGGGAAAAATTCGATCAACTGTTGCTGGAGGCACGGGCGGGGATTGTTAACTGGAACAAACCGCTTACCGGTGCTGCCAGTACCGCGCCATTCGGCGGCATTGGCGCTTCCGGCAATCATCGCCCCAGCGCCTGGTATGCCGCAGATTATTGTGCCTGGCCGATGGCAAGTCTGGAGTCGGACTCGTTAACGTTGCCCGCAACGCTTAACCCCGGGCTGGATTTTTCCGATGAGGTGGTGCGATGAACGCCTGGGAAGTCAATTTCGACGGGCTGGTAGGGCTGACGCACCATTACGCGGGCCTGTCGTTTGGTAATGAAGCCTCTACCCGTCACCGTTTTCAGGTGTCTAACCCGCGACTGGCGGCAAAACAGGGCTTACTGAAAATGAAAAAACTTGCCGATGCGGGATTCCCCCAGGCCGTGATCCCGCCGCACGAGCGTCCGTTTATTCCGGTGCTGCGTCAGTTGGGATTCAGTGGTAGCGATGAGCAGGTACTGGAAAAAGTTGCACGCCAGGCACCGCACTGGCTTTCCAGCGTCAGTTCCGCTTCGCCAATGTGGGTAGCCAATGCGGCAACGATCGCGCCATCCGCCGATACGCTGGATGGCAAAGTGCATCTCACTGTTGCTAACCTGAACAATAAATTTCACCGTTCGCTGGAAGCCCCCGTCACCGAATCGCTGTTAAAAGCGATTTTTAACGACGAAAAGAAATTTAGCGTCCATTCGGCGTTGCCGCAGGTAGCCTTGCTCGGTGATGAGGGGGCGGCAAACCACAATCGTCTCGGCGGTCATTACGGTGAACCGGGTATGCAACTTTTTGTCTACGGGCGAGAAGAGGGCAATGATACCCGGCCTTCCCGTTATCCGGCGCGGCAGACCCGTGAAGCCAGCGAGGCGGTGGCAAGGTTGAATCAGGTGAATCCCCAACAGGTGATTTTCGCCCAGCAAAACCCGGACGTTATCGACCAGGGCGTTTTTCATAATGACGTGATTGCCGTGAGTAACCGCCAGGTGCTGTTTTGCCATCAACAGGCGTTCGCTCGCCAGTCACAGTTACTGGCAAATCTGCGTGCACGGGTCAGTGGTTTTATGGCAATAGAGGTGCCCACGGCGCAGGTTTCCGTGTCAGATGCGGTGTCTACTTATCTGTTTAACAGCCAACTGCTGAGCCGCGATGATGGTTCCATGATGTTGGTGCTGCCTCAGGAATGTCGGGAACATGCTGGAGTATGGTGTTATCTCAATGAATTGCTTGCTGCCGATAACCCAATAAGCTCACTAAAAGTTTTTGATTTACGTGAAAGCATGGCGAATGGCGGTGGCCCGGCGTGCCTGCGGCTGCGCGTGGTGTTGACAGAAGAAGAACGCCGGGCGGTGAATCCGGCGGTGATGATGAACGATACGCTGTTTAATGCGCTCAATGACTGGGTGGATCGTTACTACCGCGATCGTCTTACTGCGGCGGATCTTGCCGATCCACAATTGCTGCGCGAAGGACGGGAAGCGCTGGATACACTGACTCAATTATTGGATCTTGGTTCGGTTTATCCATTCCAGCGCGAGGGAGGGGGAAATGGATAATTTTCTTGCTCTGACCTTAACGGGTAAAAAACCGGTTATCACCGAGCGAGAAATCAACGGCGTTCGCTGGCGCTGGCTGGGCGATGGCGTGCTGGAACTGACGCCATTAACGCCACCGCAAGGCGCACTGGTGATTTCAGCGGGAATACACGGTAATGAGACGGCACCTGTGGAAATGCTGGATGCGTTGCTTGGCGCGATATCTCACGGCGAGATCCCGTTACGTTGGCGGTTGCTGGTGATCCTCGGGAATCCTCCTGCGCTGAAGCAAGGGAAACGTTATTGCCATAGCGATATGAACCGAATGTTTGGCGGTCGTTGGCAGCTATTTGCTGAAAGCGGGGAAACCTGTCGGGCGCGCGAACTGGAACAGTGCCTGGAAGATTTTTATGACCAGGGCAAAGAATCTGTGCGCTGGCACCTTGATCTCCATACCGCAATTCGTGGCTCCTTGCATCCGCGGTTCGGTGTATTACCGCAACGCGACATTCCCTGGGACGAGAAATTTCTGACGTGGCTGGGTGCGGCGGGTCTGGAGGCACTGGTGTTCCATCAGGAGCCTGGTGGTACGTTTACCCATTTCAGCGCCAGACATTTTGGCGCGCTGGCCTGTACGCTGGAACTCGGCAAAGCGTTGCCCTTTGGACAAAACGATCTTCGCCAGTTTGCAGTAACTGCCAGCGCAATTGCTGCGCTGCTATCTGGTGAGAGTGTCGGTATCGTGAGAACACCGCCGCTCCGTTATCGGGTGGTTTCGCAAATTACTCGCCACTCGCCGTCCTTCGAAATGCATATGGCAAATGACACGCTGAATTTTATGCCGTTTGAGAAAGGAACATTGCTGGCGCAGGACGGGGAGGAACGTTTTACCGTAACCCATGATGTAGAGTATGTGTTATTCCCTAATCCGTTGGTAGCGTTGGGATTACGTGCGGGATTAATGCTCGAAAAAATAAGCTAATACTTACCCGCAGAAATCATTCTGCGGGTATTAAGTTGCTTTCTTATAAATTAATACAGATTAATCCTGGTTATTTGCTTTATTTATCACCAGTCATCCGGTATAGTTCTTCATAATCTCTGCAAAATCATCGTGTTGTAATATTCTCTCATCACTCTCCATCAAATTTTCTTTTTTTCTCCATAATTGGCGCAAAAGTGTTTTTTACACTTTCATTGTTTTACCGTTGCTCTGATTAATTGACGCTAAAGTCAGTAAAGTTAATCTCGTCAACACGGCACGCTACTTAAGAAAGCCGTAATAAATAACTGAAAGGAAGGATATAGAATATGCGTAAATTAACTGCACTGTTTGTTGCCTCTACCCTGGCTCTTGGCGCGGCTAACCTGGCCCATGCCGCAGACACCACTACTGCAGCACCGGCTGACGCGAAGCCGATGATGCACCATAAAGGCAAGTTCGGTCCGCATGAGGACATGATGTTCAAAGACCTGAACCTGACCGACGCGCAGAAACAGCAGATCCGCGAAATCATGAAAGGCCAGCGTGACCAGATGAAACGTCCGCCACTGGAAGAACGCCGCGCAATGCATGACATCATTGCCAGCGATACCTTCGATAAAGCAAAAGCTGAAGCGCAGATCGCAAAAATGGAAGAACAGCGCAAAGCTAACATGCTGGCGCACATGGAAACCCAGAACAAGATTTACAACATCCTGACGCCGGAACAGAAAAAGCAATTTAATGCTAATTTTGAGAAGCGTCTGACAGAACGTCCAGCGGCAAAAGGTAAAATGCCTGCAACTGCTGAATAATCTTTCAGCCAAAAAACGTAAGACCGCCGGTCTTGTCCACTACCTTGCAGTAATGCGGTGGACAGGATCGGCGGTTTTCTTTTCTCTTCTCAAACAGATGCAAAAAAAGCCTGATCGCCACTAACGTAAATCACCCGAGTTGCCGATAACCATCCACGGTTACCTGAACGATAACAATGAAAAGAACGGGCCGGGAGCGGGTATGGAATACTTTGATATGCGTAAAATGTCGGTGAATCTGTGGCGAAACGCTGCCGGTGAAACGCGCGAAATTTGCACTTTCCCACCGGCAAAACGTGATTTTTACTGGCGTGCCAGCATTACATCCATCGCGGCGAATGGGGAGTTTTCTTTGTTTCCCGGTATGGAAAGGATAGTGACGTTGCTGGAAGGCGGCGAGATGTTCCTTGAAAGCGCAGACCGCTTTAACCATACCTTAAAACCGTTACAACCTTTTTCCTTTGCAGCGGATCTGGTGGTAAAAGCGAAACTGACGGCAGGGCAGATGTCGATGGATTTCAACATCATGACACGCCTGGATGTCTGTAAGGCGAAAGTCAGAATTGCCGAACGTACGTTTACCACCTTTGGTTCACGCGGCGGGGTGGTGTTTGTAATAAACGGGGCGTGGCAATTGGGCGACAAACTGCTCACTACCGACCAGGGCGCGTGCTGGTTCGATGGCAGGCACACCCTGCGGCTTTTGCAACCGCAAGGTAAACTGTTGTTCAGTGAAATCAACTGGCTTGCTGGTCATTCACCGGATCAAGTTCAGTAATTTCATAGTTACCGGAAAGCAGCGGCTTACAAAGAATTTTATAACCGTCGTGATCAAACCCGGCGGGTGCCCGAATTAACGTTGTCGCTTCTTTCAGCGAATTAACCGCCCCCAGCCACAGCCAGTTTTGAATAATATGATATTGAGTCATTTCCGGGTGCTGTTCTTTCAATGCCACCGCGCCTTGCCAAGGCCAACACACCACCCGCAAACGCTCCAGAGCCTGGCGCAAGCGTAGCGCATGTTCCTCATGGCTCTCTTTACCGCAACACGCCCCGGCGCAACGTTTTAATGCAGAACGAAAACATGCACGACCGCGGCTTAACGGTTCCAGTCCCAACAGGCCATAACAAAGTTTTTGTTCATCGGCGATGGTCTGCAATGCTTGCAAAGCTGCGCGCCTATTGGCAAACAGGCCAAACAGGTTGGAGGCTCGTGAAAAATCCACCTCTTTGGCATACACCACATCAACACGCTTTTCATTTAATTGCAGGGCGCAGAGCTGGCGATTGCGGCGCAAGCGTTTATTAAACAGCGGCTGCTGCTCTTTGATTAATCGCGCTTCAAGGAGTAGAGCGCCGATTTCACCGGCGGTACATATCCAGCTGATGCGTCGGGATTGTCGCAGCATGGCGGCTTCATCCGGGGTGCGTAAATGAGAAAGCACCCGACTGCGGATATTAACGCTTTTGCCGATATAGAGCGGCATGGTGTCACTTTCGCCATGAAACAGATACACCCCTGGTCGGGTGGGTAAGTCATTAAGGAATGAACGTAAATGTTCGGGATATTCATAAATTGCCGCAGCTTCAAATTCGAGCCGCGGAGAAGTTAAACGCCGTACCACTGTTGACTCCGAATGCTGGTTATCTATCCAGTGTAACAGGCGGGGAGCGATTAAAAAAGAGGCGGGTTGATGACAAAGGTTACACCGTCTGACGTGCTACGCCTGTCAGGCCTATTCGACTCCTGCAATGTATTGAATTTGCATAGTTTTGTAGGTCGAGTAAGGCGTTCACGCCGCATCCGGCGTGAACAAATTACTCTTTTTCGCACAATCCAATAGGTGCAAATTATTACTTTTTCCAGAAATCATCGAAAACGGTAATTGGCGGACGGCGTTTATGTTCGGTTTTCAGATACCAGTTCTCTATTGTTCTGGCGACCTGTTCAGGTACGTTTTTCCCTTCCAGATAGTCGTCGATATTGTCATAGGTCACGCCGAGTGCCACTTCATCTGGTAGAGAAGGGCGATCATCTTCAAGATCGGCCGTTGGCGCTTTCTTATAAAGGTGTTCCGGGCAACCTAATGCCGCCAGTAACTGTTTACCCTGACGTTTGTTGAGACGATACAGCGGATTAATGTCCGTACCGCCGTCACCATATTTAGTGAAGAATCCGGTAATAGCTTCTGCTGCATGATCGGTGCCCACCACGACACCACTGGTCATACCCGCAATGCTATATTGTGCTTTCATCCGCTCACGCGCTTTTTCATTGCCACGGACAAAATCGCTCAGTTCAATGCCCGCTTCGCGCAGCGCCTGTTCGCTGGCGAGTACCGCGCCCTTGATATTAACGGTTAATACGCGATCCGGTTGAATAAAGGCAATGGCATCCTGGCAATCTTGTTCGTCAGCCTGGACACCATAGGGCAGGCGTATGGCAATAAATTGCAGTGATTCGTTGCCGGTTTCCTGGCGCAGCTCATTAATCGCCATCTGGCACAGCTTACCGGCAAGCGTGGAGTCCTGACCGCCGCTGATCCCGAGCACCAGTGATTTAATGAACGGATAAGTTTGCAGGTAGCTTTTCAGAAAATCGATACTACGACGAATTTCCTCTTCAGCATTAATCTGCGGTTTTGCGCCCAGCGCCTTTATTATTTGTTGTTGCAATGTCATTGAACCCCTCCAGACAGAAAAGACAAAACTTCCTTAAAGCTAACCCGTTGCTACTGAAACGACAAGCGACAGCGGGCTGAATGGTGGTTAAAACGTCATACAGGAATCCTCTGAAAGCGGAGCCGTTTCGTTCACGGGCTTGAAAAAGCGCCCAATGTATTCCAGGCTTATCTAACACGCTGATAAACAAGAGGACGGAATATGAACAAGAATATGGCAGGAATTCTGAGTGCAGCGGCGGTATTAACCATGCTGGCGGGTTGTACGGCTTATGATCGTACCAAAGACCAGTTTGTACAGCCTGTGGTGAAAGACGTCAAAAAAGGCATGAGCCGGGCGCAGGTTGCACAAATTGCGGGTAAACCTTCGTCTGAAGTGAGCATGATCCATGCTCGTGGTACTTGCCAGACCTACATCCTGGGTCAACGTGATGGTAAAGCAGAAACCTACTTTGTCGCGTTAGATGATACCGGACATGTCATCAACTCCGGTTATCAGACCTGTGCTGAATACGACACTGATCCGCAGGCTACGAAGTAATCACTTCGCCTGAAAGCTTGAGTAACAACGGAAACCGGCCATTGCGCCGGTTTTTTTTGGCCTGTGTTCTTAATTATCTTCGCGAATTATTTGCCCGAAATGTGAAGAGGGTCATAACCACAGGTCAAGGAGAGACAATTTATCAGGTCAAAGAAATACTATTGCTCAGGCCTATACCGTATACTCCTTTCAGCCACAAAAAAAGTCATGTTGGTTTCGCAAGTTACCCAGAGCATGGAAGCAGGTTAAGGCTTGCGGAGTGTCTGGCTGACAGATAATCGTCGATGAGGGCAGTTTTATGGAAAAGAAACACATTTATCTGTTTTGTTCTGCGGGCATGTCTACCTCTTTACTGGTATCAAAAATGCGCGCACAGGCAGAAAAATATGAAGTTCCGGTCATTATTGAAGCATTTCCGGAAACACTGGCTGGTGAAAAAGGTCAGAATGCCGATGTCGTGTTATTAGGGCCGCAGATTGCTTATATGTTGCCCGAAATCCAGCGTTTGTTACCCAACAAACCGGTTGAAGTAATTGACTCGCTGCTTTATGGCAAAGTCGATGGTTTAGGCGTGCTTAAGGCTGCGGTTGCAGCGATTAAAAAAGCCGCAGCAAATTAATTTATTTTAAATTTTCCCGTCAAAGAGTTATTTCATAAATCAATACCGCAATATTTAAATTGCGGTTTTTAAGGGTATTTTTCTATGAGTAATGTTATTGCATCGCTTGAAAAGGTACTCCTCCCTTTTGCAGTTAAAATAGGAAAGCAGCCACACGTTAATGCAATCAAAAATGGCTTTATTCGCTTAATGCCGTTAACCCTTGCGGGGGCCATGTTTGTATTAATTAACAACGTTTTTCTAAGCTTTGGGGAGGGGTCGTTTTTTTATTCCTTAGGTATTCGCCTGGATGCCTCAACCATTGAAACACTTAATGGTCTGAAAGGTATTGGCGGCAACGTATATAACGGAACATTAGGGATAATGTCTTTAATGGCACCGTTCTTTATTGGCATGGCGCTGGCAGAAGAGCGTAAAGTCGATGCGCTGGCGGCCGGGTTGTTATCCGTTGCAGCATTTATGACCGTCACCCCATATAGTGTCGGTGAGGCCTATGCGGTTGGCGCAAACTGGTTAGGTGGGGCGAATATCATCTCCGGGATTATTATTGGCCTGGTGGTGGCAGAAATGTTTACCTTTATTGTTCATCGTAACTGGGTCATTAAGTTACCTGATAGCGTTCCGACATCGGTTTCGCGCTCTTTCTCAGCATTAATTCCTGGTTTTATTATTCTTTCCGTGATGGGGATTATTGCCTGGGCGTTGAATACCTGGGGCACCAACTTCCATCAGATCATTATGGATACGATCTCAACCCCACTGGCATCGTTGGGTAGCGTGGTAGGCTGGGCCTATGTGATCTTTGTTCCACTGCTCTGGTTCTTCGGTATTCATGGCGCGCTGGCGCTGACCGCACTGGACAACGGCATTATGACGCCTTGGGCGCTGGAAAATATCGCGACCTATCAGCAATATGGTTCCGTCGAAGCGGCGCTGGCAGCCGGTAAGACCTTCCATATCTGGGCCAAGCCGATGCTGGACTCCTTTATTTTCCTTGGTGGCAGTGGTGCGACTTTAGGCCTGATCCTGGCTATCTTTATCGCCTCTCGACGTGCTGATTATCGTCAGGTGGCAAAACTGGCGCTGCCGTCTGGCATCTTCCAGATTAACGAACCGATTCTGTTTGGTCTGCCAATTATCATGAACCCGGTGATGTTTATCCCGTTTGTACTGGTACAACCGATTCTGGCGGCAATCACCCTGGCAGCGTACTACATGGGCATTATTCCACCGGTGACCAATATTGCACCGTGGACCATGCCAACCGGTCTGGGAGCCTTCTTTAACACCAACGGTAGCGTCGCCGCATTGCTGGTCGCACTCTTCAACCTTGGTATCGCAACGTTAATTTATCTGCCCTTTGTTGTGGTCGCTAACAAAGCACAAAACGCGATTGATAAAGAAGAGAGCGAAGAAGATATCGCTAACGCCCTGAAATTTTAATCGATGCCGGTACGGGTAATCGTGCCGGTAAGAATAGAGAGGAACGATGTATGATGGATCTCGATAATATTCCCGATACGCAAACGGAAGCTGAAGAGCTGGAAGAAGTGGTGATGGGGCTTATCATCAACTCCGGACAAGCGCGTAGCCTGGCGTATGCGGCACTGAAACAGGCGAAGCAGGGCGATTTTGCCGCAGCAAAAGCGATGATGGATCAGTCACGGATGGCATTGAATGAAGCGCATCTGGTACAGACGAAACTGATTGAAGGCGATGCTGGCGAAGGTAAGATGAAAGTGAGTCTGGTGCTGGTCCACGCTCAGGATCATTTAATGACGTCCATGCTTGCGCGTGAACTGATTACTGAATTAATTGAGCTTCATGAAAAACTGAAGGCATAAGGAGTCGATGATGCAGCCAGTGATTAACGCGCCGGAAATTGCCACTGCCCGAGAACAGCAGTTGTTTAATGGCAAAAACTTCCATGTGTTTATCTATAATAAAACTGAGAGTATCAGCGGACTGCATCAGCACGACTATTATGAATTTACTCTGGTATTAACCGGGCGTTATTT
The DNA here is from genome assembly GCF_046487065.1 of Escherichia sp. WS2035. Taxonomy (NCBI): domain Bacteria; kingdom Pseudomonadati; phylum Pseudomonadota; class Gammaproteobacteria; order Enterobacterales; family Enterobacteriaceae; genus Escherichia; species Escherichia sp. WS2035. The sequence continues at coordinate 24,571 of NZ_JBJQKD010000009.1, forward strand.
CCAGGAGATTAACGGTAAGCGCGTGTTACTGGAACGGGGCGATTTTGTTTTTATTCCGTTAGGTTCGCACCATCAAAGTTTTTATGAGTTTGGTGCCACGCGTATATTGAACGTTGGGATCAGTAAACGCTTTTTTGAGCAGCATTACCTGCCGTTGTTGCCTTATTGCTTTGTAGCTTCGCAGGTATACCGGACCAATAACGCTTTTCTCACCTATGTGGAAACAGTGATTTCTTCATTGAATTTCCGCGAAACAGGGCTGGAAGAGTTTGTTGAGATGGTTACTTTTTATGTCATTAACCGTTTACGTCATTACCGCGAAGAACAGGTGATTGATGATATACCGCAGTGGCTGAAAAGTACGGTAGAAAAAATGCATGATAAAGAGCAGTTTAGTGAATCGGCGCTGGAGAATATGGTGACGTTGTCAGCCAAATCACAGGAATATTTGACGCGAGCGACTCAACGATATTATGGTAAAACGCCAATGCAGATTATTAATGAAATCCGTATTAATTTTGCCAAAAAACAACTGGAAATGACCAACTATTCAGTGACGGATATTGCGTTTGAGGCCGGTTATAGTAGCCCGAGCTTGTTTATTAAAACGTTTAAGAAATTAACGTCCTTTACGCCTAAGAGCTATCGTAAGAAATTGACTGAATTTAATCAGTAAGTCGTTATACCTGACAATTCACATATCTGTCCTGTTGCTGGATTATTTATGTCCGGGGGCAGATATGCCAGATATCAGTATTCTGTACTGAAGGGAGAAATTATGAGCCAGAAATTAAAAGTCGTCACTATTGGTGGCGGGAGCAGCTATACCCCGGAGTTACTGGAAGGATTTATTAAGCGTTATCACGAATTGCCGGTCAGCGAATTATGGCTGGTGGATGTCGAAGGTGGTAAAGCGAAACTGGATATTATTTTTGATCTCTGCCAACGGATGATTGATAACGCTGGCGTCCCGATGAAGCTTTATAAAACGCTGGATCGCCGCGAAGCATTGAAAGATGCTGATTTCGTTACTACCCAACTGCGCGTTGGCCAATTACCGGCGCGGGAACTGGATGAACGTATTCCATTAAGTCATGGTTATCTTGGTCAGGAAACTAACGGCGCGGGCGGTCTGTTTAAAGGTCTGCGTACCATTCCGGTGATTTTTGACATCGTAAAAGATGTCGAAGAACTATGTCCGAATGCATGGGTGATTAACTTCACTAACCCGGCGGGAATGGTCACTGAAGCCGTTTATCGTCATACCGGATTTAAACGCTTTATCGGCGTGTGTAATATTCCGATCGGCATGAAGATGTTTATTCGCGATGTTCTGATGCTGAAAGACAGCGATGATTTATCTATCGATCTGTTCGGCCTCAACCATATGGTGTTCATTAAGGATGTGCTGGTAAATGGCAAATCACGCTTTGCCGAATTGCTTGATGGTGTGGCATCCGGGCAGTTAAAAGCATCTGGCGTTAAAAATATTTTCGATCTGCCATTTAGCGAAGGCTTAATTCGTTCTCTGAATCTGTTGCCGTGTTCTTATTTGCTTTATTACTTCAAGCAAAAAGAGATGCTGGCTATTGAAATGGGCGAATACTACAAAGGCGGCGCACGAGCGCAGGTCGTACAGAAAGTCGAGAAACAACTTTTTGAGCTATATAAAAACCCGGAGTTGAAAGTTAAGCCGAAAGAACTGGAACAGCGCGGTGGGGCTTATTATTCTGATGCTGCGTGCGAAGTGATCAACGCTATCTATAACGACAAGCAAGCAGAACATTACGTTAATATCCCGCATCATGGGCATATTGATAATATTCCGGCAGACTGGGCGGTAGAAATGACCTGTACGCTGGGGCGCGATGGCGCGACGCCACATCCGCGCATTACGCATTTCGATGATAAAGTGATGGGGCTGATTCACACCATCAAAGGCTTCGAGATTGCTGCCAGCAACGCCGCACTTAGTGGAGAATTTAACGATGTCTTACTGGCGCTAAACCTTAGTCCGTTGGTGCATTCCGATCGCGATGCTGAGCTGCTGGCACGCGAGATGATTCTGGCGCACGAGAAATGGCTGCCAAATTTTGCCGACTGCATCGCAGAGCTTAAAAAAGCACATTAACCGAGGCTGATTATGGAACGCTTACTGATTGTTAATGCTGATGATTTTGGCTTAAGCAAAGGTCAGAACTACGGCATTATCGAGGCCTGTCGCAATGGGATTGTCACGTCGACGACGGCGCTGGTGAATGGGCAGGCTATTGACCATGCGGTGCAGTTGAGCCGTGATGAACCGAGTCTGGCCATAGGGATGCACTTTGTCCTTACTATGGGCAAGCCTCTGACAGCTATGCCGGGGTTAACCCGCGATGGTGTGCTGGGAAAATGGATCTGGCAGTTGGCAGAAGAAGATGCTTTACCGCTGGAAGAAATTACTCAGGAGCTCGCCAGTCAGTATTTGCGTTTCATTGAGCTATTTGGACGCAAACCTACGCATCTTGATAGCCATCATCATGTGCATATGTTCCCGCAGATTTTCCCGATTGTGGCAAAGTTTGCGGCTGAAGAGGGGATTGCGTTGCGCATCGACCGTCAGTCGCTTTCTAAGGATGGTGATTTACCGGCTAATCTGCGCAGTTCGCAGGGATTCAGTAGCGCGTTTTATGGTGAAGAGATTAGCGAGACACTGTTCCTGCAAGTGCTTGATGACTCCAGTCATCGCGGCGAGCGCTCGCTGGAAGTGATGTGCCACCCGGCGTTTATCGATAATACGATTCGCCAGAGTGCTTATTGCTTCCCTCGGTTAACGGAACTGGATGTGCTGACTTCAGCGTCGTTGAAATATGCGATTGCTGAGCGTGGTTATCGGTTGGGTAGTTATCATGATGTGTAAGTAAGGTGGTAAGGTCACTCCCCAGGGGGCGTGACCTTATCCATATTTACGCCGGGATTTTGTCAATCTTAGGAATGCGTGACCACACGCGGTGTGCTGTCATCAGCGTTAACAGTTCATCCATAAAACTACCATCGGCGCGGTCAGCTTCCGCAATCCCTTCTTCACCCTGGTCAGCGACCTTGATTGTTGCTTTAAACTTGCGCGCGTCTCCTGCCAGCGCAATCGGTTTAAGGTGTTTGTAGGCTTCCATCAGATAGTAGTTGGCATCGCCGTTGTTAGCGATATCCGCAATATTGCCGCAAGGGACAATGACTGCATCGACCGTCAGCGAAGGCGCACCGGCAAAGGTAGCAGCTATAGGCAACACCGTACCGTCATCCGCAGTCACTTCCCCCATTCGCGAGTAGAGCAGTTTGGCATGAACGCCTTTGGCCTTCAGCGCCTTGAGAATGGCCAGAAGGTCTGCCGATCTCACTTCATCATTAAGCAAAATTGCTACCACGCGACCTTTCACATCACCGTCAGGAATGGCGTACAGACTTAAGGATGGATCCTTTTTCAGACCGTTGACGTTCGGAGGCGGGGTGATATTCAACTGGTCGTCAGTCAGTTCGATACCGAGATTTTTCGCCACCGCCTGGGCCAGAGTGAGATCAATATGCGCCAGCTGGTCAACAACGCGCTCACGAATATACGGCCGAACTACTTTGCTTAACTCAAAACTGAAACCATCGACAATATGGCGATGCTCGAATGGCGTCTGACTTAGCCAGAACAGACGCGGATGGGAATAATATTCGCCAAACGATGGACTGCGCTCGCGAACTTTATTGCCTTCCACGCGTTCCTGGTATGATTCAAAACCGCCACGTTTTGGCCCCGGCGGTGTTTCGCGCGGCCAGTTATCGTTGATCGAGTTCGGTTCGTAATTCGCCGGGTTAGTGTCGATCCCCATACGATGCATGCCGTCACGCTGGAAATTATGGTAAGGGCAGGTCGGGCGGTTAATCGGAATTTCATGGAAATTCGGCCCACCAAGACGACTGATTTGTGTATCGGTATAAGAGAACAAACGCCCCTGCAATAACGGGTCGTTGGTGAAATCCAGACCGGGGACAATATGCCCTGGATGGAAAGCCACCTGTTCGTTTTCAGCAAAGAAGTTATCCGGATTACGATTGAGCACCATTTTGCCGACACGCTGAACGGGCACCAATTCTTCCGGGATAAGTTTGGTTGGATCGAGAAGATCGAAGTCGAACTTGAATTCGTCTTCTTCAGGAATCAACTGGAAGCCCAGTTCGTATTCAGGAAAATCGCCTGCTTCAATCGCTTCCCACAACTCGCGGCGGTGGAAGTCCGGGTCACGTCCGGTTAGTTTTTGTGCTTCATCCCAAACGAGTGAGGCTTTACCTGCCAGTGGTTTCCAGTGGAAACGTACGAACGTTGCCTTCCCTTCGGCATTAATCAGGCGGAAGGTATGAATACCGAAGCCTTCCATAGTGCGGTAACTGCGCGGGATACCGCGATCCGACATTGCCCACATCACGTTGTGCAGAGTTTCAGGTTGCAGAGAAACATAATCCCAGAAAGTATCGTGGGCACTTTGCCCTTGTGGAACTGCCCAGTGCGGTTCTGGTTTTACCGCATGAACAAAATCGGGGAATTTATGCGCATCCTGGATAAAGAAGATTGGCGTGTTATTGCCAACGAGGTCAAAAATACCCTCTTCAGTATAGAACTTGGTGGCAAAGCCACGGATATCACGCACGGTATCGGCAGAGCCAGCGCCGCCCTGAACGGTAGAGAACCTAACAAATACTGGGGTGATTTTGTTCGTATCTGAGAGGAAATCCGCTTTGGTGATATCGCTTAAGCTTTTATATGGCTGGAAATAACCGTGAGCTGCTGATCCGCGTGCATGAACAATACGTTCCGGGATGCGCTCATGGTCAAAGTGAGTGATTTTCTCGCGCAGAATAAAATCTTCCAGCAGAGTTGGACCACGGCTACCGGCACGCAGTGAGTTTTGATCGTCGGCGATGCGCACGCCCTGATTAGTGGTCAGCGCATAATTTTCACTGCCTTTGCGTACGTCTTCCAGAGAATTAAGTTTTTCGTTACGCGTATCAGGGGCTTTCAGGCTCCCTGGGGCGGTAGGTTGTGCACCAGGCGGTGTTGGTTCAGCCGCTGGACGATGAGATCCGTCTTCAGGTGCCAGTGAGTCCATCCCCGGTTTCGCTTCGCTGGAATCGTGTAGTGGTGACTGGTGCTGATGTGGGTTCTTTTCGTTATGTTGCGACATTGAACTCGTCTCCTTAAATTATTACTGAAAGGGCCGCTGTTTTGGTCAAAAAACCCTCTAACTATAGACCACCAGCCAGATCCCGCTTCGGAAACTATTCTGGAAACGGTGTTATGAAATACACGCAAAGCGGGACGTACAGGGGCTAAATCGGCTAAACTACAGTTTTTCTGATTTTTAATATGCGTTTAGTGAAGCCAGTAATGAAGAAACCGCTCCGTCAGCAAAACCGCCAGATTATTAGCTATGTCCCACGCACGGAACCCGCGCCGCCAGAACATGCGATAAAGATGGATTCGTTTCGAGATGTCTGGATGCTGCGTGGCAAATATGTTGCGTTTGTACTGATGGGGGAGTCATTTCTGCGCTCACCGGCGTTTACTGTGCCTGAATCCGCCCAGCGTTGGGCAAATCAGATCCGCCAGGAAAATGAGGTCGAAGAATAAAAAAACACCTGTCGGGATGACAGGCGTTTAACGTAACAAATCAGGATTAACGGTGTGCCAGTTCGGCGTCGTCTTCGCTATCCAGAATGGCTTTATCGGTTTGCTTCAGCCACTGGCTGGTCAGCGTGCCAGCGGTCATCGAGCCACTAACGTTTAGCGCCGTACGGCCCATGTCGATAAGCGGTTCAACGGAGATTAACAATGCCACCAGTGTTACCGGCAGGCCCATCGCAGGCAGCACAATCAGTGCGGCGAAAGTTGCACCACCACCGACACCGGCAACGCCTGCGGAACTAACGGTGACAATACCGACCAGCGTCGCAATCCACATCGGGTCCAGCGGGTTAATGCCCACCGTAGGCGCAACCATCACCGCCAGCATTGCCGGATACAAACCGGCACAACCGTTCTGACCAATGGTCGCACCGAAAGAGGCGGCGAAACTGGCGATGGATTCAGGAACACCCAGACGACGCGTTTGTGCTTCCACATTCAGTGGGATAGACGCAGCACTGGAACGGCTGGTAAAGGCAAACGTCAGTACTGGCCATACCTTACGGAAGTACTTCAGCGGGCTCACGCCATTAATGCCCAGCAGAAGGCCATGCACTGCAAACATAATCAGCAGACCGAGGTAGGACGCGACAACGAAACTTCCCAGTTTGATGATGTCTTGCAGGTTAGAACCTGCAACCACTTTGGTCATCAGCGCCAGAACACCGTAAGGGGTCAACTGCATGACCAGGCGAACCAGTTTCATCACCCAGCTTTGCAGGGTATCGATAGCGGTTAAGACGCGTTCACCTTTCGGCGCATCATCCTTCAGCAGTTTCAGCGCAGCTACGCCGAGGAATGCGGCAAAAATTACCACGCTGATAATTGACGTCGGATTGGCTCCGGTCAGATCGGCAAACGGGTTTTTCGGGATAAAGGACAAGACCAGCTGCGGAACGCTCAGGTCAGAGACTTTACCAACATAGTTACTTTCGATGGCGTTCAGACGTGCAGTTTCTGCACCACCCTGAACCAGACCTTCAGCCGTCAAACCAAACAGGTTGGTGACCAGCACACCAACCAGCGCTGCAATCAGCGTGGTAAACAAAAGCGTACCGATGGTCAGAAAACTGATTTTGCCTAACTGAGATGCGTTATGCAGACGGGCAACCGCGCTCAGAATAGAGGCGAAGACTAGCGGCATAACGATCATTTGCAGCAGTTGAACATAGCCGTTACCAACAATGTTAAACCACTGTACAGAATCTTTAAGTACCTGGCTGTCAGAACCATAAATGGTATGCAGGGCAAGGCCAAAAACCACACCCATCACAAGACCCACCAGCACTTTTTTCGCCAGACTCCACTGTTTGTGGCGGGTTTGAGCCAGCGCAAACAGCAGTACAACGAACACCACGATGTTCGCAATTAATGGAAAGTTCATCCCCGTTCTCCTGATCTTATTATTTCTATCACTGCGTAGCAGTCATAGTGTTGGCGCAAGATTAACAGAACTGTGAGCTGGCTCTTATATTCAAATGGAATTGCTTATTCCAGAAAGGCGATTTTTGCCTTTTTAGTATTCAACCTGATGCTTAATAAGCCGATGAAACTGGATCTGTAAGGTATTGATCATTTGCGATGACCAACGAACAGCGCTGTTTTCGGGTAATGAATGGGGCATCCATACCGACCAGACAAATAATGCCATGCAGATAAAACGTTCCAGTTGGTTGCCCTTTTGGGGAACCAGGATAGGCAAGCGGAAACGCCAGCGGCATGGCCAGAGCAGGGGAACACCGGCGGGTGTCAGCATATCGGCAAGTATGTGGCTCAAATAACCCAGCACCATACCCTGCAACGCATCAGCCGGAATGAACCAGCTTTCAGGAACCTTAAGGTAAAAGGTTGCCAGCAGCGCAAATACCGCCAGCAGGCTGTGGGTAAAACCACGATGCCCAAAAGCGCGGGCGATCGGTTTTGATATCCACTTTAATCGCTGCCCAAGAAACGACTTTGGGTGATCGATGTCCGGTAACAAACACGTCAGGATTGCGGAAGGGACAATATGCCACCAGTCCCCCTGTGCCAGCACGGGCGTCAGCTCGGCATTTTTGGCAAATACCGCACAAGCAATAGAAAAGAGAAGGTGACCTTCCGCCGTCATGATAAAACTCACTAAACTGTCGATACGTACAGTATAGGGTTTTTATACAGTGCACGGAAGTGGTGACGGTGTAACTCTTTCTCTTAAATTGGCGATTAATCCGTCATTTGAATGCAAATTCAGATAAAGAACCAGGGGCAGTGTGATCACTGCCCCCTGGTCATTAACCGAGAAGGTCTTTTGCGGTGAGTTCTGTCAGCGATGAGAGTTTGACGTTTGCTAATACAAAACGTGGATCATTTTGCGCTTCTGGCGCAGGAACGACGATGGAACGCATGCGGGCTGCTTTAGAGGCGATCATGCCATTTACCGAATCTTCCAGTGCCACGCAGGTCAGAGGGTCAACCCCCAGTTTTGCTGCGCAGTCAAGATATACTTGCGGATGCGGCTTGCTGTAAGGCAGTTTTTCAGCCGAGGCGAGGGCATCGAAACTGTCGCGTAAATCAAACATGGTCAATACTTTTTCCAGCATATGCAGCGGTGACGCGGAGGCCAGCCCCACCAATAAACCTTGTTCTTTGCATAACGCAACGGCTTCACGCACACCTGGCAATAATGGACGTGTCTCTTCAACCAGTGAAATGGCACGGGCAATAACTTGTTCTACTACTTCCTGACGGCTTGGCCCATTCCATGGTTGCCGGGCGTACCAAAGATCGACCACCATATCGATGCGTAAACCTAAGGTGTCCGGCAGCTCGTTACGACGGGAGATATCCACCCCCAGGCTTGCCATCACATCCAGTTCGGCTCGATCCCATAAAGGTTCTGAGTCGATAAGTAATCCATCCATATCAAAAATTGCAGCAAGAATCTGACGCGGGGTTGACATTACAACCTCTCCTTTAGAGCATTATATGTAAGGTATTAAGCCGTGCTTATGATTAAGCGCCTATCATATCGCCTTTAAAGAATGGGCGAAAACAGATATCTACAGGTAAACTAAGTGAAACGACGCGTCTTAATCAAGGAGAACTCATGACGTATCAACAAGCTGGACGCATTGCTGTTTTGAAAAGGATTTTGGGTTGGGTGATTTTTATACCTGCATTGATCTCTACATTGATTTCTTTGCTGAAATTTATGAATACCCGGCAGGAAAACCAGGAAGGCATTAATGCGGTCATGCTCGACTTTACTCATGTCATGATCGATATGATGCAGGCGAATACGCCTTTTTTGAATCTGTTCTGGTACAACTCTCCGACGCCCAATTTTAATGGTGGCGTGAACGTTATGTTCTGGGTGATTTTCATCCTGATTTTTGTCGGACTGGCGTTGCAGGATTCCGGAGCCCGGATGAGTCGCCAGGCGCGCTTCTTGCGGGAAGGTGTTGAAGATCAACTCATTCTGGAAAAAGCCAAAGGGGAAGAGGGGCTAACGCGTGAACAAATTGAGTCACGTATTGTTGTTCCGCACCATACTATTTTCCTGCAGTTTTTCTCGCTGTATATCCTGCCGGTTATTTGTATTGCTGCAGGTTATGTGTTCTTTTCTCTGCTTGGGTTTATTTAATCAAAAGGCCGCACGGAGCGGCCATTATCCTCAACCCATATCATGCTGCTAATAATCTATCCAGTGACTGCTGAGCAATAACCAAATGCTGACCGCCAAATAACCTTGCACGATTTAACAGCGTGTAGAGTTGGTAAACCGGTTGACGTTCAAGGAAATCGGCAGGTAGCGGGGATACTGACTGATAGCCGTCATAGATTTGTGGCGGCTGTTCAGTATGCAGCGGTAACATCGCCAGGTCGCACTCTCGGTCACCCCAGTAACAGGCCGGGTCGAAAATGTACGGGCCATCCGGACCCAGCGCACAGTTGCCGGACCATAAATCGCCGTGCAACAGAGAAGGCTGCGGTTGATGCGAGGCAAGACGCTGCTGAATATGCTCGACGATGGCATCGATATTGCCGAAAGCGATCCCTTTTTCTGCCGCCAGTTCCAGCTGCCAGCCAATCCGTTGTTCAGCAAAAAAAGTTGACCAGCGACGTTGCCAGGTGTTGGGCTGTGGAGTTGTGGAGAGCGCGTTATCGAAATCGAGGCCAAATTGTGGTTGGTCGCTCCATTGATGTAAACGCGCAATTTGCTGACCAAGAATAAATGCACTATGCGCATCCAGCGGGCGAGGTGGGAGATAATCCATCACCAGAAAACTGTAGTCACGGTCAGCGCCAACTGCCCAAACCTTAGGCACGGTGACGGTTTTACTACGCGACAGTAACTCCAGTTGGTCGGCTTCGGCGGTAAAACCGGGAAGCAGTTCCCTTTCATCACATTTGACGAAAAAGTCACGTCCTGCATAGCGCAAATGCCATGCGGCATGGACTTCTCCGCCAGGCAGTTCATTACGCAGTTCTATTTCGCCTTCACCTAACTGCTCGCTCAAAAGACGACTGATTGCCTGCCACATGATGTCTCTCCCATGTTGTCTGCCAGATCATAAGGTTAGCGCAAGAATGCGGTGTAAAAACACGAGCTAACGCACACCACAGACTGATTATTGCCCAAAAACCATTTATTTTCTGTTGCTATTCCATTCCTCCCAGGTCGTGATGGTGATTTCAGGATCTTTGCCGGTTGCACTGTGGGTAAGCCCCGAAACCAGTTCTCTAATTTCTTCTTCACTTTGGGTACTGATAAGTCCAAAAGTGTTAGTCCCCAGCTCATGGATATTGCCATCATCATCTGTCATGGTGAGCAAAAAACCGTCGCGAGTCAGGTAATTATTCAACTCGTTAATTTCAGTCAATGTATCCTCATGCAACATGACGGTTATTACATAACGGACAAGATCGCCACTGGCCATAGTTCACCCCTTTGTTATCACATGACTTTTGAGCATAGTCGGAGAAACGCGTTGCCGACAGGTTGGTGGTGATTCCCCCAATGCTGGGGGAATGTTTTTGTTAGCGGGAAAGGTAAGCGTAAATTTTTTGCGTATCGTCATGGGAGCACAGGCGTGTTCCCTGGTTGAGTGTGGCTGCACTCCCCGCAGCTACGCCAAAACGGACCATCTCTTCAAGAGAAGCATTTTCTGCCAGTTTAAGTGTCATCGCGCCGACCATGCTGTCACCAGCGCCAACGGTACTCTGGCTTTTCACCGGTGGTGGCACCACCTGAATGCAGTTTTCACTATCAACGCCCAGCGCCCCTTGTGGACCCAGGGAAACGACAACCCGTTTGGCCTTGCCGCTATTAACGATTTCCTGCGCGGCTTTGCGGACATCGTCTGGCTGGGTGAGTTCGCGATTTACCAGCGCACTGAGTTCTTTGTGGTTAGGCTTAACCAACTCGATGTTACCAATCGCCAGTGCTGCACTTAACGCTTCGCCAGAACTGTCGACGATGCAGCGGATCCCTTGTTTTTGCGCAGCGGAAATCAGTTGGGTTAATTTTTCCAGCTTCACACCTGGCGGCAGGCTTCCGCTTATGACCAGGATGGCCCCGGATTCAATTTCCAGAACTTGCTCTTCGAGCTGGCGAAACTCATCTTCATTTAATGCCGCGCCTGGCATAACAAAACGATACTGCTCACCGCTTGCTTCCACATGTACGTGTAAATTCTGCCGGGTCCAGTCTTTGGCTTCTACAGTAGCGACGGGGACATTTTCATCCGCCAACAGTGAAACCAGATGTTCGCCGGTCGCGCCACCCGCCGGGAAGATCGCTGTGGCAGTGCCTCCCAGATGGGCAATGGCGCGGGCGACGTTGATGCCGCCGCCTCCGGGTTCGAATACCGGTGCGGTACAGCGCAGTTTTCCTTCGGGATAAATTTGCGGGGTAATTGTTGCGCTATCGAGTGAGGGCGCAAGTGTCAACGTATAGATACGTACCATCATTTCCTCCTATAGGCTGATTTCAGTCTGGCACCGAATCAGCGGAAAGTGAAGAAATTAACAATATGATTTATTGGAGCTTTACTTAAAAATTTGCAGATAAATATATATAAATAAAAATCTGTTTTCGCCACATGCTTATTCAAAAAATGAAATAAGAATACATTGCTAAGTTATTCGCGCCTTTTTATAATTCGTTACCTTTCCAGGGACGCTAATCTTTATCCTTAAGAAAGTTTCCGGGACCGCGATGGTCTCTTTTTTTGTTGTACGGACTCTTGATAAATGAAGCTTTTGAAGACAGTTCCTGCCATCGTTATGTTGGCGGGGGGCATGTTTGCGTCACTGAATGCAGCTGCCGATGATTCCGTTTTTACTGTCATGGACGATCCTGCCAGCGCTAAAAAACCTTTCGAAGGTAATCTGAACGCAGGATATCTTGCACAATCAGGCAATACGAAAAGCTCCTCACTTACGGCTGACACCACTATGACCTGGTATGGACAAACCACTGCCTGGTCGCTGTGGGGGAACGCCAGTAATACTTCTTCTAATGATGAGCGTTCTTCAGAAAAATATGCGGCGGGCGGGCGTAGCCGTTTTAATTTAACTGATTATGACTATTTATTTGGTCAGGCAAGCTGGCTGACAGACCGTTATAACGGCTATCGAGAGCGCGATGTGTTGACCGCGGGTTATGGTCGCCAGTTTTTGAATGGCCCGGTACACAGTTTCCGCTTTGAATTCGGCCCTGGTGTGCGTTACGACAAATATACCGACAATGCCAGTGAAACCCAGCCGCTGGGCTATGCCTCCGGGGCTTATGCATGGCAGTTGACTGACAACGCTAAATTTACGCAGGGTGTTTCGGTCTTTGGCGCGGAAGACACAACGCTGAACTCCGAAAGCGCATTAAATGTTGCTATTAATGAACATTTTGGACTGAAGGTGGCTTACAACGTTACATGGAACTCTGAACCTCCAGAGTCTGCACCGGAACATACCGATCGTCGGACAACCTTATCGTTGGGTTACAGCATGTAAAATTATCTGCCGGACCGTGTTATGCGGTCTGGCTGTTTTCGTTTGTCACTGCTCAGCCCCAAATCATTGCTGCCCAACGTAGCAACAACATAGCGCCACAGATTGCCAGTAGCACCACCACCATCTTCCAGTGTTTTTTATCAAAGCGTTTAGTCGGCATACCAGTGTCCTGCATATCTCTTGTGCGTGATAACGGAGTGTAACAAAAGGGACAGGCATCAAGGGATTTTTTGTTATTACAGTCGTCGGGTGGCGTTGTACACCTGGTCACTGTTTCTGCATTTTATGAAAAAAATTATGTATCGATATACAAATATCATAAATAGCGGGTTATAAATACGTCTTTAGTTCATCAGCACTAAAACTCAGGCTTTGGCTGATTACATTTATAGCAGCATAATATGTTTCTACAGTTTTATGATGATTATGATGAATGGCTATATGAACAGCTGACATGTTGTCATGATTTTTAGCGGCCAACAGTGTAAATAACTGACGTTGGCTAAAAGAATATTTTTTTCAAAAGTACCCAACGTTGATATATAAGATAACACGACATCTTTACTTACTGACAAAGTATGATTGTCTATATATAAAATCGCGGACATATGACTGACATTGTTTGCCATCATTCGACAGAAGAAAATATCTAAAGCAAAGCCAAAATCCTGACTCGCGATAACGCGACTCCTTGCAAGAGGATGGCGAAGTAATGCTCTGAATTCCGCGTCCCGGACTAAGGGAACATGCTGCTGTATGGATTCAATGGAGGAGTAATGTTTAATCAGGTTGACTTTGCCTTTTCCATTTCTCAATGAATCAAGGGCGTATTGTAATGACGGATGGCGACAAAAAATAGTGTCAGAAGGAGATTGCGAAAAAATACACTATCATTGAGATTTACTGTTGGCTGTATGGTTTTTTCTCTATGAATTTTTTTGGACAGTTTCATGCAATGGTTACGTTTTTCGGCAGTTAACTGTTCCCGTTCAATATAATCCAGTATGCTTCGCAAATGGTTAGCTTTAATAGGCGTGGTTTCCAGAAATAAGGAAATGATTTATTTTTTATAGTGTAATGAGTGTATTTTCTGCATGGATGGGTGAAGTGGCAAAGTTAATGATAAAAAGGGCAGTGGAATAACAATTGTGTGATATTTTTCGACAGCTTACGGTAAATTCCTGAGTAACACAGTATGACAGCATCGAACTTAAATCAGAGGTATCAAGTAGGGTGATGAGCTGGCGCGCAAATTGACTAATAGGCTCTGATGAAGGCGTTAGTATGTCGCTATCGATGTGCATTCTAAGAGGAGACTCATAATGAGTTCTGATAATGATATCGTTTTCACTCATAATCTATTCGCCTTATATATGTCTGGAGATTTTGAGGATGATGATTAATTATTATCGCCAGAACGAAATGCGCACGAAAAATTGCTATAAGAATTGTGTCACTTTTATCATTGCGATATGACCACTTCGTCACTGAATCTCATGATCGTTTAAATACCACCGCCAAATAACGCAACGAACTTTGCTGGATTCAGTTTATGCTGCTGTAAATCCGCTCGTAGTAAACCTTTCAGACACTCTGTGATGATATCAGTGGTTCTTTAAGCGTTTTGCTGGTGTACTCACTACAAACGAATTGCGAATCGAATCAATGTGAAACGGAAAGGTACAATCTCCCTTTTTTTAGTGTTAACATCGTTCAACCGGGTGGAAGGTGAGAGGTTAATGTCTTTCATTTGTGTACCTGATTGCGAACCAATTTAGCATTTGTTGGCTAGATGGTTTCGCAATGAACTGTTAATAAACAAATTTTTCTTTGTATGTGATCTTTCGTGTGGGTCACCACTGCAAATAAGGATATATAATGCCTGTTATAACTCTTCCTGATGGCAGCCAACGCCATTACGACCACGCTGTAAGCCCCATGGATGTTGCGCTGGACATTGGTCCAGGTCTGGCGAAAGCCTGTATCGCAGGGCGCGTTAATGGCGAACTGGTTGATGCTTGCGATCTGATTGAAAACGACGCACAACTGTCGATCATTACCGCCAAAGACGAAGAAGGTCTGGAGATCATTCGTCACTCCTGTGCGCACCTGTTAGGGCACGCGATTAAACAACTTTGGCCGCATACCAAAATGGCAATCGGCCCGGTTATTGACAACGGTTTTTATTACGACGTTGATCTTGACCGCACGTTAACCCAGGAAGATGTCGAAGCACTCGAGAAGCGGATGCATGAGCTTGCTGAGAAAAACTACGACGTCATTAAGAAGAAAGTCAGCTGGCATGAAGCGCGTGAAACTTTCGCCAACCGTGGGGAGAGCTACAAAGTCTCCATTCTTGACGAAAACATCGCCCATGATGACAAGCCAGGTCTGTACTTCCATGAAGAATATGTCGATATGTGCCGCGGTCCGCACGTACCGAACATGCGTTTCTGCCATCATTTCAAACTAATGAAAACGGCAGGGGCTTACTGGCGTGGCGACAGCAACAACAAAATGTTGCAACGTATTTACGGTACGGCGTGGGCAGACAAAAAAGCGCTTAACGCTTACCTGCAACGCCTGGAAGAAGCCGCGAAACGCGACCACCGTAAAATCGGTAAACAGCTCGACCTGTACCATATGCAGGAAGAAGCGCCGGGTATGGTATTCTGGCACAACGACGGCTGGACCATCTTCCGTGAACTGGAAGTGTTTGTTCGTTCTAAACTGAAAGAGTACCAGTATCAGGAAGTTAAAGGTCCGTTCATGATGGACCGTGTCCTGTGGGAAAAAACCGGTCACTGGGACAACTACAAAGATGCAATGTTCACCACGTCTTCTGAGAACCGTGAATACTGCATTAAGCCGATGAACTGCCCGGGGCACGTACAAATTTTCAACCAGGGGCTGAAGTCTTATCGCGATCTGCCGCTGCGTATGGCCGAGTTTGGTAGCTGCCACCGTAACGAGCCGTCAGGTTCGCTGCATGGCCTGATGCGCGTGCGTGGTTTTACCCAGGATGACGCGCATATCTTCTGTACTGAAGAACAAATTCGCGATGAAGTTAACGGATGTATCCGTTTAGTCTATGATATGTACAGCACTTTTGGCTTCGAGAAGATCGTCGTCAAACTCTCCACTCGTCCTGAAAAACGTATTGGCAGCGACGAAATGTGGGATCGTGCTGAGGCGGACCTGGCGGTTGCGCTGGAAGAAAACAACATCCCGTTTGAATATCAACTGGGTGAAGGCGCTTTCTACGGTCCGAAAATTGAATTTACCCTGTATGACTGCCTCGATCGTGCATGGCAGTGCGGTACAGTACAGCTGGACTTCTCCTTGCCGTCTCGTCTGAGCGCCTCCTATGTGGGCGAAGACAACGAGCGTAAGGTTCCGGTAATGATTCACCGCGCAATTCTGGGGTCGATGGAACGTTTCATCGGTATCCTGACCGAAGAATTCGCTGGTTTCTTCCCGACCTGGCTTGCGCCGGTTCAGGTTGTTATCATGAATATTACCGATTCACAGTCTGATTACGTTAACGAATTGACGCAAAAACTATCAAATGCGGGCATTCGTGTTAAAGCAGACTTGAGAAATGAGAAGATTGGCTTTAAAATCCGCGAGCACACTTTGCGTCGCGTCCCATATATGCTGGTCTGTGGTGATAAAGAGGTGGAATCAGGCAAAGTTGCCGTTCGCACCCGCCGTGGTAAAGACCTGGGAAGCATGGACGTAAATGAAGTGATCGAGAAGCTGCAACAAGAGATTCGCAGCCGCAGTCTTAAACAATTGGAGGAATAAGGTATTAAAGGCGGAAAACGAGTTCAAACGGCGCGCCCTAACCGTATCAATGGCGAAATTCGCGCCCAGGAAGTTCGCTTAACAGGTCTGGAAGGCGAGCAGCTTGGTATTGTGAGTCTGAGAGAAGCTCTGGAGAAAGCAGAAGAAGCCGGAGTAGACTTAGTCGAGATCAGCCCTAACGCCGAGCCGCCGGTTTGTCGTATAATGGATTACGGCAAATTCCTCTATGAAAAGAGTAAGTCTTCTAAGGAACAGAAGAAAAAGCAAAAAGTTATCCAGGTTAAGGAAATTAAATTCCGTCCTGGTACAGATGAAGGCGACTATCAGGTAAAACTCCGCAGCCTGATTCGCTTTCTCGAAGAGGGTGATAAAGCCAAAATCACGCTGCGTTTCCGCGGTCGTGAGATGGCGCACCAGCAAATCGGTATGGAAGTGCTTAATCGCGTGAAAGACGATTTGCAAGAACTGGCAGTGGTCGAATCCTTCCCAACGAAGATCGAAGGCCGCCAGATGATCATGGTGCTCGCTCCTAAGAAGAAACAGTAAGGCCTTCAAGTAGCACTGTCTGTGGAGCCTTTGGGCTTCACAGGCATTGTTCGCCTTTGTTTCGTTTATTAACAATGCGAAGTGGAAGTTATTAAAATGCCAAAAATTAAGACCGTACGCGGTGCTGCTAAGCGCTTCAAAAAAACCGGTAAAGGTGGTTTTAAGCACAAGCACGCTAACCTGCGTCACATTCTGACCAAAAAAGCGACCAAACGTAAACGTCACCTGCGTCCGAAAGCCATGGTTTCCAAAGGCGATCTGGGCCTGGTAATCGCGTGCCTGCCGTACGCATAAGCCGTTAACGTTTTTAACTTTTTAATTAGAATATAGATACAGGAGAGCACATATGGCTCGCGTAAAACGTGGTGTTATTGCACGCGCACGTCACAAGAAAATTTTGAAACAAGCTAAAGGCTACTACGGTGCGCGTTCTCGCGTATACCGCGTTGCCTTCCAGGCTGTTATCAAAGCTGGTCAGTATGCTTACCGCGACCGTCGTCAACGTAAGCGTCAGTTCCGTCAACTGTGGATTGCGCGTATCAACGCAGCAGCACGTCAGAATGGTATTTCTTACAGCAAATTCATCAATGGCCTGAAAAAAGCCTCTGTTGAAATCGACCGTAAGATCCTGGCTGATATCGCAGTATTCGACAAAGTAGCGTTCACCGCTCTGGTTGAAAAAGCGAAAGCAGCTCTGGCATAAGCCAGTTGAAAGAGGGAGCTAGTCTCCCTCTTTTCGTTTCAACGCCATCAAAACATTGACTTTTATCGCCGTAGCCTTTTCAATAAAGGTCTTTTGAAGAGTACCAAAAGGTAACGCAAGCAATGAATGCTGCTATTTTCCGCTTCTTTTTTTACTTTAGCACCTGACTCCAGGAGGCTAGCGCGTGAGAAGAGAAACGGAAAACAGCGCCTGAAAGCCTCCCAGTGGAGGCTTTTTTTGTATGCGCGTTTTGAAAAATAAAAAGCCTGTCTCATCAGGCGTAATTGTCGCAGCCAGTCTGGACACGGCCAGCGCGGAGAAACCGGACCGTACTTAAGTACGTGAGGATTTCGAGCACTGCCCGGGACCAAAATGGCAAGTAAAATAGCCTGATGGGATGGGCTCTAAGTCCAACGAACCAGTGTCACCACTGACACAATGAGGAAAAACATGTCACATCTCGCAGAACTGGTTGCCAGTGCGAAGGCGGCCATTAGCCAGGCGTCAGATGTTGCCGCGTTAGATAATGTGCGCGTCGAATATTTGGGTAAAAAAGGGCACTTAACCCTTCAGATGACGACCCTGCGTGAGCTGCCGCCAGAAGAGCGTCCGGCAGCTGGTGCGGTTATCAATGAAGCGAAAGAGCAGGTTCAGCAGGCGCTGAATGCGCGTAAAGCGGAACTGGAAAGCGCAGCACTGAATGCGCGTCTGGCGGCGGAAACGATTGATGTCTCCCTGCCTGGTCGTCGCATTGAAAACGGCGGGCTGCATCCGGTTACCCGTACCATCGACCGTATCGAAAGTTTCTTCGGTGAGCTTGGCTTTACCGTGGCAACCGGGCCGGAAATCGAAGACGATTATCATAACTTCGATGCTCTGAACATTCCTGGTCACCACCCTGCGCGCGCTGACCACGACACTTTCTGGTTTGACGCTACCCGCCTGCTGCGTACCCAGACCTCTGGCGTACAGATCCGCACCATGAAAGCCCAGCAGCCACCGATTCGTATCATCGCGCCTGGCCGCGTTTATCGTAACGACTACGACCAGACTCACACGCCGATGTTCCATCAGATGGAAGGTCTGATTGTTGATACCAACATCAGCTTTACTAACCTGAAAGGCACGCTGCACGACTTCCTGCGTAACTTCTTTGAGGAAGATTTGCAGATCCGCTTCCGTCCTTCCTACTTCCCGTTTACCGAACCTTCTGCAGAAGTGGACGTCATGGGTAAAAACGGAAAATGGCTGGAAGTACTGGGCTGCGGGATGGTGCATCCGAACGTGCTGCGTAACGTTGGCATCGACCCGGAAGTTTACTCTGGTTTCGCCTTCGGGATGGGGATGGAGCGTCTGACTATGTTGCGCTACGGCGTCACCGACCTGCGTTCATTCTTTGAAAACGATCTGCGTTTCCTCAAACAGTTTAAATAAGGCAGGAATAGATTATGAAATTCAGTGAACTGTGGTTACGCGAATGGGTGAACCCGGCGATTGATAGCGACGCGCTGGCAAATCAAATCACGATGGCGGGCCTGGAAGTTGATGGTGTAGAACCGGTTGCCGGTAGCTTCCACGGCGTGGTTGTGGGTGAAGTGGTTGAGTGTGCGCAGCATCCGAACGCTGACAAACTGCGTGTGACAAAAGTGAATGTCGGCGGCGATCGCCTGCTGGACATCGTCTGCGGTGCGCCAAACTGCCGTCAGGGCCTGCGTGTGGCGGTAGCGACCATTGGTGCTGTTCTGCCGGGTGATTTCAAAATTAAAGCCGCGAAACTGCGTGGCGAACCGTCTGAAGGGATGCTGTGCTCCTTCTCTGAGCTGGGAATTTCTGACGATCATAACGGCATTATCGAGCTGCCTGCGGATGCGCCGATTGGCACCGACATCCGCGAATACCTGAAACTCGATGACAACACCATCGAAATCAGCGTGACACCAAACCGTGCCGACTGCTTAGGTATCATTGGTGTTGCGCGCGACGTTGCCGTGTTGAACCAGCTGCCGCTGGTTGAACCGGAAATCGTTCCGGTTGGTGCGACCATCGACGACACGCTGCCGATTGCAGTAGAAGCGCCGGATGCCTGCCCGCGCTATCTTGGCCGTGTTGTAAAAGGCATTAACGTTAAAGCGCCAACTCCGCTGTGGATGAAAGAAAAACTGCGTCGTTGCGGGATCCGTTCTATCGATGCAGTTGTTGACGTCACCAACTATGTGCTGCTCGAACTGGGCCAGCCGATGCACGCTTTCGATAAAGATCGCATTGAAGGCGGCATTGTGGTGCGGATGGCAAAAGAGGGTGAAACGCTGGTATTGCTCGACGGTACTGAAGCGAAGCTGAATGCTGACACCCTGGTCATCGCCGACCACAACAAGGCGCTGGCGATGGGCGGCATATTTGGTGGCGAACACTCTGGCGTGAATGACGAAACGCAAAACGTTCTGCTGGAATGCGCTTTCTTCAGCCCGCTGTCTATCACCGGTCGTGCTCGTCGTCATGGCCTGCATACTGATGCGTCTCACCGTTATGAGCGTGGCGTTGATCCGGCACTGCAGCACAAAGCGATGGAACGTGCGACCCGTCTGCTGATCGACATCTGCGGTGGTGAAGCGGGTCCGGTAATTGATATCACTAACGAAGCAACGCTGCCGAAGCGTGCAACCATCACTTTACGTCGTAGCAAACTGGATCGCCTGATCGGCCATCATATTGCTGATGAGCAGGTAACAGACATTCTGCGTCGTCTCGGCTGCGAAGTGACCGAAGGCAAAGACGAGTGGCAGGCAGTTGCGCCGAGCTGGCGTTTCGACATGGAGATTGAAGAAGATCTGGTCGAAGAAGTCGCGCGTGTTTACGGCTACAACAACATCCCGGATGAGCCGGTACAGGCAAGCCTGATTATGGGGATTCACCGTGAAGCTGACCTGTCGCTCAAGCGCGTAAAAACGCTGCTCAACGACAAAGGCTATCAGGAAGTGATCACCTACAGCTTCGTTGATCCGAAAGTGCAGCAGATGATCCATCCAGGCGTTGAAGCCTTACTGCTGCCAAGCCCGATCTCTGTTGAAATGTCAGCAATGCGTCTTTCTCTGTGGACCGGCCTGCTGGCAACCGTGGTGTACAACCAGAACCGTCAGCAGAATCGTGTACGCATTTTCGAAAGCGGTCTGCGTTTCGTGCCAGATACTCAGGCACCGTTGGGTATTCGTCAGGATCTGATGTTAGCCGGTGTGATTTGCGGTAACCGTTACGAAGAGCACTGGAACCTGGCAAAAGAGACCGTTGATTTCTATGATTTGAAAGGCGATCTTGAATCCGTTCTCGACCTGACCGGTAAACTGAATGAGGTTGAGTTCCGTGCAGAAGCGAATCCGGCACTGCATCCGGGGCAATCCGCAGCGATTTATCTGAAAGGTGAACGTATTGGTTTTGTTGGGGTTGTTCATCCTGAACTGGAACGTAAACTGGATCTTAACGGTCGCACTCTGGTGTTCGAACTGGAGTGGAACAAGCTCGCAGACCGCGTGGTGCCTCAGGCGCGCGAGATTTCTCGCTTCCCGGCGAACCGTCGTGACATCGCGGTGGTGGTCGCAGAAAACGTTCCCGCAGCGGATATTTTATCCGAATGTAAGAAAGTTGGCGTAAATCAGGTAGTTGGCGTAAACTTATTTGACGTGTACCGCGGTAAGGGTGTTGCGGAGGGGTATAAGAGCCTCGCCATAAGCCTGATCCTGCAAGATACCAGCCGTACACTCGAAGAAGAGGAGATTGCCGCTACCGTCGCCAAATGTGTAGAGGCATTAAAAGAGCGATTCCAGGCATCATTGAGGGATTGAACCTATGGCGCTTACAAAAGCTGAAATGTCAGAATATCTGTTTGATAAGCTTGGGCTTAGCAAGCGGGATGCCAAAGAACTGGTTGAACTGTTTTTCGAAGAGATCCGTCGCGCTCTGGAAAACGGCGAACAGGTGAAACTCTCTGGTTTTGGTAACTTCGATCTGCGTGATAAGAATCAACGCCCGGGACGTAACCCGAAAACGGGCGAGGATATTCCCATTACAGCACGGCGCGTGGTGACCTTCAGACCCGGGCAGAAGTTAAAAAGCCGGGTCGAAAACGCTTCGCCCAAAGACGAGTAATCTGATCTAACTAAAAAGGCCGCTCTGCGGCCTTTTTTCTTTTCACTGTCGAAGAGTCACCGTAAAATCAACGCCATGACACTTCAGCAGAACGGATACCATGCTGACACTTGCCCGCCAACAACAGCGACAAAATATTCGCTGGTTATTATGCCTGTCAGTTTTGATGCTGCTGGCGCTTCTCTTAAGCCTTTGCGCCGGTGAACAATGGATCTCGCCAGGTGACTGGTTTACTCCTCGTGGCGAACTGTTCGTCTGGCAAATTCGCCTGCCACGTACGCTGGCTGTATTGCTGGTTGGTGCTGCGTTGGCTATATCCGGCGCTGTAATGCAGGCGTTGTTTGAAAATCCTCTGGCAGAACCTGGACTACTTGGCGTCTCTAACGGCGCAGGCGTGGGGCTTATCGCCGCGGTATTGCTTGGGCAAGGGCAACTCCCCAACTGGGCGCTGGGGCTGTGTGCGATTGCTGGCGCGCTTATCATCACTTTAATACTCTTACGTTTCGCCCGTCGTCATCTTTCGACCAGTCGGTTATTGCTGGCTGGCGTTGCATTAGGGATTATCTGTAGTGCACTAATGACGTGGGCTATCTACTTTTCCACCTCTGTTGATTTACGTCAGCTGATGTACTGGATGATGGGCGGTTTTGGCGGCGTAGACTGGCGGCAAAGCTGGCTGATGCTGGCATTGATCCCCGTGTTGTTGTGGATCTGTTGTCAGTCCAGGCCGGTGAATATGTTAGCACTTGGCGAGATCTCGGCGCGGCAACTGGGTTTACCCCTGTGGTTCTGGCGCAATGTGTTGGTCGCAGCGACCGGCTGGATGGTTGGCGTCAGTGTGGCGCTGGCGGGTGCTATCGGCTTTATTGGTCTGGTGATCCCACATATTCTCCGGCTGTGTGGTTTAACCGATCATCGCGTATTACTTCCCGGCTGCGCGCTGGCAGGGGCGAGCGCATTGCTGCTGGCCGATATTGTAGCGCGCCTGGCATTAGCTGCCGCAGAGCTGCCTATTGGCGTGGTCACCGCAACGTTGGGTGCGCCGGTGTTTATCTGGTTATTGTTAAAAGCAGGACGTTAGCCGCAAAAAGACGGTCTATGATTAAAAGCTAAGATTTTTACTGACCACACCCAGGAGAAACGATGCAAGATTCCATTCTGACGACCGTAGTGAAAGATATCGACGGTGAAGTGACCACGCTGGAGAAGTACGCCGGTAATGTGCTGTTGATTGTCAATGTCGCCTCAAAGTGTGGCTTAACGCCGCAATATGAGCAGTTGGAGAATATTCAGAAAGCCTGGGCCGATCGTGGTTTTGTGGTGCTGGGATTCCCGTGCAACCAGTTTCTGGAACAAGAACCGGGCAGCGATGAAGAGATTAAAACTTACTGTACCACCACATGGGGGGTGACGTTCCCGATGTTCAGTAAGATTGAAGTTAATGGCGAAGGACGCCATCCGCTGTATCAAAAATTGATTGCCGCAGCGCCGACCGCAGTCGCGCCGGAAGAGAGCGGATTCTATGCCCGTATGGTCAGCAAAGGTCGTGCACCGCTGTACCCTGATGATATTTTATGGAATTTTGAGAAATTTTTAGTTGGCAGGGACGGATTGGTCATCCAGCGTTTTTCCCCGGATATGACGCCGGAAGATCCCATTGTGATGGAAAGCATTAAACTGGCGTTGGCAAAATAATGTCTATTGTGATGCAGTTACAGGATGTTGCGGAATCTACCCGCCTGGGGCCGCTTTCTGGCGAGGTTCGGGCTGGGGAGATCCTGCACCTGGTGGGGCCGAACGGCGCGGGTAAGAGTACCTTGCTTGCACGAATGGCCGGAATGACCAGCGGTAAGGGAAGCATTCAGTTCGCGGGGCAACCACTGGAAGCATGGTCTGCAACAAAACTCGCGCTGCATCGCGCCTATCTTTCACAACAGCAGACGCCGCCGTTTGCAATGCCGGTCTGGCACTACCTGACACTGCATCAGCACGATAAAACGCGTACCGAACTACTGAATGATGTCGCAGGGGCGCTGGCTCTTGATGACAAACTCGGACGTAGCACCAATCAACTTTCCGGCGGTGAATGGCAACGCGTACGTCTTGCTGCGGTGGTGCTTCAAATCACACCACAAGCTAATCCCGCAGGCCAATTGCTGCTTCTTGATGAGCCGATGAACAGTCTTGATGTTGCGCAACAAAATGCGTTAGACAAAATTCTGAGCGCGCTGTGTCAGCAAGGACTGGCGATTGTGATGAGCAGTCACGATCTCAACCACACATTGCGTCATGCGCATCGGGCGTGGTTGCTAAAAGGTGGAAAAATGCTGGCCAGTGGACGCAGAGAAGAGGTGCTCACGCCGGCAAATCTGGCACAGGCCTATGGGATGAATTTTCGCCGTCTGGATATCGAAGGTCACAGAATGCTGATTTCGACCATCTGATTTCATTAGTATCTTGAAAATCGGGTAATTACGACGCTAAATTAATGCAAGAATAAAAAACAGAGGAACCGTACGGAATGCGTTTCTGCCTTATTTTGATCACAGCACTGTTTCTGGCCGGGTGTAGCCACCATAAAGCACCGCCGCCAAATGCCAGGCTTTCTGATTCGATCACCGTTATTGCCGGTTTGAACGACCAGCTACAAAGCTGGCATGGCACGCCGTATCGTTATGGTGGCATGACGCGGCGCGGTGTGGACTGTTCGGGATTTGTGGTTGTGACGATGCGCGATCGTTTCGATTTGCAGCTGCCCCGTGAAACCAAACAACAAGCCTCTATTGGCACGCAAATTGATAAAGACGAGTTGCTGCCAGGTGACCTGGTCTTTTTCAAAACGGGTTCCGGACAAAATGGTTTGCATGTAGGTATTTACGATACCAACAACCAATTTATCCACGCCTCTACCAGCAAGGGAGTGATGCGTTCCTCACTTGATAATGTCTATTGGCAGAAAAATTTCTGGCAGGCGAGACGAATCTAGTATGTCGAAAAATGGACGGCGATGATACATCGCCGTCCATTTACTCCTGAATACAGTAGTATTTTGCAGACAGAAATTCCGTAAATGGATTATTCGTTTATAATCAGGATAATCTAAAAAAAAGGACCCCTGAAAAAGTGGTTAACATGGAACAAATGAAAGTTACTCCTTCTGTAATTGTTATGTCTTATGGCCTCATCCCTTTTAGCCGGATACTGAAAAACATCCTTCGAGAGGGACGGTTACCATGAAGATTTTTTTGGAGAATCTTTATCATTCTGATTGCTATTTCCTGCCGATAAGAGATAACCAGCAAGACCTTGTCGGCGTTGAGTTAATTACCCATTTCTCCAGTGAAGATGGTACGGTTCGTATCCCGACGAGTCGGGTTATAGCGCAACTTACCGAGGAGCAACATTGGCAATTATTTTCTGAACAGTTGGAATTACTAAAATCATGCCAACACTTTTTTATTCAACATAAACTCTTTGCCTGGCTTAATTTAACGCCACAAGTGGCTACATTATTATTAGACAGGGATAATTTCGCAGGCGAACTATTAAAATATCCGTTTATTGAACTGTTGATTAATGAGAATTACCCGCATTTCAATGAAGGAAAAGATAATCGCGATCTTTTATCCTTATCGCAAATGTATCCCCTTGTGTTAGGTAATTTGGGAGCAGGTAATAGCACAATGAAAGCGGTGTTTGATGGTCTTTTCACCCGCGTCATGCTGGATAAAAGTTTTATTCAGCAACAAATCACGCATCGCTCCTTCGAACCGTTTATTCGTGCGATCCAGGCGCAAATTTCCCCTTGTTGCAATTGCATCATCGCGGGGGGCATTGATACGCCAGAAATATTGGCACAGATTATACCCTTTGATTTCCATGCTCTCCAGGGATGCCTGTGGCCTGCGGTTCCTATAAATCAGATAACGACGTTGGTTCAGCGATAACCCTCCTGTTTGCTGGTGTTTAGGACGAGAGTAACCGTCTACACTATCAAACAGGAGGATCTATGACCCTGTCTTTTATTACCCGCTGGCGCGATGAATTGCCAGAAACCTATACAGCACTTTCCCCTACGCCTTTAAATAATGCCCGGCTGATTTGGCATAATACCGAACTGGCTAACACGCTGAGTATTCCATCGTCGCTGTTTAAAAATGGCGCAGGTGTCTGGGGCGGCGAAAACCTACTGCCTGGTATGTCACCACTGGCGCAGGTTTACAGTGGTCATCAGTTTGGCGTCTGGGCGGGCCAACTGGGTGATGGGCGCGGCATTTTACTCGGCGAACAACTGCTTGCTGATGGCACTACAATGGACTGGCATCTGAAAGGTGCTGGCCTGACGCCTTATTCGCGAATGGGTGATGGACGGGCGGTTTTACGTTCGACGATACGAGAAAGTCTCGCCAGTGAGGCGATGCATTATCTGGGCATTCCGACGACCCGCGCTTTAAGTATCGTCACCAGCGATTCGCCAGTGTATCGGGAAACGGTGGAGCCAGGCGCGATGCTGATGCGTGTGGCACCAAGTCATCTGCGCTTTGGTCATTTCGAACATTTTTACTATCGCCGCGAGCCGGAAAAGGTTCGTCAGTTAGCTGACTTTGCCATTCGTCATTACTGGCCACATCTTGCAGATGATGAGGACAAATACCGTCTCTGGTTTACCGATGTTGTCGCACGTACCGCCTCGTTAATTGCCCAATGGCAGACTGTCGGCTTTGCTCATGGGGTGATGAATACCGACAACATGTCGCTGCTGGGGCTGACGCTTGATTACGGGCCGTTTGGTTTTCTTGATGATTACGAACCCGGTTTTATTTGTAATCACTCGGATCATCAAGGGCGTTACAGCTTTGATAATCAACCTGCCGTCGCGTTGTGGAATTTACAGCGTCTGGCGCAGACATTGTCACCATTTGTTGCCGTAGATGGCCTGAATGAGGCCCTGGACAGCTATCAGCAGGTTTTGTTGACGCATTATGGACAACGGATGCGGCAGAAACTGGGCTTCATGACGGAGCTAAAAGAGGATAACGCGCTACTGAATGAATTATTCAGTCTGATGGCGCGAGAGCGCAGCGATTATACCCGCACATTCCGCATGCTGAGTCTGACCGAGCAGCACAGCGCGGCGTCACCGCTACGTGATGAGTTTATTGATCGTGCAGCATTTGATGACTGGTTTGCCCGTTATCGGGGGCGTTTGCAACAAGACGAGATTACCGATAATGAGCGTCAGCAACTGATGCAAAGCGTTAACCCGGCTCTGGTGTTGCGCAACTGGTTGGCGCAACGGGCGATTGAAGCGGCAGAAAAGGGTGATATGACGGAATTGCACCGCCTGCATGAGGCGTTGCGAAATCCTTTCAGCGACAGAGATGATGACTATGTCAGTCGTCCACCTGACTGGGGTAAACGGCTGGAAGTCAGCTGCTCGAGTTAAAGGCTACTTGGTCAACAGCAGCTTGCCAGCCTGAGTTTTACGGAGCAGATATTCTTGTCCGTCATGATCGATAATCAGTTTGCCATCCGGACCTAACAGTGTCTGGCTGGTAATTCGCCGGATGGGCTGCGGGGAAGCGGTCTTGTGATTGGCATCCGTTTCAGGCGTGAGTTTTCTGCTATCCGTATAACGCATAAAAATTAATAATAATTTATATAACAATGATTCTTATTATCAATATTATGGAGGGCCAGAGCAAGCAGTAATTTGTTGAGAAGACAACAAGTTGCGCAGAAATGCCCATCCTGTCAGGAATGGGCACGCATTCAGAAGCGGGTATCTACCGCAGAGGCGAGTTTTTCGACCAGGCGTTCGGTATCTTCCCAGCCCAGACACGGGTCGGTAATGGATTGACCGTAAGTGAGCGGCTGACCGCCGACGATTTTTTGCGTTCCTTCGCGCAGGAAACTTTCCGCCATAATTCCGGCAATCGCCGTAGAGCCATTGCGGATTTGCTGACAAATATCCTCACAAACTTCTAACTGGCGACGGTGCTGCTTCTGGCAGTTACCGTGGCTGAAATCCACCACCAGATGTTCAGGCAAATCAAATTCGTGCAGCGTATCGCAGGCTGCGGCGATATCATCGGCATGATAATTCGGTTTTTTGCCGCCACGCATAATAATGTGGCCATACGGGTTGCCGCTGGTCTGATAGATGGTCATCTGACCGTTTTTGTCTGGCGAGAGGAACATATGGCTAGCGCGGGCTGCGCGGATAGCATCCACGGCAATCCGCGTGTTGCCATCGGTACCATTTTTAAAACCCACCGGACAGGAGAGTGCCGAAGCCATTTCGCGGTGGATCTGACTTTCGGTAGTACGTGCGCCAATCGCGCCCCAACTGATTAAATCAGCAATAAACTGACCGGTCACCATATCGAGGAACTCAGTCGCGGTAGGGACGCCCAGCTCATTTACCTGTAAAAGTAATTTGCGCGCCAGCTCCAGACCGTGATTTACCCGATAGCTACCGTTTAAATCTGGATCGGAGATGAGTCCTTTCCAGCCGACAACCGTTCGTGGTTTTTCAAAATAGGTGCGCATTACGATTTCCAGCCGTGACTGGTACTGGTTGCGCAGCGACTGCAGACGGGTGGCGTACTCCATCGCAGCGGTGAGATCGTGGATCGAGCAGGGGCCAATAATGACCAACAGTCGCTTATCTTCACCATTCAGTATTTTTTCAATTCTACGGCGGGAGTCGGTGACATGGGTGGCGACGCCAGGCGTTACGGGATACCGTAGCGCGAGTTCGGCGGGCGTTACCAGGCTCTCAATACGCGCAGTACGGAGTTCGTCAGTTCTGTTCATTACAAGTCTCAGAAATTTGTTGCTTCTACGGCAGGACTACCGGGAAGTGATGCGCATCACGATAAACCAATCGCAGCTGATTTCAAGTGCGAGGTGTGTCACACCTCGCCGGGTGGTTAGCATGATAACAAAAAAACAAGCTAATGCACTAGTTCTCTAGTACATTCGGCGGCTAAGGCCCATGATATCGAGGATCTTGGTGGCAATCTCTTCTACCGAATAATTGGTACTGTTAATCCACGGGATCTGATTTTTACGGTACAACGCTTCCACTTCCGCGACTTCCATCCTGCACTGACGAAGCGAGGCATAGCGACTGTTCTCCCGACGTTCCTCGCGAATCGCCGCCAGACGTTCCGGGTCGATAGTCAGGCCGAACAATTTATGCTGAAGTGGTTTGAGCGACGCGGGTAGCACCAGATTATCCATATCATCGGCAATAAAGGGGTAGTTTGCCGCGCGGATACCAAATTGCATTGCCAGATACAGACTGGTGGGGGTTTTACCACAGCGAGAAACACCGAGCAGGATCACCTGAGCCTGGTCCAGATTGCGCAACGAAATACCGTCATCGTGGGCAAGGGTGTAATCAATCGCCGCAATGCGCGCATCATATTTATTGAGATTATTAGGGTTAAGGCCATGGGTACGATGAGCAATCGGCGTTGGATCCAGTTTCATCTCTTGTTGTAGTGGGGCAACCAGCGCCTGAACGATATCCTGGCAAAAGCCTTCACTTTGCAAGATGATAGCGCGAATCTCCGGCAACACGATGGAGTAGAAGACCAGCGGGCGCACACCTGTCTGGTGATAAATTGCGTCAATCTGATCCTTCACTGCCCGTGCACGGCTCTCATTTTCGACAAACGGCAGCGTAATGCTGCTGATAGTGACGGGAAATTGTGACATTACTGCGTGTCCTAATACCTCCGCAGTTATTGCCGTACCATCAGAAATATAAAAAACGTGGCGATCAACAGCATTATCCATTTTGTTCTTCCCGTGATGCAGACATAATTCTATGAAAGCATAAATTAAAAACGCACAGAAGCGTAGAACGTTATGTCTGGTTTATAAAATGAAACTTAAATTTTATTTTTTATGAAAACAGCATTTCATTTTTATGGTTTCGTTTATACCGATGGTTTATGTGGAAATTGTCGAAGAGAGCAGATTTGCGCAACGCTGGGATCAGTCTTAAAAAGTAAAAAAATATATTTGCTTGAACGATTCACCGTTTTTTTCATCTGGTTAAATATGCAAAGATAAATGCGCAGAAATGTGTTTCTCAAACCGTTCATTTATCACAAAAGGATTGTTCGATGTCCAACAATGGCTCGTCACCGCTGGTGCTTTGGTATAACCAACTCGGCATGAATGATGTAGACAGGGTTGGGGGCAAAAATGCCTCCCTGGGTGAAATGATTACTAACCTTTCCGGAATGGGTGTTTCCGTTCCGAATGGTTTCGCCACAACCGCCGACGCGTTTAACCAGTTTCTGGACCAAAGCGGCGTAAACCAGCGCATTTATGAACTGCTGGATAAAACGGATATTGACGATGTTACCCAGCTTGCGAAAGCGGGCGCGCAAATCCGCCAGTGGATTATCGACACTCCCTTCCAGCCTGAGCTGGAAAACGCCATCCGCGAAGCCTATGCACAGCTTTCCGCCGATGACGAAAACGCTTCGTTTGCGGTGCGTTCCTCCGCTACTGCAGAAGATATGCCGGACGCTTCTTTTGCCGGTCAGCAGGAAACTTTCCTCAACGTTCAGGGTGTTGACGCCGTTCTCGTGGCAGTGAAGCATGTATTCGCTTCTCTGTTTAACGATCGCGCCATCTCTTATCGTGTGCACCAGGGTTACGACCATCGTGGCGTAGCGCTCTCCGCCGGTGTTCAGCGGATGGTGCGCTCCGACCTCGCATCTTCTGGCGTGATGTTCTCCATTGATACCGAATCCGGCTTTGACCAGGTGGTGTTTATCACTTCCGCATGGGGCCTTGGTGAAATGGTCGTGCAGGGTGCGGTTAACCCGGATGAGTTTTACGTCCATAAACCGACACTTGCGGCGAATCGCCCGGCTATCGTGCGCCGCACCATGGGGTCGAAAAAAATCCGCATGGTTTACGCGCCGACCCAGGAGCACGGCAAGCAGGTTAAAATCGAAGACGTACCGCAGGAACAGCGTGACATCTTCTCGCTGACCAACGAAGAAGTGCAGGAACTGGCAAAACAGGCCGTACAAATTGAGAAACACTACGGTCGCCCGATGGATATTGAGTGGGCGAAAGATGGTCACACCGGCAAACTGTTCATTGTGCAGGCGCGTCCGGAAACCGTGCGCTCACGCGGTCAGGTCATGGAGCGTTATACGCTGCATTCACAGGGTAAGATTATCGCCGAAGGCCGTGCTATCGGTCATCGCATCGGCGCGGGTCCGGTGAAAGTTATCCATGACATCAGTGAAATGAACCGCATCGAACCTGGCGACGTGCTGGTTACTGACATGACCGACCCGGACTGGGAACCGATCATGAAGAAAGCATCTGCCATCGTCACCAATCGTGGCGGTCGTACCTGTCACGCGGCGATCATCGCTCGTGAACTCGGCATTCCGGCGGTAGTGGGCTGTGGTGATGCAACAGAACGGATGAAAGACGGCGAGAACGTCACTGTTTCTTGTGCCGAAGGTGATACCGGTTACGTCTATGCGGAGTTGCTGGAATTTAGCGTTAAAAGCTCCAGCGTAGAAACGATGCCGGACCTGCCGTTGAAGGTGATGATGAACGTCGGTAACCCGGACCGTGCTTTCGACTTCGCCTGCCTGCCGAACGAAGGCGTGGGCCTTGCGCGTCTGGAATTTATCATCAACCGTATGATTGGCGTCCACCCACGCGCACTGCTTGAGTTTGACGATCAGGAACCGCAGTTGCAAAACGAAATCCGCGAGATGATGAAAGGTTTTGATTCTCCGCGTGAATTTTACGTTGGTCGTCTGACTGAAGGGATCGCGACGCTGGGTGCCGCGTTTTATCCGAAGCGCGTCATTGTCCGTCTCTCTGATTTTAAATCGAACGAATATGCCAATCTGGTCGGTGGTGAGCGTTACGAGCCAGATGAAGAGAACCCGATGCTCGGCTTCCGTGGCGCGGGCCGCTATGTTTCCGACAGCTTCCGCGACTGCTTCGCGCTGGAGTGTGAAGCAGTGAAACGTGTGCGCAACGACATGGGGCTGACTAACGTTGAGATCATGATCCCGTTCGTGCGTACCGTTGATCAGGCGAAAGCGGTGGTTGAGGAACTGGCGCGTCAGGGGCTGAAACGTGGTGAGAACGGGCTGAAAATCATCATGATGTGTGAAATTCCGTCCAACGCCTTGCTGGCAGAGCAGTTCCTGGAATATTTCGACGGCTTCTCAATTGGCTCAAACGACATGACGCAGCTGGCGCTCGGTCTGGATCGTGACTCCGGCGTGGTGTCTGAACTGTTCGATGAGCGCAACGATGCGGTGAAAGCACTGCTGTCGATGGCGATTCGTGCCGCGAAGAAACAGGGCAAATATGTCGGGATTTGCGGTCAGGGTCCATCCGACCACGAAGACTTTGCTGCATGGTTGATGGAAGAGGGGATCGATAGCCTGTCTCTGAACCCGGACACCGTGGTGCAAACCTGGTTAAGCCTGGCTGAACTGAAGAAATAAAATAAATACCCGGCGGCGTTTTGTCGCCGGGTTTATGTGATCCCCGAAGATGAAACTTATTCAATCTCTTCACAGACATCCTGAGTTAATCGCCGCATAATATCTTTCCTTAACAAAAACTTTTGTATTTTACCTGAGACAGTGCGCGGTAGTTTTTCGATTACCACGATATGTTCAGGATATTTATATTTTGCGACCCGTTTACGGCTAAAAAAAGCCACCACCTCTTCCAGCGATAATGAATGATGCGGCGCTTTCAGCACGACATAAGCGCATGAACGTTCACCTAAACGTTCATCGGGCATCGCAACCACACAGGCATCGTGAATTTTAGGATGCTGCAATAAAATATCTTCTACTTCACGGCTGCTAATATTTTCGCCGCCGCGGACAATAATATCTTTCTTGCGCCCGGTTATTTTTATATAGCCAGCCTCATCCATGCGGCAGAGATCGCCGCTGTAATACCAGCCTTCTTCATCCAGCGCACGGGCGGTTAATTCAGGTTCATCAAAATACCCCATAAACACATTGGGGCCACGCGAGGCTTCTTCACCTTCGCAACCTGGCGGTAAAGTCTTGCGTGCGTCATCGACCACTTTAATCTCTACACCTGCGGCAGCGTAACCGTCGGTGTGCATAAAGCGCGGCAAAGGATCGTCGAGATTCACCACCGCATGCGGCGAACTTTCTGTGGAACCATAAACACTTAATAATTTAATGCCGCGCTGCTGGCATTCTCGCGCCACTTTTTTGGGGATTGTGGTACCTCCGCAAAGAAAGAAGCGCAGCGCTGAAAGGTCTGCGGGTTGTTTCTCTAGTAAATTCAAAAGATCATAGACAAACGGCGTTGCGCCGAGCATACAGGTGCAACGCTGCTGCTCAAGCAGCGCGAGACACGCATCAGGAGTGAAAATATCTAACAACACGCTGCGAGCACCAATCAAAAAAGGTGCTGTTACGCCATGCAGAAAGCCCGTTGCGTGACCAAGTGGCGCAGGCATCATAAAGACATCCTGCCAGGTCAGATTTAGCCGCGCGCAATAAGCCCGCTCACTGGCGAGAATATTGTTATGCGTTAGCATCACACCCTTTGGCAGACCCTCGGTTCCGGAGGTAAATAGCACAGCGGCTAATTCATCGCCGTGGGTCGTTATCGCCGTGGTCAGAGGAGTATTGTCGGCGAGAATCTGACTTAATGAGAGGGAAGAGGTGGCGGGAGCCAGTTTGTCCACGCCGACAATTTGTTGTAGTTGTGGAAGCTGATTTTGCAGCGGCAGGATTAAATCTACCGGACGCGTTTGTTTAAACAACGTCGGTGCAAAGAACATTTTTGCCTGACACTTATTGAGCACCCACACCAGTTCTGCTTCCCGCCAGGAAGGTAACAGCGGCACGGAAACCGCACCGGTTTTCAGGCAGGCAAGATAGATAACGGTAAATTCACACCAGCCTGGCAGTTGAAATGCGATGCGATCGCCTGATTCAATACCCTTCGCTAACATCCAGTTTGCCAGACAGCTCGCGGCGTGATCGAGCGCGCTATAGGTGTACGTTGCACCATGATTATCGACCACGGCAATTTTGTCTGGCATCGCACGAGCGGTCTGCTGCCAGTAATCGGCCAGCGAAGCATCGCCCCATAACCCTTGCTGACGATACGCCGCACGACGTTGTTCGTTGAACGTTAATGTCACTTTCATTTTGGACTCTCGAAACAGAACATCAGGCCCGAGATGCGGGCCTGTGGGATGCATGATTAGCCGTAGCGAAATTCAATACCGAAGGTGCCTGCGGGATATTGCCACTGTTCGAGAATAGTGTTGCCGCACAGCACCCGACAGGTGCCGCACTCCAGACAACCGGCGGAATCGAAATGAATGTTTCCTGCGTCATCCTGCTTATAAAGTCCGGCAGGGCAAGCTTTCATTAATTTACGGAATTCATTGATATCGGGATTTGCCGCCAAAATGATATGCGGGTGGCCCTCATCAACATGGAATTTATCGACGCCTAATTTGATGTCGACGTTAACCGTAGCGTTCTGGCTCATAGCGCGGTTGCTCCCTTAATGCCATCTTTCAGCAAGTTGATCAGCCCAATTTTCTTCGCGTGTCCCATGATCATTTTGCGTACCGGCTGGTTTGGTTTGCCGTCAATGGTGAACATATCGTTCATGATGTCGGCGACCATTCGTGGGTATTGGCTAAACAGGCGCGGGTTTTCCATCAGCGCCGGGATCTTGCGGAAATGCTGCATATCGCGCATAACACAACTTTGTTCCAGCTCACGTTTGTATTGCGCCAGACTGCTGGCGGAGAAATCCGCGCGTTCTTTGGCGGCGATCACCGTTGTGGCGGCAGCCTGAGCTGATGCAATGGCTAAATCCATGCCGCGAACTGTAAAACCCAAATTCAGGCAGAAGCCTGCGGCGTCACCAACGATCATCACGCCATCGTTAACCAGCTGCGGCACCATTGCCAGACCGCCCTCCGGCACCATATGCGCGGAATATTCAAGCAGTTTGCCGCCGCTAATCAGCGGGCGAATAGCGGGGTGTTGTTTAAAATCTTCCAGCATTTGCGGCACGCTTTTTTGCGCATGGGCGATATCACCCAATCCACAAACCAGCCCCAACGATACGGAATCCTTGTTGGTATAGAGGAATCCGCCGCCCATCAGGCCGTCAGAAGGGGAACCGGCAAACAGCCAGGCGGCACCTTCCTCGCCCGTAACATTAAAGCGATCGTTGATCTGTTCTGGTGTCAGGCCTATAACCTCTTTAACACCAACAGCGTAATGATGCGGATTGGAAGCGGAAACCATTCCCAGCGAGCGGCCAAGCATCGAGTTAACGCCATCAGCCAGAATCACCACATTCGCTTCGAGAATATCATCCCCGGCCTGGACGCCAGTGACCTTGTTTCCTTCACGAACCAGCGCATCGACGCGTACGCCCGGGATAAACTGCGCGCCCGCCTGCTCGGCTTGTTCCATCAACCACGGGTCCAGACGATTACGCAATACGGTATAAGACGCGTGTTGCGGAACATCTGGTTGCTCGCGGTGAAAATCGAGGGTAACGGCGCTTTCTTCGGTTAAGAAGGAGATTTTCTCGCGTGTGACCTTGCGTTCTACCGGCGCTGATGCTGCAAAGCCTGGAATAATTGCTTCAAGTGTGTGGGCATAAAGACGCCCGCCGGTCATGTTTTTACATCCGGCACTGTCGCCGCGTTCTATCACCAGGACATCCAGCCCGGCTCGCGCCATGACCAGTGCGGCAACGCTACCGGCAACGCCCGCACCGACCACAATGGCATCAAATTTGTCATCCGACATGCGTTATGCTCCCTTCCCGCTGCGTTTACAGCGGGAGATGTGGTTGAAAGGGAATTAGCGATTCAACTGGCTAATCAGGGCAGGGACGACTTTGTAGATATCGCCCACCAGACCGTAGTCGGCATAGTTGAAGATTGGCGCATTTTTATCTTTATTAATGGCGACAATCACTTTTGCGCCGTTGCCGCCAACCATATGCTGGATCTGCCCGGAGATCCCCAGCGTCAGGTAGAGATCGGATTTCAGCAACACGCCGGAGACACCGATATAACGTTCACGCTCCATCCAGTTCTCGCCTTCGGCAATTGGACGTGAACAGCCGACTTCAGCATTCAGCACTGCCGCCAGTTCGTGGACCATTTTCAGGTCATCCTGCGCCGCCAGACCACGACCGACGCCAACCACACGTTTTGCTTTGCTCAGGTCCACGCTGCTTGCCGCTTTCGCACGGCGTTCGCGACAGAGAATTTCATGACGCGGGGCAACATAAGGTACCGTTTCTGTCGGGCACTGATGAGAGATATCACGGGTGCACGGTTCCTGAACACCGGGTGCAAGGGTAATGATCGCCAGCGGGCTGTTGATCTTTTCCTGAGCGAACGCTAACCCGCCATACATCCGGTGTTCGGCGCAAATGTGACCATCGACAATATCCACCGCCGTGGCATCGTTCACCAGCGCCGCATTCAGTTGCACACTTAACCGTGCGGCCAGAGCTTTACCACGTTTCGTCGCGGCCAACAGCAACATAGCGGGGTGTTTATCTTTCAGCAGGGCAGCAATGCTTTCGGCGTAATTTTCAGTACGTTGCAGCGCGTCGTTTTGCTCAAGAACATAAATGCATTTTGGCCCATAAGGCATAACTGCCTGCGCCTGCTCGGTATTTTGTACAATGGCATACACCTGTTGGCCCCATTGCTGAGCGCTGCCAAACAGTTCAGCATAACGTTCAGGATTATCGCTAAAGACCCAGACGCTGTTTAATTGACTCATCGTTTCTTCTCCGTAGGCTTCAGTTCAGGGCTTTCTTCAGATGTTCCGCCAGCTCGGCAATGGCCTCCGGCGAATCGTTATCGAGAATGATGTGCTTACGTTCTGTTTGCGGCGGTACGCGAATGCCGGTCAGTTCAGCAAGTGGTGCGCTCTGGCTCCAGCCAATATCACTTGCCTGCCACTGATTTACCGGTTTTTTACCCGCGCCGAGAATGGCTTTCATCGAAGGAATACGTGGCACGTTAATATCGGAGGTGACGCAGAGCACGGCTGGAACAGAGAGTTCAATAACTTCAACATCATCTTCAAGCGTGCGTTCAATCACCAGTGTATTGCCCTGACGCTGAATAGCACTCACTGCATTAATCACCGGAAGTTGCAGAATTTCTCCGACCAGCAAGCCAACCTGCTGGGCATAAAGGTCGCCGGAACCTTCACCAAAGATCAGTAAATCGAAGCCGATCTTTTCAACTGCTGTCGCCAGCGCCTTTGCGGTATCGAGAGGCAGTGCATGCTCAAGTTGTGCATCCTGCACCATATACAGGCTGTGCGGCCCGCGGGATAGCACGTCTTTGCGCACTTTCGAGTTCTGCAACAAAGAGCCGCCGACGGTCAGCGCGGCTATCTCATCGTCATCTGTTGCAAGCTGGCTTGCAGCTTCAATGGCATTGAGATCGAACTGGCTGATTTTGGCGTCGGCATTGTCGAAATTCAGGGTGTATTCTGGAGTGACAACAATGTCCTGTTCTTCAGGCACCAGCTTAAAGCAGGTTATTATTTTCATGATTTCTCCTGTGAGTCGCATACGGAACCATCTCCGATGGAAAGTAAAAATGGCCTGAAAATAGTGTGCGATAGCGGTGCGGGGTTTTCGACGGAGCAAGCTGTTTTCCTTGCCAACAATCTTGCAAAAAAAATGCGATCGCTAAAACAAAAGTGCAATTTGCGGCAATATAGTTATTCCATGACCGTACTATCTTGCATTCAGTGTAAATAATCTTGTTTAGCTCTCGCTAAACGCGGTTGTATAACCGCAATACACGCCGTATTTTATCCGGCATATATTGTTTTTGCTTGCTCATGGAATAGGGAGGTTGTCATGTATCAACGCTGTTTTGATAATGCCAGTGAAACGCTGTTTGTCGCCGGTAAAACGCCACGGCTTTCACGTTTCGCATTTAGCGATGATCCAAAATGGGAGTCTGGACATCACGTTCATGACAATGAAACCGAGCTGATTTACGTCAAGAAAGGGGTAGCAAGGTTTACCATCGATTCTTCGTTATATGTCGCGCATGCCGATGACATTGTGGTGATAGAACGTGGCAGGTTGCATGCGGTGGCCTCTGACGTTAACGATCCGGCAACGACGTGTACCTGTGCGCTGTACGGCTTTCAGTTTCAGGGGGCTGAGGAAAATCAGCTACTGCAACCGCATTCTTGCCCGGTAATTGCCGCAGGACAGGGAAAAGAAGTCATTAAAACCTTATTTAATGAGCTAAGTGTGATTTTGCCGCAAAGTAAAAATAGCCAAACATCTTCGTTATGGGACGCATTTGCCTATACGTTAGCAATTCTTTACTACGAAAACTTTAAAAATGCTTATCGTTCGGAGCAGGGATATATTAAAAAAGATGTTCTGATAAAAGATATTCTTTTCTATCTGAATAATAACTATCGCGAAAAAATCACTTTAGAGCAGTTATCGAAAAAATTTCGTGCCAGCGTTAGTTATATCTGCCATGAATTTACCAAAGAGTATCGTATTTCCCCTATTAACTATGTTATTCAACGGCGTATGACGGAAGCGAAATGGTCACTCACTAATACTGAATTATCACAGGCAGAGATCTCCTGGCGTGTGGGTTATGAAAATGTCGATCACTTTGCCAAACTGTTTTTGCGCCATGTCGGCTGTTCGCCCAGCGATTACCGCAGGCAATTTAAAAACTGTTTTGCGGAACAAGAAATCCTATCTGAATTTCCTCAACCAGTAAGTCTTGCCGGATAAATCTGGCGGCGCAGTTTGTTAAGAAGCTGCGCCGCCTGCAGATTATTTGTTCTGATAATCTTTCAGGATCTGCCGACCTGCTACGTAAATCATAATTTCGTCTGTACCGCCGCCGATACGTTCACAACGGACATCACGCCAGAAGCGGGAGACGCGCGCCTCATCGGTATAGCCCAGACCGCCCATGATTTGAATCGCATCATCAATGACTTCCATTGCGGTACGTGCGCAGTACAGTTTTGCCAGCGCCGCGCTGGTGCGCAGTGACTGATGCTGATCGGCTTGCCATGCCACTTTCAACACCATGTTGCGCATGTTGTCGATCTTAATCGCCATCAGCGCCAGTTTTTCCTGGATCATCTGGTTATGACCAATGGGCTTACCAAAAGCGATACGCTGGTTGGCATAGCGGGCGGCATCTTCGAATGCGCATTCGGCAAAGCCGGTGCTGCGCGCGGCGTTGATCAGGCGCTCCATCTCAAAGTTGTACATCACATTGAGGAAACCCATTCCTTCTTCGCCCACCATGTCGCTCTCTTCAACTTCCACGTTGTCGAGATAGACTTCGCAGGTGCTGAGCATATGCCAGCCGATTTTATGCAGTGGATTGATTTTAATGCCGGGCTTACTGGAGTCGACCCACCACAGAGTAAAGGCCTTTTTCGGATCTTTCGGTTGCGGATCGCGCGCCAACACCAGCATATATGGATACTCTTTCGCACCGGTAATAAAGGTTTTCTGTCCGTTGATGTAAACCTTGCCGTTTTTACGCGTGTAAGTGGTAGTGGCACTGTTGTTGTCTGAGCCTGCGCCTGGCTCCGTCAATGCCAGGGCATAGGCGGGATCACCCGTTTCCAGGGTGCTCTCTGCCGTTTTACGTAGCTGCTCTGCAGAACCGAAACGGCGCATACTGTGAATACATTGACCGTTGGTAATCAAAAATGCCGGAGCACCGCATTTTGACACTTCCATCAGCGCCAGCATTTGGGTGACGTAATCCGCAGGGATACCACCAAATTCTTCCGGCACGCCAAGCATGGAAATACCGTTATCCGCCAGTGCCCGCATAAACTCACGCGGGTATGTCCCGTTTTGATCGCAGGTGCGGAAATACTCTTCCGGAAAGTTAGTCGTAATCAGTTCGCGAATACTGGCCAGCAGCAGTTCTTGTTCTTCAGTTAAAGAGAAATCCATCATTATACTCCTGTTAATGAGCCGCTTCAGGCAGGACAAAACCCATCGCCGCATCGATAAATAATCTTTCGTCCATCAGTTTGAGTTCTGGCGAAATCACTGGGGTGAAATCCATTTTGTCGAGAATATCTTTTTGTAAATCGACGCCAGGAGCGATTTCGATTAAATGCAGGCCGTCTTCTTTTAGCGTGAATACGGCGCGCTCAGTGATATAACGAACATCCAGCCCTCGCTCGAGAGCGATTTTTCCGCTGAAAGTTATTTCCGGTAGTTCCCGAATAAATTTCTTCACCCGTCCTTCCTGGACGATATTTAATTTGCCGTCGGTAATTTCTGTTTTTAAACTGCCCGCAGTTAATGTGCCGCAGAAAACGATTTTCTTCGAAGTGGCACTGATATCAATAAATCCACCGGTGCCCATGATTTTACCATTGAATTTATGCACGCCGACGTTACCGTGCTGGTCGACTTCAGCAAAACTCAAATAACAAACATCCAGACCACCACCGTGATAAAAATCAAACTGGGACGTCATATCCAGAATGGCGCGGGTATTCACGTTCGCGCCAAAGGCGATCCCCTGTGAAGTAATACCGCCAATCGGACCTGTTTCTACCGTCAGAATAAAGTCATCAGCACAACCTTCTTCCCGGGCGACCAGGCCAATGCCGTCAGCAATACCGACGCCGACATTCCCCACTGCGCCTTTGCGCATTTCGAATAATGCACGCCGTGCAACTAATTTACGTTGGTTTAGGGGCAGGCTAAGTTTGGTGCTGTCATCAAGGGTGAAGTCACCAGAAATAAAGCGGTTAACCGGCGCACCGCCATACAGTTGGGTTTGATCCGGATCGACCACCACAATATCCACCAGATAACCCGGAATACGGACAGATTTAGGATGCAGCGTGGCTTTCTTAACCATTTTCTGCACCTGCATCATCACAATACCGCCGTTATTGTGCACCGCCTGGGCAATAACCAATGCGTCGAGATACATCACCTCATCTTCAAAAGTGGCGTAGCCTTCGCTGTCGCAGGTGGTAGCGCGAATGAAGGCGATATCTGGCGCAATCGCTTTGTAATAGAGATATTCTTTGTTATCAAACTCGACCAGTTTAATCAGGTCTTCTTTAGTGACTTCATTCAGTTTGCCGCCTTGCTGGCGTGGATCGACAAATGTTCCGATGCCAATATCACTAATAATACCAGGCTGGTGGGCTGCGGCGGCGCGTAAGGTTTGTGTAAGTACACCTTGTGGATAGTTATAAGCAATAATTTTATTTTGTTCTGCGAGATCAGAAATACGCGGTGATTGTCCCCAGTGACCGCATAATGCCCATTTCACCAGGCCTTCTTGCGCCAGCGGACTAATACCACGGTCGGCGCGATCGCCAAGCCCTGTTGGACTAATAATCGATAAATTACGTGGTGTTTGAGTCTGTTTATATTTATCAGCAAGAGCAGTAATTAACGTGGTGGCTTCCAGAATACCGCCGCCAGCGCCTAACACACAAAGTGTTGCTTCGTCGGGAATATAATTCACCGCTTCCTGTGCCGATAGGACCGGCACTCGTCCATTAATACGAGGTGGTTTTACAGGTTTCATTGTTAATTCCTGATTCAGGTGTGATTTTCCCTACGCCAGATGGAGAATTAGCGCACAGAGACTCACGAAATATTTTTATTAAATACGGTTAAAAATACTTTTTTTAGTTCGGCGGGAGAGGGTATTCCCGCCGAAAATATTATTGCTTATGCCTGATGTAAAATAGTTAATACCGTACGCAAATCATTTACCGAGATTTGCCCTGGCGCAGAGGCTTTTTTTACCGCACCAAAAGTTGCCGCCGACCCAAATACTTCACCAGCCAGACGAGAAATTACGCCAGTTTTTGCCATCGACATCGTGATGATTGGACGATCGGCATACTGCTCCTGCATCTCCAGGGTCGCGGCAAGCAACGTCAGCACATCGCTGGTACTTTGCGGCATCAGCGCAATCTTAGGAATATCGGCGTCGAAGGACTGCATTTTGCGCAGACGGGCAATGATTTCTTCGGCTTCCGGCGTTTTATGGAAGTCATGGTTGGACATGACAACTTTCACATCATGCGCGTGGGCGTAGGCGACGGTTTCTTTAACCTGATCATCGCCGGTAAATAACTCCAGATCGATCATATCAACCAGGCCGCTGTCGATGGCTGCACGATTGAGTGCAATATAAGCCTCGGTGGAAATCGCCTGCTCGCCGCCTTCTTTGGCACTGCGGAAGGTAAACAGCAGCGGTTTTTCTGGCATGGTTTCACGGAGAATTTTTGCTGCCGCCATGACAGACTCCACATTGGAGAGGTCGGCATAGTGGTCCACACGCCATTCCAGAATATCAAAGTCCGCTTCACGATAGGCGAGAGCTTCGGATTTCACGCTGGCGATATCTTTCGCCATCAGCGAGACGATGATTTTAGGTGCGCCCGTACCAATGACGAGATCTTTTACAGTTACGGTTTTCATTTTTTACCCTTTCTGCACGCGGTCAGCCTGTCAGGCACCGAACCCCATGACCTGTTTAACATATTCCAGAGGGAAATCTTTGCCAGTCCATAACGTGAACTGTTCAGCCCCTTGCCACAACAACATGCCGTATCCATCAATCGTTTTGCAACCCGCTTGTTGCGCCTGCTGCAATAACTTCGTCATATGAGGGTTATACACGCATTCAGTGACCAGAAGTCCCGGGTGTAACAGACTGATATCATTAACCAATGATTCATTCTCAAGGGGTTCCATACCCACTTTGGTGCCATTGGTTAAAATGTCGGCGGAAGCCAGGGCTTCTGCAAAGGCTTGCTGATCGGCGAGATCGGTGACTGTCACGACGCAATCGGTGTTTTCGTTAACCCGCTGCGCGAAGGCGAGAGCTTTATCGAAGAACTCATCCCGACGGTTAAAGAGTTTAATTTCTTTTAAACCTTCAATTGCCCCCTGCGCGCCAATTGCCGTTGAGGCACCACCGGCCCCTAATAGCACCATCGTTTTGCCTTTGATATCAAAACCGCTCTCTTTAATGGCGCGAATATGACCCGTGCCGTCGGTGTTATAGCCACGCAGATAGCCATCATCATTTACGATGGTGTTGATGGCACCCACCAGTTTGGCCGCTGGCGTTAATTCATCAACATATTCACACGCCAGTTGTTTGTTCGGCATTGATACACCAGTTCCGCGCATTTTGAGGGCTTTTAATCCTTCAATTGCTCCGGGAAAACTATCGTTATCCACTTCAAAGGCCATATAGGTAAATGGCAATCCCGCTTTTTCTAAGGCTTTATTCTGCATTTCGGGCGATAAACTGTGGCGGATGGGATAGGCCATCAACCCAATCAATTCGTATTTTGCGGTAACATCCATAATTAACTCCTTTAACCTCTATGCTTAATTGTGTTTAACCGGGTGCTAAATTTATGCTCGCCAAACCGCACATCATTTTCAGGAATAATGAAAACGCGGTAATAGCGGATAAAAACAATAATTGCGGTAATCAGGGCCAGCAGCGCGAAAGTAAAATCGAGAACAATGATATATTGCAGGCCGATGTTCGACAGATAACCGGTAATCAGCGGAATAACAAAGTTAGCCAGTCCACCCATCATCATATATATACTGGTGACTTTGGCTTTGCTTTTTGGGAAAAACTCTGACATGACCGAAACGCCGAGCTGTAAAATGCCGCCAGCTGCTGAGAAACCGATAACAAAGGCTCCGGCATTACACACCAATGGAGATGGGTACAGGTAGATAATGGCAGCTGTTATTGTTGCCAGTGCAGAGTTAAATACATTAGCCCAGATGGGCCGGACCATTTTTTTCAGCAGTGCGGCAAAAATAAAGACACAGACCAGCGAACTCATACTGTAATAAGAGATGGTTTTTAATGCCTCAGCTTCTGACATACCAGCAAAAGCCATCGCATATTTGGGCATCCACACCACAATCACATAAAAGGTCGAGAATGCGGCTACACCGAACAGTACTGATGAAACACCTTCCAGCCAGACTAACGGTTTGCTGTTCATTTGCGGTAATTCATTAGCTACGCTGGCGTCCACCAACTGGCTGGGGAATTTGCTTTTCAACAGCATCAGCGTGATCAGTACAAACAGAATACCCGGAATAATCAGCCCATAGCCGTACCAGATGTTATTGAGCAACATATAGCTCACCAGCATTGGATAGAACATTTGCCCGAATGACACCATCGCTTTAACCAGTATGACCGCCGAACCAGAGGCTTTCGGAAAGCATTCCATGAGCGCGGGGTAGCCACCCGTATCCAGCGCTGAGTTAGCGATACCTACGCACACTGCCAGACAGTAGGCGAGAGTTAAATTCGGGCAAGCAGGAATACCAAAGAAGAATAGCAGATACATTATTACTGCCATTAATATCACCGCCCGACGACCAAACTTATCGGAGATCACTCCGAAGAATAAAATACTGATCAATCGCCCCAATCCGATACCGGAAATTAAATAGGCAATGCCCGCGTTGTCAGTGGAAAACTTTTCTGCCAAAGATGTCATGTTTTGGGCAAGCGTAATAACACTAATGCCGTGCAGGAAATAGCTGAAGTAAATACAAAGAACAGCCAGGATAAATGGCGTGCTGAAAGCCTTATTTTGAGACATGTTCACAGCTCCTTGCTGAAAGATAATTTCGTTACCGTACGTATTGTTCTCCGACGGTTTACATAATTACTATACTGAAGATGATTTTCCCTGGGTACATGGCATAAAGTTTATGTTTCCAGGAATATTGCATGTCATAGTTTGTTTTTGATCGCTATTTTCCTT
Organism: Escherichia sp. WS2035; assembly: GCF_046487065.1. Taxonomy (NCBI): domain Bacteria; kingdom Pseudomonadati; phylum Pseudomonadota; class Gammaproteobacteria; order Enterobacterales; family Enterobacteriaceae; genus Escherichia; species Escherichia sp. WS2035. The sequence continues at coordinate 69,380 of NZ_JBJQKD010000009.1, forward strand.
AGTTAGCGCAGAAAGAGTTATTTATCCGTAAGATCTTGCATAACCTGAAAAGAATATTGCATTACCCACCCGGAGCGATATTTTCCTTTAGCGTGTGATGCCGCGTTTCTTTGCGACTGCGTAAGCCAATAAACAGTGCCAGTATAAAGCCGATAGCAGCGATGGCGGTATCGAACCACATAATATCGGCAATACTTCTTTGCGAAAGATGAGCCGTAATCAACGGAATGGTAAATGTTGCAATGCTGCCCGCACTGTAATAGATCCCCGTAGCTTTACCTTTAGCGTAGGGAAAACGTTCCGCCATTAACGTCAGGCCAATTTGTACAACACCGCCTGCGGAGGTAAAACCGATGACGAAAGCAAATATTATCACCACATAAAATGTGGGATGCAGGCAGACGGTGAGCAGGGCGATAAATGAGATAAAGGTGTACAGCATCAGTAATGTTGTTGGGCGAACGGTATTACGAATGAGTGGAGCAGTAATAAATACACACAGCAGCGAACCCACGGTGTAGATACTGAGTAATTTGATCGACATGGTGTATGACATGCCAGCGACAAATTGTCCGTATTGTGCCAGCCACTGGCTAACCAGATAAAACGTTGCCATTGAGATATAGCCATATAGGGAATAACTGGCTAAATCGATAATTGAACAGCGATGTTCCGTAGAGCTGGTGGTTTTCTTTATGACAGGTAAGTGACGACCCGGATGGGGTGGGAACGTACAACGGTATAAAAACAGAGCGTTAATAAACATAATGCCTGCGGCAATCATAAAGGACCAACCGAACCACAGTTCAGCCCACACTAACAGGCTGATAATTAGCGGTAATAAAAATTGTCCGCTGGAAACAAATGCTTTAATTAAAATATTGGCTGTACCCGGTGAGCGTGGAAAAGCTTCCATCAAACTGGGATAGGTGCCTGCATCGAGAAAACTGTTTGCCATTCCCGCCAGAAAGCCAAAAACATAAGCGATAATGATGTTATTGGTGTGCAGGATGCCAAAAAAGAAGGCCATATAGCAGCACATCCCGAGCATGATAAAAGGGCGGCGACCAAAGCGATCGGATAATAATCCTGCAAAAAGCAAGACACTTAATCGACCAATGCCCAGTGATGAGATAACTATCGAGACGCCCGCGGCATTAGTCTGCCAAAGCGTCTCCAGCGAGGCCATATTCAGGCTCATCAAAATGACGCCCATACCATGCACCAGGTAATTAAAATACAACCCAAGTGCGGTAGGGTAATAGGGATTTTTCATAGGTTCTACTTAGCAAAGGTGCTTTAAAAAGTGTAGCGATGTTGTGTCAGTATCCGTTCATTATTGTTGTAACAACGACAATTCCTTTCTGTGGAGAAATTAACAAAGCCGCTCCAGATCGTGTGCATATAATTCAGCGGCTACCGATTGATAGATCTTCCAGTCAATAAAATTGCCATCAGGGTAGACTTGTTGAAACGCGGTTAAGTCGGGGAAAAAACGCATGGTGTTGTTGCCGATGCGGTTATTTATTTTCTCTATGATTGCATGAAGATGTTTTTTTCGTTGCTGACGCATAGCCAACAGTTGCTCGACTACATAATCAGGAATGGCGCATTTGCCATTTTCCCACTGACGCCAGCTTTCACTGTTACCGGTCTGGGCAATCCAGGTCGCGCATTCATCAATAGTCATGGCAAAAATATGGCGAAGTGCCTGGAGTTCATAAGCGTTCATCGTGTAATGGCTGCATGAAATAAACAATAAAATATAAATAACATTATCAGCCTGCTGACGGCTTGAAGAGAGTCACAGTATCTTGTGCAACATTATTGGAAAGAGTGAGGGGCGAGGTAGCGAAGCAGAAAAATGTTAAAAAAAAGCCCATCGTGGGAGATGGGCAAAGACTACACACAGCAATTCGTTGTTTCACTCAGGGGATTTCCATGCTTATAAATCAATATGTTGATTTATAACCGTGAGCTAATAGTAGGCATACGGACTTTTTGCGTCGATCAGATTCGTCTCATTAGTTTAAAAACTGTAAAGAATTTGCGACAGGTACTACCAGCTGAATAGCGGTAAGCAGGAAAATATGGGGAAGAGCAAGCAAATATCAATTAGCAGGGGTTAACAATCAGGCGGCAGAGCCGCCTGATGAGAAATTACTTATTCGATTTCTCGATTTCGCCAAGTTCTTCGAGAATTTCTTCCGGTTGGTCCGTCGGCGGTGGGACTTCTTCCACCCACGCGGCAAACAGACGCCAGGAAACGGCTAACAGAACCGGACCAATAAACAGACCGATCATCCCGAAAGCAATCAAACCACCAATAACGCCAGAGAGGATCAGGATCAGCGGTAAATCGGCACCCATGCGAATTAACATTGGGCGGATGACGTTATCGAGCGTGCCAACCACACCGCTCCAAACTAACAATACCGTTCCCCAGGTGGTATCGCCAGTCCAGTAGAGCCAGATAATCGCCGGAATCAGTACCGGCAACGGTCCAAGCTGGACAAGGCAGGAGAGGATCATTAACACCGTTAGCAAAGTTGCATAAGGTACGCCGGATACGGCGAGGCCGATACCGCCAAGCACTGCCTGTACTAACGCCGTCACCACCACACCCAGCGCCACCGCGCGGATAGCCTGTGCCGCCAGCAGCACGGCGGCATCTCCGCGAACGCCTGCCAGACGGGTTGCAAAATGGCGAATGCCTTGTGCCACCTGTTCACCGCGCCAGTACAGCAGGGCGCTGAAGAGAAGCATCAGCGCACAATGCACCATAAAGCGCCCGATATGCGCCGCCTGCCCAACGAACCAGGTGGTGGTGGTGCCAATATAAGGACGGACTTTCGCCATGATCGCCGTCCCCCCCATATCCAGCAAATTGTGCCAGCCTGCATATAGCTTCGCGCCAATCACCGGAATGGTATTAAGCCACGCCAGATCGGGTAACGTCATGTCACCACTGGAAATGGCTTTAATTAGCGGGCCGCTGCCGTCGACGATACTGTTAACCAGCAAAGCAATAGGGATGATAAACACCATCACTAATAACAGCGTCATCACCAGAACGGCGAGAGAGCGGCGACCAAACATGATCTTTTGCAAACGTAACAATACCGGCCAGGTGGCGATAACCACTGTACCGGCCCATGCAAAGCCGAGAATAAAGGGTTGTACAATCCACAGACATGCCACAATCATGATGGCTAAAAACAGCACCGAAAGCAGAATTTGTGCGACATCCCTGGGCTGACGAACATTTACCATAACTACTTTTCACCTTTTTTGTGCGTCAAATCGTCGACGCGACGTGAACACGCGAAACTCACCTGCATAATGATGAGCAATTTCAGCGGTTTTTAACAGGTCGATTCTGCCCTTAATTCTGATGGGCGTGTTAGAAAAAAATGTGGTACAACAACTCAGGCAACACGCAAACGATTAATCTCTCATCACAGACCGCAGGAAAGGGTCAATATAATGATTCCACAGATTTCCCAGGCACCCGGCGTCGTTCAACTGGTGCTTAATTTTTTGCAAGAGCTGGAGCAACAGGGTTTTACCGGCGATACGGCGACAAGTTATGCCGATCGTCTGACAATGTCGACTGACAACAGTATTTACCAACTTCTCCCCGATGCGGTGGTATTTCCGCGTTCAACCGCAGATGTAGCGCTGATCGCCCGTCTTGCCGCGCAGGAACGCTATTCATCGTTGATCTTTACCCCCCGCGGCGGCGGCACCGGCACTAACGGTCAGGCGCTCAACCAGGGGATTATTGTTGATATGTCCCGCCATATGAACCGCATCATCGAAATTAACCCTGAAGAGGGCTGGGTGCGCGTTGAGGCCGGGGTGATTAAAGACCAACTCAATCAGTACCTGAAACCCTTTGGCTACTTTTTTGCGCCAGAACTTTCGACCAGCAACCGGGCAACGCTCGGCGGGATGATCAATACCGATGCATCCGGTCAGGGATCGCTGGTCTATGGCAAAACGTCAGATCACGTACTTGGCGTACGCGCGGTGTTGTTGGGGGGCGATATTCTCGATACGCAACCTTTACCCGTCGAACTGGCGGAAACGCTGGGTAAATCCAATACCACAATCGGGCGAATTTATAACACGGTTTATCAACGTTGCCGTCAGCAACGCCAGTTAATCATCGACAACTTCCCCAAGCTTAACCGCTTTCTTACCGGTTACGATCTGCGTCATGTCTTTAACGATGAGATGACCGAGTTCGACCTGACGCGCATTCTGACGGGTTCAGAAGGGACGCTGGCCTTTATTACCGAAGCGCGACTGGATATTACGCGCTTGCCTAAAGTACGCCGTCTGGTGAACGTCAAATATGACTCTTTTGACTCCGCGCTGCGTAACGCGCCGTTTATGGTTGAGGCGCGCGCGCTTTCGGTAGAGACGGTGGACTCAAAAGTGCTCAACCTTGCACGGGAAGATATTGTCTGGCATTCCGTCAGCGAGTTGATTACCGATGTGCCTGATAAAGAGATGCTTGGGCTGAACATTGTGGAATTTGCCGGTGATGATGAGGCACTGATTGACGAGCGAGTTAATGCACTCTGTGTGCGGCTTGATGAGCTGATTGCCAGCCAACAGGCAGGAGTGATCGGCTGGCAGGTGTGCCGCGAGCTGGCGGGTGTTGAACGTATCTATGCGATGCGCAAAAAAGCCGTTGGTCTGCTTGGCAATGCCAAAGGTGCTGCTAAGCCAATTCCGTTTGCTGAGGATACCTGCGTACCGCCGGAACACCTGGCGGATTATATTGCTGAATTTCGCGCGCTGCTCGACAGCCACGGCTTAAGCTACGGTATGTTCGGTCACGTCGACGCAGGTGTCTTGCACGTCCGTCCGGCGCTGGATATGTGCGATCCGCAACAAGAGATTTTGATGAAGCAAATCTCTGATGATGTAGTGGCGCTTACCGCGAAATACGGTGGTTTGTTGTGGGGCGAACACGGCAAAGGTTTTCGCGCCGAATACAGCCCGGCGTTTTTCGGTGAGGAACTTTTTGCAGAACTGCGTAAAGTGAAAGCGGCATTTGACCCGCATAACCGACTCAACCCCGGGAAGATTTGCCCGCCAGAAGGTCTCGATGCGCCGATGATGAAAGTGGACGCGGTGAAGCGCGGTACATTCGATCGACAGATCCCCATTGCGGTACGCCAGCAGTGGCGTGGTGCAATGGAGTGTAACGGCAACGGTTTATGCTTCAACTTTGATGCTCGTAGTCCGATGTGTCCGTCGATGAAGATCACCCAGAACCGGATTCATTCACCGAAAGGGCGCGCTACGCTGGTACGTGAATGGCTGCGTTTGTTGGCGGATCGCGGCGTTGACCCACTCAAACTGGAACAAGAACTTCCTGAATCCGGAGTCAGTTTGCGGACGTTAATTGCCCGCACGCGCAATAGTTGGCATGCGAATAAAGGCGAATATGACTTCTCACACGAAGTCAAAGAGGCGATGTCGGGCTGTCTGGCCTGTAAAGCGTGTTCGACTCAGTGCCCCATCAAAATTGATGTGCCGGAGTTTCGCTCTCGTTTCCTGCAACTCTATCACACCCGTTATTTACGCCCGCTGCGCGACCACCTCGTCGCTACGGTTGAGAGTTACGCACCGCTGATGGCACGCGCGCCGAAAACCTTTAATTTCTTCATTAACCAGCCGCTGGTGCGCAAACTCTCGGAAAAACATATCGGCATGGTTGATTTGCCGCTGCTGTCGGTCCCCTCGCTACAACAACAAATGGTGGGGCATCGCTCGGCAAACATGACGCTGGAACAGCTTGAAGCTCTCAATGCAGAGCAGAAAGCGCGCACGGTGCTTGTGGTGCAGGACCCCTTTACCAGCTATTACGATGCTCAAGTGGTGGCGGATTTTGTCCGTCTGGTCGAAAAATTAGGTTTCCAGCCCGTGTTACTGCCATTTTCGCCAAATGGCAAAGCCCAGCATATCAAAGGTTTTCTTAATCGTTTTGCGAAGACGGCGAAAAAGACGGCGGATTTCCTCAACCGTATGGCGAAGCTGGGTATGCCAATGGTAGGCGTCGACCCGGCGCTGGTACTTTGTTATCGCGATGAATATAAACTGGCTCTGGGCGAGGAGCGTGGCGAGTTTAACGTCTTACTGGCGAATGAATGGCTGGCAAGCGCACTTGAGTCACAGCCAGTGGCTACAGTCAGCGGTGAATCATGGTATTTCTTTGGTCACTGTACCGAAGTTACCGCCTTGCCGGGCGCGCCAGCACAATGGGCGGCAATATTTGCCCGTTTTGGCGCGAAACTGGAAAATGTCAGCGTGGGGTGCTGCGGCATGGCAGGGACTTACGGACATGAAGCGAAAAATCATAAAAATTCGCTCGGGATCTATGAGTTATCCTGGCATCAGGCGATGCAGCGACTGCCGCGTAATCGCTGTCTGGCGACCGGATATTCCTGCCGTAGTCAGGTAAAACGGGTTGAAGGCACGGGGGTACGCCATCCTGTGCAGGCTTTACTGGAGATTATTAAATGATATGGAAACGAAAAATCACCCTGGAAGCACTGAATGCTATGGGGGAAGGAAACATGGTGGGGTTGCTGGATATTCGCTTTGAACATATTGGTGATGACACCCTTGAAGCGACAATGCCAGTAGACTCGCGGACAAAGCAGCCTTTCGGGTTGCTGCATGGAGGTGCATCCGTGGTACTGGCCGAAAGTATCGGTTCCGTTGCCGGTTATTTATGTACCGAGGGTGAGCAAAAAGTGGTTGGTCTGGAAATCAATGCTAACCACGTCCGCTCAGTACGAGAAGGGCGGGTGCGCGGCGTATGTAAACCGTTGCATCTCGGTTCGCGTCACCAGGTCTGGCAGATTGAAATCTTCGATGAGAAAGGGCGTTTGTGCTGTTCGTCACGATTGACGACCGCTATTTTGTGACGTTGTCACCAGAAAAGTGTGACGCATATTGCTTTTGGTTATTATCTGCACAGTAAACGGTGGTATACTGTGCAGGTCTTGTCTAAAAGCGAGGATGCTATGTCTACTCAACTTGATCCCACCCAACTGGCCATTGAATTTTTACGCCGTGACCAAAGCAATCTTTCACCTGCCCAATATCTCAAGCGTCTGAAACAATTAGAACTTGAATTTGCTGACCTGCTTACTCTCTCTTCTGCTGAATTAAAAGAAGAAATCTATTTCGCCTGGCGTCTGGGCGTGCATTGATCCTGATTTAATGTCGCGAGTTCGCCAAATCGGCCTGGATTAATCTTCGTCCAGGTTCGAGGGCCTTCTTAATACTGCCTATCTACCCGCCTGATAACGTTCAAAAATAATACAAATCGCAGTTTGTGTTAAAACAGTGGGTTAGCTTTATGAGATTATCCTTATCGCCCCTTCAAGAGCTAAGCCACTGTGAGTGCCGGAGATAAGCGCCGGATGGGGTAGAAACCCTTAAGCCTGTGTCGCACAGACTTAAGGGTTTTCTTATTTCTGAACGCTGCACTTTTTTACCTATCCCTTAAATAGTCATTTTCAATGCAACTTTTTCTTTTTCATCACAGCCTTAATGCTCCTTAGATAATAATCATTATCTAACAATGAGATACCTAATTCTTAGCGTGCCTGTTAACCCACAAATCAGGGTCTATGCTTATTAAAAGCAGGTAAAAAGCATGTTTTACGCTAAAGCCCCTGCGTTTGCTGGGTTGAACTGATAATCATTATCACTAACATGCTGTTATACGCTGAAAGCGATGAAGTGAGGTAAATCGATGGACATGCATTCAGGAACCTTTAATCCACAGGATTTCGCCTGGCAAGGCTTAACGCTGACACCCGCAGCGGCGATACACATCCGCGAACTGGTGGCAAAGCAGCCGGGTATGATCGGCGTGCGCTTAGGCGTGAAGCAAACGGGCTGCGCGGGCTTTGGCTATGTGCTCGACAGTGTTAGCGAGCCGGACAAAGACGATCTGCTGTTTGAACACGACGGCGCGAAGCTGTTTGTCCCGCTGCAAGCGATGCCTTTTATTGATGGCACGGAAGTCGATTTCGTTCGTGAAGGACTTAATCAGATATTCAAATTTCACAACCCTAAAGCCCAGAATGAATGTGGCTGTGGCGAAAGCTTTGGGGTATAGGCGGTACTATGTCTCGTAATACTGAAGCAACTGACGATGTCAAAACCTGGACCGGCGGCCCGCTGAATTATAAAGAAGGATTCTTCACCCAGTTAGCCACCGATGAGCTGGCAAAGGGGATAAACGAAGAGGTGGTGCGCGCAATTTCGGCGAAGCGTAATGAGCCGGAGTGGATGCTGGAGTTTCGTCTCAACGCCTATCACGCATGGCTGGAGATGGAAGAACCGCACTGGTTGAAAGCGCACTACGACAAGCTGAATTATCAGGATTACAGCTACTACTCGGCACCATCGTGCGGTAATTGTGACGACAACTGCGCGTCTGAACCCGGCGCGGTGCAGCAAACTGGCGCGAACGCCTTTTTAAGTAAAGAGGTGGAGGCGGCGTTTGAGCAGTTGGGCGTTCCCGTGCGGGAAGGCAAAGAGGTGGCGGTGGATGCCATTTTCGACTCTGTTTCGGTTGCCACTACTTATCGCGAAAAACTGGCAGAGCAGGGAATTATTTTTTGTTCCTTTGGCGAGGCGATCCACGATCACCCGGAACTGGTGCGTAAATATCTCGGCACCGTGGTGCCGGGGAATGACAACTTCTTTGCCGCACTTAATGCGGCGGTAGCCTCTGACGGTACGTTTATTTATGTGCCTAAAGGCGTGCGTTGCCCGATGGAACTTTCCACCTATTTTCGCATTAACGCGGAAAAAACCGGGCAGTTTGAGCGCACCATTCTGGTGGCCGACGAAGACAGCTACGTTAGCTACATTGAAGGCTGTTCCGCTCCGGTGCGTGACAGCTATCAGTTACACGCGGCGGTGGTGGAAGTCATCATCCATAAAAACGCCGAGGTGAAATATTCTACGGTACAAAACTGGTTCCCTGGCGATAACAACACCGGCGGTATTCTCAACTTCGTCACCAAGCGTGCTTTGTGCGAAGGCGAAAACAGCAAAATGTCATGGACGCAATCAGAAACCGGGTCAGCGATTACGTGGAAATATCCCAGCTGCATTTTGCGCGGCGATAACTCCATTGGTGAGTTTTACTCAGTGGCGCTGACCAGCGGTCATCAACAAGCGGATACCGGCACCAAGATGATCCACATCGGTAAAAACACCAAATCGACCGTTATCTCGAAAGGGATCTCTGCCGGACATAGTCAGAACAGTTATCGCGGCTTAGTGAAAATCATGCCGACGGCAACCAATGCGCGCAATTTCACTCAGTGCGACTCAATGCTGATTGGCGCTAATTGTGGGGCGCATACCTTCCCGTATGTCGAATGTCGCAATAACAGCGCTCAGCTGGAGCACGAGGCAACGACATCACGTATTGGTGAAGATCAACTGTTTTACTGCCTGCAACGCGGGATCAGCGAAGAAGATGCCATCTCGATGATTGTTAACGGTTTTTGCAAAGACGTGTTCTCGGAACTGCCGCTGGAATTTGCCGTTGAAGCACAAAAACTCCTCGCCATCAGCCTTGAGCATAGCGTCGGATAAGGAATAAACATGTTAAGTATTAAAGATTTACACGTCAGCGTGGAAGATAAAGCTATCCTGCGTGGATTAAGCCTCGATGTTCGTCCCGGCGAAGTTCACGCCATTATGGGGCCAAACGGTTCGGGCAAAAGTACCTTATCGGCAACGCTTGCCGGGCGAGAAGATTATGAAGTGACGAGCGGCACGGTTGAGTTTAAAGGCAAAGATTTGCTTGCGCTGTCGCCGGAAGATCGTGCAGGTGAAGGCATCTTTATGGCCTTCCAGTATCCGGTGGAAATTCCCGGCGTCAGTAACCAGTTTTTCCTGCAAACGGCACTTAATGCGGTGCGCAGCTATCGCGGCCAGGAAACGCTCGACCGCTTTGATTTTCAGGATTTGATGGAAGAGAAAATCGCTCTCCTGAAGATGCCGGAAGATTTATTAACCCGTTCGGTAAACGTTGGTTTTTCCGGCGGCGAGAAAAAGCGCAACGATATTTTGCAAATGGCGGTGCTGGAACCGGAGTTATGCATTCTTGATGAGTCAGACTCCGGGCTGGATATTGACGCATTAAAAGTGGTTGCCGATGGCGTGAACTCGCTGCGTGACGGCAAGCGTTCATTCATCATTGTTACGCACTATCAACGCATTCTCGACTACATCAAGCCTGATTACGTCCATGTGCTGTATCAGGGACGAATTGTGAAATCCGGCGATTTCACGTTGGTCAAACAACTGGAGGAGCAGGGTTATGGCTGGCTTACCGAACAGCAGTAACGCACTGCAACAGTGGCATCATTTGTTTGAAGCTGAAGGGGCGAAACGCTCCCCGCAAGCACAGCAGCATTTACAACAATTGCTGCGTACCGGACTGCCGACACGTAAACATGAAAACTGGAAATATACGCCGCTGGACGGGCTGACCAATAGCCAGTTTGTCTGCATTGCGGGGGAGATATCCCCACAGCAGCGTGATGCCTTAGCGTTAACGTTAGACGCCGTGCGGCTGGTGTTTGTCGATGGACGTTACGTGCCCGCACTGAGCGATGCAACTGAAGGCAGCGGATATGAAGTGAGCATTAACGACGACCGTCAGGGGTTACCCGACGCTATTCAGGCGGAAGTGTTTCTGCATTTGACGGAAAGCCTGGCACAAAGCGTGACGCATATCGCCGTGAAGCGCGGTCAACGGCCGACAAAGCCATTGCTGTTAATGCATATCACCCAGGGCGTGGCAGGTGAAGAGGTGAATACTGCCCATTACCGGCATCATCTGGATCTGGCGGAAGGTGCCGAAGCAACGGTGATCGAACATTTTGTCAGCCTTAATGATGCTCGTCACTTCACCGGCGCACGGTTCACTATCAACGTCGCAGCGAACGCCCATTTGCAGCATATCAAGCTGGCGTTTGAAAACCCGCTCAGTCACCACTTTGCTCATAACGATTTGTTGCTGGCTGATGATGCCACCGCATTTAGCCACAGTTTCCTGCTGGGTGGCGCAGTGTTACGACACAACACCAGTACGCAACTCAATGGCGAAAACAGCACGGTGCGGATCAATAGCCTGGCGATGCCGGTGAAAAACGAGGTGTGTGATACTCGTACCTGGCTGGAACACAATAAAGGTTTTTGTAACAGCCGACAGTTGCACAAAACTATCGTCAGCGACAAAGGCCGCGCGGTATTTAACGGTTTGATCAACGTCGCGCAGCACGCCATCAAAACGGATGGTCAGATGACCAACAATAATCTGCTGATGGGCAAACTGGCGGAAGTGGATACTAAACCGCAGCTGGAAATCTATGCAGATGATGTGAAATGCAGCCACGGCGCGACGGTGGGGCGTATTGATGACGAACAGATGTTTTATCTGCGCTCGCGCGGGATCAATCAGCAAGATGCCCAGCAGATGATCATCTACGCCTTTGCTGCCGAACTGACGGAAGCACTGTGTGATGAGGGGCTTAAACAGCAGGTGATGGCCCGAATCGGTCAACGACTGCCAGGAGGTGCAAGATGACTTTTTCCGTCGACAAAGTGCGGGCCGACTTTCCGGTGCTTTCTCGTGAGGTAAACGGTTTGCCGCTGGCTTATCTCGACAGTGCCGCCAGTGCGCAGAAACCAAGCCAGGTGATTGACGCCGAGGCTGAGTTTTATCGTCACGGCTACGCGGCGGTGCATCGCGGTATTCATACCTTAAGCGCCCAGGCGACCGAGAAAATGGAGAACGTGCGCAAGCGGGCATCGCTGTTTATTAATGCCCGTTCGGCGGAAGAGCTGGTGTTCGTCCGCGGCACGACGGAAGGGATCAATCTGGTCGCCAATAGCTGGGGCAACAGCAATGTGCGAGCGGGCGATAACATCATCATCAGTCAGATGGAGCACCACGCTAACATTGTCCCCTGGCAGATGCTTTGCGCACGCGTTGGCGCAGAGCTGCGTGTGATCCCGCTCAACCCCGACGGTACTCTGCAACTGGAGACGCTGCCTACGCTGTTTGATGAGAAAACTCGCCTGCTGGCAATTACTCATGTCTCCAACGTGCTTGGGACAGAAAATCCGCTGGCGGAGATGATCACACTTGCGCATCAACATGGCGCAAAAGTGCTGGTGGATGGCGCTCAGGCGGTGATGCATCATCCGGTGGATGTTCAGGCGCTGGATTGCGATTTCTACGTGTTTTCCGGGCATAAACTGTATGGTCCCACCGGCATTGGCGTGCTGTATGTCAAAGAAGCCTTGTTGCAGGAGATGCCGCCGTGGGAAGGGGGCGGTTCTATGATTGCCACCGTTAGCCTGAGTGAAGGCACTACCTGGACCAAAGCGCCGTGGCGGTTTGAAGCCGGTACGCCCAATACCGGAGGTATTATTGGCCTTGGCGCGGCGCTGGAGTATGTTTCGGCGCTGGGGCTTAATAACATAGCCGAGTATGAACAGAATCTGATGCACTACGCGCTAGCACAGCTGGAATCTGTACCGGATCTCACTCTCTATGGCCCACAGAACAGGCTTGGCGTTATTGCTTTTAATCTCGGTAAACACCACGCCTATGATGTTGGCAGTTTTCTCGATAATTACGGCATTGCTGTGCGTACCGGACATCACTGCGCTATGCCATTAATGGCCTATTACAACGTCCCCGCGATGTGTCGGGCGTCGCTGGCAATGTACAACACCCATGAAGAAGTGGATCGTCTGGTAACTGGATTGCAACGTATTCATCGTCTACTGGGGTAAAAGGGAGGCTCTATGGCTGTATTGCCGGATAAAGAAAAATTGCTGCGTAACTTTTTACGCTGCGCCAACTGGGAAGAGAAATATCTCTACATTATTGAACTGGGACAGCGTCTGCCAGAATTACGTGACGAAGACAAAAGCCCGCAAAATAGCATCCAGGGCTGCCAGAGTCAGGTGTGGATTGTAATGCGCCAGAATGCGCAGGGAATTATTGAATTGCAGGGCGACAGCGATGCGGCCATTGTAAAAGGGCTTATTGCGGTCGTCTTTATTCTTTACGATCAAATGACGCCGCAGGATATTGTCAATTTCGATGTGCGCCCGTGGTTTGAAAAAATGGCGCTCACCCAACATCTCACCCCATCACGCTCACAAGGTCTGGAAGCGATGATTCGCGCAATTCGCGCCAAAGCCGCTGCACTTAGCTAAACTAAAGGGACAGCTTTCATCCGGTTGGCTCACATTGTCGGGTGGTCAATGTTTACACTGGCCTGCACAGGAGTGTTTTGGTTTCAGGTGAACATAAGCGCCATCCGACGTTTCAGCGTGAGTCTCCGGCAAATACAGGAGGTTTACAATGAAACGCGCGTCTTTGCTTACACTCACGCTTATCGGCGCTTTTAGCGCCATCCAGGCTGCCTGGGCGGTTGATTATCCGCTACCACCAACCGGCAGCCGACTGGTTGGGCAAAATCAAACGTATACGGTGCAAGAAGGGGATAAAAACCTTCAGGCCATCGCCCGACGTTTTGATACTGCGGCAATGTTGATCCTTGAAGCCAATAACACTATCGCCCCGGTGCCAAAACCCGGTACGACGATAACTATTCCTTCACAACTGTTATTACCTGATGCACCGCGCCAGGGGATAATTGTGAACCTTGCAGAACTGCGCCTTTATTATTATCCGCCGGGAGAAAATATCGTGCAGGTTTATCCGATAGGTATTGGTTTGCAGGGGCTGGAAACGCCGGTGATGGAAACGCGTGTGGGGCAGAAAATCCCTAACCCAACCTGGACGCCTACGGCGGGCATTCGTCAACGTTCGCTGGAGCGTGGCATTAAATTACCGCCGGTCGTTCCTGCCGGGCCAAATAACCCGCTAGGACGTTACGCACTGCGCCTCGCGCATGGTAATGGCGAATACCTCATTCATGGCACCAGTGCGCCGGACAGCGTCGGTTTGCGCGTCAGTTCGGGCTGTATTCGCATGAATGCACCGGATATTAAAGCTTTATTCTCCAGCGTGCGGACGGGAACGCCGGTGAAAGTGATCAACGAACCGGTGAAATATTCCGTGGAACCTAACGGGATGCGTTATGTTGAAGTACATCGACCACTATCGGCAGAAGAACAGCAGAACGTTCAGACAATGCCGTACACGCTGCCAGCAGGCTTTACGCAATTTAAAGACAATAAGGCTGTAGATCAGAAGTTAGTCGATAAAGCGTTGTATCGTCGGGCAGGGTATCCGGTTGCGGTGAGCAGTGGAGCAACTCCCGCAGCCAGCAATGCGCCTTCAGTAGAGTCAGCGCAGAATGGGGAACCAGAGCAAGGGAATATGTTACGCGCGACGCAGTAGCGGTAAATAGCAGGCAAAAAAATGGCGCACAATGTGCGCCATTTTTCACTTCACAGGTACTATTACTTGCGGTATTTAGTAGCCATGTTGTCCAGACGCTGGTTAGCACGAGCTGCGTCATCTTTAGCAGCCTGAACGTCGGAACGCATTGCGTTCACGTCGTTGCTCAGCTGGTCAACTTTAGCGTTCAGAGTCTGAACGTCAGAAGACAGCTGATCGATTTTAGCGTTGCTGGAGCAACCTGCCAGCAGAGTAGAACCCAGGATTACCGCGCCCAGTACCAGTTTAGTAGCTTTCATTATTAATACCCTCTAGATTGAGTTAATCTCCATGTAGCGTTACAAGTATTACACAAAGTTTTTTATGTTGAGAATATTTTTTTGATGGGAAGGCACTTATTTTTGATCGTTCGCTCAAAGAAGCATCGAACGCTGGGTTTTAGATAAAAAAATTGAGAGAAAACAGGATGCTTCCATCGGATTCATCTTAGATAAAGTGAGATTATATAGTGAAATCCGATTTGATTTTTTATTGCTTCTGGTTATCGATTAAATAAAAAAAGCGCCCATCAGGACGCTTCGATATACAAATTAATTCACAAAAGCAATATTACAGGACGTGAACAGATGCGGTGTTAGTAGTGCCGCTCGGTACCAGTGCACCAGAAACCATAACTACGACATCACCTTTGTGTGCCAGACCGCTCTGCAGAGCCAGTTCTTTACCCAGACGGTAGAAGTCATCAGTAGAAGTGATCTCTTTAACCAGCTGCGGCACAACGCCTTTGCTCAGTACTAACTGGTGAGCCGTTTTTTCGTTGGTGGTCAGTGCCAGGATGGTGGCATCCGGGAAGTATTTACGTACTGCGCGAGCAGATTTACCGCCCTGAGTAGCAACCACGATCAGCGGAGCATCCAGTTTTTCAGCAGTTTCAACGGCACCACGGCATACCGCTTCGGTTATACGCAGTTTACGGTTGTCATTGTTGAACTCGAGACGGCTGTTCATCACGCGGTCGGTACGTTCGCAGATGGTCGCCATGATAGAAACCGCTTCCAGCGGGTATTTACCTTTTGCGGATTCACCAGACAGCATCACTGCGTCAGTACCGTCGAGGATGGCGTTTGCAACGTCACCGGCTTCTGCGCGAGTCGGGCGTGGGTTTTTGATCATGGAATCCAGCATCTGGGTCGCAGTGATAACGACTTTACGTGCACGGATACATTTTTCGATCATCATCTTCTGGGCGAAGATAACTTCTTCTACCGGGATTTCTACACCCAGGTCGCCACGCGCAACCATGATGCCGTCAGAGGCTTCGAGGATTTCGTCGAAGTTGTTGAGGCCTTCCTGGTTTTCGATTTTGGAGATGATGTGGATGTTTTCGCCGCCGTGCGCTTTCAGGTGCTCACGGATTTCGATAACGTCAGAACGCTTACGAATAAAGGAAGCAGCAACAAAGTCTACGCCTTGTTCGCAACCAAAGATCAGGTCCTGTTTGTCTTTTTCAGCCAGTGCTGGCAGGGCAATGGAAACGCCAGGCAGGTTCACACCTTTGTTTTCGCCCAGGTCGCCGTTGTTCAGCACTTTACAGATAACTTTGTTACCTTCAATGGCGGTAACTTCCATACCGATCAGACCGTCGTCAACCAGTACGGTGTTGCCAACAGACAGGTCAGTAGTGAAACCTTCATACGTTACCGCAACCATTTCGCTGTTGCCGATAACAGATTTATCAGTAGTGAAAGTAAAGGTCTGACCCGCTTTCAGAGAAACGTCGTTACCGCCTTCCAGTTTCATGGTGCGGATTTCCGGACCTTTGGTATCAAGCAGGATAGCGGCGGTTTTACCAGTTTTGCTCATCACGTTGCGCAGATTCTGAATGCGCTGACCGTGTTCTGCATAGTCACCATGAGAGAAGTTCAGACGCATAACGTTCATGCCAGCGTCCAGCATTTTAGCTAACATCTCTTCAGATTCGGTTTTCGGTCCGATGGTGCAAACAATTTTGGTCTTTTTCATGACAGTCTTAGTCTTTAAGTTGAGAAGGATGGGAGAAACTTGCTTTCTGGGCGCACTGCCGGAAAGCGAATCCGGTATTACGAAAGTGGTTGTGCCTCGCTCTAAGGATAGGTGACATCGAAAAAGCGTGCAGAGGAATGTGTGCTTGTGTCTCAGCCCAACGTGAGTGCCTGTTTTTGAGTCGTTGAGTTCTACAGTCCAAAGTGCTGAAACCATTCAAGAGTCAATTGGCGCGCATTATACGCTGAAATTAATCCAAAAGGAAAACAAAAACAGCGTTTCAAAAAATATACAACTTGTTAGACAATAAATTGTTATCAAAGATTCAGCGTTCCAGGGAAAAGGTTACGCAAAAACTTCGTTGTTTGCGCAACGTCTGGTGCCGGGGTTGTCAGTGTGAGGATAAGTGAAAGTTCATCCGGTGTATAAATACATCATCGCTCAATTGCTACAGTTAAAATAATTTATCACGTTATTTGTCTGATTTTGTTTGATTTTTGTTTAATTGGTTAGATTGATATATGCTGATAGTTGGCATGATAAATAGGTATAAAGAATGGGAAACCGGACAAAAGAGGATGAACTGTACCGAGAAATGTGCAGAGTTGTCGGTAAAGTTGTGCTGGAAATGCGCGATCTGGGGCAGGAACCAAAGCATATTGTTATCGCAGGCGTATTACGTACAGCATTAGCCAATAAACGCATTCAGCGCAGTGAGCTGGAAAAGCAGGCGATGGAAACAGTCATTAACGCACTAGTAAAATGACCATTCAGGATGAGGCGGTAAGCTTCATCCTGATATTGTTAGTTCAGTTGCGGTCCAGTTAATCATTCTAAATAACAACTGCTGAAATTATACGAATTTCGGTGTATATTTTAATTTATAGCGATAAAGTTATTTTTATTTTCTGCGATGAATTTCACAAATAATTGTCGGTTAAGTTAAATTTATTTCAAATGATAATAAATATCACTTCACTTATAATTTCTTGCTTTGTGATTTTAATTGATAACGATCAATGTTAAGAGCCCAGAATAATCACATTATTTTTTCTCCTAACCATAAAGGATTAGTTTGTTAGCGTTAAATCTTTTCTCATACACTATCGGGTTAGGGAAAATATCTGGTGTTGAGGACAGCGTCAGCAGCGTATTAGTTGAGTGCTTAATATCAGGCTGTTGAATTGTCAGCACTGTGTTTGCGAAGAGGATGCGAAATAAATGAACCCGGTTGATCGTCCACTATTAAATATTGGCTTAACGCGATTAGAATTCTTGCGTATATCAGGAAAAGGCCTTGCTGGTTTAACAATTGCCCCTGCTTTACTGTCACTTTTGGGTTGCAAACAGGAAGATATTGATAGCGGCACAGTAGGGTTGATAAATACACCCAAAGGGGTGCTGGTGACCCAACGTGCGCGATGCACGGGTTGCCACCGCTGTGAAATCTCTTGTACCAACTTCAACGATGGCTCAGTAGGGACATTCTTCTCCCGTATCAAAATCCATCGCAATTATTTCTTTGGCGACAACGGGGTTGGCTCTGGCGGTGGCCTGTATGGCGATCTCAACTATACCGCGGATACCTGCCGTCAATGCAAAGAGTCGCAATGCATGAACGTCTGCCCGATTGGTGCGATTACCTGGCAGCAGAAAGAAGGCTGTATTACCGTCGATCATAAACGTTGTATTGGCTGTAGCGCCTGTACTACGGCATGCCCGTGGATGATGGCCACCGTAAATACCGAAAGTAAAAAATCCTCGAAATGTGTGTTATGCGGTGAATGCGCAAACGCCTGCCCAACAGGGGCGTTAAAAATTATCGAGTGGAAAGATATTACTGTGTGAATCTTGCAAAGGAAAAAATCATGGCTAACGGTTGGACAGGTAATATATTAAGAGTCAATCTCACGACAGGAAATATTACCCTCGAAGATTCCAGTAAATTTAAAAGTTTTGTCGGTGGCATGGGCTTCGGCTACAAAATTATGTATGACGAAGTACCGCCAGGCACGAAACCTTTCGATGAAGCGAATAAATTAGTTTTTGCTACCGGCCCATTAACTGGATCTGGTGCCCCCTGTAGTTCTCGCGTAAATATCACCTCACTTTCTACTTTTACCAAAGGAAATTTAGTCGTCGATGCCCATATGGGGGGCTTTTTTGCAGCGCAAATGAAATTCGCTGGATACGACGTCATTATTATCGAAGGGAAAGCGAAATCACCGGTATGGCTGAAGATTAAAGATGACAAAGTTAGCCTTGAAAAAGCCGATTTCTTATGGGGAAAAGGGACGCGCGCAACGACGGAAGAAATTTGTCGCTTGACCAGTCCGGAAACCTGTGTGGCGGCTATTGGTCAGGCTGGAGAAAACCTTGTTCCTCTCTCTGGCATGTTGAATAGCCGTAACCACAGCGGCGGTGCGGGAACTGGCGCAATAATGGGTTCGAAAAACCTGAAAGCGATTGCGGTTGAAGGGACGAAAGGGGTCAACATTGCCGATCGTCAGGAGATGAAGCGTCTCAACGATTACATGATGACTGAACTTATCGGTGCGAATAACAACCATGTCGTGCCAAGTACGCCGCAATCGTGGGCAGAGTATTCAGATCCCAAGTCACGTTGGACAGCACGTAAAGGGCTGTTTTGGGGCGCGGCTGAAGGTGGTCCGATTGAAACGGGGGAAATTCCGCCAGGCAATCAGAATACGGTCGGCTTTCGTACCTATAAATCCGTTTTTGACTTAGGTCCGGCGGCAGAGAAATACACAGTAAAAATGAGTGGCTGCCACTCTTGCCCGATCCGTTGTATGACCCAAATGAATATTCCTCGGGTGAAAGAGTTTGGCGTGCCCAGCACAGGTGGTAACACTTGTGTAGCAAACTTTGTCCATACCACCATCTTCCCGAACGGGCCGAAAGATTTTGAAGATAAGGACGATGGTCGTGTGATTGGTAACCTGGTTGGTCTGAATTTGTTCGATGACTACGGCCTATGGTGTAACTACGGGCAGTTGCATCGCGACTTTACTTATTGTTACAGCAAAGGTGTGTTCAAGCGTGTTCTGCCTGCTGAAGAGTATGCGGAAATTCGCTGGGATCAACTGGAAGCGGGTGACGTTAACTTTATTAAAGATTTTTACTACCGTCTGGCGCATCGCGTGGGTGAGTTGAGTCACCTGGCTGATGGTTCATATGCCATCGCAGAACGCTGGAATTTGGGTGAAGAGTACTGGGGCTACGCGAAAAATAAACTCTGGTCGCCGTTTGGCTATCCGGTTCACCATGCCAATGAAGCGTCAGCGCAAGTCGGTTCCATTGTTAACTGTATGTTCAACCGTGACTGCATGACGCATACCCATATCAATTTTATTGGTTCCGGCTTGCCATTGAAACTGCAGCGTGAAGTGGCGAAAGAGCTTTTTGGTTCTGAAGATGCTTACGATGAAACCAAAAACTACACACCGATCAATGACGCAAAAATTAAATATGCTAAGTGGTCGCTGTTGCGGGTCTGTTTGCATAACGCCGTCACCCTGTGCAACTGGGTCTGGCCAATGACCGTTTCGCCGCTGAAAAGCCGTAATTACCGGGGTGATCTGGCGCTTGAAGCCAAATTCTTCAAAGCGATCACTGGCGAAGATATGACTCAGGAAAAATTAGATTTAGCTGCAGAGCGTATCTTTACGTTGCATCGCGCCTACACGGTAAAACTGATGCAAACCAAAGATATGCGTAATGAACACGATCTTATCTGTTCCTGGGTATTCGACAAGGATCCGCAGATCCCGGTCTTTACTGAAGGTACAGACAAAATGGACCGTGACGATATGCATGCTTCGCTCACGATGTTCTACAAAGAAATGGGCTGGGACCCACAGCTTGGTTGTCCGACCCGCGAAACATTGCAGCGTCTGGGGCTGGAAGATATTGCCGCCGATCTGGCAGCACACAATCTACTGCCTGCGTAAGGAATGGGAGAGATGAACCATCAGGATGAATTGCCGTTAGCGAAAGTCAGCGAAATTGATGAGGCGAAGCGGCAATGGTTGCAGGGGATGCGTCACCCCGTTGATACGGTAACCGAACCAGAACCGGCTGAAATCCTGGCAGAGTTCATTCGCCAGCATTCTGCGGCTGGGCAGCTGGTGGCGCGCGCCGTGTTTCTCTCGCCACCCTATTCGGTTGCAGAAGAGGAACTGTCAGTTTTGCTGGAAAACATTAAGCAGAACGGAGACTACGCGGATATCGCTTGTATGACGGGAAGCCAGGATGATTACTATTACTCAACGCAGGCCATGAGTGAAAACTACGCGGCGATGTCTTTGCAAGTTGTGGAGCAGGACATTTGTCGCGCCATTGCACACGCCGTTCGTTTTGAGTGCCAGACGTATCCTCGTCCTTACAAAGTCGCCATGCTGATGCAAGCGCCATATTACTTCCAGGAAGCGCAGATTGAAGCCGCGATCGCCGCGATGGATGTTGCACCTGAATATGCCGATATACGGCAGGTGGAGTCATCGACGGCAGTGTTGTACTTGTTTAGCGAGCGATTTATGACCTATGGCAAGGCGTATGGCTTATGCGAATGGTTCGAGGTAGAGCAGTTTCAGAACCCCTGAAATTTCAGGGGGATGTCATGGATAGGGTGGACAGTTGCAGCCACTGCATTAGGGGATAATCAGATGTCCTTCACTCGACGCAAATTTGTTCTGGGGATGGGAACAGTAATCTTTTTTACTGGTTCTGCGTCTTCTCTGTTAGCGAATACGAGGCAAGAAAAGGAAGTTCGGTATGCCATGATTCATGACGAGTCACGGTGCAATGGCTGTAATATCTGCGCCCGCGCATGCCGTAAAACTAACCACGTCCCCGCTCAGGGAAGCCGTTTATCGATAGCACACATTCCAGTCATCGATAACGACAATGGAACGCAGTATCACTTTTTTCGTCAGTCATGTCAGCACTGCGAAGATGCTCCTTGCATCGACGTTTGCCCGACAGGGGCGTCGTGGCGTGATGAGCAGGGGATCGTGCGGGTAGAAAAATCGCAGTGCATCGGCTGCAGTTATTGCATTGGCGTTTGCCCGTACCAGGTTCGCTACCTTAACCCTGTCACTAAAGTGGCAGATAAATGTGATTTCTGCGCTGAGACCCGACTGGCAAAAGGCTTTCCGCCCATTTGCGTCAGTGCCTGCCCGGAACACGCATTGATCTTTGGTCACGAAGATAGCCCAGAAATTCAGGCGTGGTTGCAGGAAAATAAATACTATCAATATCAGCTACCTGGCGCCGGGAAACCGCATCTGTATCGCCGGTTCGGTCAACATTTGATTAAAAAGGAAAATGTATGAACCCGTCGCAACATGCTGAACAGTTTCAGAGCCAGTTGGCGAACTATGTGCCACAGTTCACCCCCCAATTTTGGCCGGTGTGGTTGATCATTGCCGGACTATTGCTGGTTGGGATGTGGTTGGTGCTGGGGCTACATGCCTTGCTTCGTGCTCGTGGCGTGAAGAAATCAGCCACCGATCATAGTGAGAGGATTTATCTTTACAGCAAAGCGGTCAGATTATGGCACTGGTCGAATGCGTTACTCTTTGTATTGTTGCTGGCAAGTGGGCTGATAAATCACTTTGCGCTGGTGGGCGCAACTGCGGTTAAAAGTCTGGTTGCGGTGCATGAAGTTTGCGGATTTTTGTTACTGGCATGCTGGCTTGGCTTTGTTCTGATCAATGCCGTTGGGGGTAATGGTCACCACTATCGCATTCGTCGTCAGGGTTGGCTGGATCGAGCGGCAAAACAAACGCGATTTTATTTGTTTGGCATTATGCAGGGGGAAGAACATCCTTTCCCGGCAACAACCCAGTCTAAATTTAATCCCTTACAGCAGGTCGCCTATGTTGGTGTCATGTATGGATTGTTGCCATTGTTACTATTGACGGGGCTGCTGTGTCTCTATCCGCAAGCCGTGGGAGATGTGTTTCCTGGCGTAAGATACTGGTTATTGCAGGCGCATTTTGCTCTGGCATTTATAAGCCTCTTTTTTATCTTCGGTCATCTTTATCTTTGCACCACGGGGCGTACGCCACACGAAACCTTTAAAAGCATGGTCGATGGCTATCACCGGCACTAACGAATGATCATTACACGAGCAGACCTGCGAGAATGGCGTATCGGAGCGGTGATGTATCGCTGGTTTCTGCGCCATTTCCCACGTGGCGGTAGTTATGCCGATATTCATCATGCACTGATTGAGGAAGGATATACGGACTGGGCGGAGAGTCTGGTTGAGTATGCGTGGAAAAAATGGCTGGCAGATGAAAACTTCGCGCATCAGGAAGTTTCCTCTATGCAAAAACTGGCCACAGATCCCGGAGAACGACTATTTTGCAGTCAGTTTGTCCGCAGCGACGATCATGCTCGCCTCGGCTGTTGTGAGGATAACGCCAGAATCGCAACCGCTGGGTATGCCGCGCAAATTGCCAGTATGGGTTATAGCGTGCGGATTGGAAGTGTCGGCTTTAACAGTCACATTGGCAGCTCCGGTGCACGCGCACGGGTTGCTGTAACCGGTAATTCTTCGCGGATAAGCAGCGCTGGAGATAGCGGTCGGATTGCGAATACCGGAATGCGAGTACGCGTTTGTACATTGGGTGAACGGTGTCATGTCGCCAGTAATGGTGACCTGGTGCAAATCGCCAGCTTTGGCGCAAACGCCAGAATTGCCAACAGCGGCGACAATGTACACATCATTGCCAGTGGTGAAAATTCAACGGTAGTGAGCACGGGCGTGGTCGACTCAATTATTCTCGGGCCAGGGGGATGCGCCGCACTGGCATATCATGACGGCGAAAGAGTTCGCTTCGCCGTCGCCATTGAAGGTGAAAACAATATTCGAGCCGGAGTCCGCTATCGTCTTAATGAACAACATCAGTTTGTTGAGTGCTGATAGCTTTACCTTTAATCAAACGAAAGACGCCGACGCGCACGGGATGCAGGTTTTACGACCGCCCGAGCCATCGCCTCTCCAATTTCTGCACATGCCGTAATTCCCTGAACGAAAGGCTGGTCGTGCATCAACCAGGGCAACGCGCCGAACGCTACGCGCCCACGAATATCTTCGGGTTGCTGTAACGTATAATCTTCGCCAACATTAGGGATTTCATCCCCTGTTTTCTGTAATTGTTCGCGTAGTCCAGGGAAAGGAATATCTTTCACTTTAAGCGGACGCTGCCCGCGGGCATCAATAAAAACGTCAAACGAGTAGCTATTGTCTTCCGTTTTCAGGACGGTGCGCGACTCATTAATTTCCATTTCGTAGTCTTCACCGAGGGCGAGAATATGAATGATTCCCGCTTCACGTAAGGCCAGTAGTCGACGAATAGACTCTGAAGGGATTGCCGCATAATTATCGATGAAAACCCGGGCAAGGCCTTTACTGAACCGTTTATGGTCGTGTTCATTCAGATGTGGAACAATTTCCTGTACGGCTTCATGCAGGCGCAGAATGACATAACGCCAGGGAACAGTATGTTTTTCTCGTTTATTGCGTTCGACTTCCTGGAGATTTTCTTCTGCCCAGTCAAATGGGTCGCGTTGTTTGCGCTCGGCAAACCAGGCTTGAGCAAAGGAATCGACATTCAGGCTCTCTAAGGCTATGCGTTGGCTCCAGTCTGGATCAGCAAACTTGATTTCCTCTACTATCAATCTAAATACCCGATCCAAAAGGCCCACTTCGCCTTTTTGAATCTCAGCATTTAATGCCTGATCGGTGATGATGTGTAAGGGCTCGTAGGGAATAGGGCAATAGAAATCGGCTTCGGGTAAAATACCTGTGCGCGACATTAACGTAATATTTAGCTTTTCATTTGCGTTATCGCGGTGAAAAGTGACGTGTTGTTTATCATCTTCAATGAACGAACCATGCTGAATAGCCACTGCCATTGCCGCATCCAGTCCGCTCAAGGATGTTCCCATAATACCCACGTTACACGCATCGACCTTTGCTTCCATCAGGCCTGACCACGGGCTGGGAAAATACGTTCTGGTTGCTTCTTCTTCATCAGGCCAGACGTGCCCCGTTGCGATCACCGCTAAATCAAACGTCTCGCTGGGTAAATTCAGATTTGTAGCGAGCATGACGCCAGCATTTGTAATTTGCAGATCGGTAACCTGGCATGATTCATAAACAGCCACTGCAAATTTTTGCTGTCGTGCCTGGTCTACTAATCGTAAAAATTGATCGCGGAAATATTCGCCCAGCAGAATTCGCGGTAAAAACTGACGATCGTGCAAGGTTTCTTTTTTAACGCCATAACGCTGGAGATGGCTGGCTTCTTGCTTTTGTAGCCATTCGAGATACGTGCAATAAATCGGCGGTATTTCAATACTGGCAATGTTTGCCAGCATCAGTTTTGAGTTTTCCTCATCACTGTATGGCATCCCGATACCGGCTTCGTCAGCCTGATCGAAGATAGAAATAGAAAGTGGCGTTTGTTGCTGTAGAAGCGAGAATAAGGTGTAGATCCCCGTAGGCCCGGCACCCACAATAGCAATTGTTTTCATTGTTACTTACCTGTACGCATTCTTTCGAATTTAGTGTTATCAGGTAAGTTTGGTTGAGATTTTTAGAATTTGAGAAATTTCAGACAGGGATGAAAAGGGCACTAACCGCCCTTGATTAAAATCTGTCAGGCAAGTTTTGCCTGATTGATTTGACTCAGTGGCACATTGACATCGAAAACTTTGGCGACAACTTCCTCAACGCCGAGATTTTTCAGTCGGGCAGTATGTTTTTCCAGATAGGCAAGGGCGCTTTTTTCATCAGTGAAAAGGTAGATCCCACCGGCTTCGTGGTTCTTTTCACTTTCTGTCCAAACCTTCCACAGAAAACCAGGTTCCTGATTAATCGACTCAGCAAGCGGTTTAAGCTGCTCAGCCATTGTGTCGCCAAATGGGCCATTGAAAGAAAAATGAAGTTGTAACAAAGTTGCCATAGCGATTCTCCTTCTGATAACGCATACGAAGACAGTGTAAATCTTTTAACGTATTGGATACAGAGAAGAAACAGAGGGAAAAAAGGAGAAGACCAGATTAAGAAAATCTGGTGCGTCCGAGTGGACTCGAACCACCGACCCCCACCATGTCAAGGTGGTGCTCTAACCAACTGAGCTACGGACGCAGGATGGTGCGTTCAATTGGACTCGAACCAACGACCCCCACCATGTCAAGGTGGTGCTCTAACCAACTGAGCTATGAACGCAACGTTGTAGGTGACAACGGGGACGAATATTAGCGGCAGAGTGGGAAGGTGGCAAGAGGCAAAACGTAATTTTCTGCGCTATTTCGACCGTTTGCAGAGCTTTTAAGCAAATTGGCTATATTTTGTTGATTTGCAAGGGCGATTTTTATTCAGGATCGCATTTACATCTGATACAACCCAATAATCCGTGTATCAGAGTTTAAACAGAGTTGTTTGCCACCATCTCAAATCTGTCGTGGATAAATCCTTCGTAGCCTTTACACTTAGGTAGCAATAAAGGCACACAGATGCAGCAAAGGAATAAATCATGGGATCTGATGCGAAAAACTTGATGAGCGACGGGAACGTGCAAATTGTTAAGACCGGCGAGGTTATTGGCGCGACGCAACTTACTGAAGGCGAGTTGATTGTTGAAGCTGGCGGAAGAGCCGAAAATACCGTGGTCACGGGGGCTGGCTGGTTGAAAGTGGCAACCGGTGGGATAGCCAAATGCACACAGTACGGTAACAATGGCACACTATCGGTCAGCGACGGTGCCATTGCCACAGATATTGTTCAGTCCGAGGGAGGCGCAATTAGTCTCTCTACGCTCGCTACGGTTAATGGCCGCCATCCCGAAGGTGAATTCAGCGTTGATAAAGGTTATGCCTGCGGTTTGTTGCTGGAAAATGGCGGTAACCTGCGTGTACTGGAAGGCCATCGCGCGGAAAAAATTATTCTCGATCAAGAGGGTGGCCTGTTGGTCAATGGGACAACCTCAGCGGTCGTGGTAGATGAAGGTGGTGAATTGTTGGTGTATCCAGGTGGGGAAGCCTGCAATTGTGAGATTAATCAGGGCGGCGTTTTTATGCTGGCGGGGAAAGCCAGTGATACGTTGCTTGCTGGTGGCACCATGAATAATCTCGGTGGTGAAGACTCTGACACTATTGTTGAGAATGGAGCCATCTATCGTCTGGGGACGGATGGTCTTCAGCTCTACAGTTCCGGTAAGACGCAAAACCTGTCCGTTAATGTGGGTGGTCGGGCTGAAGTGCATGCCGGTACGCTGGAAAATGCGGTAATACAAGGTGGGACAGTGATCCTGTTGTCACCCACCAGCGCGGACGAAAATTTTGTCGTAGAGGAAGATCGCGCACCGGTTGAACTGACCGGTAGTGTTGCATTACTGGACGGCGCTTCAATGATTATTGGCTATGGCGCAGATCTGCAACAATCAACGATTACTGTACAGCAGGGCGGTGTATTGATTCTCGACGGCAGTACGGTAAAAGGTGACAGTGTCACTTTTGGTATTGGTAACATCAATCTAAATGGCGGAAAACTGTGGCTGATCACTGATGCGGCAACGCATGTGCAACTGAAAGTGAAACGCCTGCGCGGAGAGGGAGCCATTTGCCTGCAAACCAGTGCGAAAGAAATTTCACCTGACTTCATCAATGTGAAAGGGGAAGTTACTGGTGATATACACGTTGAGATAACAGATGCCAGTCGGCAAACTCTGTGTAACGCACTGAAACTACAGCCAGACGAAGACGGGATTGGCGCAACGCTCCAGCCTGCGTAAAAACACAGGCGCAACCCGTGAAGGTTGCGCCTTGTCTTTACTAGCGAGCTGCTCGTTGCAGAATGATGGCTGACGGCAGACGTTGCAGGAACCGCATACGCAGCATCATCATAATGGCTGCCGAAGTCAGGCCAATAATAAAGCCTATCCAGAAGCCTGCTGGCCCCATAGGTTCAACGACCAGATCGGTCAGTGCCAGAATATAGCCGCTTGGCAAGCCCAGCACCCAGTAAGCCGTAAAGGTGATATAGAAAATGGAACGTGTATCTTTATAACCACGCAAAATCCCACTGCCAATCACCTGGATAGAGTCAGAAATCTGATATACCGCCGCCAGCAGCATCAAATGCGCAGCCAGCGTTACAACCTCGGGATTGTCGTTGTACAACAGGGCGATTTGCTCTCGCAGTGAAACCGTGAATATGGCCGTCAGGGTTGCCATACAGACACCCACCATAAGCCCGGTCCGCGCAGCGGTTTGCGCATCCAGCGTTGAGCCTTGACCCAGACGATAACCTACGCGGATGGTTACCGCTGCCGCCAGCGACATGGGAAGCACGAACATCAGTGAACTAAAGTTCAGGGCAATCTGATGTCCTGCGACATCAACAATACCGAGCGGAGACACTAACAGAGCCACGACGGCAAACAGCGTTACTTCAAAGAACAGTGCCAGCGCAATTGGCAAACCGAGTTGAATCAGTCGTTTCATAACCGCAGGATCGGGCTTCGCGGTGCCTTTTTCGTTACGAATATCGCGCATCGAGCGGGCGCGTTTAATGTAAGAAACCATGGCAAGGAACATGACCCAATACACCGCCGCAGTAGCCACGCCACAACCAACGCCACCGAGCTCAGGCATACCGAAATGACCATAAATAAAGATATAGTTCACCGGAATGTTCACCAGCAGGCCGATAAAGCCCATCACCATACCCGGCTTGGTTTTTGCCAGACCTTCACACTGGTTACGGGCAACCTGGAAGAAAAGATAGCCCGGCGCGCCCCATAGCAACGCACGCAGATAACCCACGGCTTTGTCCGCCAGAGCCGGATCGATGTTTTCCATGGAGCGGATAATGTAACCCGCATTCCACAGTACCAGCATAATGAGAACGGAAACAAAACCTGCCAGCCAGAAACCTTGTCGCACCTGATGCGCAATGCGCTCACGTCGACCGGAACCATTTAATTGCGCGATAACCGGCGTTAATGCCAGCAGCAGTCCGTGACCAAAGAGGATCGCCGGAAGCCAGATAGAAGTTCCGATAGCAACCGCCGCCATGTCGGTGGCACTATAGCCGCCCGCCATCACGGTATCGACAAAACCCATCGCAGTTTGGGCGATTTGCGCGAGAATCACCGGGATTGCTAATGCTAATAACAGACGCGCTTCACTGATATACTTCTGCACGTGAACACCTTTTATTTGTAGTTATATGAGAGACTAAAAAGCCGCCTGAATGGGCAGCAAAAAGAAGAAGCAGGGGAAATTCAGTCTATTGTAGCGAGGATTTATTAATTCTCCAGTGAAAAAATAGCCATTCTTACCCCTTCACTGGTAAGGGCGTTTTCCACCTGCTATTGTGCTGAACAGAATGTCTTAACTGATTTCAGGAGTTGTAAGTATGTTTACGGGGATTGTACAGGGCACCGCAAAACTGGTGTCGATTGACGAGAAACCAAATTTTCGCATGCATGTGGTGGAGTTACCCGACCACATGCTGGACGGACTGGAAACCGGTGCGTCCGTGGCGCATAACGGTTGCTGCCTGACCGTGACGGAAATTAACGGCAACCATGTCAGTTTTGACCTGATGAAAGAAACGTTACGCATTACTAATCTTGGTGATTTAAAAGTGGGGGATTGGGTAAACGTTGAGCGTGCGGCGAAATTCAGCGATGAAATTGGCGGACACTTAATGTCAGGTCATATTATGACCACCGCTGAAGTGGCGAAAATATTAACCTCGGAAAATAATCGTCAGATCTGGTTTAAAGTCCAGGATAGTCAGTTGATGAAATATATCCTGTACAAAGGATTTATTGGCATCGACGGTATTAGCCTGACCGTCGGCGAAGTCACGCCAACGCGTTTTTGCGTCCATTTAATTCCGGAAACACTGGAACGCACGACTCTTGGGAAGAAAAAACTCGGCGCACGCGTCAACATTGAAATCGATCCACAAACTCAGGCAGTGGTAGATACGGTAGAACGTGTGCTGGCGGCACGAGAAAATGCCATGAATCAACCAGGTACAGAAGCCTGATCTGAAATCGCCCCCGGAGCGGGGGCGATAGAATAGCCTTTAGCGAGCGACTCGAAGGCCGTTTTCAACACCGCGTGAGAACACGACCTGCCAGAGCTGAATATCACGGGCGCGGAAAGCACCTGCACAGGCATTCAGATAATAGGTAAACATCCGTTTAAAGCGTTCACTGTAGTTATCCGCAATTTCTGGCCATGCGGCGAGGAATCGTTCATACCACGCCATCAACGTAGTATCGTAATCAGCACCGAAGTTATGCCAGTCTTCCATCACAAAGTGGGGTTCGCTGGACTGAGCTATCTGGCGTACAGAGGGCAGGCAACCGTTCGGAAAAATATATTTATTAATCCAGGGATCAACATTCAGATCGGTTTTTTTCGAACCGATGGTATGGAGCAGGAATATACCTTCCGGTTTCAAATTACGATCCACCACCGCAAAATAGGTATCGTAATTTTTCGGTCCGACGTGTTCGAACATCCCCACAGAAACAATACGATCAAACTGGTCGTTCAGGTCACGATAATCTTGCAGCAAAATGGTGACATCCAGGCCTTCACAGCGTTCCTGAGCCATTTTTTGCTGTTCGGCAGAAATGGTGACGCCGACCACGCTTACGTCATAATTAGACGCCATGTAGTGCGCCAGTCCGCCCCAGCCACAGCCAATATCCAGTACGCGCATCCCTGGTTTTAACTGCAATTTTTCACAAATCATTTTGAGCTTCGCCTGCTGGGCAGATTCCAGATTATCGGCATCTTTCCAGTAAGCACAGGAATATTGCATGAAGGGGTCAAGCATGCGGCTGAACAAGTCATTACCCAAATCGTAATGCTCTTTGCCGACTATCCAGGCACGTTTTTTACTCTGCAGATTGAAGAGACGAGCGCCGGCAATACGCAGCGTGTCTTTGAAATGATGGGGAAGTTGGTTCTCGAGACCTGCGCGTAAGACTTTGCTAAAAAACATATCCAGTCGGTCACATTCCCACCAGCCATCCATATAACTTTCGCCTAACCCCAACGATCCTTCCTGCAGAACGCGTTTAAAAAAATCGGGGTTTTTGACACGAATATCCGCCGGGGCAGAACCGTTAATGGCTATACCGGCACGGCTAAGTAATTCGTTGGCGATACGGTACCAGTTGTCATCTGGTACACTGACTTCTTCTATACACGATGAACTCATAGTTTCTCCATCACTGGTCGGTGATCAGAACCTTAAAACAGCGTAGACGCTTTTTGGGCTTTGTGAGAAATCTCGCAGAAAAAACCGCGAGTCTATAATCCGACGTAGAACAGAGGGAAAGGAGGAACCCTTGCCGAAATGACCATCCATAGTGAGTCGGGAACGATCCTGTCCCCGTAATAACATAATATTTATCGTAGTTTTAACAACTCGAAATTAGTATAGGCCGCTAATTTCAATCATACAACAAAATTTTGTTAGCAGCCTAAGTATAAGTATATCGATATAGATCAGTGTGATTCACTATGAGCGACTTCGGCATTGCCATGATTCTGGCAGCCAACTTCTTCACAACGTTGCATCATGTAACCCAGAGCGACCAGCACTACTGTTGATAACATCACGCTGGTGGTGGTGAGCAATGGCGTACTGATACTGATAAGCCAGGAAACTACCAGACTTGCGAGGAAGCACAGACCCAGTTGCAGAGTGTTCTGCAACGCTGCGGCGCGACCGGTTGCATGTGGGAAGGGACGCAGCGCCTGGGCAACAACAATCGGGTAGATCGCGCCGTTGGCAATCGCCATCACACAGAATGGGATCAGGATTTCGACCAACGACACATGGCTAATGAAGCCCGCAGCCCAGGTCGCAATGACGCTGACAGCAAACAGTACCAGCAACCACGGTAATAACTGCTTGCCTTGCCATTTCTGCAGCGCGGCGCGACAGCCATAACCACCAATCAGAAACGCGATAGTTTGCGGGACATAACTTAAACCAATAACTGCCGGGCTGTAACCCATTTCACTAAGGATGAACGGTGAACCGGTCAGCCATGCAAAAAAACTGGCTGAACAGGCTGCGTATATCAGCACGTTGCCGCGATAGGTTTTAGAACGTAGCAGGTCGGTAAAGGTCAGACCATCCTGACTATTGTTACGGGCCTTCGTCGTGGGTTTGAGCCAGAAAATAGGCAGAATCAGCACCACGGTAATGGCAAACAGGGTGGCGAAAATCGCCTGCCAGGAAAAATGGACCAGCAGCCAGCTTCCTAACAGAGGAGCCAGTGCCGGAGATAGACCCACCAGCGGCATGATGGTCGCAAAAATACGGTTAACTTTCTGTGAAGGATAATAATCTGTCACTAATGCTTGCCAGATAACCGCCGCGGCGCAGACACCCACAGCCTGTACAAAACGCAATATCAGCAGCGTGGCGGCGTTTTCCACCCACAGCATCCCCAGACTACCTAACGCAAAAATTGTCAGGCCGATGAATAACACCGGTTTGCGACCATAACGGTCGGAGAGTGGCCCCCACAGAAGCTGGGCTGCGGCAAAACCGGCAAGGAACAGACTAAGGCTGGCACTGACAGCAGACGCAGGCGTTTGCAGGTCGGCCTGTATGGCGGCGAAAGCAGGCAGATACATATCGGTTGCCAGAAAACCGAGTACGCTCAAACCCGCCAGCCAGACTAAAAATCTTTTCCCAGGTTGCATGTATATTCTCTAAATCTCTCAATTAAACACCGCCGCAAAGTGTAAGGAGTGAAATTAGTGTTGTGAAACGGTAATATTTGATGATTGGTTTCAAAAATTTTGCAGGCAGACTATGTGGTCAGAATATTCTCTCGAAGTTGTTGATGCGGTAGCGCGTAATGGTAGTTTTAGCGCCGCAGCCCAGGAGTTGCATCGCGTTCCTTCTGCGGTCAGCTATACCGTGCGTCAGCTGGAAGAGTGGCTGGCGGTGCCGCTGTTTGAACGACGTCACCGTGATGTGGAACTGACCGCAGCCGGGGCGTGGTTTCTCAAAGAAGGGCGCTCTGTTGTCAAAAAAATGCAGATCACCCGCCAGCAATGTCAGCAGATAGCGAACGGCTGGCGCGGTCAGTTAGCTATCGCAGTGGATAATATTGTCAGGCCAGAGAGAACACGGCAGATGATCGTTGATTTTTATCGCCATTTTGATGATGTCGAACTCCTTGTCTTTCAGGAAGTGTTCAACGGTGTCTGGGATGCACTTTCCGACGGGCGCGTGGAACTGGCGATTGGCGCAACACGCGCGATTCCGGTAGGCGGTCGTTATGCCTTCCGGGATATGGGGATGTTAAGCTGGAGTTGCGTTGTTGCCAGCCACCACCCGCTGGCGTTGATGGATGGCCCGTTCAGCGATGATACGTTGCGCAACTGGCCGTCATTGGTGCGCGAAGACACCTCGCGAACGCTACCTAAACGTATTACCTGGTTGCTGGATAACCAAAAAAGACTTGTCGTGCCTGACTGGGAATCATCGGCAACCTGTATCTCGGCAGGATTATGCATAGGGATGGTGCCAACACATTTCGCCAAACCGTGGCTTAATGAGGGGAAGTGGGTAGCACTAAAACTGGAAAACCCCTTCCCGGATTCGGCATGTTGTCTGACATGGCAGCAAAATGATATGTCGCCTGCGTTAACCTGGTTGCTTGAGTATCTCGGCGATAGTGAGACGCTGAATAAGGAGTGGCTGCGGGAGCCGGAAGAGACTCCCGCAACGGGTGATTAACGACGATAGTCGCGGAACGGGCCGTCAGCCACGGAGCGGCGTTCAATCAACCGCGGATGCACTTCAATGGACTGCGGTTCTTCACGTTTGTTGACGATACGATCCAACAGCATGTTGAACGCTGTTTCGCCCAGCGAATCTTTTGGCTGATGGATCGTGGTCAGCGCCGGCGTAAAATAGCGGGCGTTGCGCACGTTATCATAACCGATCAGCGAAACATCCTGCGGCACGCGCAGACCCATTTCATCAGCAGCACAAAGTGCGCCCATTGCCATGATATCGCCACCACAGAAGACGGCAGTAGGGCGATGCGACTGCGACAGGATTTGCTGCATGGCGCGATAACCGGATTCAGGTTCAAAGTCACCCTGCACAATCCAGCTTTCCGGCACTTTGATCATCGCTTCTTCCATCGCCTTCATAAAACCAGCAAGACGGCCTGCGCCGGTGTTACGTTCCAGCGGGCCAGGGATAACGCCGATTTCGCGATGACCGCGTTCAATCAGATAACGCCCGGCCATGTAGCCGCCTTCGAACGCGTTATCAATGACCGCATCGGTGAAGTCAGCTTTTGCTTCACCCCAGTCCATCACCACCATTGGGATATGGCGATACTCTTCCAGCATCGCCAGCAACGGCTCTGGGTACTCAGAACACATCACCAGCAGACCATCGACGCGTTTTTGCGCCATCATCGACAGATAAGCCCGCTGTTTCTCAAGATTGTTCCACGCATTGCCCAGAATCAGGGTGTAACCTTTCTGGAAGCAATTTTTTTCGACCGCTTCAATGATCTCGGCAAAATAGGCCGCTTCGCTGCTGGTCGCCAGCAAACCGATAGACTTGGTGTGGTTAACCTTCAGGCTACGCGCCACCGCGCTAGGGGAGTAGTGTAATTCTTTGATTGCTGCCCACACGGCATTGCGCGTTTCTTCAGCGACGAAACGTGTTTTGTTGATCACGTGTGACACAGTTGTAGTGGAAACGTTTGCTCGTTTCGCTACATCTTTTATTGTTGCCATTCCATTTCACTCCAGACCCTAACTTCAGCTCCTGCAAATTCGCAAGGTAAACGTTTGCCTTTACACACCTTACGCACAACAAAAATGTTGCGGTACGCCGGAAAAACGACACGGAGCGTCAGGAAGGGGTCAATGGCCAGTACGCAAATAGTGTAAGCGTGGAATTTTGGCCGATCTTGACGAAAAGGGGAAGTAGTAAAAACACTTATCATTATAAATGACGGGAGATTTTTTCATCACAGTGTGTAAAAATGCGTAATATCACTTTTTGTGTGGTAATAAAAAAGGAGAAAACTTGATGAGCACCGACCTTAAATTTTCACTGGTAACAACGATTA
Organism: Escherichia sp. WS2035; assembly: GCF_046487065.1. Taxonomy (NCBI): domain Bacteria; kingdom Pseudomonadati; phylum Pseudomonadota; class Gammaproteobacteria; order Enterobacterales; family Enterobacteriaceae; genus Escherichia; species Escherichia sp. WS2035. The sequence continues at coordinate 104,048 of NZ_JBJQKD010000009.1, forward strand.
TCGTCCTCGGTTTGATCGTGGCCGTGGGTTTGACTGCCGCGCTGCACTGATTTCCTCTCGAGGGAGCGCGTTCTCCCTCGCATCTCCTTCCTGTTTGTTAGCAAAATGGCAAAAGTGTTTTCTCTTTTTGTTATTTTCATTTTTTTGTGATTACTGTCATGCTTTCGCCACTTTAATGAATATCGCGTAATGACGCGAAGAGGTGGAGATAAGGCATGAAAATTAACTATCCGTTGCTGGCGCTGGCGATTGGCGCGTTTGGTATCGGGACAACGGAGTTCTCGCCAATGGGCTTGTTGCCCGTCATTGCGCGCGGTGTGGATGTCTCGATTCCCGCTGCCGGAATGTTAATCAGTGCTTATGCAGTTGGCGTAATGGTTGGCGCGCCGCTGATGACGCTTCTACTTTCTCATCGTGCCCGCCGCAGTGCGTTGATTTTCCTGATGGCGATTTTCACGCTTGGCAACGTACTTTCCGCCATCGCGCCGGATTATATGACCCTGATGCTTTCACGCATTTTGACCAGCCTGAATCACGGGGCATTTTTTGGTTTGGGTTCAGTCGTGGCCGCAAGCGTAGTGCCAAAACATAAACAGGCCAGCGCAGTTGCCACTATGTTTATGGGGTTAACCCTGGCAAATATCGGTGGCGTGCCGGCGGCGACCTGGTTGGGCGAAACCATCGGCTGGCGGATGTCATTTCTGGCAACAGCGGGGCTGGGCGTGATTTCAATGGTAAGTCTGTTCCTCTCATTACCTAAAGGTGGCGCAGGGGCGCGACCTGAAGTGAAAAAAGAGCTGGCGGTATTAATGCGTCCGCAGGTGCTGTCTGCATTGCTGACGACGGTACTGGGCGCTGGTGCAATGTTTACCCTCTACACCTATATCTCTCCGGTACTGCAAAGCATTACCCACGTAACGCCGGTGTTCGTCACGGCAATGCTGGTGCTGATTGGTGTCGGATTCTCTATCGGTAACTATCTCGGCGGCAAACTGGCAGATCGTTCAGTTAACGGCACGTTGAAAGGCTTTTTGTTGTTGCTGATGGTGATTATGCTGGCAATCCCGTTCCTGGCCCGCAATGAGTTCGGCGCAGCTATTAGCATGGTGGTGTGGGGAGCTGCAACCTTTGCGATCGTACCGCCGTTACAGATGCGCGTGATGCGTGTCGCCAGTGAAGCGCCAGGTCTGTCTTCATCAGTCAATATTGGTGCCTTTAATCTTGGAAATGCGCTGGGAGCAGCTGCTGGTGGTGCGGTAATTTCCGCTGGGCTGGGATACAGTTTTGTGCCGGTGATGGGGGCGATTGTCGCGGGACTGGCATTATTGCTGGTGTTTATGTCAGCCAGAAAACAACCTGAAGCAGTTTGCGTTGCCAACAGCTAATTAAACAAAAACGCAGAAGGATAACCTTCTGCGTTACAGTTGCTGGCAACGTGCGATTTATCTTGCCGAATGCGCTGTTAACGCCTCATCCGCGTTGGCATGGTAAGCGAAGCGCATCAGGTAATGTTGCATTTGCCATCAGTTATTATGCAGCGAGATTTTTCGCTACGAATTCCCAGTTCACCAGCGCCCAGAAGTGCTCCAGATAGCCAGGGCGTGCATTGCGATAGTCGATGTAATAAGCGTGTTCCCAGACATCAACGGTCAGCAGCGGAGTCGCATCGGTGGTCAGTGGAGTACCCGCGTTAGAGGTTGAAACGATAGCCAGTTTGCCATCGCTGTTTTTCACCAGCCAGGTCCAGCCAGAACCAAAGTTTTTGATCGCTGCATCAGTAAACTGAGCTTTGAAATCGGCAAAGCTGCCAAAAGATGCGGCGATAGCTTCAGCGACTTTTCCAGTCGGTTCGCCACCCGCGTTCGGTGCCAGGCAGTTCCAGTAGAAAGTATGGTTCCAGACCTGAGCTGCGTTGTTGAATACGCCACCTTCAGAGCTGCGAATAATCTCTTCCAGTGGTTTACCTTCAAACGCGGTACCTTTGATCAGGTTGTTCAGGTTAGTGACATAAGTCTGATGATGTTTGCCGTAGTGATACTCGATGGTTTCCGCAGAAATGTGCGGTGCCAGAGCATCTTTAGCATATGGTAGTGCAGGTAATTCGAATGACATTGCTACTCTCCTTTATTATTAATTTGCATACGTACAATAGCCTTATTGTGCGTATGGATAGGGTAGCAAATTAAAAGGTGAGACAAAAGATGAACTTACCCTGTTGCCGTAACAACAGGGTAAAGTTTTAGCGAAGTGTTTTTGGGGTCATTACCCGGCGAGCGCCAACATAGTGGCGCTGCCAGTAGTCTTCACTGAGAGAAGTGATTTGAATTTCCTGGCCCGTGCGCGGTGACTGAATAAATTTGCCGTTGCCGACATACACGCCGACATGATCGGCTGTACCGCGTCCCTGAGTACGGAAGAAGACCAGGTCGCCGTTTTTCAGTTCACTACGTTCGATTGGCGCTGCATCGCGCAGGTGATACATTTCATTCGCCGTACGCGGAATACGAATTTTCACCAAATCTTTATAAGCGTAATAAACCAGACCGCTGCAATCAAAACCGGTACGCGGTGAGCTGCCACCCCAACGATATGGCTTACCAATTTGCTGCATCAGTTTATTCATTGCCACTTTTGTGGCTTTTTGCACCTTCGCTTTGTGCGCGTCGGCAAGGGTTCCTGACGCGGCATTTTTGACTTTCACACAATGCGATTTATAGCCCTTACGTTTGGTACACTTTTCGGTAAAGCTGGCTGAGGCCGTTTTATTGACGGCGTGTTTGCTGCGAGTTTTGGCGTTTTTAGAAGCGGTAATGGAAGATTTTTTAACGGAAGAAGCGGTTTTGCTTTTGGTCGTACTTTTACTGGCGGCTTTTTTCGCTGTTTTCTGGCTGGCTTTCTGGGTCTTTTGGGTGGTTGCCGTGCTTTTCTTTTTATCTGCTTTTTTGGTGATATGAGTGGTAGCAGAACTCTCCCTGGCTTGCTTTGAAGCATGGGCCATAGGCGTTAAAGGCAGGGTGGTAAAAAGTAAAGCACAGAGCGTGATCGAAATACGGTTTATCCGCGCCACTGAGCGTCCCTCTGTTAAGGCAGGTCTATCATGCCTGCGTCTGATTTACAAAACTTGATGATTCTAATGCATAGAAGAAGAGAAAGTTAATAGCTTTTATTGTTAAAAAATACGTTTCGTCGGCGAGCGCAAAAAAATGCAGCAGTGAAAGCTAAAAATGGTTATAAATACGCCAGTTTGCCGTGCATCAGGGAAGAAACGAATATTTGAAATGCAACAAATAGAGCAAAGGGATAAAATAGCAAAAGCGTGATGAAAATGTTATTTTCCGATGCCGCACTGACCCGCTACAATGTCAGATTACTGCCGTAAAGAAGTTTGAGGAAGCAAGACAATGAGCACCACTATCGAAAAAATCCAACGCCAGATTGCTGAAAACCCGATCCTGCTGTACATGAAAGGTTCACCGAAACTGCCGAGCTGCGGTTTCTCTGCCCAGGCAGTCCAGGCGCTTGCCGCATGTGGCGAACGTTTTGCCTATGTTGATATTCTGCAGAATCCGGACATTCGTGCGGAACTGCCGAAATATGCGAACTGGCCGACCTTCCCGCAACTGTGGGTTGACGGCGAGCTGGTGGGCGGTTGTGATATCGTGATCGAAATGTATCAGCGTGGTGAACTGCAGCAGCTGATCAAAGAAACTGCCGCTAAATACAAGTCTGAAGAGCCGGACGCGGAATAATCCGTCCTGCAATACTGACGGATGCGAACGGGCATCCGTCAGTCCTTTCTCTATCCCCAATCCAGCCCTTGTGGCGAACTTGAAAATCCCGCCTCACGTAACAGCGTAAACATCGGCGTTTGCCGGACCGGTAGGTCATTCACTTCTGTTAGCGTAAAGCGCAGCCGTGGTTCGCGACTAGACAGCGGTCGGCTGTTTAAAGGCGCGAAGAAACCAGTCGCGGGTCGCCGGCGAAAACACGTCCGGCAGGGGCGATGAAGGGTTTGGATTATTTGCCATTAACGCTATTCCCCGTGAATATCATGCATGATGCGTGGAATAGCCTCACTATAGATGCCTGAATCATTGCATGTCATCAGGCATCGACTCGATTACACCTCTGCGGCGGCAGGTAGTGGCCAGCCTCCCAGACGTTTCCAGCGGTTGACGATTTCACAAAACAGCACAGCAGTGCGTTCGGTGTCGTACAGCGCGGAGTGCGCCTGGGTGCTGTCGAAGTCCATGCCAGCTGTCTGGCAAGCCTTTGACAATACGGTTTGTCCGAGTGCCAGCCCGGCCAGTGCAGCAGTGTCAAAAGTGGCGAAAGGGTGGAACGGGTTACGTTTCAGTGAGGCGCGTTCTGCGGCGGCCATCATAAAGCTGTGATCGAAATTGGCGTTGTGCGCCACCATAATGGCGCGGTTACAGCCGCTCGCTTTAATACCTTTACGTACAACTTTAAAAATTTCGTGCAGCGCCTCGTACTCGCTGACCGCGCCGCGATCGGGATCGTTCGGATCAATGCCATTGAAGGCAAGGGCCTCTGGTTGCAAATTTGCGCCGACAAATGGTTCGACGTGGAAATGTAATGTGGTGTCCGGCATCAGCCAGCCTTGTTCATCCATTTTCAGGGTGATGGCGGCAATCTCAAGCAGCGCATCGGTTTTGGCGTTAAATCCGGCTGTTTCAACATCGATCACAACAGGATAAAAACCACGAAAACGGTCGCACAGACCGGTAAGTTGAGCGTTATCGGACATCTGATTCTCTTAATACGGATAAATTGCAGCGCGCATTATGACAAATATTACTTGTCGATGCAGTAAAGATGCGGGCGCGATGAGTTCACGCCCGGCAGGAGATTAGTTGCCCAGACCGCGACCGGCGTCTTTCTCTTCGATTAATTCAATTTTGTAACCGTCCGGATCTTCCACAAATGCGATAACCGTAGTACCGCCTTTTACCGGACCCGCTTCACGGGTTACGTTACCCCCGTTTTGACGGATTTTTTCGCACGCTTCAGCGGCGTTATCTACGCTAAGCGCGATGTGACCATAAGCAGTGCCGAGTTCGTATTTATCCACGCCCCAGTTGTAGGTCAGTTCAATCACTGCTTCTTCGGTTTCCGGGCCGTAACCAACAAACGCCAGTGAGTATTTGTATTCCGGGTTTTCGCTGGTACGCAGCAGTTTCATGCCCAGCACGTTGGTATAAAAATCGATGGAGCGTTGCAGATCGCCAACGCGCAGCATGGTATGAAGAAGACGCATCTTTATATCCTCAAAATGGCTAACAGATTCAAAAAGTTGTTTTAGTATAGCGGCGGCTTTGCGCCGCTCGCAATGTTGGATTACAGCGTCGGGTAATCAGTGTAACCTTCAGCACCGCCACCATAAAAACTTTCGGCACGCTGCGGGTTAAGCTCAGCTTTGCGCTGCAAGCGGGCGACCAGATCCGGGTTCGCAATCCAGTCACGACCAAATGCTACCGCATCAATTAACCCTTTGCCGATCAGCGTTTCAGCTTTTTCTACTGTGTATGCACCTGCGCCGATAATCGGACCGTGGAAACGGGCGCGTACTTTTTCGCGAAACGCATCAGTATATGGTTCACCTCCCGCCCAATCTGGTTCTGACATATGAAGATAAGCAATGCCGCGTTTACCCAGTTGTTCAATCAGATACAGTGCATCGGCTTCTTCATTCGGGCCGTTATCCGTGTTCTGGAAAGTACCGATTGGCGAAATGCGAATGCCAATGCGATCGGCACCCCATTCTTCAATCCCGGCATCGACCACTTCCAGCACCAGACGCGCGCGATTTTCCACGCTGCCGCCGTACTGATCGGTACGATGGTTTGAAGAAGGGGAAAGGAACTGATGCAGCAAATAACCGTGAGCAGAGTGGAGCTCTACCAGATCAAAACCGGCTTCACGCGCGTTAGCAATGGCCTGACGGAAATCATTGACGATACCCGGAATCTCTTCCAGTTCAAGCGCACGCGGCATGGATGTTTCAACACGGATCGCCTGACCATTTTCATCGCGCAGAGAAGTACGTGTTCCCGCGCTAAGTGCTGAAGGCGCTACCGGTGCCTGACCGCCAGGTTGCAGGCTGGCGTGAGAAATGCGTCCGGTGTGCCACAGCTGTACGGCCATATGACCATTTTCAGCATGAACGCCAGCGGTAATTTTTTTCCATGCGGCAATTTGTTCCGGGCTATGGATGCCAGGTGCACCTGCGTATCCTTTTGCCTGGGCAGAAATTTGCGTGGCTTCGCTAATAATCAAACCGGCACTGGCACGTTGGCGATAGTATTCCGCCATCAACGGGGTAGGGATGTCACCCGGTTCAATACTGCGCAGACGCGTCAGCGGTGCCATAAAAATACGGTTTGCCGCCGTGATCGCGCCCACTTTCAGTGGGGAATACAGTTTTTCAGATGACATAAAGGCTCCCGGTCGTCTGGTGATAAAAAATGCCTGCTAAACGGCAGGCGTCGCAATAATGTTTTTTACATGGGCCAGCGCGTTTTCCAGTGGCTCGAAACTGCGCGAAATTTTGGCCTGCAAATTCGCACCAAGCCACAGTGCGTAAAGCACTTGTGCCTGTTGCAGCGGTTCGCCACAAAAGGTTAAACAATGGTTCTCACGGCCATTTTCCAGCGCCTGAGAGAGCAGGGCGATCACGCCGCGAGCCCCTTTATCCATTGCGCTGCGCATATCTTCTGACAGATCGCACACTTCGGCAGAGAGTTTTACTGTCAGGCAACCACTGATGGTTCCATGTTGGCAAAACTGGTTCAGTGTTTGCTGGTAATAAGCCAGTATGCGGTCGCGGTAGTTACCTTCGCCGGATTGCAGCAACTCAGTCAGTCGCTGGTGATATGCGGCGTAATGGCGCTCAAGCATGGCAACGCCAAACGCTTCTTTAGAACGAAAGTAGTGATAGAAGGACCCTTTCGGCACTTCAGCGGTTTTTAGGAGTTCGCTTAGCCCCATCCCGGTGAATCCACGTTGCAGGCAAAGTTGCTCGCCCGTCGCCAGGAGATGTTCGCGAGTATCATGTTCGGTGTGTTTGTTCATGCGTTGGAGTGTAGTAGACCAGTCGGTCTAGTGCAAGCAAAGTTGCTACTTTGGACATTAACAGCTTCAATAATGGTAATAATCTTATCTGAGGAGGGCGAGGTGACGGAGCAATTAGAGTTCTTTCCCGTCCAGAGCCCGTGCCGGGGAATTTGCCAGTCTGACGAACGGGGATTTTGTCGCGGCTGTTTTCGTAGCCGGGATGAGCGTTTTAACTGGAATAAAATGAGCGATGGCGAAAAACAAGAAGTGTTGCGCCTTTGTCGGCAGCGATTAATGCGCAAATTACGTGCAAATAAGCCAGCGTCATCAGACGAACCGGAGCAACCATCACTCTTTTGAGCCTAATCTTGCGTATACTCCTCTCATATCTGATAAGAGGAAGCGATTATGGTTCAGCGTATTACTATTGCGCCGCAAGGCCCGGAGTTTTCCCATTTTGTGATGGGCTACTGGCGATTGATGGACTGGAACATGTCCGCCCGCCAGTTGGTCAGTTTTATTGAAGAGCATCTGGATCTCGGCGTGACCACCGTGGACCATGCTGATATTTATGGTGGCTATCAGTGCGAAGCGGCGTTTGGCGAGGCGCTGAAACTGGCACCTCACCTGCGTGAACGGATGGAAATCGTCAGTAAATGCGGTATCGCGACGACCGCGTGTGAAGAAAACGTCATTGGCCATTACATCACTGACCGCGATCACATCATTAAGAGCGCCGAACAGTCGCTAATTAATCTCGCGACCGATCATCTGGATCTGCTGTTAATCCACCGACCAGACCCGTTAATGGATGCCGATGAAGTGGCGGACGCCTTTAAACATCTGCATCAGAGCGGCAAAGTGCGTCATTTTGGTGTATCGAACTTTACACCTGCGCAATTTGCGCTGTTGCAATCACGCCTGCCATTTACCCTTGCCACTAATCAGGTGGAAATATCCCCGGTGCATCAGCCGTTACTGCTGGATGGCACGCTCGACCAACTGCAACAACTGCGTGTTCGTCCGATGGCGTGGTCCTGCCTTGGTGGTGGTCGTCTGTTTAATGATGATTATTTCCAGCCGCTGCGTGATGAACTGGCTGTGGTGGCAGAGGAGTTAAACGCGGGCTCGATTGAACAGGTGGTTTACGCCTGGGTATTACGTTTACCGTCGCAGCCGCTGCCAATTATCGGCTCAGGTAAAATTGAGCGCGTACGGGCAGCAGTCGAAGCAGAAACACTGAAAATGACCCGTCAACAATGGTTCCGTATCCGTAAAGCGGCACTAGGTTACGACGTACCGTAAGCACTTTTAGGAATAGCCGCCGTTCAAAAATGTGTCACTGGTTTACACTTATTCAGGAATGCACAATGAACGGAGGTCCTATGAAACGTTTTAGTCTGGCCATTCTGGCGCTGGTTGTTGCGACCGGCGCACAAGCTGCCAGTGAAAAAGTCGAGATGAACCTCGTCACGTCGCAAGGGGTTGGGCAGTCAATTGGTAGCGTCACCATTACTGAAACCGATAAAGGTCTGGAGTTTTCGCCCGATCTGAAAGCATTACCTCCCGGTGAACATGGCTTCCATATTCATGCCAAAGGAAGCTGCCAGCCAGCCACCAAAGATGGCAAAGCCAGCGCCGCAGAATCCGCAGGCGGGCATCTTGATCCACAAAATACCGGTAAACATGAAGGGCCAGAAGGTGCCGGGCATTTAGGCGATCTGCCTGCACTGGTAGTCAATAATGACGGCAAGGCGACCGATGCCGTCATCGCGCCTCGTCTGAAATCACTGGATGAAGTCAAAGACAAAGCGCTGATAGTCCACGTTGGCGGCGATAATATGTCCGATCAACCCAAACCGCTGGGCGGTGGCGGTGAACGCTATGCCTGTGGTGTAATTAAGTAATTAAGAGGCCAGCGTACCTTGCGGCGGTGCTTGCTCAAGTTGCGAAAGCGAGCAGTACAGCCGCCAGACAATTGCCGCCAGTTCTCGGGCGGCAGGTTGATGATGACGGGCAAGGCTGTCGCAAATCCGCTGTAATTCTTCAAGTGTGGCCGCCAGTGATTTTTGCTGAACGCCACGCTCACTCATCACTCCCCGCAACAGTGAAATACAGTTATCCCGTACTCGCGATAACGGATCGGAACGCGATTCCCAGTCGCGCAATTGCCAGACAACATGAGAACAGTTCAGCAACACTACACCCCAGCGTAATAACCAACGGCGAGCCAGCGCATCCTGGCTGTTACTCAACTGACTGACGTGATGATAAGTGAGCGATTCAAATTCGCTTTCACTCAGTGTTGGATGGCGGCTTAGTTGATCGACAAAATCCCGGCGCAGCGCGCGAATATGGCGGCGGCTTTTACGAGCATCCGATCCTGGACGCAGAATGGCGAACGCTAACCACGCCAACGCGACGCCAACAATTTTTGCCAGATTATCGTTAAGAAAATCAGCAAAATCATACACCGGGGGATTAGTGACAGCGATAAACGAACCCATAAAAACAATCAGTTGCCCCCACAGTGCGGCAAATTTGGGCATCTGCAATTTAAGAAGCTGCATTGTCGCCAGCAGTGGAAAGAGAAACAGTAAAAATTGCCACAGATCGCTAATCTGCACCATCAGGCCAAATTTGACCACAAAGCTGAATAGCGAAAGTAACACCAGCGTGCGCATCAGCAGTGACAAAGACTTAAACGGTGCTGCGACGGCGGAGTAGAGTACGCAGCTAATTGCTGCCAGCGTTAAAGCATTGGCACCGGCATCCCATTGCGAAGCAATACTCCATGCGCCAATCATCATCAACGTACAAAATGTACGCAGCCCGCTCCACATAGCTTCGGCGTTATCGGTATGACGAGCCAGGCCGGATGTCCGTGGGAGTCTGGCATGATCATCTACACCGCTTTGTAGACGATGTAATTCCTGACTACTTTGCAGATAAAGGCGGCAAAAATAACGTAGTCGCTGCCAGAAGGCGATGTGCCGGTAGTCGGTGACGTTGGTCGGGCGTAGTGGGGAGATAATACGTGCGACGGTGTAAACATCTGTTTGCGAACTGGCGAGCGCCGTCAGCAGCTGTTCGAGAATTTCTCGCGTGGCATCTGGCGGTGAGGGCCAGTTGAGCAACATACGTCGCAGGCTGGAGATGACACTGGTCATACGTAATTGCTGGTGGAGCAGCGCATTAAGGCGTGCGTTTTGCTGGCGAAAACGATAGTGGCTCCAGAAAGCCTGGATACGCAGCAAATTCATGGTCAGTATCTGCCCAATCACCCCTTCATGTGCTGCACGAATGGCATCGGTTGTTTCAGGCCGCCAGAGTAAACTGGCATGTTCCAGTAATCGGGCGTGCATGTTTTTCAATGCGGTTAAAAGGGCTGTAGCATCGGAACTGCTCGGCAGGATCATCATCATCATGCCGCCGCACAAAATACCGACTATCACCTCGCAAACACGCGCCTGAGCGATATCCCACAGCTGGCTGGCCTCAGTAATATTAACCATCGGAAAGGCGATGATGGCAGCCGTGTAGCCCGCCAGTTGAAATGCATACGCGACGTTATTCGTGAAGTGCGCACAGGCCCAGGTACAAAAGCCAAGCCACGCCGACATGCTCAATAGAAAAAACCACGGCTCATTGAGCGTATGTCCGGCAAGAAGCAGTGCTGCAATGGCTCCGAGCAAACTGCCAGCGATGCGTCCGAGGCTTTTGCTGATGACACCGCCAACGGTGGGAAAGCTAACCACCGCAGCCGAGGTCATCGCCCAATAGGGTTCATCCAGATTCAAATAATAGGCAACCGTCAGCGCCAGACACATGGCAATGGTATTGCGTAACGCATAACGCCATTGCGCCAGCGTGGCCCTGAACCAGGGCAAATTGCGCAAGGACCATGACGATGCGTTCATTATTGACCTACGGCAATGCTACAGGTGGTGCCCGACACCAGCGTGACATCGCCTGGGACTTTATCCAGCGTAAAGCGGACGGGAACGCGTTGGGCGAGGCGAACCCAGGGGACGTTAGGTTTCACATCCGGAATAAGGCTTGAGTCACTTTCAACGCTCTGATCATAAATCGCCCGACCGATACTGGACACGTGACCCTGTAACGTTTTGTTATCACTATAGAGGGTAATTTGTGCTGGTGCACCTTCGCGGATATGGCGCAACTTGGTTTCTTCAAAATAACCAATGACGTAAAACGAGTGGCTGTCAACAAGGGCAAACAGCGGTTTCCCGGTGTCAGCGTAGTCGCCGATGCGGGTAGTGAGATTAGTCACCCATCCACTCACCGGGGCGCGAATTTCCGTTTGCGCCAGTTGCCATTGTGCCTGTTTCAGCGTCGCCTGTGCGGCATCAACGCTGGCCTGCATCGCTTTAACATTGAGGTTAGCGGTATCGAGTTCTTCGGCAGAAATAAAATTTTGTGAGAGATGACGACGACGATTCGCTTCGTTATTGGCTTTTGCGAGGTCAGATTGCGCTTTCGCCAGCTGAGCCTGTGCGTTCAGCTCGGCGATCTGAAAGGGCGTTTTATCGATCGTGAGCAGAAGATCCCCCGCGTTAACCAGCTGGTTGTCTTTTATATTCAGCTCAACAATACGTCCCGACACCTGTGGGGTGATAGAAACCTGTTCTGCGCGTATTTTCCCGTCGCGTGTCCACGGAGATTGCATGTAATAATTCCACAGCCACCATCCGGCAAGAACCGCAACTACCGCTACAATGATTGTTGAGAAATACTTAATTGTTTTAATTGACATAGTTACCACGCAATCAGTATTGCCAGAGCAAGGCAAACGCAAATCGCAAACAGCGATAAATCCATTAACAAGGGATGCCAGATGTCACCAGCGTAGATCCAGCCACGAAGCAGGCGGTGTATGACAAGCCAGATGACGAATCCAAACGCGAAGGCTTTGAAAAACGGAGGAAAGTAGACGGACGCACCGAACACCAGATCTTGTAAGGGCAATCCTGTTGCATTGAGCATAAACTTCACAAAGTAGATTCCTTTACGACAGAATATATTGCGTTAGATTAATAAATATTCTTTAAGTGCGAAAAATTTACGCGCAATTTCTGAAAAATATGTCTGACGGTAACCAAATGCAGCAATACATTTGTTTTAGCAATACAATTGCTGCACACTATTCTAAAAGCCGCATAATATCTTAGCAAGCTAATTATAAGGAGATGAAATTGGAATCGCCACTAGGTTCTGATCTGGCACGGTTGGTGCGCATATGGCGTGCTCTGATAGACCATCGCCTGAAACCGCTGGAGTTAACACAAACCCATTGGGTTACGTTACACAATATCCATCAGTTACCTCCAGACCAGTCGCAAATTCAACTGGCAAAAGCGATTGGCATCGAGCAGCCATCACTGGTCCGTACGCTGGACCAACTGGAAGAAAAAGGGTTAATTTCGCGTCAAACTTGTGCCAGCGATCGTCGGGCTAAACGTATTAAACTGACGGAAAAGGCAGAGCCACTGATCAGCGAAATGGAGGCTGTTATTAACAAAACCCGCGCGGAAATTTTACATGGCATCTCCGCAGAGGAACTGGAACAACTGATTAAGCTCATCGCAAAACTTGAGCATAATATCATTGAGTTACAGGCCAAAGGGTGAAATGAAGGGGGCGTGTGGTCAGTAACCTGACCACACGCAAACTTATTTAGCGCGGGGAAACGGTCACCTGACTGCCATTGCTGGCCAGTACGACACGTTGGCCTGGAGAGAAATGAGTGTTCCCTTGTTTCTGTACCACCATGATGGTGTTGCCATCATCTTTACGAATTTCCAGCTCGACACCCTGCGTTTTGTTCATTGCACTCTGTACGCCCTGACCGGCTACACCACCTGCAACGGCCCCTGCTGCAGTAGCCAGAGAACGCCCGGTTCCGCCACCAATAGTATTTCCCAGGAAACCACCAAGTACAGCACCGCCAATTGCGCCGATAACGTTGGAATCATCACCGCCCTGAATCTGTACCTGACGTACATTAACGATGGTGCCATAGCTGACATTCTGTACTTGTTTCGCTTCAGAAGCGGTATAAACATCCCCTGACAGGGTGTCGTTATTAACACAACCGACAAGAGACAGACCTACCATTGAAACAACCAATACGCGTTTAATCATTGAAAAATCTCCTGTTCACCATGAAACGCCACGCAAGCATCCCTCATGGTCAAAGTATATGGCATATGTGAATCCATGGTTACATGTTCTACCAAATATGAGCAAATCATAATGAAAGTAGGATCAACCAATTATAAACAAAATATTCATGATGATTATTGATTTGAAGATAATGTTTTACTACCAACGGTAAAAATTGGTCATTCCGCGTGGTATTCACGAAAAGTTTATGTTTGAGTGGTGCGCAAACGTCAGATTGAAAAAGGATGAACTATGAAATCGGGCCGCTTTATTGGCGTTATGTCAGGCACCAGCCTTGATGGTGTTGATGTTGTGTTAGCGACAATTGATGAACACCGGGTCGCACAGCTGGCAAGTTTGAGCTGGCCGATCCCGGTGTCTCTGAAACAGGCTGTACTGGATATTTGCCAGGGCCAGCAGCTTACACTTTCGCAGTTTGGACAGCTTGATACTCAACTCGGGCGACTTTTTGCTGATGCGGTCAATGCCTTGCTTAAGGAACAAAACCTGCAGGCGAGAGATATCGTTGCGATCGGCTGTCACGGTCAAACCGTCTGGCACGAACCGACGGGCGTGGCACCACACACTTTACAGATTGGCGATAACAATCAAATTGTGGCGCGCACCGGAATTACGGTTGTCGGTGATTTTCGCCGTCGCGATATTGCCCTGGGAGGACAAGGTGCACCGCTGGTACCTGCGTTCCATCATGCGCTGCTGGCTCACCCAACCGAGCGACGAATGGTGCTCAATATTGGCGGCATCGCCAATCTGTCACTGCTCATTCCTGGCCAGCCGGTTGGGGGCTACGATACCGGTCCTGGTAACATGCTGATGGATGCCTGGATCTGGCGTCAGGCCGGTAAACCTTACGATAAAGATGCCGAGTGGGCACGGGCGGGTAAAGTTATTCTCCCACTGCTGCAAAATATGCTCAGCGACCCATATTTCTCGCAACCCGCACCGAAAAGCACCGGACGCGAATACTTTAACTACGGCTGGCTGGAGCGCCATTTGCGCCATTTTCCGGGGGTTGATCCCCGTGATGTGCAGGCCACAGTGGCAGAACTCACCGCCGTGACCATTTCTGAACAAGTTTTGTTGAGCGGTGGCTGCGAACGATTGATGGTATGTGGTGGAGGTAGTCGTAATCCGCTACTCATGGCGCGTCTGGCGGCATTACTGCCAGGCACAGAAGTCACCACCACCGATGCCGTTGGCATTAGTGGCGATGACATGGAAGCATTGGCGTTCGCCTGGCTTGCCTGGCGAACGCTGGCGGGATTACCAGGAAATCTGCCTTCCGTCACTGGCGCAAGCCAGGAGACGGTACTGGGGGCTATTTTCCCCGCTAACCCGTGATATCAGAGTTAACTGAATTTTTCTTACCGCGTCTGCCGTTACACTTGGAACGTTAGGGAGGGCGTATTGCCCTCCAGACCAGGAAAGTCTTCGGGATATGTCTATGAAAAAACTGTTACTGATCTGTTTGCCGGTGCTTCTCACCGGCTGTAGCGCGTTCAATCAACTGGTTGAGCGCATGCAAACCGATACGCTTGAATACCAGTGTGATGAAAAACCGTTGACGGTCAAACTGAATAATCCGCGCCAGGAAGTCAGTTTTGTTTACGATAATCAACTACTGCATCTCAAACAGGGCATTTCAGCGTCTGGTGCACGTTACACCGACGGAATCTATGTTTTCTGGTCGAAAGGCGAGGAAGCGACTGTCTATAAACGCGACCGCATCGTCTTGAATAACTGTCAGTTACAAAATCCGCAGCGTTGAGATTTTTCCAGGGGCGGCGCACAATAGCGTCACCCACTGACAATCCGTAAAGAAAACCATGTCTGATAACGACGAATTGCAGCAAATCGCGCATCTGCGCCGTGAATACACCAAAGGCGGGTTACGCCGCCGCGATCTACCCGCCGATCCATTAACCCTTTTTGAACGTTGGCTCTCTCAGGCTTGTGAAGCCAAACTGGCTGACCCTACCGCGATGGTGGTCGCTACCGTGGATGAACATGGTCAGCCTTATCAGCGCATCGTTTTACTCAAACATTACGACGAAAAAGGCATGGTGTTTTACACCAACCTCGGCAGCCGTAAAGCACATCAAATCGAAAATAATCCGCGCGTTAGCCTGCTGTTCCCGTGGCATACCCTTGAACGCCAGGTGATGGTGATCGGTAAAGCGGAACGACTTTCGACTCTCGAAGTGATGAAATATTTTCATAGCCGCCCGCGTGATAGCCAGATTGGTGCATGGGTTTCGAAGCAGTCCAGTCGCATTTCTGCCCGCGGTATCCTTGAAAGTAAATTCCTGGAGCTGAAGCAGAAGTTTCAACAGGGCGAAGTGCCATTGCCAAGTTTTTGGGGTGGTTTTCGCGTCAGCCTTGAACAGATTGAGTTCTGGCAGGGCGGTGAGCATCGCCTGCATGACCGCTTTTTGTACCAGCGTGAAAATGATGCGTGGAAGATTGATCGTCTTGCACCCTGAAAAGATGCAAAAATCTTGCTTTAATCGCTGGTACTCCTGATTCTGGCACTTTATTCTATGTCTCTTTCGCATCTGGCGAAAAGTCGTGTACCGGCAAAGGTGCAGTCGTTATATACATGGAGATTTTGATGGCAAGCAGTAACTTGATTAAACAATTGCAAGAGCGGGGGCTGGTAGCCCAGGTGACGGACGAGGAAGCGTTAGCAGAGCGACTGGCGCAAGGCCCGATCGCGCTCTATTGCGGCTTCGATCCTACCGCTGACAGCTTGCATTTGGGGCATCTTGTTCCATTGTTATGCCTGAAACGCTTCCAGCAGGCGGGCCACAAGCCGGTTGCGCTGGTAGGCGGCGCGACGGGTCTGATTGGCGACCCGAGCTTCAAAGCTGCCGAGCGTAAGCTGAACACTGAAGAAACTGTTCAGGAGTGGGTGGACAAAATCCGCAAGCAGGTTGCCCCGTTCCTCGATTTCGACTGTGGAGAAAACTCTGCTATCGCGGCGAACAACTATGACTGGTTCGGCAATATGAATGTGCTGACCTTCCTGCGCGATATTGGCAAACACTTCTCCGTTAACCAGATGATCAACAAAGAAGCGGTTAAGCAGCGTCTCAACCGTGAAGATCAGGGGATTTCGTTCACTGAGTTTTCCTACAACCTGTTGCAGGGTTATGACTTCGCCTGTCTGAACAAACAGTACGGTGTGGTGCTGCAAATCGGTGGTTCTGACCAGTGGGGTAACATCACTTCTGGTATCGACCTGACCCGTCGTCTGCATCAGAATCAGGTGTTTGGCTTGACCGTTCCGCTGATCACCAAAGCAGACGGCACCAAATTTGGTAAAACTGAAGGCGGCGCAGTCTGGTTGGATCCGAAGAAAACCAGCCCGTACAAATTCTACCAGTTCTGGATCAACACTGCGGATGCCGACGTTTACCGCTTCCTGAAGTTCTTCACCTTCATGAGCATTGAAGAGATCAACGCCCTGGAAGAAGAAGATAAAAACAGCGGTAAAGCACCGCGCGCCCAGTATGTGCTTGCAGAACAGGTGACACGTCTGGTGCATGGTGAAGAAGGTTTGCAGGCGGCAAAACGTATTACCGAATGCCTGTTCAGCGGTTCCTTGAGTGCGCTGAGTGAAGCGGACTTCGAACAGCTGGCGCAGGACGGCGTACCGATGGTTGAGATGGAAAAGGGCGCAGACCTGATGCAGGCGCTGGTCGATTCTGAACTGCAACCTTCCCGTGGTCAGGCGCGTAAAACTATCGCCTCCAATGCCATCACCATTAACGGTGAAAAACAGTCCGATCCTGAATACTTCTTTAAAGAAGAAGATCGTCTGTTTGGTCGTTTTACCTTACTGCGTCGCGGCAAAAAGAATTACTGTCTGATTTGCTGGAAATAATGCATTAAGTGGAAAGGGGGAGTGAGAAATCACTCCCCCTGGTTTTTATACAGGGAACATGATGAAAAATATTCTCGCTATCCAGTCTCACGTTGTTTATGGTCATGCGGGTAACAGTGCGGCAGAGTTTCCGATGCGCCGCCTGGGCGCGAACGTCTGGCCGCTGAACACCGTTCAATTTTCTAATCACACCCAATACGGCAAATGGACCGGTTGCGTGATGCCGCCCAGCCATTTAACCGAAATTGTGCAAGGCATTGCCGCCATTGATAAATTACACACCTGTGATGCCGTATTAAGTGGCTATCTGGGATCGGCGGAGCAGGGTGAACATATCCTCGGTATCGTTCGTCAGGTGAAAGCAGCGAATCCACAGGCGAAATATTTTTGCGATCCGGTAATGGGTCATCCGGAAAAAGGCTGTATCGTTGCACCGGGTGTCGCAGAGTTTCATGTGCGGCACGGTTTGCCTGCCAGCGATATCATTGCGCCGAATCTGGTTGAGCTGGAAATACTCTGTGAGCATCCGGTAAATAACGTCGAAGAAGCGGTTCTGGCAGCGCGCGAACTCATTGCGCAAGGGCCACAAATTGTGTTGGTTAAACACCTGGCGCGAGCTGGCTACAGCCGTGACCGTTTTGAAATGCTGCTAGTCACCGCCGATGAAGCCTGGCATATCAGCCGTCCGCTGGTGGATTTTGGTATGCGCCAGCCGGTAGGTGTTGGTGATGTGACGAGCGGTTTACTGCTGGTGAAACTGCTTCAGGGGGCAACGCTGCAGGAGGCCCTGGAACATGTGACCGCTGCAGTATACGAAATCATGGTGACCACAAAAGCAATGCAGGAATATGAGCTGCAAGTGGTTGCTGCTCAGGATCGTATTGCCAATCCAGAACATTATTTCAGCGCAACAAAGCTCTGAAATATCTCATTTCGGCCCACAACGACCTGTGGGCCGATGGCTATTACTTTAAGCCTTCCGCTGACAGCGCGTCTTGTACTTCCGGACGTTCAGCCATACGTTGCATAAATGCCGCAATGTGCTCTAACCCTTCCAGATTCAGTTTCACCGCGTATGCCCAGCGCAGAACCGTAAACAGATAGGCATCAGCAATTGTGAATCGTTGCCCGCAGATCCAGTGCTCATCCTTCAGGGCCTCGTTCACATATTGCAGCTTCTTCTCCAGCTGCGCGCGAACTGTCGGTTTGTACTCTTCCGGTGTATCAGGGCGAAACAGAGGTGTGAAACCTTTATGCAGCTCGGTGGCGATGTAATTCAGCCATTCGATGGTTTTATAGCGGGAAATACTGTTTACCGGTGCCAGCAACTGGCGGTCGGGGACGCTGTCGGCAAGATACTGCATAATCGCTACGCCTTCCGTCAGCAAAGTACCATCGTCCAGCAGCAATGCAGGTACCTGTCCCTTAGGGTTAACGGCAAAGTAATCGTCACCGTTTTCGAGACGTTTTTTCATTAAATCCACACTGACGAGCGTAAAATCCTTTCCGCTCTCACGCAGGGTGATATGGGAAGCGAGAGAGCAGGCGCCCGGTTTGTAGAACAATTTCATCGGTAACTCCTTTTGTCTGTGGTTTAAAGTATGGTAGTGCGTTGCTGAACAAAAAAAAAGCCGCTAACGAAAAGTTAGCGGCTTGTAAATGAGTTTCCCTGAATTTTACGCTACGGCTGCTTTCGCCGCTTTGTCTGCAGCGTCATCCTGCGTCATGCGGTGCAGTTTCGGCGCGGTAAACAGCATCAGTACTGCAATAACGGCAGTAGCGACACCAATCTGCAAGAATACGCGACCATAGACTTCCAGTGACATCAGCGGATCGGTAACGTTATCCGGCACAGCCATCATACCTGCAACATAACCACCAATCAGGTTTGCACCGGCAGTGGTCAGGAACCAGCTACCCATAATGAAGCCCATCAGACGCTGCGGAACGAGTTGTGCAACCATTGCCAGACCCAGGCCAGAGATCATCAGTTCCCCGATACTCTGCAGGCCATAGCTCGCGACCAGCCAGCTTACAGACACGATACCAGCGTCAGACGCGAATTTCGCACCCAGCGGCAGAATCAGGAACGCACCAGAACACATCACCATGCCGATAGCAAACTTGGTTGGCATCGGCAGGGTATCGCCCATCTTGTTATAGATAGCGGCCAGAATCGGGCTACCAATGATGATCCAGAACGGGTTCAGTGCCTGATACTGCTCAGGTTCTACGGCCAGGCCCAGAATGGTGTGTTCAACGTTACGAATCGCAAAGAAGTTCAGTGACGTTGGCATCTGGCTATAAAGCACGAAGAAGATAATGGCTTCGAGCATCAGGATGAAGGCAACGATCATTTTACGACGCGCAGCACCTTTCATCGCGAAGGCTTCTTTACCGAAGATAACCACAATACCGAAGGCAACAACGCCCAGCGCCATACGCGCAACTTCCTGATTGTGCAGCAGCCAGGTGGCGATAGCGATCAGTGCCACAACACCAATAATGGTCAGCAGCAGGTTACGGTAGTTGATAGGCTCGAAGTCTGGTTTTGAACCGTACTGTTTAACCCAACGTTGGCAGAAGGCGAAGTTAACGATAGTGATCAGCAGGCCTACAACGCTCAACGCAAACGCAACACTCCAGCCGTATTTCGCGGCCAGCCACGGCGTAGCAATCATAGAGAAGAAAGAGCCGATGTTGACGGACATGTAGTACATGGTGAATGCACCGTCCAGACGCGGGTCGTTTTTCTCATAGCATGTAGAAAGCAGAGAAGACGGGTTAGCTTTAAACAGGCCGTTACCGACCGCAATAGCCGCCATACCCATATAAACGATACCGGCGTCGTGACCAGACCAGGCAACCAGAGCATAACCAATCGCCAGCACAATAGCGCCGAGCATAATTACGCGTTTAGTACCCAGTACCTTGTCACCTAACCAGCCGCCGATAGCGACCAGACCATAAACCAGGGCACTAAAGGAAGAGAAAAGGGTGATTGAATCCGCTTCAGACATACCCAGTTGTTTAACCAGGTAAACAGCCATAATTCCTTGTAGGCCGTAATAACCAAAACGTTCCCATAACTCAATCGAGAAGATGAGATAGAACGCCTTCGGTTGTTTAAAAGCGTTCAAACTGACGCTTTCAGTTGGTTTTTGGTTTGCAGTGGACACTTTTACCTCTTTTTTTACATCCCATATTAACGGGGGTGCTTTCTCGCGTTATGTCTAAAAAACATACGCGCAATTGTTATAGTGGGAGGGGAAACGGCAGGTAATGTTCACTATCTTGCACTTTCAGACAAGTCCTTTGTAATAATCTGTTACATATAACTGAGGCGGGGAATTCAACCATTCCGGGAAATGTTATCCAGCGTTAAATTTTTCAAAAAACGTAACGGCAGATTTTTTCACTACCCTGAGAGGGTGATGATGGCTTAACGGCGATATGTTCTACTATTTAGCGTTTTTCCTAGTGAGATAGTCCAGTTTCTGAAAAATAGCCAGTGTAATGTTTTGTAGGTCAATATTTGTTGTGTGTGTAAATTTAAATGATTTTAACCTGATTCTTGCAATGTTTTTACATTGCCACAGCATCGTGATCTTGATCACGAATGAATAGAAAATTTCGCTATTAAAAAAACAATTAACCTGCATTTTTGGTTATCTGCAAACGGATTACCTGATGATAACGCTAAGCAATGGCATCATTGACGTTAAAAAGATGTTTTAAAAGAGGATAAAGAAAGGTTATGAATGGGGTAATCGGTGTTACCCCTGATCTTTAGATGTCAACTTTCTCTTTGTATTCACAAAGATCTTCAATAATACAAGAGCCACAGCGAGGCTTGCGGGCAATGCAGGTATAACGCCCGTGCAGGATCAACCAATGGTGGCAGTCGACTTTAAACTCTGCCGGAACCACTTTCAGTAGCTTTTCTTCTACCTGTTCGACGTTTTTCCCCGGCGCAAATTGAGTACGATTGCAAACGCGGA
Organism: Escherichia sp. WS2035; assembly: GCF_046487065.1. Lineage (NCBI taxonomy): Bacteria > Pseudomonadati > Pseudomonadota > Gammaproteobacteria > Enterobacterales > Enterobacteriaceae > Escherichia > Escherichia sp. WS2035. The sequence continues at coordinate 125,216 of NZ_JBJQKD010000009.1, forward strand.
AAATGTGCGTGTCGACAGCAATAGTCGGCCAGCCGTATGCAGTGTTTAATACGACGTTGGCTGTTTTACGACCTACACCAGGCAGGGCTTCAAGCGCAGCACGATCTTCCGGAACCTCGCCATTATGTTGTTCCAGTAATATACGGCAGGTTTTGATGATATTTTCTGCTTTGCTGTTATAAAGGCCAATCGTTTTGATATAGGTTTTCACCCCTTCAACGCCCAGTTCAAGCATCGCTGCAGGCGTATTAGCCACCGGGTAGAGTTTCGCCGTCGCCTTATTAACACTGACATCGGTCGCCTGAGCGGAAAGCAGTACGGCAATCAGCAATTCAAAAGGCGAACTGAAATTAAGCTCGGTGGTGGGATGAGGATTGTTCTCACGCAGGCGAGTGAGGATCTCCAGGCGTTTTGCTTTGTTCATCAGACATTCCCTGTTTCACCGTTTGGCAATGCACGTTCGGCAGCTGCTTCAGTACGGCGCTTTTTCATTTTTTCATCAATCAGGTATTTTCCTGCCAGCATCAGTCCCAGGCCAATAAATGCACCTGGTGGCAGCATCGCCAGCAGGAAAGGGGAGTCGGTGTGGAAAATCTCCACGCGTAATACTTTTGCCCAGCTACCTAACAGCGCATCTGCACCGTCAAACAACGTGCCATTGCCGATAATTTCGCGTAGTGAACCCAGCACGAACATGGCGCAGGTTGCGCCCATACCAATTGAAAAGCCGTCCAGTGCCGAAAGCGCCGGACCTTTTTTGGCGGCGAAGGCTTCAGCGCGGCCCACAACGATACAGTTAGTGACAATCAGCGGAATAAAAATCCCTAATGATTGATACAGGCCAAAGGCGTAGGCGTTGATCAGCATCTGTACAGCGCTGACCACCGAGGCGATGATCATCACGTAAATGGGAATGCGGATCTCGGCGGGCGTCCAGTGACGCAGCGTCGAAATGGTCAGGTTGGTTAGCGTCAGTACCAGCGTAGTCGCAAGTCCTAAACCCAGAGCGTTAGTGGCAGTGGACGTGACCGCCAACAGAGGACAAAGGCCGAGCAGCTGGACCAGCGCAGAGTTGTTTTTCCACAACCCCTGAACAATAACGTCTTTAATTTCGCTCACGTTTTATTCTCCACAGGCAGGAAGTTGAGAAAGTTGTGCCGGTAACGTCTGAGCGTACAATCCGGCGCGTTTTACCGCATTAACCACCGCGCGGGGAGTAATCGTCGCGCCAGTGAACTGGTCGAAATCACCACCATCTTTCTTCACCGCCCAGTTCGCATCATCCGCACCACTGATTTTTTTACCCGCAAAATGGGTGATCCAGTCAGAAAGGCGCAGTTCGATTTTATCGCCAAGCCCTGGCGTTTCGTGGTGCTCAGTCACGCGCGTGCCAAGTACCGTGCCGTTAAAATCGGCTCCCACCAGCAGCTGAATCGCACCGGAATAGCCATCTGGCGCGGTTGCTTCCAGAACGGCAGCTACCGGTTTGTCATCCTGTTTGGCGATGTAAACCCGATGCTCACCTTTACCTAACTCTGGCGCAGTTACCAGATAGCAACTCTGTGCCAGCGCATTGTTATAGCGTTCAGCTGGCAGCACCTGATCAAATAACGCCTTTTGTTGCAGACTGGCCTGCTCAGCAATTGTCGTTTTGGTCATCTGGTTGATGGCCGCAGTTAACCCTGTTGAACCCGCTGCAAAGAGCGCCAACGTAATGCCGTGTTTTCGGATAGTTTTCAGCATGGTTTACCCTTTGCGATGGCCGTAGACGCGCGGACGCGTGTAGTAATCGATCAGAGGAACCGTGATGTTCGCCAGCAGGACGGCAAAAGCCACGCCGTCAGGATAGCCGCCGAAACTGCGGATCAACCAGACTAATAAGCCCGCCAGCGCGCCGAAAATAAGACGACCACGATTGGTCGTAGAAGCGGTAACCGGGTCAGTCAAAATAAAGAATGCGCCGAGCATGGTCGCACCAGACAGCAGATGAATTTGCGGTGCTGCCAGAGTATCTGGTGAGAACAACCAGCCCAACGTTGCGCATAACGCCAGCGTTACTAAGAAGCTGAGGGGAATATGCCAGCGAATCGCTTTCTGCCATAGCAACCACACGCCGCCAGTCAGCCAGGCGAGATTTACCCATTGCCAACCAGCGCCCGCCAGAATACCGCTGTAGATCGGATATTGCATAATCTCTTCAACCGAATGACCGGCACGGACAGAGGTTTTAAATGTATCCAGCGGTGTCGCCTGACTAATGCCATCAATACCTAAGCGTAGCGTGTTCATATCACCACCACTGGTGGTATGTCCGCTGAAAATAACCTGTATGGCGTCGATAAAACCAGGGATGTTGACCGCAATTTCATGTGGCGGTAACCAGCTGGTCATCTGCACCGGGAAGGAGATCAGTAAGACCACATAACCAATCATTGCCGGATTAAACGGGTTTTGCCCCAGACCGCCATACAACTGTTTAGCGATGATCACCGCAAACACCGTACCCAGCACGACCATCCACCATGGCGCGAGGGGGGGAATACTTACCGCCAGCAATAAGCCTGTCAGCAATGCTGAGTTATCTTTCAACGTTGCAGCTACCGACTGCTTGCGTAGTTTGAGGACGAGAGCTTCGGCCAGAAGAGCACTGACCGACGCCAACAGGATCTGAACGAGAGTACCCCAACCAAAAAACCACAGTTGCGCTGCGATTCCTGGCACGGCTGCGAGCAATACCAACATCATAATGCGCGATGTCTGGCGCTGGTTATGGGTATAAGGGGAGCTAGCTATTCTGAATACCATTTAGTCCTCGTTTACAACCTTTTGCTGGGCGGCTTTTTTGGCCTGAACGCGGGCAATAGCCGCAGCAACTGCCGCTTTGCGCGGATCAATCTGTTCTTCTGGCTCTGCATTAGCCTGTTGCTGTTCCAGCTTGCGTGCTTTGGCACGGGCAATAGCAGCTTCGACGGCGGCTTTGCGTGGATCAACCTGTTCTTCTGGTTCCGCATTAGCCTGTTGTTGCTGTTCCAGCTTGCGCGCTTTGGCGCGTGCAATAGCCGCTTCGACGGCAGCTTTGCGCGGATCGACCTGTTGTTCTGGCTCCGCATTGGCCTGTTGCTGTTCCAGCTTGCGTGCTTTGGCGCGGGCGATAGCGGCTTCGACGGCGGCTTTGCGTGGATCAACCTGTTCTTCTGGTTCCGCATTAGCCTGTTGTTGCTGTTCCAGCTTGCGTGCTTTGGCACGGGCAATAGCAGCTTCGACGGCGGCTTTGCGTGGATCAACCTGTTCTTCTGGTTCCGCATTGGCCTGTTGCTGTTCCAGCTTGCGCGCTTTGGCGCGTGCAATAGCCGCTTCGACGGCAGCTTTGCGCGGATCGACCTGTTGTTCTGGTTCGGCATTAGCCTGTTGCTGTTCCAGCTTGCGTGCTTTGGCACGGGCAATAGCGGCTTCGACGGCGGCTTTGCGCGGATCAACCTGTTGTTCTGGCTCCGCATTGGCCTGTTGCTGCTCCAGCTTGCGTGCTTTGGCGCGGGCAATAGCCGCTTCAACGGCAGTTTTACGTGGATCAGCAACGGTTGCAGCGTCGTTAGTTTGCTGCAGTTCTGCCTGTTTCGCTCTGGCTTGCGCTTTACGGGCTTCCCGTGCTGCAATAATTGCACTGTTATCCGGGCGTTCGCCCGCTTTAATCACAATAGGCTGTGTAGCCTGGGCCTGTTTCTCTTTCACCCGCGCCAGAGCGGCAGCAATCGCATCTTTATCTTTGGCTGCAGGTTGAACGGCTGCGCTCTTATGTCGTTCAAGGCGAGCCGTTTTTTCGCGCTCCAGACGAGCCTGGCGCGCTTCGAAACGCGCTTTGGCTTCTGCGGCGCGCTTTTCTTCCTGACGAATAGCCGCAATTTCAGCTTTTTCCTGACGGAAATATTGCACCAGGGGGATATTGCTCGGGCAAACCCACGCGCAAGCCCCACATTCAATGCAGTCGGCAATGTTATGCGTGGTGGCTTTATCGTGTTGCTGACCTTTGCTGAACCAGTACAGCTGTTGCGGCAAAAGATCCGCAGGGCAGGCGTCAGCACAGGCGCTACAACGGATGCAACTTTGTTCTTCCTGTGGTTCGCCAAGTTCATTGGCAGAGGGAGCCAAAAGACAGTTGGTAATCTTTACGACCGGGACATCCAGCCACGGTAAGGTAAAGCCCATTAGCGGGCCGCCCATAATCACCATTTGATCGGCAGAGGGGCAGAATCCGGCATCATTCAATAAATGACGCACTGGCGTACCCAGCCGTGCCCAGACGTTGCCCGGGCGAGCGATTGCTTCGCCAGTCAGGGTCACGACACGCTCGGTAATCGGCTCGCCATCAATAACGGCACGTTTCACTGCATAAGCGGTGCCGACGTTTTGCATTAATACGCCGATATCGGATGAACGCCCGCCATGTGGAACCTGCTTCCCGGTCAGAATGTAGGTTAATTGTTTAGCACCGCCAGAAGGATATTTGGTGGGAATCACCCGCAGAGAAATATCGTGGGAGTCCGCCAGCACCGCGCGTAGCATGGAAATCGCCTGCGGTTTGTTATCTTCAATGCCGATAAGAATTTCGCGCGGCTGCAGAATATGCGCAAGGATGCGGATACCCTCTACGACCTGAGCCGCGCAATCCTGCATCAAACGGTCATCGGCGGTAATGTACGGCTCGCACTCAGCAGCGTTGATAATCAACGTTTCAATCTTATCTCCGCCGCCCTGCAATTTAACGCCTGTCGGAAATCCCGCACCACCCAGCCCGGCAACACCAAACTGATGAATGCGCTCGATTAACTCTTCGCGACTGCGAGAGCGATAATCGGCCCAGCCGTCGCGCGGGATCCAGCAGTCTTCGCCATCGGCATCAATAATCACACTTAATTCAGCTAAAGCTGAAGGATGAGCCGTAGAGTGGGGCGCAATAGCCGTAACGGTACCCGAGGTGGGCGCGTGAACCGGCAGCATTTTGCCGCGACCACGGGTAAGCGGCTGGCCGCGCAATACTTTATCGCCGACGCTAACGCACAACTCACCTTCAGCGCCAATATGTTGTTTTAGTGGAATGACAAAACGCTGCGCCAGTGGTACCTGGCGCAGGGGCGTACCGTTGGACTGGGTTTTCATCTCCGGTGGATGGATGCCGCCGTTGAAATCCCAGATTTTATTTTTTCTGAATGCAGAGAATAACTTAAGCATGGTGTTCCACGGGAATGATACGCACGGGAATGGTGTTCAGATCCCATTTCCAGGAGTCAGGAGTTTCTGCGACCGGTTGCAACGAGATGCAGTGCGTCGGGCACGGATCAACACATAAATTGCAGCCCGTACAGAGATCACTCATTACCGTATGCATGGCGCGGGTAGCGCCAACGATGGCGTCTACCGGACACGCCTGAATACATTTAGTGCAGCCAATACAGTTATTTTCATCAATAACCGCCACCATCCGCGCTGGCGTTAGCTCTTGCGCTTCGCCATCCAGCGGCTGCGGCTCGACATTAAGCAACTCGGCAATTTTTAGCATCACAGCTTCGCCACCTGGGGCGCAACGGTTGATTTTTTCACCGTTACAGCTGATGGCTTCCGCGTAGGGGCGACAGCCGGGATAACCGCACTGACCACACTGGCTCTGCGGTAAGATTTCGTCAATTTTCTCAACGACCGGATCGTCTTCCACCGCAAAACGGCGGGAGGCATAACCCAGAATGGCGCCAAACGCCAGGGCCAGCAGGCTCACGGCGGCAACGGCAATCCAGATAGCATTCATTACAACTTCACCAAACCACTAAAGCCCATAAAGGCCAGAGACATAAGACCTGCGGTAATTAACGCAATGGCATTACCGCGAAAAGGTGCCGGGACATCAGCCACAGCAAGGCGTTCGCGGATGGCGGCGAAGAGCACCATCACCAGCGAGAAACCGACAGCGGCGGAAAAACCGTACAGCGCTGACTGCAAGAAATTGTGCCCGAGATTGATATTCAGCAACGCCACGCCGAGCACGGCACAGTTGGTGGTGATAAGCGGCAAAAAAATCCCCAGCAGACGGTAAAGTACCGGGCTGGTTTTGCGCACCACCATTTCGGTGAACTGCACAACCACAGCAATCACCAGAATAAACGCCAGGGTGCGCAGATAAATCAGATTAAGTGGGATCAAAATCCACGTATCGATAAGCCAGGCGCAAATAGACGCCAGCGTCATTACAAACGTTGTTGCCAGCCCCATGCCCATCGCGGTTTCCAGCTTTTTGGAAACCCCCATAAACGGACAGAGACCGAGAAACTTGACCAGTACAAAGTTATTGACCAGTACAGTTCCGACAAACAGTAACAGGTAGTCAGTCATTTTTCGGCCTGAAATAAAAAAGCCGCCTATTATCCGTTAATCCAGAGCAGGCGACAACAGGTTAACTGTAAGGTTATTACGGATTCACAAACGTCGCTTTCACCCGCGACGAGCGTTTGAAATAGGGGACGATCAATGCGGTTGCCAACAAAGTAAACAGCAACTGGCGAACGGCTATGCCATCTTCTACGGGTGAAAAAGCGAACGCTTTTACTGCCAGCAATACGGAAATAAGCAGCCAGATAATATAGTGTTTAGGAACACAACGCCGACGTTTAAAGAAAGCGATGGTCAACCACAGTGTGTAATACCACATGGCGATAGCGGTAATAAAAGAAACGCCCCATAAGATTTGTGTCGTCAGTGCTTGTCCGCCGAGCGTTTGAAATGTTTGCGGAGAAGATAACGCAGCGGTATACAGCAACAACGCCAGCGTCGTACTCAACAGAGCGACTAAAAGCCAGGCCAACGGGCCAAGCAACCAGCCTCCAATACGTTGTGGCGTTGTGGTGGTCATAGGTTCTCCAGAATAGCGACGCAAACAGACAAATCTAATTTTAGGGGCGTTATTATAAGGCTTTTATAACCGATCGCTACTTTCTTTACTGGACATAGTGCCAGACGGACTTCGGTACCTGGCCGAGGTCAAACAAACGCCCGCCAGAAACCAGCTCTGCGCGACGGTGATCGGCAGCACGATACATATTGATCAGTTCCTGATCGTCCGTCAGGGTGTAATTAAGATGGTCGTAGAGTTTTTCCAGACTTTCGAGTGAACTGATTTTGCGAAATTTTAATAAGTAGTCCTGAACAGTCATAAAAGGTCCATAAATAATTAATACCAAAGGGGTAGGTATTATTAGTGATGATAAAATTTCACCAAAAGTGAACGCTTGTGTTATTACAATAATAAGAATGCGCTGATGGCAAATATTCAGGGATGAAAAACTGCTCTGAAAAGAGTAACGCGCTTTACTATCCCTGACAATCATCAACAACATCGAACAAGATAATAAATTCCTGGTTTAATATCCGACAAGTGAAAACATGCACCCGGACGGGCAGCATGTCGCTCAACAAGTGCAGAGCTTACTTGTGTTGTACCGTAGTACTCTGTTCAGGTGGCTGATAGTTGTCAATGTGACTCGCCACGCCAAGAAGAATGACTGAAACGACAAGAACGATCCAACCTGTTAATTCAATAAGACGATTCATTACAGCCCACATCTCTGTTGATTGATCCATTAACTTCAGGGGGTAAATGTTACTTAGCAATAATAGCTCCAGCAAGATTTTTACTGAGGTTTTTGCGATATTTAGCTTTTGTCGTTGGAAAAATCGCTATTTTTTTGACTTAAGTTAAACAACATCCCTTATTGCTGGCAGGTTATTAAACTGTTGAGCGAGGGTAAAGGATAGTGTCAAATAGCCATCATACTTCAATGAGAGGCAATGACATGAGCGACAACATCCGTGTTGGGGTGATTGGGTATGGTTATGCGAGCAAAACCTTCCATGCGCCCCTGATTGCGGGCACGCCCGGGCTGGAACTGGCGGTAATCTCCAGCAGCGATGAAACAAAAGTAAAAGCCGACTGGCCAACGGTTACGGTTGTCTCTGAGCCGAAGCATCTGTTTAACGATCCCAACATAGACCTGATTGTCATTCCTACACCCAACGATACCCATTTTCCGTTAGCTAAAGCGGCGCTTGAGGCGGGTAAACATGTGGTCGTTGATAAACCCTTTACCGTGACACTGTCACAAGCACGAGAGCTGGATGCGCTGGCAAAAACCCTGGGGCGTGTGTTGTCTGTATTCCATAACCGTCGCTGGGATAGCGATTTTCTGACCCTAAAAGGTTTGCTCGCGGAAGGCGTGCTGGGGGAAGTTGCTTACTTTGAGTCTCATTTTGACCGCTTCCGTCCGCAGGTACGCGATCGTTGGCGTGAACAGGGCGGCCCAGGCAGCGGTATCTGGTACGATTTAGCACCGCACCTTCTTGATCAGGCCATTACGCTATTTGGTTTACCGGTTAGCATGACGGTAGATTTGGCACAGTTACGGCCCGGAGCGCAGTCGACCGATTATTTCCACGCTATCTTGTCCTATCCGCAGCGGCGAGTGATTTTACACGGCACCATGCTGGCAGCCGCTGAGTCAGCACGGTATATCGTGCATGGATCCCGAGGCAGTTATGTGAAATATGGCCTCGATCCACAGGAAGAACGTCTGAAAAATGGCGAGCGTCTGCCGCAGGAAGACTGGGGCTACGATATGCGTGATGGCGTACTTACCCGCGTGGAAGGTGAGGAACGTGTCGAAGAAACGCTGTTGACAGTGCCGGGGAATTATCCGGCTTACTATGCGGCTATTCGTGATGCGTTAAATGGCGATGGTGAAAATCCGGTTCCGGCAAGTCAGGCAATCCAGGTAATGGAGTTGATTGAGCTGGGCATCGAATCCGCCAAACATCGCGCGACTTTGTGCCTTGCGTGAAAAGGGGATGGTGCAATTAGCACCATCCATTTTTGTTACTTCGCGGCGACTTTTTCTCGCAGTGCGCGTTTTTCCTCTGCGCTGAGGAAAGCCATTTCCAGACCATTAATCTGTGCCTGGCGGATTTGCTCGCGGGATAACCCAGCAGCTGGCGCGGCAACGGTATATTCGTGAATGATATCCACTCCCTGCACGCCGGGATCGTCAGTGTTAATGCTGGCACGAATGCCATGCTCAAGGAACGTTTTCAGCGGATGTGCAGCCAGATCCGCCACGGTGCTGGTCTGAATATTGGAGGTCAGACAGGATTCAATACCAATTTGTTGCTCGGCGAGAAAATCCATCAGCGCCCGATCTTCAATGGCTTTTACGCCATGTCCAATACGCTCCGCCCCCAGTTCACGAATCGCCTGCCAGATGCTTTCCGGTCCGGCAGCTTCGCCTGCATGGACGGTAATATGCCAGCCCGCATCACGCGCGCGGTTGAAATGAGAAAGGAACAGACTTCCCGGGAAACCAAGTTCATCACCGGCTAAATCAAGTGCGGTAATCTGGTCACGGTGGGCTAAAAAGGCCTCCAGCTCTTGCTGACAGGCGGCTTCGCCGAAGGTCCGGCTCATAATACCGATAAGCTTCGCCTGCACACCAAAGGTGCGGCAACCTTCACGTACGCCATCGATCACCGCTTCGACAACACCCGCTACAGGCAGCTGATGTGCCATTGCCATGTAGCCTGGTGAAAAACGCAGTTCGACATAGTGCAGGCCGTTACGGGCTGCATCTTCAATGTTTTCAAATGCCACGCGGCGGCAGGCATCAAGAGAGGCGAGAACTTTAACGCCCCAGTCAAGTTTAGTCAGAAAGCTCACCAGATCGGGTTCGTTGGCAATGACCTGAACGTGGAGAGTCAGTGTTTCCAGGGATTGTGCAGGAAGCGAGATATTATACTGGCGGCCAAGTTCAAGAATGGTCTGGGGACGAATGTTGCCATCAAGGTGGCGATGGATATCAGTTAATGGCAGGGTGGTATCAATCATGGTCGCACTCTTTTTCTGGATATAAAAGTGCGCACCATTATAAAAACAAAGCAGGGTAAAAATCCACGATTGCGCAACGATTTTTTACGTTGCGCAATTGGGGTTAACCAACAGCGCGGATGGCGTTAATTAATCCAGCCACACCTTTTTCCAGTTTCGAACGTGGGCAGCCGGCATTGAGTCGGACAAAACCACGACCTTCTTCACCGTAGGTATATCCCGGCATGATCGCGATCTTTTCTTGCTCGATAAGCGCTTTTTGCAACGCGTTGTCGTCAATATTCAACGGACGTAGATCAAGCCAGGCCAGATAAGTGGATTGCGGGATCTGCCAGTTGAGTTCAGGAAACGCAGCGTTCATTTTATCTGCGATATACGTCAGGTTATCTTTCAGATAGACGCGTAAGGCATCCAGCCATGGCGCGCCTTGCTGATAGGCGGCGATATGAGCAGTTAACGCCAGTACCGAAGGGGAAGAAAGCCCATCACGTCCTTTCAGTGCCGATAAATAGGCATCGCGGCTACTGCTATTTTCTATAATCCCGTAAGCACCGGTCAGGGCGGGAATATTGAAACTTTTTGATCCCGACGTTAGCAACGCCCAGTCTCCGCGCGCCACATTACTCCAGGGAATATGCGGCTGCTCGCCCCAAACCATATCCATATGGATTTCATCGGAAATAACCCGCACACCATGACGCTCGCACAGGTCAGCCATGATCTCCAGCTCATCGCACGTCCACACTTTCCCGGTAGGATTCTGTGGGCTACACAGGAGCATAATTTTACATTCTGGTTTCGCCAGCACGGCTTCCAGCTTGCCCATATCGCAAAACCAGCCGTCAGCCTGCTTCTCTAAAGCAACGGGCATTACTGTGCGCTGGTTACCTTCAATGGCCTTGTAAAATGCGTCATAGGCGGGTGTGTGGATCACCACGCCTTCACCTGTTTCAGACCACTGACGAATCAGTTCTGAAACCATATAGATAACAGAAGGGCCATACACCACCGACTGAGGATCGATGGCGGTGTAATGCTGGGTGGAAAACCAGTGGGCAATAGCCGCGAGAAACTCATCGTTTTTCCAGCGGCTGTAGCCAAACACGCCGTGTATCAGGCGCTGATTCAGCGCCTCGATAATGCAGGGGGCAGTGGCAAAATCCATGTCTGAAATCGTGAACGGTAACAGGTCAGCAGTGCCGAAACGGTCAGCGACATAATCCCACTGCGTACACCATGTGCCATGACGATCCACGACCTTTGAAAAATCGAACATATCTTATCCTTATGCCTGGACAGTACGCATCAGACCGACCATTTCATCTTTTACTGACTGAACTTGTGGCCCGATAACAACCTGCAGGTTATGTTGATTAAGTTGTACTACGCCAATTGCCCGATTGTCCTTCAGTGCCTGCACATTAACAAGCGACATATCTTTTACAGACAAACGCAGACGCGTAATGCAGTTATCGAGACTGACAATATTGTCGGCACCGCCTAAGGCTTCGAGGATTGCCGGAACGTTGTAACCTGATTTACCCGGCGCACCGGCAACGGCTTTTTCGATTGAACTGGCAACTTCACTATCGCGCCCCGGGGTTTTGAGATTGAAGCGGGTGATAGCGAAACGGAAGATGATGTAGTAAACGACAAACCAGATTGCCGCCACTACTGGCACCATGTACCACTTGGTTGACAGACCATGCAAAATACCGAACACCACAAAGTCGATGATATTGCCGTCGGTATTACCGATGGTGACGCCGAGCACAGACATGACAGTGAAGCCGAGGCCGGTTAACAGCGCGTGGATGACATACAGAACTGGCGCTACGAACAGGAACAGGAATTCCAGAGGTTCGGTCGTGCCGCCAACGACACAGGCGATCAGGCCAGAAATCAGCAGACCTTTAATTTTATGGCGATTTTCCGGGCGCGCACAGTGATACATAGCTAACGCTGCACCTGGCAGACCGCCGAGAAACGCAGGCATTTTACCTTGCGAAAGGAAACGCGTGGCGCTTTCAGAAAAACCGTGAGTGGTCGGGCAACTCAATTGCGCCTGGAAGATGGTCAGTGCACCGCTGACGGTTTGACCGCAGACTTCCTGCGTGCCGCCTGCGTCGGTAAAGCGAATTAATGCCACCAGAATGTGATGCAGACCAAACGGCAACAGCAGACGTTCACCGGTACCAAACAGCATCGGTCCGAAATCACCCGCGCTGTTGATCATATGGCCTAAGCCGCTAATACCCATGGCGAAAATCGGCCAGACTAATGGAATCACCAGGCCGACAAGACCCATCACCAGCGAGGAGATGATTGGTACGAAGCGCGTACCGCCGAAGAATGCCAGCGCATCCGGCAGGCGGATATTATGGAATCGCTCATGCAGCATCCAGACGATAATACCGGCGATCACCGCACCGAGGATCCCGGTGTCGATCGACTGGATCCCAAGAATGCTCTGGATGTTATTGGCTTTCAGAACGGCGGCGTCCATGGTTGGCAGAATGCCTTTATTGGTCAACCAGAAGTTTACCGCGAGGTTCATTACCGCATAACCGACGAAGCCAGCGAATGCCGCTACGCCTTTGTTTTCGCGTGCCAGACCCAGCGGGATGGCGATACAGAACATGACTGGCAGGAAACTAAAAGCAAACGAGCCAATCTTACTCATCCAGGTAAAGATAGCCTGCAACACGGGGTTGCCCAGGACCGGGATCAGGGTGATGACATCATGGCTGCTAAGAGAACTACCAATGCCGAGCATAATGCCGCAGAACGACAATAATGCCACGGGTAACATGAAGGTTTTGCCTAACTGCTGGAAGAACTCCCACAGCGTGACTTTCGGTGCTGTTTTCGCCGTCATAAAACGACTCCTCGTAGAGAACAATCTGGATTCAGTAAATTGCGCGAGAAGATAAAACGTTTTATCTGTCACATAATCAGGGAGTAGGTCATCTGCATGGCTACCGCCAAAAAAATAACCATTCATGATGTTGCGCTGGCTGCGGGCGTGTCGGTAAGTACCGTTTCGCTGGTGCTTAGTGGCAAAGGGCGAATCTCTACCGCCACAGGAGAACGCGTTAACGCCGCCATTGAAGAGCTGGGATTTGTGCGCAATCGGCAGGCGTCGGCGCTGCGCGGCGGGCAAAGTGGCGTCATTGGTTTGATCGTCCGTGATTTATCTGCGCCGTTTTACGCCGAATTGACGGCCGGATTGACGGAAGCTCTGGAAGCGCAGGGACGGATGGTTTTTTTGCTTCACGGCGGTAAAGACGGCGAGCAGCTGGCACAGCGGTTTTCACTATTACTGAATCAGGGTGTCGATGGTGTGGTAATTGCCGGGGCTGCAGGAAGCAGCGATGACCTGCGACGGATAGCAGAAGAAAAAGCTATCCCGGTGATTTTCGCTTCCCGTGCCAGTTATCTTGATGACGTTGATACGGTTCGCCCGGACAACATGCAGGCTGCACAGTTGTTGACGGAGCATCTCATTCGCAATGGGCATCAGCGTATCGCCTGGCTGGGAGGGCAAAGTTCCTCATTAACCCGGGCAGAACGGGTGGGGGGCTATTGTGCGACTCTACTAAAATTTGGCCTGCCGTTTCACAGCGATTGGGTGCTGGAGTGCACTTCCAGCCAGAAGCAAGCCGCGGAAGCTATCACGGCGCTTTTACGTCATAACCCGACCATCAGCGCCGTGGTTTGCTATAACGAAACTATTGCGATGGGGGCATGGTTTGGTTTGCTGAAAGCAGGAAGGCAAAGCGGGGAAAGCGGAGTCGATCGTTACTTTGAGCAACAGGTTTCGCTGGCGGCATTTACCGATGCAACGCCTACCACACTTGATGATATACCCGTTATCTGGGCCAGCACGCCAGCGCGGGAACTTGGTACCACACTTGCGGATCGCATGATGCAAAAAATCACCCATGAAGAGACGCATTCACGCAATCTTATTATTCCCGCCCGGCTCATTGCGGCGAAATAATCCTCTCTTTATCTGCTATACCTGGTAGTGTCCTTTCCTCAAGGTTAATGATAAAAAATGTGGCACACAGGCGGTGCCTTTTATTTTTACTGAAGTTCACAGGAGGTTTATGTGTTTAATTCTGACAACCTGAGACTCGACGGAAAATGCGCCATCATTACAGGTGCGGGTGCAGGTATTGGTAAAGAAATCGCCATTACATTCGCGACAGCTGGCGCATCTGTGGTGGTCAGTGATATTAACGCCGATGCAGCTAATCATGTTGTAGATGAAATTCAACAACTGGGTGGTCAGGCATTTGCCTGCCGCTGCGATATTACTTCCGAACAGGAACTCTCTGCACTGGCAGACTTTGCCGTCAGTAAGTTGGGTAAAGTTGATATCCTGGTTAACAACGCCGGTGGCGGTGGGCCTAAACCGTTTGATATGCCAATGGCAGATTTTCGCCGCGCTTATGAACTGAATGTATTTTCTTTTTTCCATCTGTCACAACTTATTGCGCCAGAAATGGAAAAAAATGGCGGTGGCGTTATTCTGACCATTACTTCTATGGCGGCAGAAAATAAAAATATAAACATGACCTCCTATGCATCATCTAAAGCTGCGGCCAGTCATCTGGTCAGAAATATGGCGTTTGACCTGGGTGAAAAAAATATTCGGGTGAATGGCATTGCGCCGGGGGCAATATTAACCAATGCCCTGAAATCCGTTATTACCCCAGAAATTGAACAGAAAATGTTGCAACACACACCAATCAGACGTCTGGGCCAACCGCAAGATATTGCTAACGCGGCGCTGTTCCTTTGTTCGCCTGCAGCCAGCTGGGTAAGCGGACAAATTCTCACCGTCTCCGGTGATGGGGTACAGGAACTCAATTAATACACTAACGAACCGGTAAACAGCCGTATGTGTTGTTTACCGGGATAGCGTGTGCAACTCGTCAACGTCTCTGCTAAACAACTGGCAGCCAAATCACGGCTATTGGTTAACCAATATCTGGATAAAAAGCTTACGAATTGAGTGTGCCTTCGCACTATTCAACAGCAATGATAGGCGCTCACCTGACAACGCGGTAAACTAGTTATTCATGCTAACTATAATGGTTTAATGATGGATAACATGCAGACTGAAGCACAACCGACACGGACCCGGATCCTCAATGCTGCCAGAGAGATTTTTTCAGAAAATGGATTTCACAGTGCCTCGATGAAAGCCATCTGTAAATCCTGCGCCATTAGTCCCGGGACGCTCTATCACCATTTCATCTCCAAAGAAGCCTTGATTCAGGCGATTATCTTACAGGACCAGGAGAGGGCGCTGGCCCGTTTCCGGGAACCGATTGAAGGGATTCATTTCGTTGACTATATGGTCGAGTCTATTGTCTCTCTCACCCATGAAGCCTTTGGGCAACGAGCGCTGGTGGTCGAAATTATGGCGGAAGGGATGCGTAACCCACAGGTCGCCGCCATGCTTAAAAATAAGCATATGACGATCACGGAATTTGTTGCCCAGCGGATGCGTGATGCCCAGCAAAAAGGCGAGATAAGCCCAGACATCAACACGGCAATGACTTCACGTTTACTGCTGGATCTGACCTACGGTGTACTGGCCGATATCGAAGCGGAAGATCTGGCGCGTGAAGCGTCGTTTGCTCAGGGATTACGCGCGATGATTGGCGGTATATTAACCGCATCCTGATCCTCTCTCTCTTTCCGCGGGCTGGTGACAACTGAGCCCGCGTTTCATATCGTAATTTCTCTGTGCAAAAATCATCCTCCCAGGGATCGGAGAATTCCACCTAAATATTCATCGTAGCAATATATCATGAGGGTTTATCGTTCCCAATATGTTCGAATGAACGTTCGATTGCTTATTTTGTGGCTTCTGTCAACGCTGTTTTAAAGATTAATGCGATCAATATCACGCTGTGGGTATTGCAGTTTTTGGTTTTTTGATCGCGGTGTCAGTTCTTTTTATTTCCATTTCTCTTCCATGGGTTTCTCACAGATAACTGTGTGCAACACGGAATTGGTTAACTAATCAGATTAAAGGTTGACCAGTATTTTTATCTTAATGAGGAGTCCCTTATGTTACGTCCTGTAGAAACCCCAACCCGTGAAATCAAAAAACTCGACGGCCTGTGGGCATTCAGTCTGGATCGCGAAAACTGTGGAATTGATCAGCATTGGTGGGAAAGCGCGTTACAAGAAAGCCGGGCAATTGCTGTGCCGGGCAGTTTTAACGATCAGTTCGCCGATGCAGATATTCGTAATTATGTGGGCAACGTCTGGTATCAGCGCGAAGTTTTTATACCGAAAGGTTGGGCGGGCCAGCGTATTGTACTGCGTTTCGATGCGGTCACTCATTACGGCAAAGTGTGGGTAAATAATCAGGAAGTGATGGAGCATCAGGGCGGCTATACGCCATTTGAAGCCGATGTCACACCGTATGTTATTGCCGGGAAAAGTGTACGTATCACTGTTTGTGTGAACAACGAACTGAACTGGCAGACTATCCCGCCGGGAATGGTGATTACCGACGAAAACGGCAAGAAAAAGCAGTCTTACTTTCATGATTTCTTTAACTACGCCGGGATCCATCGCAGCGTAATGCTCTACACCACGCCGAACACCTGGGTGGACGATATCACCGTGGTGACGCATGTCGCGCAAGACTGTAACCACGCATCTGTTGACTGGCAGGTGGTGGCAAATGGTGATGTCAGCGTTGAACTGCGTGATGCGGATCAACAGGTGGTTGCAACTGGACAAGGCACCAGCGGGACTTTGCAAGTAGTGAATCCGCACCTCTGGCAACCGGGTGAAGGTTATCTCTATGAACTGTGCGTCACAGCCAAAAGCCAGACAGAGTGTGATATCTACCTGCTGCGCGTCGGTATCCGGTCAGTGGCAGTGAAGGGCGAACAGTTCCTGATCAACCACAAACCGTTCTACTTTACTGGCTTTGGTCGTCATGAAGATGCGGATTTGCGCGGCAAAGGATTCGATAACGTGCTGATGGTGCACGATCACGCACTAATGGACTGGATTGGGGCCAACTCCTACCGTACCTCGCATTACCCTTACGCTGAAGAGATGCTCGACTGGGCAGATGAACATGGAATCGTGGTGATTGATGAAACTGCAGCTGTCGGCTTTAACCTCTCTTTAGGCATTGGTTTCGAAGCGGGCAACAAGCCGAAAGAACTGTACAGCGAAGAGGCAGTCAACGGGGAAACCCAGCAGGCGCACTTACAGGCGATTAAAGAGCTGATTGCGCGTGACAAAAACCACCCAAGCGTGGTGATGTGGAGTATTGCCAACGAACCGGATACCCGTCCGCAAGGTGCACGGGAATATTTTGCGCCACTGGCGGAAGCAACGCGTAAACTCGACCCGACGCGTCCGATCACCTGTGTCAATGTAATGTTCTGCGACGCTCACACCGATACCATCAGCGATCTCTTTGATGTGCTGTGCCTGAACCGTTATTACGGTTGGTATGTCCAAAGCGGCGATTTGGAAACGGCAGAGAAGGTACTGGAAAAAGAACTTCTGGCCTGGCAGGAGAAACTGCATCAGCCGATTATCATCACCGAATACGGTGTGGATACGTTAGCCGGCCTGCACTCAATGTACACCGACATGTGGAGTGAAGAGTATCAGTGTGCATGGCTGGATATGTATCACCGCGTCTTTGATCGCGTCAGCGCTGTCGTCGGTGAGCAGGTATGGAATTTCGCCGATTTTGCGACCTCGCAAGGCATATTGCGCGTTGGCGGTAACAAGAAAGGGATCTTCACTCGCGACCGCAAACCGAAGTCGGCGGCTTTTCTGCTGCAAAAACGCTGGACCGGCATGAACTTCGGTGAAAAACCGCAGCAGGGAGGCAAACAATGAATCAACAACTCTCCTGGCGCGCCATCGTCGGCTACAGCCTCGGTGACGTCGCCAATAACTTCGCCTTCGCAATGGGGGCGCTCTTCCTGTTGAGTTACTACACCGACGTCGCTGGCGTCGGTGCCGCTGCGGCGGGCACCATGCTGTTACTGGTGCGGGTATTCGATGCCTTCGCCGATGTCTTTGCCGGACGAGTGGTGGACAGTGTGAATACCCGATGGGGAAAATTCCGCCCGTTTTTACTCTTCGGTACTGCGCCGTTAATGATCTTCAGCGTGCTGGTATTCTGGGTGCCGACCGACTGGAGCCATAGCAGCAAAGTTGTGTATGCATATTTGACCTACATGGGACTCGGGCTTTGCTACAGCCTGGTGAATATTCCTTATGGTTCACTTGCTACCGCGATGACCCAACAACCACAATCCCGCGCCCGTCTGGGCGCGGCTCGCGGGATTGCCGCTTCATTGACCTTTGTCTGCCTGGCATTTCTGATAGGACCGAGCATTAAGAATTCCAGCCCGGAAGAGATGGTGTCGGTATATCATTTCTGGACAATTGTGCTGGCGATTGCCGGAATGGTGCTTTACTTCATCTGCTTCAAATCGACGCGTGAGAATGTGGTACGTATCGTGGCGCAGCCGTCATTGAAGATCAGTCTGCAAACCCTGAAACGGAATCGCCCGCTGTTTATGTTGTGCATCGGTGCGCTGTGTGTGCTGATTTCGACCTTCGCGGTCAGCGCCTCGTCGTTGTTCTACGTGCGCTATGTGTTAAATGATACCGGGCTGTTCACTGTGCTGGTACTGGTGCAAAACCTGGTCGGTACTGTGGCATCGGCACCGCTGGTGCCGGGGATGGTCGCGAGGATCGGTAAAAAGAATACCTTCCTGATTGGCGCTTTGCTGGGAACCTGCGGTTATCTGCTGTTCTTCTGGGTTTCCGTCTGGTCACTGCCGGTGGCGTTGGTTGCGTTGGCCATCGCATCAATTGGCCAGGGCGTTACCATGACCGTGATGTGGGCACTGGAAGCTGATACCGTAGAATACGGTGAATACCTGACCGGCGTGCGAATTGAAGGGCTCACCTATTCACTATTCTCATTTACCCGTAAATGCGGTCAGGCAATCGGAGGTTCAATTCCTGCCTTTATTTTGGGATTAAGCGGATATATCGCCAATCAGGCGCAAACGCCGGAAGTTATTACGGGCATCCGCACATCAATTGCCTTAGTACCTTGCGGATTTATGCTACTGGCATTCGTCATTATCTGGTTTTATCCGCTCACGGATAAAAAATTCAAAGAAATCGTTGTTGAAATTGATAATCGTAAAAAAGTGCAGCAGCAATTAATCAACGATATCACTAGTTAATATTCAATAAAAATAATCAGAACATCAAAGGTGCAACTATGAGAAAAATAGTGGCCATGGCCGTTATTTGCCTGACGGCTGCCTCTGGCCTTACCTCTGCTTACGCGGCACAACTGGCTGACGATGAAGCGGGACTACGCATCAGACTGAAAAACGAATTACGCAGGGCTGATAAGCCCAGTGCTGGCACGGGAAGAGATATTTACGCATGGGTACAGGGAGGATTGCTCGATTTCAATAGTGGTTATTATTCCAATAATTATTGGCGTTGAAGGCGGGGCGTATTATGTTTATAAATTAGGTGCTCGTGCTGATATGAGTACCCGGTGGTATCTTGATGGTGATAAAAGTTTTGGCTTTGCCCTGGGGGCAGTAAAAATAAAACCCAGTGAAAATAGCCTGCTAAAATTAGGTCGCTTCGGGACGGATTATAGTTATGGTAGCTTACCTTATCGTATTCCGTTAATGGCTGGCAGTTCGCAACGTACATTACCGACTGTTTCTGAAGGAGCATTAGGTTATTGGGCTTTAACGCCAAATATTGATCTGTGGGGAATGTGGCGTTCACGAGTATTTTTATGGACCGATTCAACAACCGGTATTCGTGATGAAGGTGTTTATAACAGCCAGACGGGAAAATACGATAAACATCGCGCACGTTCTTTTTTAGCCGCCAGTTGGCATGATGATACCAGTCGCTATTCTCTGGGGGCATCGGTACAGAAAGATGTTTCCAATCAGATACAAAGTATTCTCGAGAAAAGCATACCGCTTGACCCGAATTATACGTTGAAAGGGGAGTTGCTCGGCTTTTACGCGCAACTTGAAGGTTTAAGTCGTAATACCAGCCAGCCCAATGAAACGGCGTTGGTTAGTGGACAATTGACCTGGAATGCGCCGTGGGGAAGCGTATTTGGCAGTGGTGGTTATTTGCGCCATGCAATGAATGGTGCCGTGGTGGATACCGACATTGGCTATCCCTTTTCATTAAGTCTTGATCGTAACCGTGAAGGAATGCAGTCCTGGCAATTGGGCGTCAACTATCGTTTAACTCCGCAATTTACGCTGACATTTGCACCGATTGTGACCCGCGGCTATGAATCCAGTAAACGAGATGTGCGGATTGAAGGAGCGGGTATCTTAGGGGGTATGAACTATCGGGTCAGCGAAGGGCCGTTACAAGGGATGAATTTCTTTCTTGCTGCCGATAAAGGACGGGAAAAGCGCGATGGCAGTACGCTGGGCGATCGCCTGAATTACTGGGATGTGAAAATGAGTATTCAGTATGACTTTATGCTGAAGTAAGAAAAAACGCCGGAGAGAAAAATCTCCGGCGTTTTGGCTGTGAATTACTGCTGCGGAATAGCGGGTACAGCCGGAACGTTTAATGTCGGCATCGCAAACATACCCACGAAATCTTCCAGTGGCATTTTCTGCCCGTTTAACGTTATCTGACCGTTAGCATATTGCAGGCTGGTGGTGATGGTATTGTCCTGCAAGGTGGTCAGACGGAACATCTGCCCCATTGCTGATGCACCTTCAACTTGCTGTTTCGCCAGTTTTTTCGCTTGATCTTCCTGATAACCTTCCAGCTTCGCTACCTGAGTCATCAACTCAGTTGCCATATCCACCGGAATGGTCAGTTTCGCATCCAGAGATTTAACCGAGCGGTCCACTTCCTGCGCCAGCGTTTGCGGCGCTTCTTTAGTCGTTGCCGGATCTTTCAGGAACAGCGACAGATTCAGCGCACTTTCACCCTGACTGTTTTTCCAGCTTAGCGGCGCGATAGTAATCACCGGATCGCCTTTCAGCATCAGCGGCAGAGCGCTAAAGAAGGCTTCCGTCACTTTCTCCTGATAAAGTTCGGGATTGTTGGCAATTTCTGGCTGTGCCAGCAGCGCCTGAGTTTGCGCGTTATATTGCTGGCTAAACTGATGCCAGGCTTCGCCATCAATTTGGCCGACTTTTAAAGTCAGCTTGCCACTGCCCAGATCCTGATTCTGTACCTTCAGGCTGTTTAGCGAGTAATCCAGTTGGCTATTGATCGTTTTACCGTCATTGACCAGATCCGATTTACCGCTGATCTCCATGCCTTCCAGCAGTGCCAGTTCTTTGCCCTCCACTGAAATGGTCATTTTTTCCAGCGACAGTTTTTGGTTTCCTACGCGCTCACCAAAACTTGCCAGCGTGCTGGAACCGTCGGTTTTCAGATTATTAAAGGTTAACTGCACTTTCTGGTTGTATTCGTTAACCGCGTCTATCCGACCACTTTGCGCCTCCCCGGAAAGGGAGATAGCTTTGCCGTCTCTGTCTGCATTTAACTGGAACTCGCCGCCGCTAAAGGCGACTTTTTCATCCTTTTGCTCGTAATTCAGTGGCTTGAGCGAAATGTCGGAACTGGAATCTCCGCTGTAACCAATGCGGGAGTTAATCTCAAAAGGCGTTTCACCTTTTGCCATATCAAACAGTGGTTTGCTTACTTCGTTATTAACCAGCGTGGTTTGAATTGATGCCATCGACGGGATCAGATTCAGTTTTTTAAGCTGGGCAAGCGGGAAGGGACCATGATCAACCGATTCGTTGAAGATGACGCTCTGACCGCTTTTAATCCACGGATTTACTTTTCCGGCAATGGGTTTCACCAACAGTTGCAACTGGCTGCTGAATACGCCGCGATGATAGTTTTGATAACTGACTTCCAGGTTGGATTCAGGAGCTGTCAGTTTGAGTTGCGCGTTCGCCTGCGCGACCATGTCTTCGAGATGGGTTTCAATCTTCTTGCCTGTATACCATGCGCCGCCTGTCCAGACTACGCCTAGCGCAACAATGACGCCTACCGCTACCAGCGATTTATTCATAATGATTATCCATAAAATGAAATCAGGCGGACTGGCCGCCTGAAGGTGTTATAAGCCTTTAATAAGCTTAGCAAGAGATGTTAATTTTTTCAGTAAGCTCTTACAGCTTGTTGTAAACACGCGCTAAACGGCCGTGGCCTTTGACAGTCACCGGTGATTCGTTGGCGGCAATAAACGCTGATTCACCCGGTTTAAGCTGTAACTGCTGAGAACCTTTACACAGCGTTGCATCGCCTTCGACGCAGAACAAAATGGCGGCACTCTGCTGGCTGATGGTGGTTTCTTTATCACTAAGGTCATGCAACGAGAAGGCAAAATCATCCACAGGAATCGGGAAGTCCAGTTCTGCACCTTGTTTCACCGGCTGGGTCAACAACTTGTTAGCCGGTTTGGCTTCGAACTTCACGTTGGCAACCAGTTCCGGAATATCAATGTATTTAGGCGTCAGACCTGCACGCAGCACGTTATCGGAGTTCGCCATCACTTCCAGCGCCACGCCTTGCAGGTAAGCGTGCGGTGTTTCAGCGAACAGGAACATCGCTTCGCCAGGATTCAATTTCACCACATTCAGCAACAGCGGGGAGAACAGGCCGCTGTCTTCCGGGTAAAATTCAGAAATTAAACGAATCGTTTGCCATGGTTCACCCTGCTGGCTGTCGAGGGCCGATTTTAAAATCGCCAGCGCGCGGGATTTTTCTTCACCCTGCATATTCAACAGGCTGGCGAACAGTTCGCTTAAACGTTCGGCATCAGGCTGTTGTAAAAAGTGAGCAATCGCCGGATGTGCACCTGCGACCGGCTGGAGCAGGGAGACAATCTCGGAAAACTCACGAAACGCGTTCATCGCGAGGAAAGGGGTCAGGGCGAAAACCAGCTCAGGCTTGTGATTAGGATCTTTATAGTTACGCTCAGCGGCATCCATCGGAATACCTGCAGCATTTTCTTTGGCAAAACCGATTTCAGAATTGCGTTTGTTTGGATGAACCTGAATGGAGAGCGGCTGGGCTGCGCATAATACTTTGAACAGGAAAGGCAACTCGCCAAAGCGTTTGGCAACGGCATCTCCCAAAAGAGTCGCTTTATCACTCTCAATCACATCACGCAGTGAAACGATATCTCCTGCGGCATCGTGCACACGTGAACTGCTCTTTGGATGCGCGCCCATCCACAACTCGGCCATCGGCTGGCTGGACGGATTTTCCATACCATAAAGTTCAGTCAACGCCGTTTTGCTGCCCCAGGCATAGTTTTGCACTGAGTTAATGAGTTTTTGCATGATCAATCCCTGTTTTAATGTGGAAATTAATCCCGCTATTAAAGCAAGAATCCTACGGGAAGTAACCTGGAGCCGCAAAAAGTCGTACTAGTCTCAGTTTTTGTTAAAAAAGTGTGTAGGATATTGTTACTCGCTTTTAACAGGGCAACGGAACACCCGCCCAGAGCATAACCAAACCAGGCAGTAAGTGAGAGAACAATGTCAAACAAACCCTTTCATTATCAGGCTCCTTTTCCACTCAAAAAAGATGATACTGAGTATTACCTGCTAACCAGCGAACACGTTAGCGTATCTGAATTTGAAGGGCAGGAGATTTTGAAAGTCGCACCCGAAGCGTTAACTCTGTTGGCGCGTCAGGCGTTTCATGATGCGTCATTTATGCTGCGTCCGGCTCACCAACAACAGGTGGCCGACATTCTGTGTGACCCGGAGGCCAGCGAAAATGATAAATATGTGGCGCTGCAATTCCTGCGTAACTCCGACATCGCGGCAAAAGGCGTTCTGCCAACCTGTCAGGATACCGGCACCGCGATTATTGTTGGTAAAAAAGGGCAGCGTGTATGGACCGGTGGCGGTGATGAAGCAGCGCTGGCGCGCGGTGTTTATAACACTTATATCGAGGATAATCTGCGCTACTCGCAAAACGCGCCGCTGGATATGTATAAAGAGGTGAATACCGGCACCAACTTGCCAGCGCAGATCGATCTTTATGCCGTTGATGGCGACGAGTACAAATTCCTCTGTATCGCCAAAGGTGGCGGTTCGGCAAACAAGACGTATCTCTATCAGGAAACCAAAGCGTTACTGACGCCGGGAAAACTGAAAAATTACCTGGTTGAGAAGATGCGCACGCTGGGTACGGCGGCCTGTCCTCCGTATCATATTGCGTTCGTTATTGGTGGAACTTCTGCAGAAACGAATCTTAAAACGGTGAAACTGGCTTCCGCTAAATACTATGATGAACTGCCAACGGAAGGGAATGAGCACGGTCAGGCGTTCCGCGATGTGGAACTGGAAAAAGAATTGCTGATCGAAGCGCAAAATCTTGGTCTGGGTGCGCAGTTTGGTGGTAAATACTTCGCTCATGACATCCGCGTGATTCGCCTGCCACGTCACGGCGCATCCTGCCCGGTCGGTATGGGCGTCTCCTGTTCTGCTGACCGTAATATCAAAGCGAAGATCAACCGTCAGGGGATCTGGATCGAAAAACTGGAACATAATCCAGGCAAATATATCCCGGAAGAGCTGCGCAAAGCAGGAGAAGGCGAAGCGGTGCGCGTTGACCTCAACCGTCCGATGAAAGAGATCCTCGCACAGTTGTCGCAGTATCCCGTTTCTACACGCTTATCGCTTAACGGCACGATTATCGTCGGTCGTGATATTGCTCACGCCAAACTGAAAGAGCGGATGGATAACGGTGAAGGGCTGCCGCAGTATATTAAAGATCATCCGATTTACTACGCGGGTCCGGCCAAAACGCCGGAAGGTTATGCCTCCGGTTCTCTTGGCCCAACGACCGCCGGACGGATGGATTCTTATGTCGATCAACTGCAAGCGCAGGGCGGAAGTATGATCATGCTGGCGAAAGGCAACCGCAGCCAGCAGGTGACGGATGCCTGTAAAAAACACGGCGGCTTCTACCTCGGCAGTATCGGTGGTCCGGCAGCTGTATTGGCGCAGGGAAGTATTAAGAGCCTGGAATGTGTTGAATATCCGGAACTGGGAATGGAAGCCATCTGGAAAATTGAAGTGGAAGATTTCCCGGCGTTTATCCTTGTGGATGATAAAGGAAATGACTTCTTCCAGCAGATACAACTCACACAATGCACCCGTTGTGTGAAATAAACAGAGCCGCCCTTCGGGGCGGTTTTTTTACATGGCACGAAAGACCAAACGTTTGTTATCAAATGGTAAATAATGAGTGAGCTAAAAGTTGCTTAACGAAAGCAAAACAGAAAGAAAAAATTAATCAGGTGAGGAGCAGGCCATGAATACAGTACGCAGCGAAAAAGATTCGATGGGAGCGATTGATGTCCCGGCAGATAAGCTGTGGGGCGCACAAACTCAGCGCTCGCTGGAGCATTTCCGCATTTCGACGGAGAAAATGCCCACCTCACTGATTCATGCGCTGGCGCTAACCAAGCGCGCAGCGGCAAAAGTTAATGAAGATTTAGGCTTGTTGTCTGAAGAGAAAGCGAGCGCCATTCGGCAGGCGGCGGATGAAGTACTGGCAGGACAGCATGACGACGAATTCCCGCTGGCTATCTGGCAGACCGGCTCCGGCACGCAAAGTAACATGAATATGAACGAAGTGCTGGCTAACCGGGCCAGTGAATTACTCGGTGGCGTGCGCGGGATGGAACGTAAAGTTCACCCTAACGACGACGTGAACAAAAGCCAAAGTTCCAACGATGTCTTTCCGACGGCGATGCACGTTGCGGCACTACTGGCGCTGCGCAAGCAACTCATTCCACAACTTAAAACCCTGACCCAGACGCTGAGTGAAAAATCCCGCGCATTTGCTGATATCGTCAAAATCGGTCGTACCCACTTGCAGGACGCCACGCCGTTAACGCTGGGGCAGGAGATTTCCGGCTGGGTAGCGATGCTGGAGCATAATCTCAAACATATCGAATACAGCCTGCCTCACGTAGCGGAACTGGCTCTGGGCGGTACAGCGGTGGGTACTGGACTAAATACCCATCCGGAATATGCGCGTCGCGTAGCAGATGAACTGGCAGTCATTACCTGTGCACCGTTTGTTACCGCACCGAACAAATTTGAAGCGCTGGCGACCTGTGATGCCCTGGTTCAGGCGCACGGCGCGTTGAAAGGGTTGGCTGCGTCACTGATGAAAATTGCCAATGATGTCCGCTGGCTGGCCTCTGGCCCGCGCTGCGGAATTGGTGAAATCTCAATCCCGGAAAATGAGCCGGGCAGCTCAATCATGCCAGGGAAAGTGAACCCAACACAGTGTGAAGCATTAACCATGCTCTGCTGTCAGGTGATGGGGAATGACGTGGCGATCAACATGGGTGGCGCTTCCGGTAACTTTGAACTGAACGTCTTCCGTCCGATGGTGATCCATAATTTCCTGCAATCGGTGCGCTTGCTGGCAGATGGCATGGAAAGTTTCAACAAACACTGCGCAGTGGGCATTGAACCGAATCGTGAGCGAATCAATCAATTACTCAATGAATCGCTGATGCTGGTGACTGCGCTTAACACCCACATTGGTTATGACAAAGCCGCCGAGATCGCCAAAAAGGCGCATAAAGAAGGGCTGACCTTAAAAGCGGCGGCCCTTGCGCTGGGGTATCTTAGCGAAGCCGAGTTTGACCGCTGGGTACGGCCAGAACAGATGGTCGGCAGTATGAAAGCCGGGGGTTAATCTGCAACATACAGGTGCAGCCGTGGAATGATTAAACGAAGCGGCTGCGCCTGTGGTTTATAACGGTGCTGCACATTGTCGGCATCGTAATTTAACAACTCACCAACGTCCGGCACGCCCGCGCCATTATCCCGATTAATCAGCGCAATCAGCGGCGTAGGGCAGGCGTGTTGTACTTGTTTTTGATCTCCCTTATACCAGACGCGGGCAATCGGCTGCACCTTCACCGGACGTTTGATTTTTAACTTCGCGTTCTGTGGCAGGGCAGCGATATCCTGATATTCTCGCTCCAGTTTTCTTTGCCACTCCTCGCGCGTCCACGGTGCGACACTGCGTGGTGATTTCAGGCTTTTTTCCAGCTGTGCCAGGACTTCATCACGATGCAAATTTTTAATGATATGTTTATTAGCCCAGCCAAAACGTAAAGTGGCGGGGTCGTGCAGAACGGTGAGCGTGCGGTAAGCATTAAGGGTAATCAGCCCCGGAAAATGACGATGTACCCATTCAAAACGTGCCACGGAGGGGAGTTCTGATTCAACCGTGACGATATGCTCGAACGTGGTCTTGAGTTTATTGATGTGCTGAATATGACTGACCAACGCTGCTTGCGAAAAGTTATCGACCTGGTAACACAACACGCCAGGCAGACGGACGGCGGCTTTGCTGCTGCGATTTTCGGACTGTTGTTGAATAAATAAATGGCGGAAATGACGCAACGCCAGCGACTGCGCGTCGTTGCCGAGATGTTGTTTTACCTCAATACGATTAAGCGGATTATGCTCATCCTCTTTTTTTACCTCCGGCAAAGAGAACACGCGGGCAACCAATAGCTTGTGTTGCTCAAGATGAGCGGCAAATGCAGCCAGCTCTTGTTCCATCTGGCGAAAAGTAGTGTTGAGTCGGTCTACGAGATCGTAACGCGCCATAATATTAATCACTTTAGTTACAACATCCTTATTTTATAGCACAGTGGTGGTGACTTGACCACCGTGCGCATAGTGTCAGGCAGAGGTAAATTGCGGGATGTTATGCCATAACGGCCAGCTGAACGAGAAGCGGGCACCCCCCAGTTCGCTGGTGTCACAATTAACCGTACCGCCCATTGCCAGTGCTATAGAGTGGACAATGGCCAGCCCCAGCCCGCAGCCGCCGGTTGAGCGATCCCGGCTGGGATCGAGGCGAACAAAAGGTTCAAAGATATGTTCGCGGTTTTCTGGGGCAATCCCTGGGCCATCATCCTCAACAATTAATGTCGCTCTATTCCCCGACAGTAGCAGGCTGGTTTCAACCGTTGAGTGACAGTAGCGCAGGGCGTTATTGAGCAAATTATCCAGCACGCGCTCCATTAAGCGCATATCCAACGCAGCATAATGGCCTTGCGCGAGCGTTTTTATCCGTACCGTTTTATCGGGCGTTACTGCCTGAATATCTGCCAGATGCGTTGACAGCCACAACGGCAGGTCTGGTTCGCTAAGATGAAGCTCATTTTGTGGGCGATCGAGCCGGGCATAAGTCAGCAGCTCTTCAATTAAAGCTTCAAGTTGACTGATATCGCGATTCAACGCCTGGGATTCGGCGGCGCTCAGGTTATCGCTCATCTCCAGTCGATAACGCAGGCGCACTAACGGTGTTCGCAGTTCGTGAGCGATACCGTCAATAAGCTGTTTTTTGCTGGCAATCAAGGCGTTGATATTGTCCGCCATCTGGTTAAATGCGACGCCAAGTCGTTCAAAGCTCGAACCTTCATCAAAGTGGATACGCTCACTGAGATGCCCATCGCCAAATCGTTGCGCCGCTGCTTCCAGTTTTAACATATCCTGCCAGTGCGGACGCATCCAGATAAACACCGGAAAGGCGAGGGAAATGGCAATAAAAGCGATCAGGGCGATATCCAGCAATCGCATCTGATGGAGGTAATAAAGATAAGGAACAGGACCAACTGCCAGCACGTAGTGGCTGCGTGGGATACGTTGCAAAAAAGTGTACTGATCGTCCAGAGCGACAATTTCGCCGCCACGCAGCCGGTGCATGGAAATATCATCAAGATGATATTTACTCAGCGGCTCGACACGCAGATCGAAAGAGAGATTTAAATCCATCTCTTTCAGCGTCTTACCCCAGTCGTGTGGGGGGATCTCACGCAATTCGCTGCGCATCAGATACAGCGAACTGTTCATCAAATCATCCAGCGACTGTTTGCCTGCGCGTTCGGCGGTAAATTTGTACACCAGCCCGACCAGCAGAGACATCACAAGGAAGCAGACAAACAATAACAGGTAAAACTGGATAAACAGTTTTTTCATCGCTTATTCCCACGCATGAGGCGCAAAAAGATAGCCTTTGTTACGCACGGTTTTAATACGATAAGGTTCTGCGGCGTTATCGAGCAGTTTTTTTCTTAACCGCGAAATAGCCACGTCCACGCTACGATCCAGCCCGTCATAACTGACGCCGCGTAAATTTTTCAGCAATGCATCGCGGTCCATGATTTGCCCGGCATGGGTAGCTAATTCCCACAATAATTCGAAATCAGCTGTCGAGAGCGAGATTTCAGTGTTAGCCAGGGAGACTACGCGGTTGATGGGATCGATGGTCAACGTGCCGAAATGCAGGGCTTTGTAGGGAGTCAGAGACGTTTCCTGAATACCTTTGGTCACTGTGGCTTGCTCATTCTGACGCAAATGCAAGCGTAAACGCGCTAACAAAACAGCAGGGGGCGTCGTTTTGAGAATATAGTCGCAGGCGCCCATTTCCAGTGCCAGGATGTGGTTCATATCGCTATCGAGAGAGGTTAGAAGAACAATCGGTCCGGACCACTTTGCGCGTAAATCACGACAAATGGTCATGCCGTCCTTGCCTGGTAGCATGATGTCGAGTAACACCAAATCCGGATTTTCTCGCAGAATAGTTTCTTCGGCCCGGTCGCCGCGCGGCTCTACGGTAACCTGCATATCATGTTTTGCCAGGTATGCGGCAATCAGTGCACCGACTTCCGCATCATCTTCCACAAATACGATAGTGTTCATAACATTCACGGTAGATATAAAAACGTCACAATACACCGCACTGTTTTTACTTACTATCAATCGTTTCTAAACAAGGTTTCATCAGGTATTCTACTGATGACTTGTTATGGAAGTGTTAAGGTAAAAAGATGGGGCTGGTAATCAAAGCCGCGCTCGGTGCGCTGGTAGTGCTGTTGATTGGTGTTTTAGCAAAAACGAAAAATTATTATATCGCCGGGCTGATTCCACTTTTCCCGACCTTTGCGCTTATCGCGCATTATATTGTTGCCAGCGAACGCGGCATTGAAGCCTTACGCGCAACCATCATTTTTAGTATGTGGTCGATTATTCCCTATTTTGTTTACCTGGCGTCGCTATGGTATTTCACCGGAATGATGCGCTTGCCCGCTGCTTTTGTTGGCTCTGTTGCGTGCTGGGGAATAAGCGCATGGGTGTTGATTATATGCTGGATTAAGCTGCATTAACGCAGATGACGACCGCCATCAAGTGGGAGACTGCGTCCGGTGACAAAGCAGCTGGTAAGTAAGTAATCGACCAGGTCGATCACTTCTTTCTCGCCAGGCGCGGTTTTCATCAGTGATTTATTCAGCGCCTGTTGTCGATATTCGGCATCATCATGTTCATTAAACAGGATCAGCGATGGCGCAATAGAATTCACTTTCACTTCCGGTGCCAGCTTGCGGGCAAACGAGCGGGTCATATTATCCAGTGCCGCTTTGCTTGCAGCATAGGCAATATGTTTGTCG
The DNA here is from genome assembly GCF_046487065.1 of Escherichia sp. WS2035. Taxonomy (NCBI): domain Bacteria; kingdom Pseudomonadati; phylum Pseudomonadota; class Gammaproteobacteria; order Enterobacterales; family Enterobacteriaceae; genus Escherichia; species Escherichia sp. WS2035. The sequence goes on from NZ_JBJQKD010000009.1 coordinate 155,698, forward strand.
CTACCGCGCTCCACCACATAATCGGTAAAGTGAATGATATCGCTGGCGGCGTGTCCGTGCCCACGCAGTAATCTTTCCAGAGCATGGTTGAGCAGGTATGGGGTATTAACGTGGATCTGCATCATGCAAGCCAGTACGTCGGTCAGTGGCGCTCCCGGTTTTTCCGCCATCCACGCGCTGGCGTTATGCAAAATAGCACGCAGACCATGGGTGCTTTTTAGTACTTCATCGGCAAACGCCATCACACCGTCGTTGGTCGAAAAATCAGCCTGAATACACTGCGCACCTGCCTTAATCAGTCCATCAATGGCGGGATAGTGCGTCCGACAGCTGACAATCACCGGTTGCTTTTGATTAATGAAATGCCATGCGAGGGCGAGGCCGATGCGGCGACCTCCGCCAGTAATTAATATTGGCAAGGACTGGGTTTTACCCATCGTTATCTCCTTTGCTATCCAACGATGGGATGAACGTTATCCCACCAGCATCCAGGTCGCCGGAACTGAGGCAATTAACAGCATGCCAATCAGCACCATTTCCTGACGGTTCAGTACATTATCATGTGTATGCGTTTTACGCGCGTACAGGAAAACCAGCAGCCCCGGCGCATACAGAACAACGGATAACAGCAAGTGCATTGGACCAGAGGCGTACAGTAACCATAAGCCATAAATGCAGGCACCGACACCTACCGCCTTATGCAGTGGACGGGTTGCGATTTTCAGCAAGAACGCGCCGACCAGGAAATAGGGCACCAGAATCATTTCTGAGGCGATGGTCAGCAATGTGTTGTAATCGGAACCGGTCAGCCAGATGAGCACCAGACAAATTTGCACGCAGATGTTGGTCAGCCACAGTGAAGCGGATGGCGCAGCTTGTGCGTTCTGGCGCGCAAAAATGCGCGGGAATGCTTTATGAGTGGCTGCAAGGAACGGAACTTCTGCTGCCATGATGGTCCAGCTTAAGTACGCGCCGCAAACGGAAACGATCAAACCGGCAGCGATGATGATTTCGCCCCACGGTCCCATCATTTCCACCATCAGACCGGCCATTGACGGGTTACGAATTTCAGCCAGTTCAGGACGTGCCACCACGCCCAGCGAAAGCAGCGTTACCAGCAAATAAACGCCCAGAGCGGAGAGAACCGCCAGCAGTGTCGCTTTGCCAACATCACGCTTATTACGCGCACGCGCAGAAACAACCACGGCACCTTCCACACCAATGAAAACCCACAGGGTGATCAGCATGGTGTTTTTCACCTGTTCCCACACGGGTACGCCAAGTGCAAGTCCGGTGAAGTCGAGCTTGAAGGTATCCAGTTTGAACATCATCATCGCCAGCACAACAAACAGACCCAACGGCAACAATTTTGCCAGTGTCGCCACAAGGTTAATGCTGGCAGCGGTTTGCACCCCGCGCAGGATCAAAAAGTGAACAATCCACAATAAAGCCGATGCACCGACGATCGATTGCCAGGTATTACCATCGCCAAACAGGCGCAATTCCGGCGTGTCCGTAAAAAAGCTTAACGCGGAAAAAACGATCACCAGATAGGAGACGTTGGCGATGACCGCGCACAGCCAGTATCCCCATGCGGAACAAAAGCCGATTAGCTCGCCAAACCCTTCGCGGGCATAGGTAAAGATACCGCCGTCAAGTTCGGGGCGAATGCGCGTGAGGATCAGCATGGCAAAGGCCAGCAATAAAATGCCAGCGCCAGTAATACCCCAGCCGATGAGCAGTGCTGCCGGGCTGGCAACTGCCGCCATATTTTGCGGCAGACTGAAAACACCCGCGCCCAGCATTGAGCTTAATACCAGCGCGGTGAGTGCGCTCAGTCCCAGTTTCTTTTCCATCGATATCCAGTGATTAAAACGTGACAAGAAGAATAAATATTAGGGCAAAACGCATAAAAATGGAGTTTGCCACTGAAGCGCGGGATTTTACGAAGAGATGTGTCTGCATGCAATGGTCGCAGGGAAATTTATGACTAAAAATGCGAAAGGCGGCATCAAGCCGCCTTATAGGAGTAACTGAATAGTTATTTATACAGATCTGCGCTGACGGTCAGGTTATTACCACGTTCCTGCCACTGGCGGGTGATGTGGTAATACTTAGCACCTTTCTTCGCGGCACGTTTCGCAACCTGATAGGAGACTTCGGTCATGTTGCCGTAGTTGCCAGAGAATTTGATGCTGTCGAACGGGACCATCATCGCTGCTGTCGCTTTGTTCAGTTCTTCGACTTTAGTGCCATCCGGGAGCGTGACGGTGTAACGCCCGCCTTTTGATGACTGGGTTTCAAAGAAGCGACCGACTTCAGAACTTGGTGATGCGGTAGTCGCAACACCCGGGATCTCAACTTTCTTCGCGGCTTCGCCACCGGCAGCCAGAGCTGCACGTCCTGCTTCGGAATCTGCCGGGATTACATCCGGGCTCTGGACGATACGTTTCTTAGCATCTTTTTTATAGATGAATGCAGTAATACGCTGGTTACCGCCCTGGTTGGCATCGATTTGACGAACAATGTAGAAAGAGTAGGCACCTTTCGCTTTTGCCGCTTTGGTGATGGCATCATTGACTTCTGGCTGGCTACGATAGAAGCCCTGGACGGTGACCGTGTCAAACGGTTCAATCAGAACAGCCTGATCTTTCGGCAGTTCGACAACACCGTTAATTACGCGATTACTTGTTTCTTCTGCTTTTTCAGCATCGGCTTTATAGAGGTCAGCGACCACACGCCAGTTACCGCTGTTACCAAAATCAGAAGTGTCGACAACATAAAAAGAGGCGGCACCTTCTTTATCTGCGCGACGAGAAACGGCTTTCACCGCTTCGCCAATAGCATTAAAACGACCGGTAACCACTACACGGTCAAAAGGTTTAACCGCTGCCGCTTGCTCCGGTGTCAGTTCTGTTGCTGCGTTAACGGAGAATGCCGTAGCAGAAAGCAGTGCCGACGCCAGGAGGGTGTTCTTAAGCTTCATAAAAATAATCCTTCGCCTTGCGCAAACCAGGTACTGGTATTGTTATTAACGAGAAACGTGGCTGATTATTGCATTTAAACGGTGTAACTGTCTGCGTCATTTTTCATATCACATTCCTTAAACCAATTTTAATTCTGCTCAAATGACCGTCTATGCTTAAAAAACAGCCGTATCACCATCAATACTACTGAAGCAACTGAATTGTATAAGTTAATTTAATGTTAAGTAGTGATTTGTGCCGGGGCGATGTCTCGTTTTACCCGGCCGCCGAAGACAATTATCAGTCTTTATCCGGCGTTCTAAGGTGTTTATCCCACTATCACGGCTGAATCGTTAATATTTTGCGAGTTCACGCCGAAATACTGATTTTTGGCGCTAGATCACAGGCATAATTTTCAGTACGTTATAGGGCGTTTGTTACTAATTTATTTTAACGGAGTAACATTTAGCTCGTACATGAGCGGCTTGTGTGGCTCCTGACACAAGCAAACCATCATCAATAAAACCGATGGAAGGGAATATCATGCGAATTGGAATACCAAGAGAACGGTTAACCAATGAAACCCGTGTTGCAGCAACGCCAAAAACAGTGGAACAGCTGCTGAAACTGGGTTTTACCGTCGCGGTAGAGAGCGGCGCGGGTCAACTGGCAAGTTTTGACGATAAGGCGTTTGTGCAAGCGGGCGCTGAAATTGTAGAAGGGAATAGCGTCTGGCAGTCAGAGATCATTCTGAAGGTCAATGCGCCGTTAGATGATGAAATTGCGTTACTGAATCCTGGGACAACGCTGGTGAGTTTTATCTGGCCTGCGCAGAATCCGGAATTAATGCAAAAACTTGCGGAACGTAACGTGACCGTGATGGCGATGGACTCTGTGCCGCGTATCTCACGCGCACAATCGCTGGACGCACTAAGCTCGATGGCGAATATCGCCGGTTATCGCGCCATTGTTGAAGCGGCACATGAATTTGGGCGCTTCTTTACCGGACAAATCACTGCGGCCGGGAAAGTGCCACCGGCAAAAGTGATGGTGATTGGTGCCGGTGTCGCAGGTCTGGCCGCCATTGGCGCAGCAAACAGTCTCGGCGCGATTGTGCGTGCATTCGACACCCGCCCGGAAGTGAAAGAACAAGTTCAAAGTATGGGCGCAGAATTCCTCGAGCTGGATTTTAAAGAGGAAGCGGGCAGCGGCGATGGCTATGCCAAAGTGATGTCGGACGCGTTCATCAAAGCGGAAATGGAACTCTTTGCCGCCCAGGCAAAAGAGGTCGATATCATTGTCACCACCGCGCTTATTCCAGGCAAACCAGCGCCGAAGCTAATTACCCGTGAAATGGTTGACTCCATGAAGGCGGGCAGTGTGATTGTCGACCTGGCAGCCCAAAACGGCGGCAACTGTGAATACACCGTGCCGGGTGAAATCTTCACTACGGAAAATGGTGTCAAAGTAATTGGTTACACCGATCTTCCGGGCCGTCTGCCGACGCAATCCTCACAGCTTTACGGCACTAACCTCGTTAATCTGCTGAAACTGTTGTGCAAAGAGAAAGACGGCAACATCACTGTGGATTTTGATGATGTGGTGATTCGTGGCGTGACTGTGATCCGTGCGGGCGAAATTACCTGGCCGGCACCGCCGATTCAGGTATCAGCTCAGCCGCAGACGGCACAAAAAGCGGCACCGGAAGTGAAAACTGAGGAAAAATGTGCCTGCTCACCGTGGCGTAAATACGCGTTGATGGCGTTGGCAATCATCCTTTTCGGCTGGATGGCAAGCGTTGCGCCAAAAGAGTTCCTTGGACACTTCACTGTGTTCGCGCTGGCCTGCGTTGTCGGTTATTACGTGGTGTGGAATGTATCGCACGCGCTGCATACACCGTTGATGTCGGTCACCAACGCGATTTCAGGGATTATTGTTGTCGGAGCACTGTTGCAGATTGGCCAGGGCGGCTGGGTTAGCTTCCTTAGTTTTATCGCGGTGCTTATAGCCAGCATTAATATTTTCGGTGGCTTCACCGTGACTCAGCGCATGCTGAAAATGTTCCGCAAAAATTAAGGGGTAACATATGTCTGGAGGATTAGTTACAGCTGCATACATTGTTGCCGCGATCCTGTTTATCTTCAGTCTGGCCGGGCTTTCGAAACATGAAACGTCTCGCCAGGGTAACAATTTCGGTATCGCCGGTATGGCGATTGCGTTAATCGCAACCATTTTTGGACCGGATACGGGTAATGTTGGCTGGATCTTGCTGGCGATGGTTATTGGTGGGGCAATTGGTATCCGTCTGGCGAAGAAAGTTGAAATGACCGAAATGCCAGAACTGGTGGCGATCCTGCATAGCTTCGTGGGTCTGGCGGCAGTGCTGGTTGGTTTTAACAGCTATCTGCATCATGACGCGGGAATGGCACCGATTCTGGTCAATATTCACCTGACGGAAGTGTTCCTCGGTATCTTCATCGGGGCGGTAACGTTTACGGGTTCGGTGGTGGCGTTCGGCAAACTGTGTGGCAAGATTTCGTCTAAACCGTTGATGCTGCCAAACCGTCACAAAATGAACCTGGCGGCTCTGATCGTTTCCTTCCTGCTGCTGATTGTATTTGTTCGCACGGATAGCGTCGGCCTGCAAGTGCTGGCATTGCTGATAATGACCGCCATTGCGCTGGTATTCGGCTGGCATTTAGTCGCCTCCATCGGTGGTGCAGATATGCCAGTGGTGGTGTCGATGCTGAACTCGTACTCCGGCTGGGCGGCTGCGGCTGCGGGCTTTATGCTCAGCAACGACCTGCTGATTGTGACCGGTGCGCTGGTCGGTTCTTCGGGGGCTATCCTTTCTTACATTATGTGTAAGGCGATGAACCGTTCCTTTATCAGCGTTATTGCGGGCGGTTTCGGCACCGACGGCTCTTCTACTGGTGATGATCAGGAAGTGGGCGAGCACCGCGAAATCACCGCAGAAGAGACAGCGGAACTGCTGAAAAATTCCCATTCAGTGATCATTACTCCGGGGTACGGCATGGCAGTTGCGCAGGCGCAATATCCTGTCGCTGAAATTACTGAGAAATTGCGCGCTCGTGGTATTAACGTGCGTTTCGGTATCCACCCGGTTGCGGGGCGTTTGCCTGGACATATGAACGTATTGCTGGCTGAAGCAAAAGTACCGTATGACATCGTGCTGGAAATGGACGAGATCAACGATGACTTTGCTGATACCGATACCGTACTGGTGATTGGTGCTAACGATACGGTTAACCCGGCGGCGCAGGATGATCCGAAGAGTCCGATTGCTGGTATGCCTGTGCTGGAAGTGTGGAAAGCGCAGAACGTGATTGTCTTTAAACGTTCGATGAACACTGGCTATGCTGGTGTGCAAAACCCGCTGTTCTTCAAGGAAAACACCCACATGCTGTTTGGTGACGCCAAAGCCAGCGTGGATGCAATCCTGAAAGCTCTGTAACCCTGACGGCCTCTGCGGAGGCCGTCACTCTTTATTGAGATCGCTTAACAGAACGGCGATGCTTTGACCTCCCGCTGTTTGTTCAAGCGCAATTTTGACAATAATTGTCAACGGCACGGAAAGCAGCATACCCACCGGTCCTAACAACCATCCCCAAAAAATCAACGACAAAAATACCACCAATGTGGAAAGCCCCAGCCCACGCCCCATGATGCGCGGCTCCAGAATATTGCCGAAGACAAGATTAATCAGCAGATATCCCGCCAGCACCAGCAACGCTTCGTAGAAGCCATTAAACACCAGTACCTGAGCGATAGGGGGGATTGCCGCGAGAACTGAACCAATATTGGGGATGTAATTAAGCGCAAAGGCCAGCAATCCCCAGACAAAAGCGAAGCGAACATCGAGTGCGGCGAGCATCGCCCAGGCGACCAGGCCGGTGATGATGCTGATGGCTGTTTTCAGCACCAGATAATGAGACACGCTGTCAATCGCGCGCTGAATCGCCGCCATCCCTTCAACCGGACGCGCCATCATTTGCTGAAATTTTCCGGGCAATTGTGGCACTTCGAGCAACATAAACAGCACCGTCAGCAGCAATAAAAAGATTGATGACATGGCATTAGATAACTGCGTCAATAAGTTGGTGAGCAACGTCATCGCCGCGTTCGGATCAATGTAATGCGCCAGTTGGTCAACTGAGACATCAATCCCTACGCGTTGCAACAACGGTTCAATCGCTTGCAGCGGCGTCATAATAGAGTTGCGATATTGCGGTAACGTCCGCGTCAACTCATTGAGCGCGGACCCCAGATAAGCTAACAGCAACACCATCGCCATCACGATGATGGTCATCAAAATCGACACTGCCAGTACACGCGGCACACGCCAGCGGACCATGTGTTGCACCAGCGGGTTAAGAATAACAGCAATAAATAATGCGAGAATAAACGGCACGATAATCTCGGCGGCAAAACGGATACCGCAGAGAATAATGACCAGCATTCCCAACATAATGACGATTTTTAGGCCATTGAGCGTGATGATCGGCTTTGCCATGCTTGTCCCCGTTTTTTCTTCCTTTGCTAATAATAATGTCTTTTTCGCTCCTTCATCATAACGAAAATCAAACCGCTCAGGTAAAGAAGTGAAAATATTTTGAGTTAATTCTTAAGCTATGATACAAATCAGGCGTGTTCAACTACCGAGGACAATTATCATCCGCGATGACGAGAAGCAACACTGCGGATAATTGTAATATTATGGACAATTTGTTCAGGACGTTATTTTCTACATTTACCCATCTTCGTACCTCATCCACTATCTTGCTCGTAGGTGAGCAGCACTGGCGCAACGCGCTTTAGTCCTTTCTTCTGCCTAAGCTTGCGCTATGCGCGGGGCTTGATCACTTTACTTTGGTTTCGCTGAATTAAGCGAAAATTAAAATAATTCTCTTGCAGGAGAAGGACAATGTATATTTATTGGATTTTATTAGGCCTGGCTATTGCTACGGAAATTACCGGTACGCTGTCAATGAAATGGGCGAGCGTCAGTGAGGGAAATGGCGGCTTTATTTTAATGCTGGTGATGATTTCTCTGTCGTATATATTTCTCTCTTTCGCCGTTAAAAAAATCGCCTTAGGCGTAGCTTATGCGCTGTGGGAAGGTATTGGTATTTTATTTATTACCTTGTTTAGCGTTTTGTTATTCGACGAAAGTTTATCGCTGATGAAAATTGCCGGGTTAACCACCCTGGTGGCCGGGATTGTGTTGATCAAGTCAGGTACCCGTAAAGCGCGTAAACCTGAACTGGAGGTGAACCATGGCGCAGTTTGAATGGGTTCACGCCGCCTGGCTGGCATTGGCAATCGTGCTGGAAATCGTTGCTAACGTCTTTTTGAAATTTTCTGACGGCTTTCGTCGCAAAATATTTGGCTTGCTCTCTCTGGCGGCGGTGCTGGCTGCCTTTAGTGCGCTTTCTCAGGCCGTTAAAGGGATCGACTTGTCTGTCGCTTATGCATTGTGGGGCGGGTTTGGTATTGCCGCCACGTTAGCCGCAGGTTGGATCTTGTTTGGTCAACGGTTAAATCGTAAAGGCTGGATTGGCCTGGTGCTGCTGTTGGCTGGAATGATCATGGTGAAACTTGCCTGATGAACACGCTGCCCGCGCTGTCGGGCAGCGTTTGAACATTATTTTTGCGACAGTTGATCCAGCTTGTCGCGAAAACCGGTAACAGAAATGGCCCGGTTATCGGCGCGCCAGCGATCTTTCGCGGCAGGAGCCGAGCTTTGCACCCCAATTAATTGCCAGCCGTCATCGGTATGCAACATCAGAGGCGAACCGCTGTCACCCGGCAAGGTATCGCACTGATGCGACATCACCGACGTTTGCGCCCAGCCAGTCACTTCACAGTTTTGATGACTGTACAACGTATCGAGATGATCTTCAGGGTAGCCCGCCTGAGTCACTTTACGACCAGCCGCTTTTAATGCGGCGGTAAGCGCGGCTTTATCTCCCTCAAATAACGGCAACGGTGTAATGCCAGAAGGGGGATTACGTAGCACAATCAAACCGAAGTCCCACGGCGCAGCTGCGGGAGGTACAATCCAGCCATCCCCATCTGCTTTTAACCGCTTTCCCAGTGTTGGATCAACGCGGCCTTCTATGTCGTGGATCTCATAGCGCCAAAGACCTTTATTTGACACGAAACGCAGCGCTACCGCTTTATCGGCTTTACCCTTTGGCGGCGTCAATAAACAGTGTCCTGCCGTTAATGCCAGATTGGGTGCAATCAGCGTCGCCGTACATAAATTGCCGCTGGCCGTTTCCAGTTGGCCAACCGCATCCCACGGTGATTGGGTCGTGTCATTCACTGGCACACGATCATCATGACCAAAAAACAGGGTGCTGACCTCATCGTTTGCCGATTTGGCAACGTCTGGTTTATCTGCAAACACAAAAGCAGACGTCAAACTAATTGCACCCAACACTACAGCAATGGTTGTACGCATATCACACTCTGGTGGGTAATTATGATTATTAAAAGCAAACCCTCATAAATACTATAGACGGGACGGGATGAAAGTGGGAGTAAAATCAGATAACTACGATCAGGAAAGATAAAAACGGGCGGCAATCAGTGCGCATAAAATAAGGATGATAAGAATGAACTCAAAGCGATAACGGCCCACCATACTACCCTCCGCTAAAGGCGGTGCTAAACGTTACCCGCTTAGCACCGTAATTTTCAGGCGCGAGGGGGCGCGCCAGCATTACTGTTGAAAACTTACGCTGCGGGTTGTGCAGCAGGTTTTGCCGGTTGCTGATGGCTGTGTTTCTTGGCGTGTTTCTTCGCTGCCTGCGCTTTTTGTTCAGGAGCTTTCTGTTCAGCTTTGGCATTTTTATGATGCTTTTTAGCCGCCTGCGCTTTCTGGGCAGGTGCTGCTTTATGCTGTTTTTTATGATGTGTGGTTTTCGCAGGCGCTGCTTTGGTGGTCGTCGCAGTCGGAGCAGGTGTGGTCGCAGTCTCTGCAGCAAAGGCAGCAGAAGACAGACCCATAGCAGCGGCAACAACCAGAGCTAATACTTTTTTCATTGTCATACCCTCAATTTGTTTTTTCATTTAACCCCACTGCGGGGCCGTTGAAATAACTATATCCCTGGGAATGGCAGACTTCCGTGAGTGGTTGGTTTCAGCGTGTAACGATATGTACAAACGCTGAATAAATTACAGCATTGATAATAACGTATTGTGACTTAAGGAAAATTTAGCTACCAATAAAGTAGTCTTGATCGTGTTAACTATTTTACTACTTACAAAGCGGTAGAATAACTGCGCATCAGTAATAAATGACACACAGCAAAATGAATCCGTTTATTTGGGTACTTATAATCCTGATGACGCTAGATGCGCTGCGGGAATTGGCTGGCGCTTCGTCTATTTTAGGATGGCTATTAACGTTGGTTTGAGCAGGCAATAAGTCCGGACGGGTATTTACCTCAGTCCGGACTTATTTTTTCAGGCGTGCAGACGATGATGCAAACGCGTCCCGACCAGCAGAGCAATGACCAGCATCAGAGCAATAAATGCGCCGACGCCGTTCCAGCCATAGTTATGCCAGAAAACACCACCCAGCGTCCCGGCAATACTCGACCCCAGATAGTAACTGAACAGATACAGCGAGGAGGCCTGGCCTTTAGCGCGTTTTGCGCGGGGGCCGATCCAGCTGCTGGCAACGGAGTGGGCTGCGAAGAATCCGGCTGAGAAGAGTAACATTCCGGCAAAGATCAGCCACAGCGAGCTGAATAAGGTCATCAGTAAACCAAACAGCATAACCCCCGTCGAAAACAACATCACCGGACCGCGTCCATAGCGGGCGGTCATGGTTCCGGCTTTGGGTGAGCTCCATGTACCGGTCAAATAAGCCAGCGATAATAAGCCAACCACGGCCTGACTGACATGCCAGGGGGAAAGCATCAACCTATAGCCGATGTAATTAAACAGCGTGACGAACGACCCCATCAGCAAAAAGCCTTCTGCGAACAATAACGGTAATCCCCGGTCACGCCAGTGCAGACGAAAGTTGATAAATAACGTCTTAGGGCGCAGCGAAGTCGGGCGAAAATGGCGTGATTCAGGGAGGATTTTCCAGAACATCAACGCCGAGGCCAGCGCGAAACAACCGATTGCCGCCAGAGCAATTCGCCAGTTAAAAAAGTCCGTGAAGACACCGCTAATTAAGCGTCCGCTCATGCCGCCAATTGAGTTGCCGCTGATATACAACCCCATTGAAAAGGCCACGAAACTAGGGTGGATTTCCTCGCTAAGATAAGTCATGCCAACGGCTGCCACGCCACTTAACGAAAGCCCAATCAAGGCGCGCATAATCAAAATGCCGTGCCAGCTGGTCATCATTGTCGAAAGTAACGTACAAATGGAGGCCAACAGTAGCGCCGTGACCATCACTGGTTTGCGACCAATGGCATCGGATAGCGGGCCAGTAAACAGCAAACCGATAGCCAACATCGCCGTTGAAATGGACAGTGAAATACTACTGTTCGCAGGCGTTAAACCAAACTCCTGCGAAAGCACCGGAAGGATAGGTTGCACACAATAGAGAAGTGCGAAGGTTGCCAGTCCGGCAGAGAAAAGCGCCAGGGTGACGCGCATAAATTGCGGCGTACCGCGTTTAATAAAATGATTTGGCTGAGAAATGCTTTGCTTGTCAGTGTCGCTTGCCGGAGCGCCATCAACAGTTGTAGTACGGCTCACTTGAAATCCTTGCTAAATATGCCTGTGGATCAGGCTTATGAATAGATTAGGAAAATCGAATTGTTCTGTCTAATATATTAATAATCTCAAATAAGATGTTTTAAATATGAATATTGAACTTCGTCATCTGCGTTACTTTGTTGCTGTTGCAGAAGAGCTGCATTTCGGGCGCGCCGCTGCCCGCCTGAATATTTCGCAACCACCGCTAAGTCAGCAGATTCAGGCGCTGGAGCAACAAATTGGTGCCCGACTGCTGGCACGGACCAATCGCAGTGTATTGCTGACGGAAGCAGGAAAACAGTTTCTTGTAGATAGTCGGCAAATCCTGTCTATGGTGGATGATGCTGCCGCTCGCGCTGAAAGGCTGCATCAGGGCGAAGCGGGGGAGTTGCGCATTGGTTTTACTTCGTCCGCTCCTTTTATTCGGGCGGTGTCCGATACGTTATCGCTGTTTCGCCGTGATTATCCCGATGTCCATTTACAAACCCGCGAAATGAACACTCGCGAGCAAATCGCTCCGCTCATTGAAGGAACGCTGGATATGGGATTGCTGCGTAACACAGCGTTACCGGAGACGCTTGAACACGCAGTCATCGTCCATGAACCGCTTATGGCGATGATCCCGCACGATCATCCCCTGGCAAATAACCCGAGTGTAACGCTGGCTGAACTGGCGAAAGAACCCTTTGTCTTTTTTGATCCGCACGTCGGAACAGGGCTGTATGACGATATTCTCGGGCTGATGAGACGTTACAATTTGACGCCCGTCATCACTCAGGAGGTGGGTGAGGCAATGACCATCATCGGTCTGGTTTCCGCTGGTCTGGGTGTTTCAATTTTGCCTGCGTCATTTAAACGTGTTCAGCTCAACGAAATGCGCTGGGTGCCGATTGCTGAAGAGGATGCGGTTTCTGAAATGTGGTTGGTCTGGCCGAAACATCATGAACAAAGTCCGGCTGCGCGTAACTTTCGTATTCATCTGCTGAATGCTCTCAGGTGAGGGAAATTTCAGCGAAAAAGCCCGAAAAATGTGCTGTTAATCACATGCCTAAGTAAAAATTTGACGACACGTATTGAAGTGCTTCACCATAGCCTACAGATTATTTCGGAGCGCGAAAATATAGGGAGTATGCGGTGGTTGCTGAAAACCAGCCTGGGCACATTGATCAAATAAAGCAAACCAACGCGGGCGCAGTTTATCGCCTGATTGATCAGCTTGGTCCAGTCTCGCGTATCGATCTTTCCCGTCTGGCGCAACTGGCTCCTGCCAGTATCACTAAAATTGTCCGTGAGATGCTCGAAGCACACCTGGTGCAAGAGCTGGAAATCAAAGAAGCGGGGAACCGTGGCCGTCCGGCAGTGGGGCTGGTGGTTGAAACTGAAGCCTGGCACTATCTTTCTCTGCGCATTAGTCGCGGGGAGATTTTCCTTGCTTTGCGCGATCTGAGCAGCAAACTGGTAGTGGAGGAGTCGCAGGAACTGGCGTTAAAAGATGACTCGCCATTGCTGGATCGTATCATTTCCCATATCGATCAGTTTTTTATCCGCCACCAGAAAAAACTTGAGCGTCTGACTTCGATTGCCATAACCTTGCCGGGAATTATTGATACGGAAAATGGTATTGTACATCGCATGCCGTTCTACGAGGATGTAAAAGAGATGCCGCTCGGCGAGGCGCTGGAGCAGCATACCGGCGTACCGGTTTATATTCAGCATGATATCAGCGCATGGACGATGGCTGAGGCCTTGTTTGGTGCCTCACGCGGGGCGCGCGATGTGATTCAGGTGGTTATCGATCACAACGTGGGGGCTGGCGTCATTACCGATGGTCATCTGCTACACGCAGGCAGCAGTAGCCTCGTGGAAATAGGCCACACACAGGTCGACCCGTATGGGAAACGCTGTTATTGCGGGAATCACGGTTGCCTCGAAACCATCGCCAGTGTGGACAGTATTCTTGAGCTGGCACAGCTGCGTCTCAATCAATCCATGAGCTCGATGTTACATGGACAACCGTTAACCGTGGACTCATTGTGTCAGGCGGCATTGCGCGGCGATTTACTGGCAAAAGACATCATTACCGGGGTAGGCGCGCATGTCGGTCGCATTCTTGCCATCATGGTGAATTTATTTAACCCACAAAAAATACTGATTGGCTCACCGTTAAGTAAAGCGGCAGATATCCTCTTCCCGGTCATCTCGGACAGCATCCGTCAGCAGGCCCTTCCTGCGTATAGTCAGCACATTAGCGTTGAGAGTACTCAGTTTTCTAACCAGGGCACGATGGCAGGCGCTGCGCTGGTAAAAGACGCGATGTATAACGGTTCTTTGTTGATTCGTCTGTTGCAGGGTTAACATTTTTTAACTGTTCTACCAAAATTTGCGCTATCTCAATTTGGGCCAGGAAAGCATAACTTAGACTTTCAAGGTTAATTATTTTCCTGGTTTATATTTGTGAAGCATAACGGTGGAGTTAGTGATGCTGAAGCGTTTCTTTATTACCGGTACAGACACTTCTGTAGGGAAAACGGTGGTTTCCCGCGCATTGCTACAAGCGTTAGCCTCCCAGGGAAAAACGGTTGCGGGATATAAACCCGTAGCGAAGGGGAGCAAAGAGACACCCGAAGGGCTGCGTAATAAAGATGCCCTGGTGTTGCAGAGTGTTTCAACCATCGAACTGCCTTATGAAGCAGTTAATCCTATCGCGTTAAGCGAAGAAGAAAGTAGCGTGGCGCACAGTTGCCCAATCAATTACACCCTCATTTCAAACGGCCTGGCAAACCTGACCGATAAAGTCGATCATGTCGTGGTAGAAGGGACTGGCGGCTGGCGCAGTCTGATGAATGATTTGCGTCCGCTCTCTGAATGGGTGGTGCAGGAACAACTGCCGGTGTTGATGGTTGTCGGTATTCAGGAAGGTTGCATTAACCATGCACTGCTAACAGCTCAGGCGATTGCCAACGACGGGCTGCCGCTCATTGGCTGGGTGGCTAACCGAATCAACCCAGGACTGGCGCATTATGCGGAAATCATTGATGTGCTCGGTAAAAAACTTCCGGCACCGCTCATTGGTGAACTGCCTTATCTGCCGCGCGCCGAACAGCGTGAACTGGGGCAATACATCCGCTTAGCTATGCTTCGCAGTGTGCTGGCGGTAGATAGAGTCACGGTGTAACGTCCGCGAAATTACCGACGCAATTACGCAGGCAATCAATAAACCGGGGAGTAGCTGATACTCCCCGGTCATTTCACATATCATCAACGTCGACATAGTCGGCGCGTGCGTGGTCGCCGCCAACAGTGTCGCCATCCCGGTCAATCCGAGTAAAAGCGTAATTTCTTCGCCATCAGGTAACCATAATCCCAGGCTACGACCATACAACATGCCAATGGCAAGACCGATAAATAGCGTCGGTGTAAAGACACCACCGGGCGCGCCAGAACCACTACTCGCCAGCACGGCACACAGTTTACAGAGGAAGATCCCGGCAATGATCATTAACAGTGGCGGAGCGGTTAAAAAGGATTGTACGGTGCTATAGCCGTTGCCCCACACTGCAGGTGTGAACAGGGAAAGAAGACCCACGATCAACCCGCCCAGTGCCAGTTGCCAGGGCGGCGCAAGCTTGAGACTCACAAATCCACGATGACAGGCGTTCATTAACGTTAACAACAGTGGTCCGCACAGACCTGCCAGCACACCTGTACTGATAATCAGCGCATAGTCACGAGCCTGAACCGTCACTGAAAGTTGTACGCTGTAGAGTAATGCGTCGCTATGATTAATAAGATTGCTAACCAGCAACGCCACGACGGCGGAAATAATCACCGGGCCGAGAGAGGCCAACATCATAGTGCCAAACAGCACTTCGGCTATAAATAAACTACCAGCAAGCGGGGCGCGATAGGCCGCAGCCATTCCCGCCGCAGCTCCACAGGCGATCCATAATTTCCACTCCTGGCGTGGCGTAAAACGTTGGGCAAAACACGAGGCTGCAAGGGCAGCTAAAAGAATCATCGCACCTTCGCGACCAATTGCACTGCCGCTGGTTACTACCAGCAGAGAGGCAAGCGATTTAACCAGACTTGCTGCGTAATCAAACTGACCATCGGTTTGCAACGCTTCCATGTAATCGGTCGGCGCATGAGGGCGTTGCTGGGTAAATTTCTGCCAGCCCATCAGCAACAAACCCGCCGCCAGTCCGCCGAGCGCCGGGGTTAGCAGCCGTCGCCACGGGGAAAGATTTGTCGCTGCATTGACCAGACTGCCAGAGTCATTATTGAGGAACAGCCACTCCAGTAGCAGCATCGCATGACGAAACCCGGCAACGGCAAAGGCCGCAAGAATACCGACGATTGTTGCGATAAGCAGACGGCGGAACATAGTGCGCAGATCCGGATAGATGTGTAGATGATGCATGAGCAGAAATGGGCAATGAAACACGGGCGACTATTTTGCGGCAAAAGAGGCCAGCCGCAAAAGCAGTGTGTGCTTTAAGAGATAAAAAAAACGTGACACTGTAACCTATTAATTGCCGAATTGCGTGTAATCGTCACCATCCGGCAATAATACGGTGATCCTATCGAAACAGCGGTTTAACCGCGACAGGAATCAACAGTTGTGATTGCCATTGCGCCAGCGTTAAGCGAGCGAGTTCACCCAGTGCACGGTAGAAAGGGTGTTCTGCTTTTTCGATAAAAACGTCAAGAAAACGTGTTGACCACGGAAAAAGGTGCCATGCCAGCAATTCTTCGCATTCTGTCTGGCGACCATTCTCCGCCAACCACGCAGCCATCAGCAGCAGTGAACCAAAATTATCTTCCGGTTCGTTTTGCTTCATTTCGAACTGAATGCCTTTCTCGCGCATCCACTGACGAAGTGCCAATGTTGAATCGCCAAACAGCACAGATTCGCGATCCAGCCAGACCGATCCCCACGGCGGAGACGGCAGTGCCCACGGGCCGACAAACAAACGCTGCCAGGCCTGGGCGTGAGTCTCTTCACATTGTGTCTGAAAAGCCGTCACCAGCGGCGCTAATGACGCTTCTGGTAGAGGCCACTGAGTTTCCCAGCCGTCATTGGTGAGTACCGCAACCAGAGGTGCGGCTTCCGCACTCTCTGGAGCGTAATAAAACAGCGCGCCCAACACGCGCGCCGCAACAGAAAAATTATCTTGCTGTGAAAAATGGGTCATTCCTAACATCCTGAAATGTGCGGGTTGCCCCGCACCAATTTGTTAACCTGCAATAGCCATTCCTACCGTCATGTGCAGGCCATAAAAGAGCACACGCCCGATCATCTCACCGCCAAGAATGAGGATTAGCCCCAGAACAAGTCCGGCAACGTGAGGTTCACGGCGACGAATGAGCGGACAAAGCCAGCATCCAAGACCTGCGCATAACAATACCACACGCCAGACCTGTAAGGAGGCGTAATCTGGTACCAGTGCGCTGGCTTGTTGTACGGATGAGTGAATAGACGCCAGAGACAAACCTTGCAGCACAATCAACCCGGCACAAGCGATCAGCGCCAGAATGCTAATGATGGCAAATGGTGTGGTATTAAATGTAACGCGGGCTGCACGCAGAATTGTGGCAGCAAGTATTGGACCGCTCAACAATACCGTCAGGAAGAAAGCCAGCGTAGTGTAACCGTTATGCCAGGTTGGCACAGTGTCGATTTGATACACGCAGGTCATCATCCAGACGAAAATGATGCCGAGTGCCATGCTGACAAGTAACCAGAGTTTCCCCAACGCTTGCGGCATTTTACCGATGACCGCCACCAGCCACCATAATCCGCCAACGGCAAAAAATATGGAACCGGCAGCAATCTCGTTACTCAGACCAGAAGCTCCGATTCTATTCAGCGAGTTAAACGCCCGCAGTGGCGATCCCAGGTGCATGACAGAGGCAATAAACCCGATGCCCATCAACAGCCAGAGGAAAAACATGCCACGAATAATGTGCTGACGGTCTGCGTCATTTTTGGCGGCGAACCAGCCAATTCCGCTAACAATCAGCGCGCCTACTACGCATTGACCCAATACGGTAAAGATAACCAGTGGCCATTCATGCCATCCATTTCCCATTTTACACTTCCTCCGGATTAGCCAGATAACCAGTGGTATCGCCGGTCGGGCGGCTGTTGGCGTTAGGTTTGATAACGATATTGGGTTTTGTGAAATGCGCGCGCGGCAGTGGCGCGACGGCAGCCAGAGTGCCGTGCTTCTGGCGCAATTCTTCAATTGGACCGAACTCAAGTGCACGCAGTGGGCAGGATTCGACACATATGGGTTGTTTCCCCTCGGCGACGCGCGAATAACAACCATCGCACTTCGTCATGTGCCCTTTTTCAGCATTGTACTGTGGCGCGCCGTACGGACAAGCCATGTGGCAGTAGCGGCAGCCGATACAAACATCTTCATCGACCACCACAAAGCCATCTTCTCGTTTGTGCATTGCGCCGCTGGGGCAGACTTTGGTACACGCCGGATCATCGCAGTGGTTGCACGAAATTGAGAGATAGTAGGCAAAGACATTCTGATGCCAGACGCCATTATCTTCCTGCCAGTCGCCGCCAGCATATTCATAAATACGGCGGAAACTGACTTCCGGGCCAAGATCTTTAAAATCTTTGCACGCCAGTTCGCAGGTTTTACAGCCAGTACAGCGGCTGGAATCGATAAAAAATCCATATTGTGTGGTCATGGGCTACTCCTTAAACCTTTTCGATCTGGACAAGATTGCTGTGCGACGGGTTTCCCTTTGCCAGCGGTGAAGGGCGGTGAGAGGTCAGAATACCGTTAACTGCAGTGGATAGGTCCCCCGTAGGGGATCGTTCCAACCGTCGAAACCTGGGGTATACGCTGGCAGTGGATGAATAATTTCATCTTTTTTCAATTCCCAGGTATCCGCAATTGTCGCCAGTCGTTCAGAATAAATTTCGATTTTTCCCGAAGGTGTTTTCAACGGGTTTGCCTGTGGATCTACACGGAATGCGCGGAAAGCGACGTAGTGTTCTTCCGGGCATTTTTTCTTAAAGATCCCGGTCGTTTTCATCTCCTCGTAGTCGGGCATCTCAGGGTTACGTTCCTTCGTTTTCGCATGGAGATATTTGATCCATTCATGCTGACTGCGACCTTCAGTAAAGGTTTGATAAACGTCTGGTCCTAAGCGTTTGGCGACTTCACTCAGCATCCAGTAGATGGGTTTGCGTTCAAATTTTGCTGAGGTTGCGGGTTGGGCGAGGATCACATAGCCCATATTCCCGGCAGATTCATGAGAGATAAGGTCTTCTTGCTCTGTTGGCATCAGGTCGGGTAACAGGATATCGCAATACTTAGCCGAGGCAGTCATGAAGTGGTCAATGCCAACAATCATCTCGCACTTGCTGTCATCCTGAAGCACCTCATGGGTGTGATTGATGTCGCCATGCTGATTGATCAATGTGTTACTGGCGTAGCACCATAAAAACTTGATGGGGACATCCAGTTTTTCTTTTCCTCGAACACCATCACGGGTCGCGGTCATTTCCGTACCATGGTCGATGGCATCTGTCCATGTAAAGACGGAAAGCCGCTCATCCGCGTTTCTGCCGGGTTATTTCCGAACATAACGACCAGTTTCGTATTGGCGATATCATCCGGGCTGTTGCCATCATTGGCACCGAACATATAACTCATTGCGGCACTGATCTGTGCGGTACTGTAGCTGCCATAGCGACTGAGAAAACCACCGCAAGAGTTCATCAGACGGTACGGGACGTTTGAGTTGGTGATGTTTCCGCCATCTACGCCTGTTCCATAGAGAACATGTACAGCCTCATTGCCGTAATCTTTTAGGATCCGCCGAAGATTATCACTGATGGTATCCAGGGCTTCGTCCCAACTTATCCGTTCAAATTTACCTTCACCGCGCTTGCCGACGCGCTTCATGGGATATTTCAACCTGTCAGGATGATTCATCCGTCGGCGGATAGAGCGCCCGCGTAAACATGCCCGAACCTGATGATTACCGTAAACGTCGTCACCTGTTGTATCAGACTCCACCCAGTACACGGTGTCATCTTTCACATGCAAACGTAACAGACAGCGGCTCCCGCAGTTAACGGTGCAGGAACTCCAGACCGCTTTCTCTTCTACCGGTGCCTGTGCCGCTCGGACCATTTGGGAAAACGGCAAAGTGAAAGCACTGCTTGCCAGCGCGAGACTGCCAAGTGCGGAGGTTTTCATCAGACTTCTACGACTGATTTCAGCCGACATGAGCGCCTCTGTGTTATGGATTTTCATCATTACTCACTTATTGCTTTTCAAACAAAATGTCATGTCAAAATTTATGGCCGTAGTGGGTTATATTTTTTCGATCTCGACCAGATTAGTGTGCTGCGGGTTTCCCTTCGCCAGTGGTGAAGGGCGCAGAGTGGTTAGCGTATTCACACAGCCGCCGTGGTCGATTTTATCGCCAGACATATTGGCCTCGTGCCAGGCTCCCTGGCCCATAGCACTAACTCCAGGGAGAATGCGTGGTGTCACTTTGGCTGGTAGCCGAACTTCGCCACGATGGTTAAACACCCGCACCATATCGCCGTTGGCAATCCCACGTTTCTGTGCATCTATAGGGTTGATCCACACTTCCTGACGGCAGGCTGCCTTCAGGACATCAATGTTGCCGTAGGTCGAGTGCGTACGGGATTTGTAATGGAAACCAAACAGTTGCAGTGGGAAGGTACTACGTTCAGGGGAGTCCCACCCTTCAAAGGTTGAGGCATAAACCGGCAGTGGGCTTATCACTTCATCTTTTTCCAGTTCCCAGGTACGGGCAATTTCCGCCAGCTTGCTGGAATAAATTTCAATCTTACCGGAAGGCGTTTTAAGTGGATTTGCCTCGGGGTCGTCACGAAATGCTTTGTAGGCGACAAAATGACCATTGGGATCTTTACGCTTATAGATACCCATTTTTTTTAATTCGTCGTAAGACGGTAACGCCGGATCTTTGGCAAGCATTTTGGCGTACAGATGTTGTAACCATTGTTCTTGCGTGCGACCTTCAGTGAACTTTTGATAGACGTCAGGTCCAAGACGTTTCGCGACTTCACTCAGGATCCAGTAAATTGGTTTGCGTTCGAATTTTTCGCTGGTGACAGGCTGGAGGAAAATGAGATATCCCATGTTACCGGCGTAGTCGTTAGGAATAATATCTTCCTGCTCAACGGTCATTAGGTCTGGCAGCAGAATGTCGGCATATTTTGCCGATGAGGTCATAAAGTTTTCGATGACCACAATCATTTCGCATTTCGATTCGTCCTGCAGAATTTCATGCGTTTTGTTGATGTCAGAATGCTGATTAACCAGGGTATTTCCCGCGTAGTTCCAGATGAACTTAATGGGCACATCTAGTTTATCTTTGCCCCGGACGCCGTCGCGGATTGCCGTCATTTGCGGGCCATGATCGATAGCATCTGTCCAACTGAAGCAGGAGATTGACGTTTTGACCGGATTATCCAGCACCGGCAGGCGTTCGATGGTAATGGTGTAGGTCGATTCACGCGCACCACTATTTCCGCCGCTGATGCCGACATTGCCCGTCAAAATAGGCAACATAGCAATAGCGCGTGCCGTCAGCTCGCCGTTTGCCTGCCGTTGCGGCCCCCAGCCCTGGCAGATATAAGCGGGTTTTGCTGTGCCAATTTCACGCGCCAGTTTGATGATACGGTCTACCGGGATACCTGTAATTTGCGAAGCCCACTGCGGCGTTTTCGCTGTTTTATCATCACCTTCACCAAGAATATAGGCTTTATAGTGACCATTTTTGGGTGCATCTGCGGGTAAGGTTTTTTCGTCATAGCCGACGCAGTATTTATCGAGAAAAGGTTGATCAACGAGATTTTCGTTAATCAATACCCAGGCAATACCCGCAACCAGCGCGGCATCGGTGCCCGGGCGAATAGGAAGCCATTCATCTTCACGACCAGCAGCCGTATCGGTATATCGCGGATCGATAACAATCATTTTTGCGTTCGATTTCTCGCGCGCTTTTTCAAGAAGATAAGTGATGCCACCGCCGCTCATGCGGGTTTCAGCCGGGTTGTTACCAAACATCACGACCAGCTTGCTGTTTTCAATATCCGTGGTGCTGTTGCCATCATTACTGCCGTAGGTGTAGGGCATGGCACAGGAAATTTGCGCAGTGCTGTAGGAGCCATACTGGTTTAGTGAACCGCCGTAGCAGTTCATCAGGCGTTTGACCGCCGAGGCTGATGGAGAAGAGCGGGTCATATTGCCGCCAACAATCCCCGAAGAGTACTGAATATATACAGCCTCATTGCCATATTGTTCGACGGTTTTTTTCAGGCTACTGGCGATAGTATCCAGGGCTTCATCCCAGCTAATCCGTTCGAATTTGCCTTCGCCGCGTTTGCCCACGCGTTTCATTGGGTAATTCAGGCGATCGGGATGATTAATACGCCGACGGATGGAGCGACCGCGCAAACAGGCGCGTACCTGATGGTTGCCATACTTGTCGCTGCCGGTGTTGTCAGTTTCCACCCAGGTCACTTCATTATCTTTAACATGCAGACGAAGTGCACAGCGGCTACCACAGTTGACGGAACAGGCACCCCAGACCACTTTTTCGCTGGCCTGTTGTACCGCTGCTGCTGCACTGCGCAGGGTAAACGGCAAAGAAAAACCGCCTGCAGCCAGCGCCAGAGAACCTATCGCAGTAGATTTAACGAGTGTTCTGCGGCTGATGCCCACCATTTGTTCATTTTTGGACATAACTCACTCCCTGTTCTTTATCGTTATATAAATGTTTATATATTGAATATTTAGCGCGCTAACAATAGAGGGAGTCTACCCATTTGGGGTTAATAATTATTAATCCATATCAATAGAAGGGTATGAGTAATAAGGTGGGGTTATGTTGAATGTTCAAATCGCCGGATGTGTCGCATCCGGCGTTCAGTCGATAATGTGTTACTGCGGTTCGGCAGGCGCGCCATCCTGGGTAGACTGCGCGGGAGCAGAGACGTTACCGCTGGTGGTACGGGTGTAGAGAATTTTATGCGTATCATTAGCGCAATGCCCGACGACCTGGGAATCAGGCTGATCAACCTGGTCATTGGGTACAATACTTAACGTGAAGCTGCTTTCGGGTACGCCATTATTGATAATGCGCTGTGATATATCGCTCTGTATGCGCTCACAGGATCCCGGCGCGGCGAGTACCGTGGGTGAGGCGAGGGCGAGCAGAAGCGCGGCACAGTAGGTTGAGTGTTTCATCATAAGCTCCTTACGCGAAGATAACTTCTTTAAGCATAGCATTTAACGTGTAAAGTACTGTATTTGCTACTATGATTGAGAATCATCTCTACTCTCAGGTGACTGTTGTGAAATACAAATTACTGCCATGCTTACTCGCGATATTACTCACAGGATGTGACCGCACAGAGGTAACACTTTCATTTACCCCGGAGATGGCCAGTTTCTCTAATGAATTCGATTTTGATCCGCTGCGTGGTCCCGTAAAAGATTTCACTCAGACATTAATGGATGAGCAAGGTGAAGTGACGAAACGTGTTTCGGGGACTTTGTCGGAAGAAGGCTGTTTTGATTCTCTCGAATTACTGGATCTGGAAAATAATACCTTGGTTGCCCTGGTACTGGATGCCAATTATTACCGTGATGCCGAGACGCTGGAGAAAAGAGTTCGTTTGCAGGGAAAATGCCAGCTAGCAGAATTACCTTCTGCCGGGGTGAGTTGGGAAACCGATGATAATGGTTTCGTGATTAAAGCCAGCAGCAAACAGATGCAGATGGAATATCGCTATGATGATCAGGGGTATCCGCTGGGTAAAACCACGAAAAGTAACGATAAAACATTATCTGTCAGCGCCACGCCATCAACGGACCCGATCAAAAAATTAGATTACACTGCTGTTACTTTACTGAATAATCAACGGGTTGGTAATGTAAAACAGAGCTGTGAATATGACAATCACGCCAATCCGGTGGACTGTCAGCTAATCATTGTTGATGAAGGAGTAAAACCCGCCGTCGAACGGGTTTATACCATCAAAAATACGATCGATTATTATTAATACTATTGTGCGGTCGGCTTCAGGAGAGTCTGACCCGGTGTTTTGTGCTCAGCCAGATACTGATGCTGGAATATACACATGCGAATGGCATTACGATATTGACCATTAATAAAGAACTCATGCATCAATTCACCTTCAACCGTAAAGCCAAGCTTGCGGTAAATGTGAATCGCTTTTTCATTCTCTTTATCAACGATCAGATACAGCTTATAGAGATTGAGAACGGTGAAGCCATAGTCCATTGCTAATTTGGCGGCACGGGTTGCCAGACCTTTCCCCTGATACTCCGGGGAGATAATTATCTGAAATTCTGCGCGGCGATGAACATGGTTAATTTCCACCAGCTCCACCAGACCGGCTTTTTCGCCGTCACATTCCACCACAAAGCGCCGTTCGCTCTGATCGTGAATATGCTTATCATACAGATCAGAGAGTTCAACAAAGGCTTCGTAGGGTTCCTCAAACCAGTAACGCATCACACTGGCGTTATTGTCGAGTTGATGTACATAGCGTAAATCTTCACGCTCCAGCGGGCGTAGCTTAACACTGTGGGCGCTTGGCATAACGTGTCCTTACATTCCTTAAATCAATAACAGGTTAGGGGATAATAACGCGGCCAGTTCGACGGTCCAGGCAGCGCAAAGTATTTGGCTCCCAGTAGGCATTGATGTTGGCGCTTTGCTCACATTTATCGCGGTTATCAAAAGCAGCGTCGGCTTTATCCCACTCTTTTTCAGTGCGTTTATTCACTTTCTGGCGCAGATTACGCGTGTCATTCCATTGCTCTTTTTCCATAGCGGCGCGCTGGCGGCTTTGTGCACTGTCGCCAGACTCAATCACCAGTTTGTTAGTTTCGGCATGAACAGTTGTGCTCAATACCAGTGCGCAAGGCAGCAGAAAAGCGAGCAGGCCGATTCGTTTGCTGAGAGTGATTTTCATAATTCATTCCCTGTATGAATGATTAAAGCTGATTCTACACCATCCACTGCGAACGCAAAACGTTCAAGGAGGGTGTTTATATTGATGATATTATGTCGCCCTATAACTATACATGATGTCAATAAGTGACAAAGATGATTAAAACAACGTTACTATTTTTTGCTACTGCGCTGTGTGAAATTATTGGATGCTTTCTGCCCTGGTTGTGGTTAAAACGAAACGCCAGTATCTGGCTGTTGCTTCCGGCGGGGATTTCACTGGCACTGTTTGTCTGGTTGTTAACGTTGCATCCTGCGGCGAGTGGGCGTGTTTACGCGGCTTATGGTGGCGTTTATGTTTGCACGGCGTTGATGTGGCTGCGCGTTGTGGATGGCGTGAAACTGACTCTTTATGACTGGACGGGGGCGTTAATTGCGCTTTGCGGCATGTTGATCATTGTTGCGGGCTGGGGGCGCACGTAGGAACATAAATCCATTTTATCAATAAGATACGAGGAAGTGTCAGCTGACAAAAGGTATTCTATTTCATCTTTTGTCAACCATTCACGGCGCAAATATACGCCTTTTTTTGTGATCACTCCGGCTTTTTTTGATCTTCATACTTGTATGGTAGTAGTTCAGTTGCGTAGATTTCATGCATCACGACAAGCGATGCAAGGAATCGAACATGAAGATCGTAAAGGCTGAAGTTTTTGTTACCTGTCCGGGGCGTAATTTCGTCACATTAAAAATCACCACTGAGGACGGTATTACGGGCCTTGGGGATGCCACCCTAAATGGACGTGAGCTTTCCGTGGCCTCTTATTTGCAGGATCACCTTTGTCCGCAGCTTATTGGTCGCGATGCACACCGTATCGAAGATATCTGGCAGTTTTTCTATAAAGGTGCTTACTGGCGTCGCGGTCCGGTTACGATGTCGGCCATTTCAGCGGTTGATATGGCGCTGTGGGATATTAAAGCCAAAGCTGCCAACATGCCGCTTTACCAGTTACTCGGCGGCGCGTCTCGTGAAGGGGTGATGGTTTATTGCCATACCACCGGTCACAGTATTGATGAAGCTCTGGATGATTATGCCCGTCATCAGGAGCTGGGATTCAAAGCCATCCGCGTGCAGTGCGGAATCCCTGGTATGAAAACCACCTACGGCATGTCGAAAGGTAAAGGTCTGGCTTATGAACCCGCAACCAAAGGACAGTGGCCGGAAGAGCAGCTGTGGTCGACGGAGAAATACCTCGATTTCATGCCGAAATTGTTTGACGCGGTACGTAACAAGTTTGGATTTAATGAACATTTGCTGCATGACATGCACCATCGCTTAACGCCTATTGAAGCGGCGCGCTTTGGTAAAAGCATTGAAGATTATCGCATGTTCTGGATGGAAGACCCGACGCCTGCGGAAAACCAGGAATGCTTCCGTCTCATTCGCCAACATACCGTCACACCCATCGCGGTGGGTGAAGTCTTCAACAGCATCTGGGACTGCAAACAACTGATTGAAGAGCAACTCATCGATTATATCCGCACCACGCTGACTCATGCAGGCGGAATTACCGGTATGCGTCGGATTGCCGATTTTGCTTCGCTGTATCAGGTACGTACTGGCTCACACGGTCCTTCCGATTTGTCACCAGTCTGCATGGCTGCGGCGCTGCACTTTGATCTGTGGGTCCCCAATTTCGGTGTCCAGGAATACATGGGTTATTCCGAACAAATGCTCGAAGTCTTCCCGCACAACTGGACTTTCGATAACGGCTATATGCATCCGGGAGAAAAACCGGGTCTTGGCATCGAATTCGATGAAAAGCTGGCGGCGAAATATCCCTATGAACCTGCTTATCTGCCAGTCGCACGTCTGGAAGATGGCACGCTGTGGAACTGGTAAGGAGTAAGGTAATGAAAAGCATTTTAATTGAAAAACCGAATCAACTGTCGATTATCGAACGTGAAATACCCACCCCGTCAGCGGGTGAAGTACGAGTAAAAGTGAAACTTGCCGGAATTTGTGGTTCAGATAGCCATATTTACCGTGGGCATAATCCTTTTGCGAAATATCCGCGCGTCATTGGTCATGAATTCTTTGGCGTCATTGATGCAGTGGGTGAAGGCGTGGAAAGCGCCAGAGTCGGTGAACGCGTTGCTGTCGATCCGGTGGTCAGCTGTGGGCATTGCTATCCGTGCTCTATAGGTAAGCCGAACGTTTGTACGACACTTGCTGTATTAGGTGTGCACGCTGACGGTGGTTTCAGTGAATATGCCGTGGTTCCGGCAAAAAATGCGTGGAAAATTCCTGAAGCAGTGGCCGATCAATATGCGGTGATGATCGAACCTTTTACCATTGCGGCTAACGTTACCGGTCATGGTCAACCGACTGAAAATGATACCGTTCTGGTTTACGGTGCCGGTCCAATCGGCCTGACGATCGTTCAGGTATTAAAAGGCGTCTATAACGTTAAAAATGTGATTGTTGCCGATCGCATTGATGAACGACTGGAAAAAGCGAAAGAGAGCGGGGCAGACTGGGCGATTAATAACAGCCAGACACCACTTGGCGAGATTTTCGATGAAAAAGGCATCCAACCGACATTAGTTATCGATGCCGCTTGTCATCCTTCAATCTTGAAAGAGGCCGTAACGCTGGCTTCTCCAGCGGCACGTATTGTATTGATGGGCTTCTCCAGTGAACCGTCTGAAGTGATTCAGCAAGGAATTACCGGAAAAGAACTCTCTATTTTCTCTTCACGCTTAAATGCAAATAAATTCCCGGTCGTTATCGACTGGTTAAGTAAAGGGTTAATTAAACCAGAAAAACTAATTACCCATACGTTTGATTTCCAGCATGTTGCGGATGCCATTAGTTTATTTGAACAGGATCAAAAACATTGCTGCAAAGTCTTACTCACTTTTTCTGAATAATACCAATAACGGCGAATAAGTAGTACGCATCTTACCTCTTTTTTAGAGATAACCATTATGACAATAGAAAAACACGAAAGAAGCACTAAGGATTTGGTGAAAGCAGCAGTATCGGGATGGCTGGGCACTGCGCTTGAATTTATGGATTTCAAGAGTCATTAGTGTTAACTATTTGATAAATATTAAGTTAATTTTTCATTGCTTCGTTATGGGGCATGGTTGGGGCAAACTCGCTTAACTGTGTATTTAACAAAGCTACCTGTGCATTATTGTTTTCAGACATCCATTTTCCGTATACCTGAAATACCATTTGCGCATCTGCATGGCCCATCTGGTTTGCTATAAATGCCGGGTTAGCACCAGCTGTCAGCGACCAGCAGGCATAAGTATGTCTCGACTGATATGATTTTCGATGGCGGAGTCCGGCACGTTTTATCGCTGCGTCCCACATCTGCCTTATTGAGTCAACGGTAAAATGGTCACCATAATTTTTTACTCTCGCTGACACTTCAGGTTGAAAAACAAAGGTGCATTTTTGTTTTTCTGTTCTGCCATACTCTCTGAGGTGAACATCAATGATATGCTCTTTGCTCAGTCTCGTTAATGTCATCTGACTCCGGAGAGCGTCGATTGCTGGCTTAATAAGATGAATGACCCGATTGGTTCCCGCCTGTGTTTTTGGTACCGTGAAACGGTCTTTTGCTAAATTTCTCCTGATCATCATTGTTCCATTTTTCAGATCTATGTCCTCCCATCCAAGTGCACACAGCTCACCAGGGCGAACGCCAGTATAAACAGAAACACACCATAAATTTTTTGCTTGCTGATTTCTGCACGCATCGATAAGACGGATAAATTCCTCCCGCGAAAGAGGATCCGGAATGGTTCTTGATTCCTTTAATGGCGAGATCCCCTTAAACGGATTATCTGCCAGGTAACCGTTATCAACACCAAACTGGAACACGGCGTTAAGATTTGTCATGTAATTATTTACAGTTACAGCCGATCTCCCTGGTTGTGTAACAATATAGTTACTTTTGGGGATCTGGTATCCAGTCAGTAGCTCTTTACGAACCTCCAGTAATTTTTCTTTATTAATCGATGAGGCAAGATTTTTTTCACCGATTATGCTCAGGATATTTTTGATGACGGCACGGTATGTGTTGAGTGATGTTTTGGCGACTTCAGTTTCTTTCAGTGCCAGAAATTTTTCAGCCAGTTCTTTTATGGTTAAATCTTGTCGGGCCTCACCAAATTTTTCCAGATTGCGTGAGGAGGGAAACTGTTTTGCATAGTCGAAAACACCAGTTTTTATTGCGTAACAAACAGAGGAGCGTAGTTCACCTGCAACGCGCCTGTTTTTTGCTGTGTCAGGAACCCCCAGATTTTCCCTGACTCTTACGCCTTTATAAACAAACCAGATACGTAATTTCCCTCCATGGTTTTCCACGCCTGTCGGATATTTCATTTCAACTTCTCTCATTAGTTAGTGTGGCTTTTAGTCAAGTAAGATGACGTCTTGGTCTCGCTGATGCCTGGCGCTCAATCCAGCGATCAATTTCTTCCAGGTTGTAAAAGCATGGACTGTTATCCCATGGCATACCGTCATGAGCGACATGCTTATATTCCCTTCCTTCCATAAACGATTTTTCCCGGGCCTTTTTTAACGTACCTTTTTTTATTCCTTTCAGCGCAATTAACTGCTCTTCGGATACCCATTTGCCGGGAGAGACAATCATGATTACTTCGCTCATCGATTTCTTTATCTCTTACATCAGACGAGCGCCGGTTGCAGAATACCAGTCACAACCGGCGACAGTTGAACATTAAGAATCAGCCTGACTCGGGATCAGTTTTTGCCAGATAACTGAAACGTATTTTGCCTGGTAACGGGCGTCATCAAGTGCATTATGGCGCTCACCTTCGAATGGAATAGCCGTTCTGGCATCGAAGTCTATGGCTTTCCCCAGCTCAACGATTGTGCGTACATCGCGATCGTTGTAGTAACGCCACGGGCAGGGGATCCCCTGCCGTTCGTATGAACGGCGCAAAATCGTGTTGTCGAAGTTGGCTCCATTTCCCCAAACCTGAACAAAAAATTCACCGGAGTTTTCGTCGATAAATTCCCGCAATTGTAACAGTGCATCATCTAACGGGATTTCATCGGTCATAATGGCAGATTGCGCTTCGCGTGATTGCTTAAGCCACCATTTAATGGTGTCCCGATCAATGACTCCGCCAGCAGTTTCCAGATCGATAGTCTTACTAAATTCCGGTCCCATATCTCCGGTTTGCGGATCGAAAAATATTGCACCTATTGAGATGATCGGGGCATCAGGATTTTTTCCCATGGTTTCAAGGTCGATCATTAGATGGTCACACGTCCTGCTGGTGGATGTGATTTCGTGATGACCGTTCACCTTAATTGAGTGATCTGCCGTCTCGCCAGTTTCATTATCGCTATTGTGATGCTGATTGCCGCCAGTGTTCTCCTTGTGTGGATGTTCAGCGCCTTCCATTTCCTCCGGATCATCTTCCTGAACTTCAACCTGATACTCTTCATCGAATGTTTCTTGGTATGTTGCGTCGCCCATCACCGCGCCACAATCAGGGCAGTTGCCGCCGCCGGTCTGACCGCAGGCGGTGCAGACTTTTTCCACTTCCTGTTGCGCCACTGGTTCAGGCTGTTTCGTTTCTGGCTCGTTTTGTAACGCATTTGTGCTGTTTTGTTCCGCTTTTTGGTAGTTCCGTTCCGATTCATGCTGGTTCTGGTTCACAGAATCGCGGGTCTGGATCCCCTTAACCCATTTCGGATCATTCGGGTCACTAATCCCTTCAACAAATTCACCACGTGATGCAGCAAGCAACTTATCGGCGTCAGGCTGGCTGATATTGGCTGCCTGCATAATTTTGTTTACTTCGTCAGCGGTAACTTTTATCGGCTCTGGTTGTTCTGAATCTTCAGCGGTATCTACATTTTGCGGTAAGCCCGTGTATGTGCCATTTTTTCGGGCAAAATATTCTTCTTTTGTGATTTCAGTGGCGCCAGCAGCCAGTGCCTTATCCAGACCAGAAAGTTTGTTTGCGCGACCGTATTTTTCTCCGTCCTTATCTGCGAAGAGGAAATAGAACGGCCCCTCACGCTCTACAGATGGTTCAGCTTCCGGCGCGGTTTCATTTTTTGGGATATCAGATACCTCAGTTTCCACTGCATCAGTTTGTGTTTCTGATGACTGGAGAACATCAACAGTGCCCAGGTCTGTTTCTTCATTCTCAAACACGCCCTTTGTCGTCAGGTATTCGCAGATATATTTGTTCAGTGCTATGGGATCTTTGTGAATGTCGATCGGACGCTCACGGACAAGGCCAAAAATAGTCTGGCGGTCGTAGCGAAGGGCATCAGGCTGTTTGCGCATTGATGCCGAGATACGCTTCCAGTCTTCGCGGTCGTTGTCGATAACTTCTTTTTTTGCCCAGCGATGGATGCTGCCGTCAATGTTTCCGGCATCCACATCACCAGGCCAGAGAGCGTAGGCCAGTTCGTCATCCAGTGTTTTCCATGTCTGCTTGTATTCGCGATGAATGGCAGCAATGACCGGGCTGATTTTTCCTGTTGAATTTTCAGTGTACTGTTGATTGGCTCTGGCGCGGGCGAGATCAACAACAGACGTGTATTTTCCGGTTTCCTTGCGTTCACCTTCGCGACGTTTTTTCCAGATGCGCATCTCTGCCTGAATTTCGGGCCATTTAGCACCAGGAATACATTTATGCTTAACCCACCCAATGGCGTGCAACTTAAGCTCCGGATACATGGCGTTAACTTCTGGCATTTTCATCAACGCTTCAACGATATGTCCGTCGAATGTTGCCATGTCTTCCTGCAACAATTCCTGTGCGCTAATAACCATATCAACGGTGATGTTTTCACATGTGTCGAACTTAACCATGACAGCGTTCTGTACTTCAGGGGCCAGCTTGTCAAAAGTGACGTTCATCGGATCGGATTCAGTCTCAACCGGGACAAAAGAAGCAGACTCCTCATCCCAGCGGTTTTCCTGCATATATTCAGCATCCCATGAATCGAGGGCAGGGCGGGGTATGCCAGGTTTATCCTCGCAGACAATAAATTTATAAGCGCAGTCCTGAGCAGCCGGATAATGTTCCAGGAACTGCCATTGAAATTTTGCTCGAGCACGGCGTTCGTCGCCAGCTTCAATGGCTGTGGCTACAGCCACAGCGCCTTCTTCCCTTGTTGCCAGTTCGTCAGGAATAGCGGCGCAAATAAAGACTTTACTCATTTTGTTTTAACCTCATGACAGATTTAAGGATGAACAAATCCCTGCCATTGCTGGCATATAAGAATGAAACCGGATATTTATTACGGAACTGTTTTAAAGACCTGCCGGGATTTCGATATTATCCTGGTGAATAACTTTATCGACCGGGTAACAGTTACCGGGAATTTTCTGTTCGGTTGCTGCAGTCATACACTCCTGCATTGTCCTGTGAACACTGACTGCAATATCAACTGGCTCTCCGGAAACAAGAAAAACTGTCAGAACAAGCGCAAATGCTGAATTCATTGTGCACATCCTTTTGGCATCAGACGTAAACGAGCCAGCATTGAAACAATGCATATTTTATTTAATAGCTCCCGTTCTTGTTTTCTCTTGTTAATGGCATCTTCAGTAAATACAGGGTTACTGATAGTGACACCAATTTCAAAACAACCTTCAGACGTATTAACGTTTGGTAATAACGTTTTCATTATCGCGTCCTCAACAATGAATTTTGTGATGCAGTGCCTGGTGCCTCCAGGTGACGTTAACCAGTTAACAATTAACGCCGGATACAGAGAATCCACCCATAACACTGTTTTTGGTTTTAACTGTTCCGCGTGCGCTTAGCCGCATTCACCGCATCACAAAACTCACTTTAAAAACGGCGGCAGAGCAGTCACGGAGTAAAACTGATACCGCCAAACGTCACCAGAAAATTGATAACAGAGGGCGTTGCAGCGGGGTTGTCACTTAAGCGTATGGTCAACCTGACAACTCGGTGTCCTCTACGGGGAAGGAATAACCCCGCCATACTTACCGCCGCGCCATTTCGCGGGTTGCCACAACCGGAAGCGCACGGTCGAATTAAATTTAACGACACCGTACAGTGAGACGAACTTCGCCGTGCGCTTTCGTGTTGTGTGCCTGCTTTTAACCACGTCAGGCGAGGTGGTATCCTTAAAATCACCACAGTTTTAAGGATTCATTAAGCAATGTCGCAACCACCAATAAATCCGCTTAAGAACATGAAAATTGATTACTGGTATAAAGCGCTTACAGTTGTTGGCGCTGCGTTGTTTGTCTTTAATGGAACGTCTTTTTTTGACAGATATCCCGTTGTTCCATTGGGTTTTTTGTCCTCCGGCATCTTTTTTATTGGTTTGGGGGAGTGGATTAATCACCCTCTCAAAGTGAGATTTATTGGTCCTGGAGTTTGGACTCGTGGCTATAATCGTTCTTCGTGCGCACTCGGTATCATCTTCGACATACTTGGTTGTTTCCTGATTGTTACAGGAGTCGTCAAGTTCTTCTGATGTAAAACCGCAAATGGGGCACGTAACGGGAATTTTGAAAAGCGTTTCTCCGGGTTCCAGAACAAAATTTTCTGCGGTCTGATTTTGCTTCTCATATTTGTGTTCCGCGTCATTGTGAGAGCACATTCTTATTCTGAGTGCCTGTTTAAACTCACTGAAGCTGAGAGCTTCTTCGCCTTCGGCAAGGCCTTCGAAGTATTCTTCGTAAGCCTTTTCCATGATTGTGTCGAAATCCATATCACTCACCTGAGTTTCTTTCCAGCCAGCGACGGGCACCATTTTCGGTTTTAAACGTTTTGCTTTTGGTATACGTCATCGCGGTGAACGTGCCGTCCTGGTTGGGGAACACGCCACATACCAGAGATTCGTTGTTGCCAAGATCGATAGTATCCATGCTGACCTCATTTCCCCTTAACGCCGGGGTGGCGGAACTGTTTGCTGAGAACACCGTGCGGTGTGTTGATGTAAACAAGATTAGTCATGGCTAACATATTGGTCAAGTGGTTTTGTATGTTATGGCTAACATAATTGATATAATAAAAGATAACTCATTGATGATGTTATCTTTTATTTGTCCGCTGACGGGCTTTTAGTAATTCTTCAAAGAGTTTATTGAAATTTTTTACTCGAGCTCGCATTTCGGCGAGCTGGGTATCCTGTTCTGATTCTGGCAGTGCATTAAACAGCTCAAGGAGCTCTAGTTCTTTGGGGGCTAAGGCAACCGGCTTCTCAACGGGTGGTGTTGGTTGCTTGTCTTCATCGCCAAATAGAATCCATGTTGGTGAGCATTGCAATACTTTGCTGAGGGCAAAAAGGTTCTTCCCTGTAGGTTCACTATCATCCCGTTCCCATTGTGATACAGACACATGGGAGATTTTCAGGGCTTTAGCAAGAGACCTTTGGGTGTGTTTGAGGTTTTTCCGACGATACCTAATGCGTTCGCCGATGGTTAAATTTTTTGTATCCATAGTTAGCTAATGCTAAATCGTATTGACTATGTTTTTGTTAACATCTATTTTGTTAGTCATGACTAACAAGCAAGGTGTTTTAAATGCTTAAAACTGACGCTCTTTTGTATTTCGGTTCAAAAACAAAACTTGCACAAGCAGCAGGTATTCGTTTGGCTTCGCTTTATAGCTGGAAAGGGGATTTAGTTCCCGAAGGTCGCGCGATGCGTCTACAGGAGGCATCTGGCGGGGAGCTTCAGTATGATCCCAAAGTTTATGACGAATATCGTAAGACGAAGCGGGCGGGGGGGTTGAACAATGAAAATCACTCCTGAACAGGCTCGTGAGGCTCTGGATGCCTGGATATGTCGACCAGGAATGACACAGGAGCAGGCGACGATATTAATCACTGAAGCATTCTGGGCTTTGAAAGAGCGCCCGAACATCGATGTTCAGCGTGTCACATATGAAGGTGGCGCGGTTGATCAGCGAGCGCTTAGCGTTAATCGAGTGAAGATATTCGAACGCTGGAAGGCTATCGACACCAGGGATAAGCGTGAAAAGTTCACAGCGCTAGTGCCTGCAATTATGGAGGCTATCCGGATTAGTGATTTCAGGTTGTATCGTGAAATTAGTGACGGAAAGAGTATTACGTACATGATCGCTGGGTTAAATAAAGAATATGGCGATGTGGTGGAGTCCGGACTGCTTTTTGCAGATCCTGCCGTTGTAGATCGTGAAACTGACGAACTTATAGAAAAAGCAATTGCTTTCAAGCTTGCGTATCGACAGCAATACCAACAAAAAGCTGGATGGAATTATGAGCCTTCTTTTTGCTGAACGCCCACTGGTTATAAACACACAGCTTGCGATGAAGATTGGCTTAAACGAAGCCATTGTGTTGCAGCAACTGCATTACTGGTTGAGAGATACCAATTCCGGCATGGAATGCGATGGTGTTCGCTGGATTTACAACACAACGGAACAATGGCTGGCGCAGTTCCCATTCTGGTCAGAGTCAACGTTAAAGCGCGCGTTTGCAAGTCTGAAAACGCTGGGGCTTTTGCGTTGCGAAAAGCTCAATAAATCAAAGCGCGACATGACCAATTTCTACACGATCAACTACGGGAGCGATCTTTTAGATGGTGGCAAATTGAGCGAATCCATCAGTTCAAAATGCGTCGCTCCATCAGGTCAAAATGACATGATGGAAGAGGTCAAAATGAAACGCTCCATTGGTTCAAAACGACCCAATGTCATCGGGTCAAAATGGCCCGATGATCCTACAGAGAATACAACAGAGATTACTACAGAGAATAAAAACACTTTTCGTCCGGAAGCTTTGCAACCGGACCAGCAGACGGCTGAACAGGATTTTTTAATCCGGCACCCTGACGCAGTTGTGTTTAGTGCGAAAAAACGGCAGTGGGGTAGCCAGGAGGATTTGGCGTGTGCGCAGTGGATCTGGGGGCGGATCGTGGGTCTCTACGAACAGGCCGCCAGTGATGATGGCGAGATCATGCGACCAAAAGAGCCTAACTGGACTGCCTGGGCCAATGACGTGCGCACAATGCGGATGCTGGATGGCAGAAGCCACAGACAAATTTGCGAAATGTTTGGTCGGGTACAGCGAGATCCATTCTGGGTCAAAAACATCATGAGTCCGTCAAAGCTTCGCGAAAAATGGGATGAGCTGGTTATTCGCCTGGGGCGTTCGCCAATAAAGCGTTGTGTGAATCATATTTCTGAACCGGATACCGAAATTCCGCCTGGTTTCAGGGGATAAGTGTTGATTTCAGGTCATGAGGTAATTTTAAGGGGGACTTGTGGCAAAAGTTTTTACACAAGAAGAGCGGGAAAAAATTAAAGGGCAGGTGGTGGAACTCGTGCGCCAGAGCGGTCGTGAGACGTTACGGCAACTGGAAGCCAAGACAGGTGCGACAAGATATCTGATGAGCATTCTTGCCAGAGAGCTGGTTGCCAGTTGTTATGTATACAACTCCGGCTACGCGTTATTCCCGTCTCAACAGGCACGAAAGGACTGGCAAAATGCCCGCAAAAAACTCTCTAGGGCGAAGGTGAAGAAACCCGCTGTGGTTGATCCGGACCTTATCTGGTCATTACCTGACGGAGAAATACGTCGCTACGACAGTCACCTAAACATAATCTGTCGCGAGTACCGGAGGAGTGAAGTTATTCAGTGAATATTGGCATTTTATCAGTGAATTACACGGTATTTATAGACATTTTTAGATTAAATAGCATTTGTTCATATGTGAATTGACATTTTTATGGTACAGGGAAGAACTAGTGTGGTGCCTGCTTTGTGCCAGAAGCGAACGTTGCTAACAGCGTAGTGTGTTTATCTATAGGGCGCAGGTCAAACCATCTAGTCAAAAGGATTACTAACTCAAGTTTCATGTGCAATATTACTTTGCAACATTTATCTTAATTAGCTATAAAGAGGGAAAAATACTATTAATTAGGATAAGGGCATGCAAGGCACAGCCTTAGATAAAAGTCAAGAGTTTCAACTTGTTGGGAATGATGATGTTGCCGAGCTGTCAACAATTAATGCAACTCAAGAAATAAAAGACAGTGTCACTCCAGAGATTATAATCGCACTTTGTGGGCCAATTGGTTCACCGCTACATGAGACTGCTGAGCAGATATCATTCTCGCTTAAAAAATATGGCTATAAAACATACGACATACGCTTGAGTGATCTAATCCGGATTAATTCAAAATATACATCAATTAATATTGATGAAAGCACTAATCTAAAGAAATTCAAGTCACTTATAACTGTGGGTGATAAACTTCGTGAAATTTATGGTAGTGATATTCTTGCAAAATTAGCTATTGCTAAAATTAGCGCCGAGCGTAAAAAAAACTTTGGTGAATTTGATGATATTGTTAATGAATCCAGCAAAGGGGAAGCGAGTAAGATTAAAAATCAAAAAATTTGTCATATTATTGACTCAGTTAAAAACTCTTCTGAGCTTGAGATTGTTGAAATCAATCTATGGAAAAATGATTTTCTCTATAGGTGTATTTTCCCCTTTAGAGGCAAGGCGTGAAAATCTTTCAAAAATTAATAGACTAAGCGTTGAAGATATTGCTGAACTAATCAATACTGATTCTGGTGAAGAGTTCGATCATGGGCAATCAGTTAGAGACACTTTCCCGAAGTGTGATTACTTTTTGCGGGTTGACAGTGGGTTGGCAGAGCCAGGAAATGCCGATGCTAAAGGCCAAATTCTATCTAAACTGGAACGTTTCTTTAAGCTAATTTTTAGGAGTTCAGTTATATCACCGACTGAAGAGGAAAATGCAATGTATGCAGCCACCTCAGCGGCTCGTAATTCTGCATGTCTATCAAGACAAGTTGGTGCTGCAGTAACATCTTCATCTGGAGAACTTCTTTCTACCGGTTGGAATGATGTGCCTCGTAATGGTGGTGGTCTCTATGGTAAACAATCTATCCGCTTAAAAGTTATTGATCCTGATCATCGTTGTTATACATTACAAAATAGAAATTGCTCGAATGATGCGGAAAAGAGAATATTGGCTGAAGTTGTCATTGATAGCCTTGTACAGGAAAAAATAATCCCTGTAAAAAAAAGAGAAGCGGCGATTCAAACTATTATAAAAAACTCACGATTAAAAGATTTAATAGAGTTTTCAAGAGCGGTTCATGCAGAAATGCACGCGATTCTTGGCGCATCTCGTGTGGCAGGAGAAAGAATTTTAGGCGGAAAAATATTTGTAACAACCTATCCATGTCATTCCTGCGCAAGGCATATTATCGCTTCTGGTATCTCTGAAGTATATTTTATTGAGCCGTATAGAAAAAGCTTAGCTCTTAAACTTCATTCGGATGCGATGACCGAATCAGTAATCGAGACTGATGAAAAAGTGAAATTGATACAATTTGATGGAGTAGCTCCAACTAGGTTTCTTGAGCTTTTTGAATCTGGATCTCGAAAATCTAAAGCTGGGGTGCTAGAGTTAGCGACAGAGGGTGCGGCTATGCCTGTGGATAGCGTTAGTCTCAAAGCGATTCCTAAATTAGAACAGGTAGTTATTGCTGAAGTTGATAGTAATAAACTTAACTTGTTGAGGCTTGAGTGATTTATATGAAAAAAAACGACAGAAACCAGTTGGAACTACCTATATTAACAGAAGTTAGTATAGGAACAATCCACTCGAACACGAGAAGTGTCCAACACACTGCTCAACCGTCTACATGTGAGAGTGAGTATGTCGAACTTGCAGGTTCTGAAGATATTGAGATTTATCAATCGATTAGCAACGCTTACTTCAGGGCATTATCTACTCAGAAACGTTAGTCAATTGCCATGATTTAGGCCTCGTTTTGGATAAGGTTACGAGATGGGGCGATTAGCGTCTCAATTGTTGGTGGCGATAGGTTGTAATGTCCCATTTCCACAGAAAAAATCTGACTAATTATACCTAATAGTTGTATTGAATCACTTAAGAGGCCGCCTCATATTTATCAGGACTGGTGTACGTCCAATACAGGAGGTTGTCGTGCTGGTTCTCAAGTGTGCGCTGGCTATTGCGGCTGTAATGGCAATTTATTGTCTTGCTATTGTTCTTATGGATCGCCTTTCTGACTGATTTCATATTGGCGAGGTAAAGGTAGTTAAGTAGAATGGCTGCGGGTGCTTGAGGCTATCTGCCTCGGGCATGAACACCAAAGGCAGATAGAGAAAAGCCCCAGTTAACATTACGCGTCCTGCAAGACGCTTAACATTAATCTGAGGCCAATTTCATGCTAGACACATGTAGGTTAGCCTCTTACGTGCCGGAAGGCAAGGAGAAGCAGGCTATGAAGCAGCAAAAGGCGATGTTAATCGCCCTGATCGTCATCTGTTTAACCGTCATAGTGACGGCACTGGTAACGAGGAAAGACCTCTGCGAGGTACGAATCCGAACCGGCCAGACGGAGGTCGCTGTCTTCACAGCTTACGAACCTGAGGAGTAAGAGACCCGGCGAGGGAGAAATCCCTCGCCACCTCTGATGTGGCAGGCATCCTCAACGCACCCGCACTTAACCCGCTTCGGCGGGTTTTTGTTTTTATTTTCAACGCGTTTGAAGTTCTGGACGGTGCCGGAATAGAATCAAAAATACTTAAGTAGCGCGCAGGGATAAGAGGGATGGTCCCTTAAAGGGGAGAGCTAATTATCCGGAAGGATTCTGATGATGAACATCGAAGAACTGCGTAAAATTTTTTGTGAAGATGGCCTCTATGCTGTGTGCGTTGAAAATGGAAATCTTGTTAGTCATTACCGCATTATGTGTTTGCGAAAGAATGGGGCTGCGTTAATTAATTTTGTGGATGGTCGAGTGACAGACGGATTTATCTTGCGCGAAGGTGAGTTTGTCACTTCATTACAGGCACTGAAAGAGATCGGAATAAAAGCAGGCTTTTCAGCTTTTGCAGAAGAATAAACTCATCTACAATCTTGCGCGGGGCTGAACTCCCGCTGAGTAACACCGTGCCACCGGAGAAAACCGATGGCACGCAACGTAAAATATTACAATTCTGATAATTCGCCCGTTCTTGTCTGCACGCACGAGCGGTATTCTTACGCATTCAAGTCTGAATGGTTCCAACACCCTCCATGCACTGAAGAGCAGGCTGAATGGATAATTCAGTGTTACCGCAGGCGCGGATACGAGGTTAAGAAAGCCCTTAGTCTCGACTACCGTCACTGGATAATCTCAGTCAGATTGCCTTACTCCGAACGCCCACCGCGTCCGTCCCGTACATTCCAGCAACGCATCTGGAGGTAACGTGCGGGTATTACTTCGACCTGTTCTGGTACCGGAACTCGGGCTGGTGGTCGTTAAGCCGGGCCGTGAATCCATGCCGGTATTCCACAATACCCGGGTACTAGTGGAGCCGGAACCGAAAAGCATGCGTAATCTGCCGTCCGGGGTCGTTCCTACCGTTCGCCAGCCGCTGGTGGAAGACAAAACATTGCTGCCGTTTTTCAGTAACGCACGGGTAATTCGTGCTGCTGGTGGTGCTGGTGCATTGTCTGACTGGCTGTTGCGCAATATTAAATCCTGCCAGTGGCCACACGGCGATTATCATCACAGCGAAACCGTTATTCACCGTTATGGTACCGGCGCAATGGTGTTGTGCTGGCACTGCGACAACCAGCTGCGTGACCAGACATCCGAATCACTCGAGCAACTTGCTCATCAAAACCTGTCAGCATGGATGATTGACGTCATCGGTCACGCAATAAGCGGTACGCAGGAGCGTGAATTATCTCTGGCTGAATTATCCTGGTGGGCGGTCCGCAATCAGGTGGCGGACGCGCTACCGGAAGCGGTATTACGTCGCTCGCTGGGATTACCAGCGGAAAAAAACTGCTCGGTGTACCGCGAAAGCGACATCGTACCGGGAGAGCAGACCGCCACCAGCATATTGAAACAGCGCACAAAAAATCTTGCACCGTTGCCTCACGCCCACCAGCAACAAAACCCATCACAGGAAAAGACGGTGGTAAGCATCACCGTTGATCCAGAGTCTCCGGAA
Organism: Escherichia sp. WS2035; assembly: GCF_046487065.1. NCBI lineage: Bacteria > Pseudomonadati > Pseudomonadota > Gammaproteobacteria > Enterobacterales > Enterobacteriaceae > Escherichia > Escherichia sp. WS2035. Next base: position 196,481 of record NZ_JBJQKD010000009.1, read on the forward strand.
TCTTTCATGAAGCTGCCTAAACGTCACCGTTGGGTTAAGGAGAAATACACACGCTGGGTTAAGACACAGCCGTGTGCTTGCTGCGGTATGCCAGCCGACGATCCGCATCATCTGATTGGTCACGGGCAGGGTGGAATGGGAACCAAAGCACATGATCTCTTTGTGTTGCCTTTGTGCAGAAAGCATCACGACGAGCTGCATGCGAATACCGTGGCATTTGAAGAGAAGTATGGCTCCCAGCTGGAGCTGATATTTCGTTTTATCGATCGTGCGCTGGCAATAGGCGTACTGGCGTAAGTGGAGAACGAGCATGAACCTTGAAGCTTTACCAAAATATTACTCCCCAAAATCTCCAAAATTGAGTGATGACGCACCGGCGACAGGCTCGGGTGGTTTAACAATAACAGATGTGATGGCTGCGCAGGGGATGGTGCAGTCGAAAGCTCCGCTTGGTTTTGCCTTATTCCTGGCAAAAGTTGGTGTTCAGGATCCTCAGTTTGCGATTGAAGGTCTGCTCAATTACGCGATGGCACTGGATAACCCGACATTGAACAAATTGAGTGAAGAAATCCGGTTACAGATTATTCCTTACCTCGTGAGTTTTGCCTTTGCTGATTACTCCAGGTCTGCGGCAAGTAAGGCTCGCTGTGAGCATTGTTCAGGTACGGGATTTTATAATGTATTGCGCGAAGTGGTGAAACACTACAGACGCGGGGAATCTGTAATCAAGGAAGAATGGGTGAAGGAACTATGTCAGCATTGCCATGGTAAGGGCGAAGTCAGCACAGCGTGCAGAGGGTGTAAGGGTAAAGGGATTGTTCTGGATGAAAAAAGAACCCGGTTTCATGGCGTACCGGTATATAAGATTTGTGGGCGTTGTAATGGAAACCGGTTTAGTCGTTTACCGCACGACGTCATGTCCAGAAGCTGGTACCAGACCTGACCGATTATCAGTGGTATAAGGGGTATGCGGACGTCATTGGTAAACTGGTAACAAAGTGCTGGCAGGAAGAAGCATACGCGGAAGCGCAATTGAGGAAGGTGACGAGATAAATGATTTTTGCTGAAGATGGCGACATGATGTTTGCATTTTTCAAAAAATATGGATAAAATTTTTTCAATGATGGGCTTTGTATACCCGACGTTAAGAAAAAGTAGAAAACCCGCTGATGAGCGGGTTTTGTGCTTTAAATGGGGCAATGGTAATGTTGAATCTCATCCCGGGACTCATGTCTGTTAACTTATTATTTAGCTGGTGACTTGGTTATTTGCCTGATGTTTAAAATGTTTTCTTCCAGTACAATGTCCCTAAACACAATGAGTCTGCTTATTATATTATTAGCAGAGCTATTACGGCCAAAGTACAGCATAAGCTTTTAAAGCCAATCAACCAGTCATCAAGACAGACGGGGTTATTCATAAAAACTCTCCATGTGTGATCCGATGGGGCCTGAAATTAAAGCTTTAATATAGCTCATGAAAGGTAAACATTGGCAGCTGAAGGGCCACGCAGACCATTTATCCGGCAAAATTCCACGCGTAATCCGGTGGTAATTTCTTCTGCATCGCGGAGATTGAGCGCTGAAACATGAAGCTGGACATCGATACGACCATCGGATGGGGTGATAAGACCCTTGCCGCTTTTGCCGTCAAAGGTTTTGACAATTCCTGTCATTTTACGGGACAAAAAAATTCCTTAATACTGATAACTTGGCGCACTATACACACGTTCCTGAAGAAAGCTATAGTTTTTTGATGGGGTTGAAGATGGCTGGATGTCTAAAATAAACATTGCTTCATATGTTCAACTATGCGTTAATGATTGCGTCGGTTTGAAGAACAGACGATATACGAAGTAGTTTACTAAAGCAGTTCTCATTTCAGGTGTTATTCACTTATTCCTTCTTTGAGTCTCTCCAATTAAGTACGAAGTCGTTTCTGTTATGCAAACCATTTATGCCGAAAGGCTCAAGTTAAGGAATGTAGAATGTCAAATAAAATGACTGGTTTAGTAAAATGGTTTAACGCTGATAAAGGTTTCGGCTTTATTTCTCCTGTTGATGGTAGTAAAGATGTGTTTGTGCATTTTTCTGCGATTCAGAATGATAATTATCGAACCTTATTTGAAGGTCAAAAGGTTACCTTCTCTATAGAGAGTGGTGCTAAAGGTCCTGCAGCAGCAAATGTCATCATTACTGATTAAAATTCATCGCTCGTCTGTATACGATAACGAAGAAGGCTGATGCCTGAGTAGAGATACGGACAGAGTAGTGAATATTGGATTTCTTTAATAAAATTTAAGGAGGTCCAATACATGAAACAATGGCCAGCATATTTGGCAAAATCTTAATCAGGAAAAGTATGCTAACCATTGTGGTGAAGTGCAGGTTTGCTGCATGAATAGTTTTACAGCAGAAGCTAACTGCTGGCATGGCAAAACAAAGTGCGTAAGTGGATGACTCCCACAAAAAGCACCACAATCTCAAACCCGCTCAGGCGGGTTTTTTATTATCTGCTTTAAATATATTATTAAAATATAAAAAATACTTGTTACTAATAAAATCAATCAGGCTACAGCTTTAAGATTTGTCTGGAATACTTTGTTGCAATGAGGGCAGATCAAAAGGGCACCTTTTTGTACTCTTGAAAAACTGTGTTCTGACTCTTGGGTGCAGTTTGGGCAGGAACATTTAACGAGATAATTACGGCGTGATTTTGAGTCTTTACGTTCTGACATAGGCTTTTCCTGTATAAATGGCCGTATACAGTACACTAAATATGAAAACATTTCTCGTATTATTATTTTATATATGACTTTCTTTCAAAATAATTACTCACATTTTTAATGTGTATGTTTCTTTAGCGCCGTTGAGAACAGCGTGTGCTGTCAAAACTACCCCGTAGACTCCGATCTTTTCAAACATATTGCACCATCCGTGTTCATCGGGGTGAGGATATGAAATCAATGGATAAGTTAACAACAGGTGTTGCCTATGGCACATCGGCGGGTAATGCTGGTTTCTGGGCATTGCAGTTACTCGATAAAGTAACTCCGTCACAGTGGGCTGCAATCGGTGTGCTGGGTAGCCTGGTTTTTGGCCTGCTGACGTATCTGACAAATCTTTATTTCAAGATTAAAGAAGACAGGCGTAAGGCTGCGAGAGGAGAGTAATCCAATGACTCAAGACTATGAACTGGTTGTGAAAGGAGTCCGTAATTTTGAGAATAAAGTTACGGTAACTGTAGCCTTACAGGACAAAGAACGCTTTGACGGTGAAATTTTTGGCCTGGATGTCGCCATGGACCGTGTTGAAGGAGCTGCGCTGGAGTTTTATGAGGCAGCAGCCAGAAGGAGCGTCCGGCAAGTCTTCCTGGAAGTAGCAGAAAAATTGTCAGAAAAAGTTGAGTCTTATCTGCAGCATCAGTACTCCTTTAAGATTGAAAATCCTGCCAATAAGCACGAGCGTCCTCATCATAAATATATATGAACACAAAAATCAGATACGGCCTGTCGGCTGCCGTTCTGGCGCTGATTGGTGCTGGCGCATCTGCTCCTCAGATACTTGACCAGTTTCTGGACGAAAAAGAAGGTAACCACACAATGGCATACCGCGATGGTTCTGGCATATGGACCATCTGTCGGGGTGCCACAGTGGTGGATGGAAAAACCGTTTTTCCCAATATGAAACTGTCGAAGGAAAAATGCGACCAGGTCAACGCCATTGAGCGTGATAAGGCGCTGGCATGGGTGGAGCGCAATATTAAAGTACCACTGACCGAACCACAAAAAGCGGGTATCGCGTCATTTTGTCCCTATAACATTGGTCCCGGTAAGTGTTTCCCGTCGACGTTTTATAAGCGGCTGAATGCTGGTGATCGTAAAGGTGCATGCGAAGCGATTCGCTGGTGGATTAAGGATGGCGGACGCGATTGCCGCGTTCGTTCAAATAACTGTTACGGTCAGGTTATTCGTCGTGACCAGGAGAGCGCATTAACCTGCTGGGGGATAGAACAGTGAATCAGATATTCATGGTGATTTTTCTCGTGTTGTCAGGATTTATCGTCGGAAATGTCTGGAGCGACAGAGGATGGCAAAAAAAATGGGCGGAACGTGATGCTGCCGCATTATCACAAGAGGTAAATGCTCAATTTGCTGCTCGAATAATTGAACAGGGGCGAACTATAGCCCGTGATGAGGCTGTTAAAGATGCACAACAGAAATCTGCTGAAATTTCTGCCAGGGCTGCTTATCTGTCTGATAGTGTTAACCAGTTGCGTGCCGAAGCAAAAAAATATGCCATACGCCTTGACGCAGCGAAGCATACCGCAGATCTTGCCGCTGCCGTCAGAGGCAAAACAACCAAAACCGCCGAAGGAATGCTCACCAACATGCTCGGAGATATTGCAGCAGAAGCTCAGCTTTATGCTGAAATTGCTGACGAACGCTACATCGCAGGAGTGACTTGTCAACAGATCTATGAATCTTTAAGAGATAAAAAGCATTAAATGTAGGGTAATATTAAATCGGAACATTTACATCGCTGAATGTAAAATTTAAATAAAAAGGACTCTTCCATCAGTCAAAATTCCTGAAATCTTAAGGGTAAGATAAAAGGTCTTAATCAGAATGACACGTTTTATTAATAAATAAAGCTATTCTTTCATTGCTGTGTTTTTCTTTACAAAAGTAATCCTTGCTATGGGTGGTTAATCATGCGTTAATGGTGTTCTGGTTTGTTACAAATTTATCTGAAGCAGTCATTGTTATAATTTTATTATTTGTACCTCTTGAGATTTCCTTGTTGGTTTTTCTCTCTGATATTTTTTTTCGGACCATTCTGCCCAAGGGCTAATTTCTTCAAAAGGTAATAATTATGTCTAACAAAATGACTGGTTTAGTGAAATGGTTTAACCCTGAAAAAGGTTTTGGTTTCATCACGCCGAAAGATGGCAGCAAAGATGTGTTTGTCCATTTCTCAGCAATTCAGAGCAACGATTTCAAAACATTAACTGAGAATCAGGAAGTTGAATTTGGTATTGAGAACGGACCTAAAGGTCCTGCCGCTGTTCATGTAGTGGCGCTTTGAGGTAGACAATATTACAAACCATATTCACTTTAGATGCCCGTGTTGTCATGGTTCCCAGTATAGAACATCATCTTTTGATGTTTCTGACATGAATCCTTTCGGGGCAAAATGTATCTTTTGTAAATCAATGATGATTACATTTGATAATATTTCACAATACTTAAATGCCAGCCGTCTGTCGTTGGATTTAAAAAAGTGAAAATGAAGGCTCCTTCGGGAGCTTTTTTGCTTGGTGTCTATTCGATGGATACTCACATACTACGGTAACATCATGAAAAAAATCATAGTTTTTTTTAACTCTGAACCAGCAGTGGTAGTGCCAGCGATGACTGGAGTTAACACCATCATGCGTGAATATCCAAATGGCGAAAAAACACACCTTACTGTAATGGCCGCAGGGTTTCCATCTCTGACCGGAGATCATAAAGTCATTTATGTAGCCGCGGATCGGCATGTTACTTCAGAAGAAATTCTGGAAGCAGCAATAAGGCTCTTGAGTTGATTTGATGCTATTGCATTGATAATTCAGGAAAATTCTCTTTGTCTGTTTGTGTAAAATTTAGACTATCGTATGTTGATTATTGCGATGTTTCATCTTATCTTTTACACGTTTGCACCATATAATCGACTTACCAGTGTAACTGGAAAGTCATAACAGACTAAAAGAGGAAATGATGAATATTGAAGACTTAAAAACAAAAGCAGAAGCAGATATTTCTGAATATATAACAAAAAAAATTATTGAACTTAAGAAAAAGACCGGGAAAGAAGTTACCAGTATTCAGTTTACCGCACGGGAAAAAATGACGGGTCTTGAAAGCTATGATGTCAAGATTAATTTAATCTGATGTATTCAATAATAAAATTTATCCATAAACCTCGTTTTTACGGGGTTTTGTTATATTTGAATGGTTCCGAATATCTAAATCACAATTGTTGATGGTTTTTATTAAACCAATGCAGTCCGGCTCAGGAGTGAGAGAAGCCGGACGTTATGGTTTAGCGTGGTAAGATTTGTGTAGTTTTCTGGATGCTTTCAGTAAATAGTAATGAGTTATCAAAGGTATAGTAATATCTTTGGTGTTCATGGATATTTGTAACCCATCGGAAAACTCCTGCTTTAGCAAGATTTTCCCTGTATTGTTGAAATGTGATTTCTTTTGATTTCAACTTATTATAGGAGGTCTCTATAAGATGTTTGTTTCTGGAGAATTTAACATTTACAACCTTTTTGAGTCCTTTTACTAACACTATGTTGTCGTTTTCTAACACAATGTGAATATTATCTGTGGCTAAATAGTAAATATAAAGTGAGACATTGTGACGTTTTAGCTCAGAATAAAATAATTCACAGTTTAAATCTTTACGCACTTGATCGAATATTTCTTTAAAAATGGCAGCCTGAGCCATTGGTAAACCTTCCATGTGATACGATGACGCGTAGTTTGCATTATCGTATTTATTGTTTCAATCTGGTCTGACCTCTTTGTGTTTTGTTGATGATTTATGTCAAATATTAAGCCTGTTTTCAATAAATAGTGTTGGTTGCGTAACAAAGTTGAGCCTTGCTGGCATCCAGGAGGGATATGCAACCGACAGATGTATGTAAGGTCGATGTACTCAAACTTTCATACTTTTCCTCTTTTATGCAGAAAGATTTGAAGTAATATTTTAACCGCTAGATGACGAGCAAACGCATGGAGCGACAAAATGAATAAAGAACAATCTGCTGATGAACTCTCGTTGGATCTGATTCGTGTAAAAAATATGCTTAATAGCACCATTTCTATGAGTTACCCGGATGTTGTAATTGCATGTATAGAACATCAGGTGTCTCTGGAAGCATTCAGGGCAATTGAGGCAGCGTTGGTGAAGCACGATAAGAATTCGAAGGATTATTCCCTGGTGGTTGACTGAGCACCATAACTGCTAATCATTCAAACTATTTCACCTGTGACAGAGTCAATATCGCATTCTGTCACTGCAGGCTAATACAGAGCTGCAATTCAACTACTGCAATGTCCTCGTAATTAGGTGAATTTACAATATCGTCCTGTTCGGCTGCATTGCTGAAGATGAGGCATTTATGGTTCGCGTATTTTCCCCTCATGCTCGTCAGTCCTGTGCGTAGGAAGAAACAGGACACTCACACTAATTTGTGTGGGCATGCTGTGATGTCCTTCTGAATTATTCCTATGCCATTATGTAAAGCGCTGTATCAGATGCTCGTCACGGCTGTCAGGCTGTCGGGTCCTCCCGGTGGGGGCCCCTGCCACGGGGCGGGAGCGTCGCGGAAAAAGGCTAGTTTTTGCATTTCCATGGCGGCGGCAGCATGTTTGGTAATTTATTGATAATTAAAAGTTATTTCTCTTTTCACCTGTACAATATTTTTTTCTTCCTGTCATTAGACCAGTTTGCAATTAATTGAAATATATAAATAAACCTGATTTTCACCTGCCAGATGGAGTTGCTTATGTCAAATGTGAGCGGGATCGGTGATGCTTATTACTGGAGTGTTTTTAAAATCGCCGAGGCCTTTGGGCTTCACCGGGACACAGTAAAAAAACGGCTCCTCGCGGCCAACACTCCTGTGGCTGCGACTGTCAGGGGGAACCCCGTTTACGCCCTGCAGCATGTCGGGCCCGCCCTGTTTAGTGTGAAGCATGAGGCAGCAGACTCTGTTCATGATCCATCCCGTATGGAGCCGAAAGAGAGAAAGGACTGGTACCAGTCTGAAAATGAAAGGATCAAGCTGGAAAAGGAGCAGCGAAAACTCATCCCAGTTGATGAAGTAGTCATCGTCTATTCGTCCATGAGAAAGGCTGTCGTCCAGGTTCTGGAGACAATTCCGGATGTTCTTGAACGCGATTGCGCTCTGACTCCTCAGGCCGTCGGCGTTGTACAGCAGGCCATTGATGACCTGCGATACACTCTTCAGGAAAAATCCTACGAGGCTTGTGCTGCTGAATTAATTCCTGATGAGGAAGGAGAGAGTCTCTAGGAGGAATAATGGGTTTTTCATCAGCCCGAAATTTGGGAAGGGACATATCGGCAGGATTTTCCCCACCACGTCGCATGCCGATTTCGGAGGCTGTTAAAAAATTCATGCGTGTTCCCAAGGGGGCTGGTAACTCGGTGCCATGGGATCCTGAACTGACACCCTACATCATTGAGCCCTTGAACTGCCTGGCATCGCGTGAATACGATGCGGTGATTTTTGTTGGTCCTGCGCGAACAGGGAAGACCATTGGTCTGATCGATGGATGGATTGTCTATACCATCGTTTGCGATCCTTCGGACATGCTCGTTGTGCAGATGACCGAAGATAAGGCCCGCGAGCATTCTAAAAAGCGCCTCGACAGAACGTTCAGAAGCAGTGCGGCGGTAAAGAAAAGAATGAGTCCACGTCGTAACGACAATAATGTCCATGATAAGACGTTCAGGGATGGCTCGTTCCTTAAAATTGGTTGGCCCTCGGTCAACATTATGTCGTCGTCGGATTACCGGTTTGTCGCCTTAACCGATTACGACCGTTTTCCGGAGAATATCGACAGCGAGGGTGATGGTTTCTCCCTGGCCTCAAAACGTACCACCACATTTATGTCCGCCGGGATGACTCTGGTGGAGAGCTCGCCGGGACGTGACATCTGCGACAGCAAATGGCGACGTAAGTCGCCTCATGAAGCGCCACCGACGACTGGTATTCTTTCCCTTTACAATCGTGGTGACCGCCGCCGCTGGTACTGGCCATGTCCGCACTGCGGTGAATATTTTCAGCCAGCTATGGATGCCATGACCGGCTACCGTAATGAACCGGATCCCTTTAAAGCCAGTGAGGCGGCGTATCTACTTTGCCCGCACTGCAGCGGCATTATCACTGCGGAGAAAAAGCGTGAGCTCAATAGTGCAGGAGTCTGGTTGCGTGAAGGTCAGGTCATTGATCGTAACGGCAACGTTTCCGGTGAACCGCGCCGCTCCCGTATCGCCAGTTTCTGGATGGAAGGGCCAGCTGCTGCGTATCAGACCTGGGCGCAACTGGTTTACAAATTACTGACTGCAGAACAGGAGTATGAAGCGACAGGAAGCGAAGAAACACTCAGGGCGGTTATCAACACCGACTGGGGATTGCCTTATCTTCCTCGTGCCAGCATGGAGCAACGAAAAAGTGAACTGCTTGAGCAGCGGGCAGAGCCAGTTCCTTCCTGCAGTGTGCCGGATGGCGTTAATTTCCTTGTGGCGACAGTGGATGTGCAGGCGGGACGTCATCGCCGTTTTGTGGTTCAGGTAACGGGCTATGGCAGTCGTGGCGAACGCTGGATTATTGATCGTTACAATATCACGCAGTCATTGCGCAGTGACTGCGACGGGGAGAGCCAGCGAATTGATCCGGCCAGCTATCCGGAAGACTGGGATGTCCTGCTGACGGATGTTTTTCATAAAAGCTGGCCGCTGGCCTCCGATCCTTCTCAACAAATGCGACTGATGGCAATGGCGGTGGACTCCGGCGGTGAAGACGGGGTCACTGATAATGCCTATAAATTCTGGCGTCGTTGCCGTCGTGATGGCCTTGGTAAACGTATTTACCTGTTTAAGGGCGACAGCATCCGGCGCGCAAAACTGATCACCCGTACATTCCCTGATAACACCGGACGAACGGGCCGACGGGCGCAGGCCGCAGGTGATGTGCCGCTCTGGCTTCTTCAGACGGATGCACTGAAAGACCGGGTGAATAACGCGTTATGGCGTGACTCGCCAGGTCCCGGCTATGTGCATTTCCCTGACTGGCTGGGGAGCTGGTTTTACGACGAACTGACGTATGAAGAGCGGAGCAGTGACGGGAAATGGAGTAAGCCGGGTCGCGGTGCCAACGAAGCTTTTGACCTGATGGTGTATGCCGAGGCTCTGGTCATTCTGCATGGATACGAAAAGATCCGCTGGCCGGATGCACCGGAGTGGGCGAGCCGGGAAACCTGGCTGGAGTGTGTCCCGGACAGTACCGAACCGTCACCCTCACCGGAACCGGTATCCACGCCTGTTAAAAAACAAAAACGGAAGAAAACAGTAACTGACGATGTTAACCCCTGGCTGACTTCCGGAGGATGGTTATGAACCAGAATGATATCGAAGCCATGATTCAGCGTTATACGGAAGCTGAAATGGCGGTGCTGGACGGAAAATCCGTCACCTTTAATGGTCAGCAGATGACCATGGAAAACTTATCTGAGATCCGGCAGGGACGGCAGGAGTGGGAGCGCCGCCTTGCGGCTCTGATTACACGACGACGGGGGCATCCCGGGTACCGGCTGGCGAGGTTCTGATGGCAATTCTTGATGATGTGATTGGCGTTTTTTCACCAGGATGGAAAGCGGCAAGGCTGCGTTCCCGGGCGGTGATCCAGGCTTATGAGGCCGTAAAAACGACGCGGACACACAAAGCCCGGCGGGAAAACCGAACTGCCGACCAGTTAAGCCTCTACGGGGCCGTGTCGTTACGTGAGCAGGCCCGTTACCTTGATAACAACCACGATCTGGTCATTGGTGTATTTGACAAGCTGGAAGAACGGGTGGTGGGGAAAAACGGGATTATTGTCGAGCCACATCCGGTATTACGCAATGGGGCCATTGCCCGTGATCTGGCAGCGGAGATACGCACCCGATGGAGTGAATGGTCTGTCAGTCCGGAAGTTACCGGGCAGTTTACCCGTCCGATGCTGGAACGTCTGATGCTGCGTACCTGGCTGCGCGATGGTGAGGTGTTTGCCCAGATGGTTTCCGGGCGCATAAACAGCCTGACGCCTTCTGCCGGTGTTCATTTCTGGCTGGAGGCACTCGAGCCAGACTTTATTCCCATGACCAGTGATGAGAGCAACAGGCTGAATCAGGGCGTGTTTGTTGATGACTGGGGGCGTCCCGAAAAATATCTGGTGTATAAAAGTCGTCCTGTATCCGGACGGCAGATGGAAACCAAAGAAGTGGATGCAGAGCGAATGCTGCATCTTAAATTTGTTCGCCGTCTGCACCAGATGCGCGGGACGTCTTTATTGTCCGGTGTGCTGATCCGCCTCAGTGCCCTGAAAGAATATGAAGATTCTGAGCTGACTGCAGCAAGGATCGCTGCTGCTCTGGGGATGTACATCCGCAAAGGCGACGGACAGAGCTATGAAACGGATGGTAATGACAGCAAGGAGAATGAACGCGAGCTTACCATTCAGCCAGGCATTATTTACGACGATCTGAAACCCGGCGAAGAAATCGGAATGGTGAAGTCGGATCGCCCCAATCCTAACCTTGAAACTTTTCGTAATGGTCAGTTGCGTGCCGTGGCGGCGGGCAGTCGTCTGAGTTTTTCCAGTACAGCGCGCAACTATAACGGCACTTACAGCGCCCAGCGTCAGGAGCTGGTTGAATCCACTGATGGCTACCTGATCCTGCAGGACTGGTTTATTGGTGCCGTCACCCGCCCGATGTATCGTGCCTGGCTGAAACAGGCTGTGGCATCCGGTGTTATCAGGCTACCCCGCGATCTTGACCGTTCTTCACTGTATACCGCGGTGTATTCCGGACCGGTGATGCCGTGGATTGACCCTGTTAAGGAGGCTGAGGCCTGGAAAATTCAGATTCGTGGTGGAGCGGCGACAGAATCAGACTGGGTACGTGCAGGTGGTCGTAATCCGGATGATGTCAAACGTCGGCGCAAGGCAGAAATTGATGAAAACCGCAAGCTGGATCTGGTATTTGATACCGATCCGGCCAGTGATAAAGGAGGCAGCAGTGCCGCAACGAAACGACAGGAGCCGCAGCACACCGACGACCAGTCCGAAGAATAATTCCTGGTTCAGGATGCAGGCTGGTCACCAGAGTGACGCGGATATTTATATTTATGACGAGATTGGTTTCTGGGGTGTTACAGCGAAGCAGTTTATCAGTGATCTGAATGCACTGGGCGATATCACCCACATTAATCTCCATATCAATTCACCGGGTGGCGATGTCTTTGAAGGCATCGCCATTTTTAATGCGCTGAAAACACATGGTGCGTCCATTACCGTTTATGTCGACGGTGTGGCGGCGTCAATGGCGTCGGTCATTGCGATGGTGGGAAACCCGGTCATTATGCCGGAAAACACCTTCATGATGATTCATAAACCATTTGGCTTTACGGGCGGTGATGCGGAGGACATGCGCACCTATGCCGACCTGCTCGATAAGGTTGAGGCGGTTCTGTTACCCGCTTATGCACAGAAAACCGGGAAAACCACCGATGAAATTGCTGCCATGCTGGCGGATGAGACCTGGATGTCCGGTGCCGAATGTCTGGCACATGGATTTGCTGATCAGGTGACGCCAGCCGTTAAGGCAATGGCATGTATTCAGTCAAAACGTACAGAGGAATTTAAAAAGATGCCGGAATCCATTCGAAACATGATTACTCCGCCACGCAACAGTGCTCCACGCGTACAGGATGATGAACCTGCAGCCTCCCGGACGCCAGTGCAGGCAGCAGCACCCGTGGTGGATGAAAACAGTATCCGTGCGCAGGTACTGGCAGAGCAAAAAGCGCGTGTAAACGGTATTAATGATCTGTTTGCCATGTTTGGCGGGCGTTATCAGACGCTGCAGGCTCAGTGTCTTGCCGATCCTGAGTGTTCGCTGGAGCAGGCCCGCGAAAAGCTGTTGAACGAGATGGGGCGCGAGTCCACGCCATCCAATAAAAATACACCGGCTCATATTTATGCTGGTAACGGTAATTTTGTGGGGGACGGGATCCGCCAGGCGCTGATGGCGCGTGCCGGATTTGAAAAAACCGAACGTGATAATGTCTACAACGGGATGACCCTGCGTGAATATGCCCGTATGTCACTGACTGAACGGGGTATTGGGGTTTCCGGTTATAACCCGATGCAGATGGTCGGTGCGGCGTTCACCCACAGTACGTCTGACTTCGGTAATATTCTGCTGGATGTTGCGAACAAAGCCATTCTGCAGGGCTGGGAAGATGCTCCTGAAACCTATGAACAATGGACGCGGAAAGGTCAGTTGTCTGATTTTAAAATTGCCCATCGTGTGGGTATGGGGGGCTTCAGTGCTCTGCGTCAGGTGCGTGAAGGGGCGGAATATAAATACGTCACCACCGGAGATAAACAGGCCACTATTGCACTGGCGACCTATGGCGAGCTGTTCAGTATCACCCGTCAGGCCATTATCAATGATGATCTGAATATGCTGACCGATGTCCCGATGAAACTGGGCCGTGCGGCGAAATCCACTATTGCCGATCTGGTTTATGCCATTCTGACGTCTAACCCGAAAATCTCCACAGATAATGTAAGTCTGTTCGATAAAGCGAAACATGCAAACGTACTGGAGAGCGCTGCAATGGACGTGGCATCGCTGGATAAAGCCCGCCAGTTGATGCGCGTTCAGAAAGAGGGGGAGCGTCATCTGAATATTCGTCCTGCGTTCGTACTGGTACCGACGGCGATGGAGTCTGTTGCTAACCAGGTCATTCGCTCCTCAAGTGTCAAGGGGGCTGACATTAACGCCGGTATTATTAACCCGGTGAAAGATTTTGCGACCGTTATTGCAGAGCCTCGTCTTGATGATAACAGCCAGACCACCTTCTACCTGGCTGCGTCAAAAGGCTCCGATACGATTGAAGTGGCTTATCTCAACGGTGTGGATACGCCATATATTGATCAGATGGAGGGCTTCAGTGTGGATGGCGTGACAACGAAAGTGCGTATTGACGCCGGTGTCGCGCCAGTTGATCACCGCGGTCTGGTGAAATGTACGGCGTAAACGTCGCAGACAACAACTCTGATGGCCCGTAAGGGCTTTTTTTGTACCTGAAATCAGCCCCTGAACGGGGCTGTGCGGAGACAGTTATGGCAAAGAATTTTGTAGAAGAAGGAAAAACGGTGGCGATTGTTGCCAGTGCAGCCATCAGCAGCGGAGAGCTGGTGCAGGTGGGTGATGTTTTTGCGGTGGCGCTGACCGATATTCCACAGGGTGAAACAGGCGACGGCATGACCGAAGGTGTGTTTATGCTGCCTAAGCTGAAAACGGATGACATGAAAACGGGTAAGAAGGTTTATCTGAAGTCCGGAAAAGTTCAGCTGACTAACAGCGGCTCTGATCCGCTGGTCGGGGTTGTCTGGGCAGATGCCGGAACCAGTGCAGAAGAAGTGCCGGTAAAACTCAATGTCTGATCCCTTTTCCCGGCTGGCAGCGCGTATGGATGCGATCACGGTCAGAAAGATGGGAAAGACAGCCTCGATTAATGATGTCGATATGACTGTGATCCCGGGAGAAACACTGGCAGAGCTGAATGCTCTGTCCGGACCTGCGGTCTCTCTGGTGGTGTTTTCTTCGGGATACCGCCCACGGCGCGGGGATCGCGTTGTTTATGACGGACAACAATGGACGGTCACACGGCATGAACGCTTTAACGGTAAGCCAATGATCTTTATTGAGTAAAGAGGTGTGGGATGAAGGGGCTTGAGAATGCCATCCGCAATCTGAACAGCCTTGATACCCGTATGGTGCCACAGGCCAGCGCATGGGCGATAAACCGTGTGGCACAGAAAGCGGTCTCGGTTGCCACCCGGCAGGTTGCCGGGAATACCGTTGCGGGAGATAACCAGGTGAAAGGGATCCCCCTGAAACTGGTACGTCAGCGTGTCCGGGTGTTTAAAGCCAGTCCGTCAGGAAAAATGACGGCCAGGATCCGCGTTAACCGGGGCAATCTGCCCGCCATCAAACTGAACACAACACGGCGGCGTGCTGGTGAAGGACTGAGAGTGGGAAAATACTTTTTCCGGGGGGCATTTGTTCAGCAACTGGCGAATGGCCGCTGGCATGTTCTGAGGCGTCTTCCTGAAGCGCGTTTTGCAACAGGGCATGACCATCAGGGCAGGCCAAGAAAAAATCGTCTTCCTGTGGAGGTAGTGAAAATCCCGCTGTCCGGACCGCTGACACAGGCATTTGAAGATGCCCGCGACCACATCATTGCTGCGGAAATGCCGAAACAGCTGGGGTATGCACTGAAACAACAACTGAGGTTATGGCTGACCCGATGAACCGACATACACAAATCCGCCAGGTCGTACTGGCACGCCTTCGGGAACAGTGTGGAGACAGCGCCACGTTTTTTGACGGGCTTCCGGCATTTATTGATGCGCAGGAACTGCCTGCCGTGGCGGTGTGGCTGAGTGATGCTCAGTACACCGGAAAAATGACGGATGAAGATGACTGGCAGGCTGTTCTGCATATTGCCGTCTTCATCCGGGCACAGGCACCGGATTCAGAGCTGGATATGTGGATGGAGAGCACCATTTTCCCGGCCCTGAATGATGTACCGGCACTTTCCGGACTCATCGACACCCTGAACCCACTCGGTTTTAACTATCAACGTGATAATGAGATGGCCACCTGGGCGATGGCGGAAATCACGTACCAGATCACGTACACGAATTAAGGAGGTGGTAATGACCACACCAAATCCACTGGCAAAGACGAAAGGTGCGGGGACGACGTTCTGGATGTATACCGGCAACGGCGATGCGTTTGCGAACCCTTTGTCGGACACTGACTGGCTGCGTCTTGCGATGGTGAAGGATCTGCAACCTGGCGAAATGACCGCTGATGCAGAAGATGACACTTATCTCGATGATGAAGATGCAGACTGGAAAACGACAACCCAGGGGCAGAAATCCGTTGGTGATACTTCGGCGACGCTGGCCTGGCGTCCGGGTGACAGCGGGCAGAAAAAACTGGTTCAGTTGTTCGACTCCGGTGAAGTCTGCGCGTTTCGTATCAAATATCCCAACGGCACTGTTGATGTTTTCCGTGGCTGGCTGAGCTCACTGGGTAAAACCATTGCCTCAAAAGACGTGATGACCCGCACTGTGAAAATCAGCGGTGTGGGGCGTCCGTATCTGGCAGAGGAAGGCACTGAAACCGTGAGCGTTACCGGGCTGACAGTATCACCGGCGTCTGCCAGTGTAAAAGTGGGAGCAACCACCACGCTGACCTTTACAGTAAAACCTGACGGAGCCAGTGACAAAGCGATCAGTGTGCATTCGTCAGATCCACAGACTGCCACGGTTACCCTGAACGGACTTGTGGCCACGGTAAAAGGCGTGAAGCAGGGCAGTGTCAGCATTGTGGGCATGACCGCTGACGGGAATTTTGTGGCTGTGACTGCGGTGACTGTCAGCGCAGCAGGTTAACAGGACGATACTCATCATTTGCCCCGGTTATGCGGGGCTTTTTTGCAGGTGGAGAACATGATGTTTCTGAAACAGGACACGTTTAATTATGAAAAACAGTCCGTGGTGCTCAGTGAGCTGTCCGGGCTGCAGAGAATTGAATATCTGACGTTTGTTCAGCAGCGAACGGCAAAGTTTGATGCCGTGGAGGGAGAACTGCCGGAGGCTGAACGACAGATTGCTTTTCTGCGGATGGGGATGGATATCAATGCCTGGCTGGTTTCCCGCTCACTGTGGAATGCGGATCAGTCTAAGGATGTAGAGACGCTTTGCACATCCGTTATTACAACATGGTCGTATGATGCCCTGGGTGCGGGGGCGGAGATGGTTCTGTCGCTGAGCGGTATGGGGGCCATTGATAATGCCGTGGATGATGAGCATGAGGCGCTGACGCCGGAAAAGTCCTGACGCGGGAAATGCAGTTTGTCATGCGGCTTGCCCGGGAGTTCCGGCGGGCAGACTGGCGGCGGATGCTGTCGGAAATGTCGGCCACTGAGCTTGGTGAGTGGGGCGATTATTTCCGGATGCAGAGCTTCAGTGATGTGTGGATGGATGCGCAGTTTGCCTCGCTGAAGGCATTGATCGTGAGAATGGTGTCCGGCAGCAGTGATGCTGCGGTGGCTGATTTCAGCCTTTTACCGGAAGAGAACGGGATACCGGAGCGAACGGACGAAGAACTGATGCATCTTGGGGAAGGTATTTCCGGAGGTGTGCGTTATGGACCAGATAGCCAACCTGGTCATTGATTTGGGGATTGATGCGGCAGAGTTTAAAAATGAAATTCCCCGTATCAAAAACCTTCTGAATGGTGCAGCCAGCGATGCAGAACGGTCTTCTGCCCGTATGCAGCGTTTTATGGAGCGTCAGACTCAGGCCGCCCGGCAGACAACGCAGGCAGCTTCTTCGGCTGCAACAGCCGCATCCGTCCATGCGCAGACGGTGGAGAAGAACGCACAGGCTCATGAACGCATGGCCCGCGAGGTGGAGAAAACCCGCCAGCGCATGGAGGCACTGAGCCAGAAAATGCGCGAGGAACAGGCGCAGGCCATGGCTCTGGCGGAGGCTCAGGATAAAGCGGCTGCTGCGTTTTATCGTCAGATTGACAGTGTGAAACAGGCCAGTGCGGGGCTGCAGGAATTACAGCGTATTCAGCAGCAGATCCGACAGGCCAGAAACAGTGGCGGGATTGGTCAGCAGGATTATCTGGCGCTGATTTCTGAGGTTACGGCGAAAACCCGTGTTCTTACGCAGGCTGAGGCAGAGGCTACCCGACAGAAAGTGGCGTTTATCCGTCAGCTTAAAGAGCAGGCAACCCGCCAGAATCTTTCTTCTTCTGAGTTGCTTCGTGCCAGGGCTGCCCAGCTGGGGGTAAGCAGTGCTGCAGAAGTGTATATCCGCAAAATGGAGCGGGCAGGAAAAGCCACGCATTCGCTGGGTCTGAAAAGTGCAGCGGCCCGCCAGGAGATAGGCGTTCTGATAGGTGAACTGGCCCGCGGCAATTTAGGGGCGCTAAGGGGATCCGGGATAACGCTGGCTAACCGTGCCGGATGGATAGACACACTGATGTCACCGAAAGGCATGATGCTGGGCGGGGTTATTGGCGGTATTACCGCGGCCGTCTATGGTCTGGGTAAAGCCTGGTATGACGGTCAGAAGGAGGGGGAAGAATTTAACCGCCAGCTGTCGCTGACGGGGCATTATGCCGGAGTCACTGCCGGGCAGCTGTGGACGCTCAGTCGTGCTATTTCCGGGAATGGTATCACGCAACATGCTGCAGCCGGTGCGCTGGCTCAGGTGGTGGGGAGTGGTGCATTTCGTGGAAACGATATCGGTATGGTGGCGAGAGCTGCCGCACAGATGGAGCGATCGGTTGGCCAGTCGGTCAGCGATACCATAAATCAGTTTAAGCGGCTGAAGGATGATCCTGTAAATGCCGCGAAGTCTCTGGACAATGAGCTGCATTTTCTTACTGCCACTCAGCTTGAGCAGATACGCGTCCTTGGAGAGCAGGGGCGGTCCAGTGATGCGGCACGGATAGCCATGTCTGCACTGGCAGAGGAAACCGGTCGGCGTACTGCGGATATTGATAATAACCTCAATGCGCTGGGCAGTACGCTGCAAACTTTGTCTGACTGGTGGAAGCAGTTCTGGGATGCGGCCATGAATATTGGTCGTGAAGATTCGCTGGATGCGCAGATTGCCACTTTGCAGGAGAAAGTGTCGCGGGCGAAAAGACTCCCCTGGACGGCATCATCTTCTCAGGTTGAATACGATCAGCAGCGTCTTAACGATCTTCAGGAGAAAAAACGCCAGAAGGATTTGCAGGATGCAAAAGAGCAGGCAGAGCGGAATTATCAGGAGCAACAGAAACGCCGTAATGCTGAAAATGCTGCACTGAACCGGATGAATGAAACGGAAGCTGCACGACATCAGCGTGAAATTGCGCGTATTAATGCCATGCAGTACGCCGATCAGACTGTCAGGGATGCGGCGATACAACGTGAAAATGAACGTTACGAGAAAGCCCTGGCATCCGGTAAGAAAAAAACACGCGAAACCCGTAATGATGAGGCCACCCGGTTATTGCTGCAGTACAGTCAGCAACAGGCACAGGTGGAAGGACAGATTGCTGCTGCCAGACAGTCAGCAGGCATTGCCACGGAAAGGATGACAGAAGCGCATAAACAGCTCCTGGCTCTGCAGCAGCGCATCAGCGACCTGGACGGGAAAAAACTGACGGCAGATGAAAAGAGTGTGCTGGCCCGTAAAGATGAACTGATTCAGGCACTGACGCTGCTGGATGTAAAACAGCAGGAGCTTCAGAAACAGACGGCACTCAACGAGCTGAAGAAAAAAACAATTCAGCTGACCAGTCAACTGGCTGAAGAAGAGCGCGCTCAGCGTCAGCAACATGACCTGGATATCGCCACGGTGGGTATGGGTGATCAGCAGCGACAGCGATATCAGGTACAACTGAGTCTTCGCCAGAAATACCAGCAACAGCTGGAGCAGTTGAGGCGGGATAGTGAGCAGAAAGGGACATATAACACGGATGACTACAGAAAGGCCGAGCAGGCGCTGACGGAGAGCCTGAACCGACAACTGAATGAGAATCGCCGTTACTGGCAACAGCTTGAAGTTGTGCAGGGTAACTGGAAAAACGGAGTCCTGCGTGCATTTCAGGATTTTACCGTGGATGCAGATAATACGGCAGAAACAGCAGAACAGGTGTTCTCGTCAGCCTTCAGCAACATGGGAAATGGCCTGGCAACTTTTGTCACTACCGGCAAACTCAATTTCAAATCCTTCACCTCTTCTGTGCTGTCAGATATGGCGAAAATCCTGGCGCAGGCAACCATGATGAAATCGATAAAAGGGATTGGCAGTGTACTGGGATTTGATCTCAGCAGCCTTTCCCTGAATGCCAATGGGGGGATTTATCAGTCTGCTGATTTGAGTCGTTACAGTGGCACGGTGGTTAACCGTCCGACGTTTTTTGCTTTTGCAAAAGGCGCGGGTGTGATGGGGGAAGCGGGACCTGAAGCCATTCTGCCATTGCGTCGTGGTGCTGACGGTAAGCTGGGGGTTGTGGCGGATATTGGGGGTTCAGGTATGGCGATGTTTTCCCCGCAGTACAACATCGAGATCAATAACGATGGCACGAACGGGCAGATAGGTCCGGCTGCCCTGAAGGTGGTTTATGACCTTGGGAAAAAAGCGGCAGCGGACTTTATGCAACAGCAGGCCCGTGATGGTGGTCGGTTAAGTGGAGCATATCGGTAATGGAGACGTTTCACTGGAAAGTGCGCCCGGATATGAATGTGGTATCAGAGCCGAAAGTGGTGACAGTGAAGCTGGGCGATGGTTATGAACAGCGTCGTGCGGCGGGACTGAATAACCAGTTGTCGACTTACAGCGTGACGATACGTGTTCGTAAATGTGAACACCCATCTTTAAAAGCCTTTCTGGAACGGCACGGTGGCGTCCGCGCATTTCAGTGGACGCCACCTTATGACTGGAGGCCGATCAGGGTGGTTTGTCGTAAATGGTCGGCAAGCGTGGGGGCGCTGTGGGTAACCATAACGGCAGATTTTGAACAGGTCGTGGCATAGGAGGCCCTGATGCAGGATATTCCACAGGAAACACATCATGAGACGACACGCCTTACTCAGTCAGCCCTGGTGGTGCTCTGGGAAATCGATCTGACAGAGGTCGGTGGTGAACGTTATTTTTTCTGTAATGAGCAGAACGAAAAAGGTGAGCCGGTCACCTGGCAGGGGCGGCAGTATCA
>NZ_JBJQKD010000010.1:0-191195 GCF_046487065.1 Escherichia sp. WS2035
TTTGTTCAGGAACACGATGATGTACGGAACGCCTACCTGACGACCCAGCAGGATGTGCTCACGAGTCTGCGGCATCGGGCCGTCAGTCGCAGCAACTACCAGGATCGCGCCATCCATCTGAGCAGCACCGGTGATCATGTTTTTAACATAGTCGGCGTGCCCCGGGCAGTCTACGTGTGCGTAGTGACGGGTCGGGGTGTCGTATTCAACGTGAGAAGTGTTGATGGTGATACCACGAGCCTTTTCTTCCGGCGCGTTATCGATCTGGTCGAATGCACGAGCAGCACCGCCGTAGGTTTTAGCCAGTACGGTGGTGATTGCAGCGGTCAGAGTAGTTTTACCGTGGTCAACGTGGCCGATAGTACCAACGTTAACGTGCGGTTTTGTACGTTCAAATTTTTCTTTAGACACGGCTATATTCCTTACTATAGTGCTCTCCCCTTCAGGAGAGAGCACGGGACTTTGGTATTAACCCTTAGGCTTATTTACCACGGGCTTCAATTACGGCCTGAGCAACGTTACTCGGCGCTTCATCATACTTCAGGAATTCCATAGTGTATGATGCGCGACCTTTGGTCAGAGAACGCAGCTGAGTTGCATATCCGAACATTTCAGACAGCGGTACTTCAGCGTGGATCTTAACGCCAGTAACTTCAGATTCCTGACCTTTGAGCATACCACGACGACGGCTCAAGTCACCGATAACGTCACCGGTGTTCTCTTCAGGAGTTTCTACTTCAACCTTCATGATCGGCTCAAGCAGAACTGGTTTCGCTTTCTTAAAGCCTTCTTTAAAGGCGATAGAAGCAGCCAGTTTAAACGCCAGTTCAGAGGAGTCAACGTCATGGTAAGAACCGAAGTGCAGACGAATACCCATGTCTACTACCGGGTAGCCTGCCAGCGGACCTGCTTTCAGCTGTTCCTGGATACCTTTATCAACGGCCGGGATGTATTCGCCAGGGATTACACCACCTTTAATGTCGTTGATGAACTCGTAGCCTTTCGGGTTTGAACCCGGCTCCAGCGGGTACATGTCGATAACAACATGACCATACTGACCACGACCACCAGACTGTTTCGCGTGTTTACCTTCAACATCGGTAACTTTCTGGCGGATAGTTTCACGGTAAGCAACCTGCGGTTTACCTACGTTCGCTTCAACGTTGAATTCACGCTTCATACGGTCAACGATGATGTCGAGGTGCAGTTCGCCCATACCCGCGATGATGGTCTGGTTAGATTCTTCGTCAGTCCATACACGGAAAGACGGGTCTTCTTTAGCCAGACGGCCCAGAGCCAGACCCATTTTTTCCTGGTCAGCTTTGGTTTTCGGTTCAACTGCGATGGAGATTACCGGCTCAGGGAATTCCATACGTTCCAGAATGATCGGCGCATCCGGGTCACACAGGGTGTCACCAGTGGTTACGTCTTTCAGACCGATTGCAGCTGCGATGTCGCCCGCGCGAACTTCTTTGATCTCTTCACGTTTGTTAGCGTGCATCTGAACGATACGACCGAAACGCTCACGTGCAGCTTTCACGGAGTTCAGTACGGTATCACCAGAGTTAACCACACCGGAGTACACACGGAAGAAGGTCAGGTTACCAACAAACGGGTCGGTAGCGATTTTGAACGCCAGTGCAGAGAACGGCTCGTCATCACTTGCGTGACGCTCAGCCGGAGTGTCTTTACCGTCGTCCAGGATACCGTTGATCGCAGGTACGTCAACCGGGGATGGCAGGTAATCAATTACCGCATCCAGCATCGCCTGAACACCTTTGTTCTTGAACGCAGAACCACAGGTTACCAGGATGATTTCGTTGTTCAGAACGCGCTGACGCAGAGCACCTTTGATTTCTGCTTCAGTCAGTTCTTCACCACCCAGATATTTTTCCATCAGCTCTTCAGAAGCTTCAGCTGCGGATTCGATCAGGTTCTGGTGCCATTCGTTAGCCAGTTCAACCATGTCTGCCGGGATATCTTCGTATTCGAAGGTTACGCCCTGGTCAGCGTCGTTCCAGTTGATAGCTTTCATTTTCACCAGGTCAACAACACCGGTGAAATGTTCTTCAGCACCAATCGCCAGCTGCAGCGGAACCGGGTTCGCGCCCAGACGGGTTTTGATCTGGTTAACAA
The DNA here is from genome assembly GCF_046487065.1 of Escherichia sp. WS2035. Lineage (NCBI taxonomy): Bacteria > Pseudomonadati > Pseudomonadota > Gammaproteobacteria > Enterobacterales > Enterobacteriaceae > Escherichia > Escherichia sp. WS2035. The sequence continues at coordinate 2,137 of NZ_JBJQKD010000010.1, forward strand.
CTTTCAGGAAGTTCGCACCCATGCGGTCCATTTTGTTAACGAACGCAATACGCGGAACTTTATATTTGTTTGCCTGACGCCATACGGTTTCAGACTGCGGCTGAACACCACCAACTGCGCAGTAAACCATTACCGCACCATCGAGAACACGCATGGAACGTTCTACTTCGATTGTGAAGTCAACGTGCCCCGGGGTGTCGATGATGTTGATGCGATGCGGCTCATACTGCTTAGCCATACCAGACCAGAATGCAGTAGTCGCAGCGGAAGTGATGGTAATACCACGTTCCTGCTCCTGCTCCATCCAGTCCATGGTTGCAGCGCCGTCATGAACTTCACCGATTTTATGGTTTACACCGGTGTAGAACAGAATACGTTCGGTAGTAGTGGTTTTACCGGCGTCGATGTGCGCACTGATACCGATGTTACGGTAGCGTGCGATGGGTGTTGTACGAGCCATTTGTTTCCTCGTTTATCTTTTAGGCGTTCAATTTAAGTAGCCCAAAGCGGGCTGCTTACTGGAAGCGCCCGCCTGGTGACTAAAACTCCGAAGGGATTACCAACGGTAGTGTGCGAACGCCTTGTTGGCTTCGGCCATACGGTGAACGTCTTCACGTTTCTTAACTGCAGTACCTTTGTTTTCTGCAGCATCAGAAAGTTCGTTCGCCAGGCGCAGAGCCATGGATTTATCACCGCGTTTACGAGCAGCTTCAACGATCCAACGCATTGCCAGAGCATTACGACGAACCGGACGGACTTCAACTGGTACCTGATAAGTAGAACCACCAACGCGGCGAGACTTAACTTCTACAGTCGGGCGCACGTTTTCGAGAGCTACTTCGAATGCTTCCAGTTCAGATTTACCAGAGCGCTGAGCCAGGGTCTCCAGCGCGCTGTATACGATAGATTCAGCAGTAGATTTTTTACCATCTACCATCAGGATATTTACAAATTTAGCCAGCAGTTCTGATCCGAACTTCGGATCCGGCAGAATTTTACGCTGACCAATGACGCGACGACGTGGCATGGAAATACTCCGTTGTTAATTCAGGATTGTCCAAAACTCTACGAGTTTAGTTTGACATTTAAGTTAAAACGTTTGGCCTTACTTAACGGAGAACCATTAAGCCTTAGGACGCTTCACGCCATACTTGGAACGAGCCTGCTTACGGTCTTTAACACCGGAGCAGTCAAGCGCACCACGTACGGTGTGGTAACGAACACCCGGGAGGTCTTTAACACGACCGCCACGGATCAGGATCACGGAGTGCTCCTGCAAGTTGTGACCTTCACCACCGATGTAGGAAGTCACTTCGAAACCGTTAGTCAGACGAACACGGCATACTTTACGCAGCGCGGAGTTCGGTTTTTTAGGAGTGGTAGTATATACACGAGTACATACGCCACGTTTTTGCGGGCATGCTTCCAGCGCAGGCACGTTGCTTTTCGCAACTTTGCGAGCACGTGGTTTGCGTACCAGCTGGTTAACTGTTGCCATTAAATAGCTCCTGGTTTTAGCTTTTGCTTCGTAAACACGTAATAAAACGTCCTCACACAATATGAGGACGCCGAATTTTAGGGCGATGCCGAAAAGGTGTCAAGAAATATACAACGATCCCGCCATCACCAGGCCATCTGGCTGGAGTGCTTAACCGTAAGTCTGACGAAATCAGTATAGTCAATGGGAATGATGTCGTTCGAAATTCGACCAGTCAAACCGCGGGCAATAAGGTCTTCGTTCAGAGCATAGACCTTAATGGGGGCATTACGCAGACTTTCAAGGTAGCGGTTGCCGTCAACTGCGGCAGTTACGCCATCTTGCAATAATAGCAGTTCGTCACCTTCACTGAGCAGACGCAGCAGCGCAGCAAAGTCCGTCAGCCAGGGTGAACGATGTAATGTGTGCAGCATAACGCCTCAAAACCTCAAAATAACATCGTAGTTGGCGAGTTCGCGGCGTAAGGCATCTGCTTCGAGCGGCGTGGCTTCGACCACAAAGGGTGTCTGCGGATCTAACCCACGTTCGCGCAGTGAAGCCGCGCAAATCCAGCACTGTTCAATATCGTACAGACCCAACAATTTAAAAGTGGCAATGTAATCACGCGCCAGCACTGCATCGGGCTTTTGTCCTGGCAGCAGCTGAAAAACGCCATCAGCAATAAAGAAGACGGCCAGATCGTCAGTTAATGCGGAAGTTGCCAGTAAAGCATCTAAACCTTCCCGGCCTGCAGTTGTACCATGAGGCGCAGTAGAAAAAACAAACGCAATTCGTTTCATCAGAACTGTACCACCCTGTCACAGGTCAGCGAGGCTTCCGCCAGCGCGCCAAGTCCGCTTAAGGTAAATCCCGGCTGAAGGTTTGACGAAGCAAGCCCCAGTCTTCCGGCCTCCGTTTCATCAACAACGCCACGGCGTAATGCTGCCGCTACGCAGATATTCAGCGCCACACCATGTTGCGCATTCAACTGTTGCCAGCCGCGCACAAGGTCAAATTCGTCGCTTGCCGGTGAGGTCAATTGGTTAGCGTTATAGACCCCTTCCCGATAGAAAAAAACGCTGCTTAACTCATGGCCTTCTGCTATCAGCGCCTGCGCAAACTGAAAAGCACTACTCGCCTGTTGCGTACCGTATGCTGGCCCGGTCACCACGATGGCAAAACGCATTACTTATCTTGCCCCTGGAAATCACCGCTCTTGAACTGGCGGATGTAGAGATAGACAGTGTGTTTGGAGATGTTCAGGCGGTCAGCAACCTGGTTGATCGCGTCTTTAATATCGAAGATCCCTTTCTCGTAGAGATTTAGCACGATCTGACGATTTTTGGCGTTATTAGAAACATTGCGATCGGCATTCACTTCTTCGATGGTGAACTCCAGCGTTTGGGTAACCAGATCTTCAACAGAAGAGGCAAAGTTGACGCTTGAACCGACATCCGGAGTTTCCGGCGGCACAAAAGTGCTCATAATCTGCGAGAAGGGAACATCAAGATTCATATTGATGCACAGCAGACCAATTACACGCTGTTCGCGGTTACGAATCGCGATAGTCAGGGACTTCATTAATACGCCGCTTTTGGCGCGAGTAAAGTAGCATTTAGAAACGCTGCTATCCGCTCCCGTCATATCGTGCAGCATACGTAGCGCCAGGTCAGTAATTGGCGAACCAATCTTCCGGCCTGTATGTTCACCGTTAGCAATGCGAATGGCTGAACATTTTAGATCCTGCAAAGAGTGCAAAACGATTTCACAGTGGGAGCCAATAAGCATCGCTAACCCGTCCACCACCGCTTCGTAGGATTTCAGAATATCAAAATCGGTCTGGTCAAAAGGACGTTGATCCAGTAAATCCAACTCACTGGTTTCGTTGGTTAAAAGCGACCTGGACATGAAAAAAAACACTCCTTTTCAGGAGCCTGTCGTTAACTTTTCAGGGCAGGCTCATTAATGATGCGGGTAACTAAATTAATACAGCGGAGGTTCCGCTTTCCAGCACTAATTATATCCGGCCTGTAATAAAAAAACCGCCGCCTGGTCAGGCGGCGGTTCTTAATGCTTATTTTTTAGCAGAGTCTGCGGCTTTCGCATCAGCTTCCGGCTTTGCATCAGCCTTCGGCGCTGGTTTCACATCCAGCAGCTCTACGTCAAACACCAGGGTAGAATTCGGTGGGATCCCCGGAACACCCGCTTTGCCGTAAGCCAGTTCTGGTGGAATAACCAGTTTGATCTTACCGCCTTTCTTGATGTTCTTCAGACCTTCTGTCCAACCCGGAATAACACCGTCCAGACGGAAAGAGAGCGGTTCACCACGGGTGTAAGAGTTGTCGAACTCTTTACCGTCGATCAGCGTACCTTTGTAGTTCACTACAACAGTATCGCTGTCTTTCGGTGCTTCGCCTTTACCGGCTTCTACTACCTGATAAACCAGACCAGTGGAAGAGGTTTTCACACCTTTCTCTTTGGCAAATTTCTCGCGGTACTCTTTACCTTTTGCTTCGTTATCAGCCGCGTCTTTTTCCATCTTCGCCTGAGCAGAAGACTTCACGCGAGCTTCGAATGCTTGCAGAGTCTGTTCGATCTCTTGGTCGGAAAGTTTGCTCTTATCAGCAAATGCATCCTGAACACCAGCGATCAGCTGATCTTTATCCAGTTTGATGCCCAGTTTTTCTTGTTCTTTAAGAGAGTTTTCCATGTAACGACCCAGCGAAGCACCCAGTGCATAAGCTGATTTCTGATCGTCATTTTTGAACGCTGCTTTGCTGTCAGCAGTTGTAGCAGGTTTTGCAGCTTCAGCAGCAAAAGTGATTGGTGCATGCAGGGCAACGGCCATTGTGGTCGCCAGCAGCGTTACTTTAAACAGTGATTTCATCCATATCTCCAGGATCGGGGCATCTCACCCCAGGGTTAACTATTATCAGAAGGGTACTATAAAGCGTTGTCGAACAAATCTACATACAGACACGCCCTATTATCATCTATTTTCAGACTCTTTTTGTTTAAATTAGTTTCGATGACCGCGAAATGAGTGCTGTCTCGGGCAGCAAAGTTAAGTAGAATCCGCGGCGACCATTCGACAAAAGAGGTGAATCATGCAGGATTTATCATTGGAAGCACGCCTGGCAGAGCTGGAGAGCCGACTGGCTTTTCAGGAAATCACCATTGAAGAACTGAACGTCACGGTGACCGCTCATGAAATGGAGATGGCGAAACTGCGCGATCATCTGCGTCTGCTGACCGAGAAGTTAAAAGCCAGCCAGCCGTCGAACATCGCGTCGCAGGCTGAAGAAACGCCTCCGCCACATTATTGAGGCGTAAAAAAAGCGGGAATTCCCCGCTTTTTTGTCACCTTTTCGGTATTAGTGGCAACCGCAACCGCCGTTGCCTTTACCGCCACAGCAGCCTTCGCCACCGTGTTCATGACCGTGATCGTGGCCATGACCACCGCAGCAACCGTCGTGGTCGTGATCGTGGTGGTGATCGTGCGCGCCGTGAACGTGACCATGAGCCAGTTCTTCTTCGGTCGCTTCGCGAATCGCCACAACTTCAACGTTGAATTTCAGGTTCTGACCAGCCAGCATGTGGTTACCATCAACCACTACGTGATCGTCTTCAACCGCAGTGATTTCAACCGGTACCGGACCCTGGTCGGTTTCAGCCAGGAAACGCATACCTACCTGCAGTTCATCAACGCCCATAAATACGTCTTTAGGAACGCGCTGCACCAGGTTTTCGTCGTACTGACCGTAAGCGTCATTCGCGCCAACAGCGACATCAAATTTGTCGCCAACTTCATGACCTTCCAGCGCCGTTTCCAGGCCAGAGATCAGGGAACCGTGACCATGCAGGTAGTCCAGCGGCGCACTCACCGGAGACTCATCAACCAACACACCGTCTTCTGTACGTACCTGATAGGCCAGGCTGACCACCAGGTCTTTTGCTACTTTCATGATATCTCCTGAGCATGGGAAGAATAGTGGCGCAGATTGTAGCGGAATTCTGCAGCCGTGTACTCACTAGCTTAAAAAAACTCGGCGCATATCGCTAGTCCGGATGAAAAATCCCGATCACTTGCTCATCTTTGCGAACGTGATCGCGGGCTTCTTTGTCTGCTTCTCGCATCTGATGTCCACACTTAACACATTCAACGATATCAATATTATTTTCGCGCCACATCGCCATTGAATCCTGAGCCTGACAGGCCGGGCATTTTGCGCCCGCAATAAAACGTTTTCGGATTGCCATCTTTACCCTCTACTCAAATTCATCCCAGCCGTCCAGCTGGCGTCGTTCTTGTTGCATTTCACGCTGGAAAATCTCTTCCAGTTCGCGTCGGGCTTCCCTGGCGCGAGAAATTTGTACGGTATCAGCATGCATCGGGATTAACTCCCGCAGCATTCGCATATCCAGGCGGCGAAAATGCAGTTGCGCGCGCTGCGCCTGATGCGGATGCATGCCAAGCGTGACCAGCGTCTTGCGCCCCAGCTCTAACGCACTGGAGAATGTTTCACGGGAAAACTGCGTCACCCCTGCCTGTAATAACTCATGCGCTTCCACACGTCCGCGCGCTCGCGCAAGAATATGCAAATGCGGAAAGTGCTGCTGGCATATTTCCACCAGCTTCATAGTGTCTTCCGGCTCGTTACAGGTAATGACGATAGACTCAGCGGCCTCTGCACCCGCAGAACGTAAAAGATCTACCTGCGTGGCGTCGCCGTAATAAACTTTGTAGCCATATTTGCGCATCAGGTTAACGGCACTGATATCCCGCTCCAGTACAGTAATGCGCATTTTATTTGCCATCAGCAAACGACCAATCACCTGACCAAAACGCCCAAAGCCCACGACAATAACCTGCGGTTTATCATCGTTGACCCATGGTTTTTCGTCTTCTTCTTCCGGTCCGTTAAACTGGCGGGATAGCCATTTATCTACCAGCTTCATCAGCAGCGGCGTGGTCATCATGGAAAGCGTCACCGTCACCAGCAACAGCGCCATCTGGTCGCCCTGGAATAAGCGTTGTGAAGAAGCGGAAGAAAAGAGGACAAAGGCAAACTCACCGCCCTGACTCAACACGCCAGCAAACTGCATCCGCTCTGAGCTACGCACGCCATACAATCGCGCCAGCAGATACAGCACGAGAATTTTCACCGCCACCAGCACAACCACACTTATCACTACCCACAACAGATGGGTATAAAGCACCCCGAGGTTGAGTGACATGCCGACAGAGATAAAGAACAAACCGAGCAGCAAGCCTTTGAAGGGATCGATAGCCGTTTCCAGTTCATGGCGATATTCACTTTCCGCCAGTAGCACACCCGCAATAAACGTACCGAGCGCCATCGACAACCCCAGCGCATCCATAAACAATGCGGAACCCAACACCAGCAGCAGCGTCGCGGCGGTGAACACTTCCCGCACACCAGAAGCTGCAATAAAACGGAATACCGGACGCAGTAAATAGCGCCCGCCAATCAGCATGCCGACAAACGCCAGCACCTTCATGCCGATCTTCATCCAGTCGAAATGTTCGTCTGCCGAACCCGCCAACAACGGCACTAACGCCAGTGCCGGGATCACCGCCAGATCCTGAAACAGCAGTACCGAGAAACCTAACTGGCCGGATTCGCTGCGATTCATCCCTTTTTCACGCATCAACTGCAATGCCATTGCGGTTGAAGACATCGCAAGGCCAATGCCACCGACCACCGCCGCCTGCCAGGCGAAATCCGTCAGCATCAATAATCCCGCCAGCAACGCCGCGCTTAACAGCACCTGTGCCGCGCCTACGCCAAAAATCGAACGCCGCAGTTGCCAAAGCTTGGAGGGATTCAACTCAAGGCCGATGATAAACATCAGGAATACCACGCCGAGTTCCGAAAAGTGGAGGATCTCATCGACGTCGCTAATAAACCCCAGCCCCCACGGGCCAATCGCAATCCCCGCCAGCAAATATCCCAACACTGCACCAATACCCAGCCGCGATGCCAGCGGCACCGCAGCCACCGCCGCGAAGAGAAACAGCACTCCTGCGAGTAAAAAATCAGAACCTTCCATCAGCGGCCTCCTGGAGACAACGGATTTGCCAGCCAGTCACCGTAGGCTCTGGCGTGGCTCGCCAGCTCCTGTGCGCTTTGCCGTCTCGCCCAGTAAATAATGATGGGGCTTAACCAATGCATCCGGCACATGCCCGCCGCCAGTTCAAAGGGGCGCAGAACATCGCTCATCGGATAGCGATTCAACGCGTCATAACGGTAAGCACTTTCCGGCTCCCCGGTGGTAATCACGCTACGCCAGTACTTTCCCGCCAGTTGGTTTCCCCCCGGTCCGCTGGCAAAACCACGGCTTAATACCCGGTCCAGCCACTCTTTCAGTAGCGCCGGGCAGCTATAGGTATAAAGAGGATGCTGAAAGACAATCACCTCGTGCTCGCGCAGTAATGCCTGCTCACGAGGGATATCAATAAAAAAGTCGGGATAGTGCGCGTAAAGGTCGTGCACGGTAACATTGCTGAGCTGCGTGGCCGGTTTAAGCAGAACCCGGTTTGCCACCGAGTCCTGAGATTCCGGATGGGCATACAGCAGCAAAACTTTCGCTGGCTGAGACATCATCCCCCTCCCGGTATGGTTTTTGTGTATAGTCGCTGTTTTGGGCTACCATTGCGCCCGGTGCGGCAGCTCGCCCATACATTACATTATCATAATGATAAGTTAACATAGTCTGAACATACGGCGCCTTATGATTGTTTTTTCCTCGTTACAAATTCGTCGCGGCGTGCGCGTCCTGCTGGATAATGCCACCGCCACCATCAACCCTGGGCAGAAAGTCGGCCTGGTGGGTAAAAACGGCTGTGGTAAATCTACCCTGCTGGCATTGCTGAAAAATGAAATCAGCGCCGACGGCGGCAGCTACACCTTTCCGGGAAGCTGGCAACTGGCGTGGGTGAATCAGGAAACACCGGCGTTACCGCAAGCGGCGCTGGAATATGTCATTGACGGCGACCGTGAATATCGTCAACTGGAAGCGCAGCTACACGACGCCAACGAACGTAACGACGGGCAAGCCATTGCAACCATTCATGGCAAGCTGGATGCTATTGACGCATGGAGTATTCGCTCCCGTGCCGCCAGCCTGCTGCACGGCCTCGGTTTCAGCAATGAACAACTGGAGCGCCCGGTAAGTGATTTCTCCGGTGGCTGGCGTATGCGTCTTAACCTTGCCCAGGCGCTGATTTGCCGTTCAGACTTGCTGCTGCTCGACGAACCGACTAACCACCTCGATCTCGATGCCGTTATCTGGCTGGAAAAATGGCTGAAGAGCTATCAGGGCACGCTGATCCTGATCTCTCACGACCGCGACTTCCTCGATCCGATCGTTGATAAAATTATTCATATCGAACAACAAAGCATGTTCGAGTACACCGGCAACTACAGTTCGTTTGAAGTACAGCGCGCCACCCGTCTGGCGCAGCAACAAGCGATGTACGAAAGCCAGCAGGAACGCGTAGCGCATCTGCAAAGTTATATCGACCGTTTCCGTGCCAAAGCCACCAAAGCGAAGCAGGCCCAGAGCCGTATTAAGATGCTGGAGCGTATGGAGCTGATTGCCCCGGCGCACGTCGACAACCCGTTCCGCTTTAGCTTCCGCGCGCCGGAAAGCCTGCCTAATCCGTTATTAAAGATGGAAAAAGTCAGCGCAGGCTATGGTGATCGCATTATTCTCGACTCGATTAAACTGAATCTGGTCCCCGGCTCGCGCATTGGTCTGCTAGGCCGCAACGGCGCGGGTAAATCGACATTAATCAAACTGTTAGCCGGTGAACTTGCGCCAGTCAGCGGTGAAATTGGTCTGGCGAAAGGGATCAAGCTCGGCTACTTCGCCCAGCATCAACTTGAATACCTGCGCGCCGACGAATCGCCTATTCAACATCTGGCACGTTTAGCGCCGCAGGAGCTGGAACAAAAACTGCGTGATTACCTCGGCGGCTTTGGTTTCCAGGGCGATAAAGTAACCGAAGAAACGCGCCGCTTTTCCGGTGGGGAAAAAGCCCGCCTGGTGCTGGCATTAATTGTCTGGCAGCGTCCGAATCTGCTGCTGCTCGACGAACCGACTAACCACCTTGACCTCGACATGCGTCAGGCACTCACTGAAGCATTAATCGAGTTCGAAGGCGCGCTGGTTGTCGTCTCGCACGACCGTCATTTGCTGCGTTCCACCACTGACGATCTCTACCTGGTTCACGATCGTAAAGTCGAACCGTTCGACGGCGATCTGGAAGATTATCAACAGTGGTTGAGCGACGTACAAAAGCAGGAAAACCAGGCCGACGAAGCGCCAAAAGAGAACGCGAACAGCGCCCAGGCACGTAAAGATCAGAAGCGTCGGGAAGCGGAGCTGCGTGCGCAAACCCAGCCACTGCGTAAAGAGATTGCCCGTCTGGAAAAAGAGATGGAGAAGCTGAACGCGCAACTGGCGCAGGCGGAAGAGAAACTCGGCGACAGCGAACTGTATGACCAGAGCCGTAAAGCGGAGTTGACCGCCTGCCTGCAACAGCAAGCCAGCGCCAAATCCGGCCTGGAAGAGTGCGAAATGGCGTGGCTGGAAGCCCAGGAGCAGCTTGAGCAGATGCTGCTGGAAGGCCAAAGCAACTGATGGCGCAGATAACGACGACCGATGCCAATGAATTTAGCAGCAGTGCTGAATTCACCCCTATGCGCGGCTTTAGCAATTGTCATCTGCAAACCATGCTGCCGCGTCTGTTTCGTCGCAAGGTGAAATTCACCCCGCACTGGCATCGACTGGAGTTGCCCGACGGCGATTTTGTCGATCTCGCATGGAGTGAAGATCCTGCACAGGCGCGGCATAAACCGCGTTTAGTGGTATTTCACGGGCTGGAAGGCAGTCTCAATAGCCCTTACGCTCACGGTCTGGTTGAGGCGGCGCAAAAGCGCGGCTGGCTGGGCGTGGTGATGCATTTTCGCGGATGCAGCGGTGAACCAAACCGTATGCACCGCATTTACCATTCGGGCGAAACCGAAGACGCCAGTTGGTTTTTACGCTGGCTGCAACGCGAGTTTGGTCATGCGCCAACGGCTGCCGTCGGCTATTCGCTCGGCGGTAATATGCTGGCCTGTTTGCTGGCAAAAGAAGGTAATGATCTCCCGATTGATGCGGCGGTGATTGTCTCTGCGCCGTTTATGCTGGAGGCCTGTAGTTACCATATGGAAAAGGGCTTTTCCCGCATTTATCAGCGTTACTTGCTGAACCTGTTAAAAGCCAATGCCGCGCGCAAGCTGGCAGCCTACCCCGGAACACTGCCGATTAATCTCGCGCAGTTAAAATCGGTACGTCGCATCCGTGAATTTGACGATCTCATCACCGCCAGAATTCACGGCTACGCTGACGCTATCGACTATTATCGTCAGTGTAGCGCCATGCCGATGCTCAATCGGATAGCCAAACCGACACTGATTATTCACGCCAAAGACGATCCGTTTATGGATCATCAGGTGATCCCGAAACCGGAAAGTCTCCCCCCGCAGGTGGAGTATCAGCTGACTGAACATGGCGGTCATGTTGGCTTTATTGGCGGTACATTACTTCATCCGCAAATGTGGCTGGAGTCACGCATTCCTGACTGGTTAACAACGTATCTGGAGGCGAAATCATGTTGATTCCGTGGCAAGACCTCTCCCCCGAAACGCTGGAAAATTTAATTGAAAGCTTTGTGTTACGTGAAGGCACCGATTATGGTGAACATGAGCGTACACTTGAACAGAAAGTCGCCGACGTCAAACGCCAGCTACAGTGCGGAGAAGCGGTGCTGGTATGGTCGGAGCTGCACGAAACGGTCAATATCATGCCGCGCAGTCAGTTTCGCGAATAACCTGCAACCGTCGGCGGACGAGATAATAATGATAGCTAAGTCATGGAGTTACTATGTCTGCCAAACATCCGGTCATTGCGGTAACAGGATCCAGCGGCGCGGGGACCACCACCACCAGCCTCGCGTTTCGTAAAATATTCGCGCAGTTAAATCTGCATGCAGCCGAGGTGGAAGGCGACAGTTTTCACCGTTATACCCGCCCGGAAATGGACATGGCGATCCGCAAAGCGCGCGACGCCGGGCGGCATATCAGCTACTTCGGCCCCGAAGCGAACGACTTCGGCCTTCTGGAACAAACCTTCATTGAATACGGTCAGAGTGGCAAAGGGAAATCTCGCAAATATCTGCATACCTACGATGAAGCCGTACCGTGGAATCAGGTACCGGGGACATTCACCCCCTGGCAATCTTTACCGGAACCCACTGATGTACTGTTTTATGAAGGTTTACACGGCGGCGTAGTCACGCCACAGCATAACGTTGCGCAGCATGTGGACTTACTGGTCGGCGTGGTGCCTATCGTTAACCTTGAGTGGATTCAAAAACTGATCCGCGACACCAGCGAGCGCGGGCACTCACGAGAAGCAGTGATGGACTCGGTAGTGCGTTCAATGGAAGACTATATCAACTACATCACACCGCAGTTTTCCCGCACCCATCTTAACTTCCAGCGCGTTCCCACCGTCGACACCTCAAACCCGTTCGCGGCAAAAGGTATCCCGTCACTGGATGAAAGCTTTGTGGTGATCCATTTTCGTAATCTGGAAGGGATCGATTTCCCCTGGCTGCTGGCGATGTTGCAAGGCTCATTCATTTCCCACATCAATACGTTAGTGGTGCCTGGCGGCAAAATGGGTCTGGCAATGGAATTAATTATGCTGCCGCTGGTGCAACGATTGATGGAAGGAAAGAAAATCGAGTAACGCTGCTATTACGCCGGATAAAATACTATCCGGCTTCACAACGGGATAGTTAAATCACGCGGCAACCACTTCATACGAGTGAGTAATATTCACCGCTTTTTCCAGCATCAGCGCCACTGAGCAATATTTCTCGGCAGAAAGATCAACCGCACGCGCAACCGCTGCGTCTTTCAGATCGCGACCGGTGACGATAAAATGTAGATTAATGTGCGTAAACAGGCGTGGTGCCTCTTCGCGGCGCTCAGAGGTCAATTTTACTTCACAATCGACCACATCCTGACGCCCTTTTTGCAGGATAGAAACCACATCGATGGCACTGCAACCACCCGCCGCCATCAACACCATTTCCATCGGGCTTGGTGCTTTATCGCCTGAGTTGCCGTCCATTAAAATCTGGTGACCAGAGGCGGATTCGCCCAGAAAAGTTAACCCTTCGACCCACTTCACTCGCGCTTGCATTTTTGCTACTCCACTGCGTCAATTTTCCTGACAGAGTACGCGTACTAACCAAATCGCGCAACGGAAGGCGACCTGGGTCATGCTGAAGCGAGACACCAGGAGACACAAAGCGAAAGCTATGCTAAAACAGTCAGGATGCTACAGTAATATATTGATGTACTGCATGTATGCAAAGGACGCCACATTACCGTGCAGTACAGTTGATAGCCCCTTCCCAGGTAGCGGGAAGCATATTTCGGCAATCCAGAGACAGCGGCGTTATCTGGCTCTGGAGAAAGCTTATAACAGAGGATAACCGCGCATGGTGCTTGGCAAACCGCAAACAGACCCGACTCTCGAATGGTTCTTGTCTCATTGCCACATTCATAAGTACCCATCCAAGAGCACGCTTATTCACCAGGGTGAAAAAGCGGAAACGCTGTACTACATCGTTAAAGGCTCTGTGGCAGTGCTGATCAAAGACGAAGAGGGTAAAGAAATGATCCTCTCCTATCTGAATCAGGGTGATTTTATTGGCGAACTGGGCCTGTTTGAAGAGGGCCAGGAACGTAGCGCATGGGTACGTGCGAAAACCGCCTGTGAAGTGGCTGAAATTTCGTACAAAAAATTTCGCCAATTGATTCAGGTAAACCCGGACATTCTGATGCGTCTGTCTGCACAGATGGCGCGTCGTCTGCAAGTCACTTCAGAGAAAGTGGGCAACCTGGCGTTCCTCGACGTGACGGGCCGCATTGCACAGACTCTGCTGAATCTGGCAAAACAACCGGATGCTATGACTCACCCGGACGGTATGCAAATCAAAATTACCCGTCAGGAAATCGGTCAGATTGTCGGCTGTTCTCGTGAAACCGTGGGACGCATTCTGAAGATGCTGGAAGATCAGAACCTGATCTCCGCACACGGTAAAACCATCGTCGTTTACGGCACTCGTTAATCCCGTCAGAGTGGCGCGTTACCTGGTAGCGCGCCATTTTGTTTCCCCCGATGTGGCGCAGACTGATTTATCACCCCGATATCAACTATGCACTTCGACAAACGCTGGTGCTATGTTTGCCCGTGGCCGTTGGGTTAATGCTTGGCGAATTACGATTCGGCCTGCTCTTCTCCCTCGTTCCTGCCTGTTGCAATATTGCGGGCCTTGATACGCCTCATAAACGTTTTTTCAAACGCTTAATCATTGGTGCGTCGCTGTTTGCCACCTGTAGCTTGCTGACACAGGTGCTACTGGCAAAAGATGTTCCCCTGCCCTTTTTGCTGACCGGATTAACGCTGGTACTTGGCGTCACTGCTGAGCTGGGGCCATTGCACGCAAAATTGCTTCCCGCATCGCTGCTCGCCGCCATTTTTACCCTCAGTCTGGCGGGATACATGCCGGTCTGGGAACCGTTGCTCATCTATGCGCTGGGCACTTTGTGGTACGGATTGTTTAACTGGTTTTGGTTCTGGATCTGGCGCGAACAACCGCTACGCGAGTCACTAAGTCTGCTGTACCGTGAACTGGCAGATTACTGTGAAGCCAAATACAGCCTGCTTACCCAGCACACCGACCCTGAAAAAGCGCTGCCGCCGCTGCTGGTGCGCCAGCAAAAAGCGGTCGATCTAATTACCCAGTGCTATCAGCAAATGCATATGCTTTCCGCGCAAAATAATACCGATTACAAGCGGATGCTGCGTATTTTCCAGGAGGCGCTGGATTTGCAGGAACATATTTCGGTCAGTTTGCATCAGCCGGAAGAGGTGCAAAAGCTGGTCGAGCGTAGCCATGCGGAAGAAGTTATCCGCTGGAATGCGCAAACCGTCGCCGCTCGCCTGCGCGTGCTGGCTGATGACATTCTTTACCATCGCCTGCCAACGCGTTTTACGATGGAAAAGCAAATTGGCGCACTGGAAAAAATCGCCCGCCAACACCCGGATAATCCGGTTGGGCAATTCTGCTACTGGCATTTCAGCCGCATTGCTCGTGTGCTGCGCACCCAAAAACCGCTCTATGCCCGTGACTTACTGGCCGATAAACAGCGGCGAATGCCATTACTTCCGGCGCTGAAAAGTTATCTGTCACTAAAGTCTCCAGCGCTACGCAATGCCGGACGACTCAGTGTGATGTTAAGCGTTGCCAGCCTGATGGGCACCGCGCTGCATCTGCCGAAGTCGTACTGGATCCTGATGACAGTATTGCTGGTGACGCAAAATGGCTATGGCGCAACCCGTCTGAGGATTGTAAATCGCTCCGTAGGAACCGTGGTCGGGTTAATCATTGCAGGCGTGGCGCTACACTTTAAAATTCCCGAAGGTTACACCCTGACCTTGATGCTGATTACCACCCTCGCCAGCTACCTGATATTGCGCAAAAACTACGGCTGGGCGACGGTCGGTTTTACTATTACCGCAGTGTATACCCTGCAACTGTTGTGGCTGAACGGTGAGCAGTACATCCTTCCGCGTCTTATCGATACCATTATTGGTTGTTTAATTGCTTTCGGCGGTACTGTCTGGCTGTGGCCGCAGTGGCAGAGCGGGTTATTGCGTAAGAACGCCCATGACGCTTTAGAAGCCTATCAGGACGCGATTCGCTTGATTCTGAGCGAGGACCCGCAACCTACTCCACTGGCCTGGCAGCGAATGCGGGTAAATCAGGCGCATAATACTCTGTATAACTCATTGAATCAGGCGATGCAGGAACCGGCGTTTAACAGCCATTATCTGGCAGATATGAAACTGTGGGTAACGCACAGCCAGTTTATTGTTGAGCATATTAATGCCATGACCACGCTGGCGCGGGAACACCGGGCATTGCCACCGGAACTGGCACAAGAGTATTTACAGTCTTGTGAAATCGCCATTCAGCGTTGTCAGCAGCGACTGGAGTATGACGAACCGGGTAGTTCTGGCGATGCCAATATCATGGATGCGCCGGAGATGCAGCCGCACGAAGGCGCGGCAGGTACGCTGGAGCAGCATTTACAACGGGTTATTGGCCATCTGAACACCATGCACACCATTTCGTCGATGGCATGGCGGCAGCGACCGCATCACGGGATTTGGCTGAGTCGCAAGTTGCGGGATTCGAAGGCGTAATACAGGCTAAACCATCGGATGAGGTGTTCACGCCGCATCCGACATCTTTTGCCTGATGCGTCTTATTTACGCCCCAACCACCTTCGCCACCGCGTGGGCGAAACGATGCATCCCTTCATCGATATCCGCATCTTCCACCACCAGCGACGGCGCAAAACGCATCACATCAGGCCCGGCATTCAGCACCATTACGCCTTCCTCTGCACCCGCATACAGGAAATCACGCGCCCGACCTTTGTACTGTGGTTTCAGCTCTGCGCCAATCAACAGCCCCATACCGCGAATATCGCTAAACACATCGTACTGCTGATCGATCTTCTGCAAATGGTCAACAAAACGCTGGCGTTTCGCCTGAATACCTTCCAGCACTTCAGGGGTATTGATGATATCAAACGCCGCGCCCGCTACTGCACAGGCCAGAGGATTACCGCCGTAGGTGGAACCGTGAGAACCAGGATGAAACGCGGAAGCAATTTCCGCCGTGGTCAGCATGGCGCTAATCGGGAAGCCGCCGCCTAACGCTTTCGCAGAGGTCAGAATATCCGGCGTCACGCCGTAGTGCATGTAAGCAAACAAATCGCCGGTCCGCCCCATCCCGCACTGTACTTCATCAAACACCAATAATGCCTGATGTTGATCGCACAGCTCGCGCAAGCCCTGCAAAAACTCTGGCGTCGCTGCCGTCACACCGCCCTCACCCTGGATCGGCTCAACCACCACCGCACAGGTGTGATCATCCATCACCGCTTTCACTGCGTGGAGATCGTTAAAGGGAACGTGGATGATGTCTGCCGGTTTTGGCCCAAAGCCATCGGAATATTTTGGTTGCCCGCCCACCGAGACGGTAAACAGCGAGCGACCATGAAAAGCGTTATGGAAGGCGATAATTTTGGTTTTGAACGGGCTATGACGCACACAGGCGTAATGGCGTGCCAGTTTAAAGGCGGTTTCGTTAGCTTCCGTGCCGGAGTTCATAAACACCACGCGTTCGGCAAACGTTGCCTCAATCAGTTTACGACCAAGACGCAGCGCCGGTTCATTGGTGAAAACGTTACTGATATGCCACAGAGTTTCGCCCTGGGTTTTTAACGCGTTCACCAGCGCAGGATGGCAATGGCCCAACGCCGTAACTGCAATGCCACCCGCGAAATCGACATACTCCTTGCCTTGCTGATCCCAGATTCGGCTGCCCTGACCTTTTACCGGAATAAACTCTGCCGGAGCATAAATCGGCAGGATCACTTCATCGAAAGTCGCGCGTGTAATTGCTGTTTGTTCAATTGCCATCTCATGATCACCCTGTTACGCATAAACCAATGTGAAATTATAACCACAAAATATGCATAAAAAATCACTTAATAGCAATCAGAAATCAGCGATGCAGGAAATTAGCCAGCAGTTGATGTCCTTGTTCGCTAAGAATACTTTCTGGATGGAATTGCACACCTTCCAGATCCCACTGGCGATGGCGAATCCCCATAATCTCGCGGGTTTCGCTCCAGGCCGTCACTTCAAAGCACTCCGGTAATGAGTCAGGTTCCACCACCAGCGAATGGTAGCGTGTCACGGTGAGTGGATTTGCCAGCCCCTTAAATACGCCCACACCATTATGTGTAATCGGCGAGGTTTTGCCGTGCATGACCTTTGCGGCGCGCACAACTTTGCCGCCAAATGCCTGTGCCATTGCCTGGTGACCGAGGCAGACGCCAAGAATCGGCAAACGCCCGGCATAGTGACGAATAACGTCAAGGGAGATCCCGGCTTCATCTGGCGTACAGGGGCCGGGTGAGATGACAATTTTTTGTGGTTTAAGGGCGTCGATATCCGCCAACGTCAACGCATCGTTGCGCTTAACCAACACATCCGCCCCCAGTTCACAAAAGTACTGGTAGAGGTTCCAGGTAAAAGAATCGTAGTTATCAATAAGCAGGATCATGGCGGCTCCGGTACGAAAGAACCGCGCTATTTTACTCAGATTCCCCGACTTCGCTTACCACTTTGCTAAATATCATCTGCAGCGCGGTGAGATCCCCCATTGCCCCATTCTGATTTGCCTGATTCCAGGCCTCTTTTTCGATACCCTGCCAGCTCAGTTGATATCCGGCATGAATCGCCAGTTGCTCGAAGAAGATCCGCTGTGCCAAACCACTTCCCACCCGGAAGGGATGCAGCACGTTGATTTCACAATAGTAATGCGCCAACCGCTCGACGAATTTATCTTTCTCAAGGCTAGTCAGATACTTCTCTTCCTCCAAATCCTGCATCAGGGCATTGCCCTCTTTTTCGAGATAGGCAAAGTGGCAGAACGGCGTATCTCCCTGATAAATATCAACTTCACGCAGTTGCCCTGCCCAGTCGAAAATATCCTGATACAGCTGGCGATGGATAGTGCGCAAATGCGGTAAACCGCGCACCAGCGGACCAAGCTCAATGGTCGCAGCACGCAGCGCCGTCATTTCGTAAGCGGCCTGTTCCAGCCGCTGCTGCTGGCGGATGTTGAGCTTGTTACGCATGATATCGAGACCCGGGTAGAGATATGGATCGCGCCCTTCGCCGAATTTATCGCTCATAGTGCCTCCTCAGCGCTTCAAGGCGCGCTAAAGCCTCTGCGGCAGTAAGAGTGACTAAAGGCATCTCGACGCCTTCAAGACGGCGACTGGCCTGGAAATTACGATTACGCTGAAGCTCCCAGAGACGGGACTTTTGCTTATCGGTGAGTTTCTTCACTTGATGCCTCCCTGAACGTGTCCATTTGCCACAAGTATAAGCGGCAAATCCGGGTTACGCCGGGAGAGCAGAAGCGCGGGCAAGATTGCCCGCGCGAGAAATCATTACGGCAGGACTTTAGCGGAAAGGATAACTACCGGTTTTGACGGCACATTCTGGTACGGACCAACGTCATGAGTCGGCACCTGGGAAATCTTATCGGCAACGTCCATGCCTTTCACCACTTTACCAAATACCGCGTAACCGAAATCACGCTGACCGTGGTCAAGGAAGGCGTTATCGGCAACGTTGATAAAGAACTGGCTGGTGGCGCTGTCTTTGTCAGCGGTACGCGCCATCGCGATGGTGCCACGCGTGTTGCGCAGGCCGTTATCAGCTTCATTTTTGATTGGCGGGTTTGGTTTTTTCTGCTGCATCTGCTCGGTGAAACCGCCGCCCTGAATCATAAAGCCAGGAATGACGCGGTGAAAGGTCGTGTTGTTATAAAAACCACTGTTCACATAATCGACAAAGTTTTGCACAGACACTGGCGCTTTTTGTTTATCCAGCTCCAGTTCGATGTTACCAGCTGAGGTTGTCAACAATACGTGCGGGTCCCCTTTCGCTGCCATTGCTGCGGGAGAAAGAGCAGAAAGAGCGAAAACAGCAGCCATCGCCGCCAGGGTCGATTTGAACATGAGATTTCCTTAACAAACAGAGCAGAAAAAAAGCAAGTGAAGAGATTCTAAATAGCCTTCAAGAACAAGGCCATCCCTTTACCTAATTTTACGTATCTGAAATATATGTAACCTGAGGATAACTTTTTATTCCGTGATCAAAATCACCTCTTAAAATGCAATTTAGCAACCGATTGCAATAAAACATTTAATCAGATCACAAAATCGCCTAAAATCGCCCGCTCGCGGCATAGCCCGCTATGCCATTTTATTTTTGAACGCAGGCCAATCATGACTAACAGCAATCGCATCAAGCTCACATGGATTAGCTTTCTTTCCTACGCACTGACCGGTGCGTTGGTTATTGTCACCGGGATGGTGATGGGAAATATCGCCGATTATTTCAATCTGCCTGTTTCCAGCATGAGTAACACCTTCACCTTCCTCAATGCCGGCATTTTAATCTCTATCTTCCTCAACGCCTGGCTGATGGAAATCGTCCCGTTGAAAACGCAGTTACGTTTTGGCTTTCTCCTGATGGTGCTGGCGGTTGCCGGTTTGATGTTCAGCCACAGCCTGGCGCTGTTCTCGGCGGCGATGTTCATTCTCGGGGTGGTCAGCGGCATCACCATGTCGATTGGTACATTCCTGGTAACACAAATGTATGAAGGACGTCAGCGCGGTTCACGCCTGTTATTTACCGACTCCTTCTTCAGTATGGCCGGGATGATTTTCCCAATGATCGCCGCATTTCTGCTGGCGCGTAGCATTGAGTGGTACTGGGTTTATGCCTGCATCGGGCTGGTGTATGTCGCTATTTTTATTCTGACCTTCGGCTGTGAGTTCCCGGCGCTGGGCAAACATGCGCCCAAAACGGATGCTCCGGTAGAGAAAGAAAAGTGGGGGATCGGCGTACTGTTTCTCTCTGTTGCGGCGCTGTGCTACATCCTCGGTCAGTTAGGTTTTATCTCCTGGGTGCCGGAATATGCCAAAGGCCTGGGCATGAGCCTGAACGACGCAGGCACGCTGGTAAGTAACTTCTGGATGTCGTACATGGTCGGCATGTGGGCATTCAGCTTTATTCTTCGCTTCTTTGATTTGCAACGTATCCTGACCGTACTGGCTGGTCTGGCTGCGATTCTGATGTACGTCTTTAACACCGGAACACCGGCACATATGGCGTGGTCAATTCTCGCCCTGGGCTTCTTCTCCAGCGCGATCTATACCACCATCATCACCCTGGGTTCACAGCAGACCAAAGTACCGTCGCCAAAACTGGTTAACTTTGTCCTGACCTGCGGGACCATCGGTACTATGTTGACCTTTGTGGTTACCGGCCCGATTGTTGAACATAGTGGTCCGCAGGCGGCGCTGCTGACGGCAAACGGTCTGTACGCTGTCGTCTTTGTGATGTGCTTCCTGTTAGGTTTCGTCAGCCGTCACCGTCAGCATAACACCCTGACCTCTCATTAATTGTTCATGCCGGGCGGCACTATCGTCGTCCGGCCTTTTCCTCTCTTACCCTGCTACGTGCATCTATTTCTATAAACCCGTTCAATTTGTCTGTTTTTTGCACAAACATGAAATATCAGACAATTCCGTGACTTAAGAAAATTTATACAAATCAGCAATATACCCCTTAAGGAGTATATAAAGGTGAATTTGATTTACATCAATAAGCGGGGTTGCTGAATCGTTAAGGTAGGCGGTAATAGAAAAGAAATCGAGGCAAAAATGAGCAAAGTCAGACTCGCAATTATCGGTAACGGTATGGTCGGCCATCGCTTTATCGAAGATCTTCTTGATAAATCTGATGCGGCCAACTTTGATATTACCGTTTTCTGTGAAGAACCGCGCATCGCTTATGACCGCGTACACCTCTCGTCTTACTTCTCTCACCACACCGCCGAAGAGCTGTCGCTGGTGCGCGAAGGCTTCTACGAGAAACACGGCATCAAAGTTCTGGTCGGCGAACGCGCTATCACCATCAACCGTCAGGAGAAGGTGATTCACTCCAGCGCCGGACGTACCGTTTTTTATGACAAGCTGATCATGGCGACCGGTTCCTACCCGTGGATCCCGCCAATCAAAGGTTCTGATACTCAGGACTGCTTTGTCTATCGCACTATTGAAGACCTCAACGCCATTGAATCCTGCGCCCGTCGCAGCAAACGCGGTGCCGTTGTTGGTGGCGGCCTGTTAGGTCTGGAAGCCGCTGGCGCGCTGAAAAACTTAGGCATTGAAACCCACGTTATCGAATTTGCCCCTATGCTGATGGCGGAACAGCTTGATCAGATGGGCGGCGAGCAGCTGCGTCGCAAAATCGAAAGTATGGGCGTGCGCGTTCACACCAGCAAAAACACTCTTGAGATTGTGCAGGAAGGTGTTGAAGCGCGTAAAACCATGCGTTTTGCCGACGGCAGCGAACTGGAAGTCGACTTTATCGTCTTCTCTACCGGTATCCGTCCGCGCGATAAGCTGGCAACCCAGTGTGGTCTGGACGTTGCTCCGCGTGGGGGTATCGTCATAAATGATTCCTGCCAGACTTCCGATCCGGATATCTACGCCATCGGTGAATGCGCAAGCTGGAACAACCGTGTATTTGGTCTGGTAGCACCAGGCTACAAAATGGCGCAGGTCGCCGTTGACCATATTCTTGGTAGCGAAAACGCCTTTGAAGGTGCAGACCTTAGCGCCAAGCTGAAACTGCTGGGCGTAGACGTAGGCGGTATTGGTGATGCGCACGGTCGCACGCCTGGCGCACGTAGCTACGTTTACCTCGACGAAAGCAAAGAGATCTACAAACGCCTGATTGTCAGCGAAGACAACAAAACCCTGCTCGGTGCGGTACTGGTGGGCGATACCAGCGACTACGGCAACCTGCTGCAACTGGTGCTGAACGCTATCGAACTGCCGGAAAACCCGGATTCTCTGATTCTGCCGGCGCACTCGGGTAGCGGTAAGCCGTCTATCGGTGTTGATAAACTGCCGGACAGCGCGCAAATCTGCTCCTGCTTCGACGTCACCAAAGGCGACCTGATTGCTGCTATCAACAAAGGCTGCCACACCGTTGCGGCGCTGAAAGCCGAAACCAAAGCCGGTACGGGCTGCGGCGGTTGTATTCCGCTGGTCACTCAGGTACTGAACGCGGAACTGGCGAAACAGGGTATCGAAGTTAACAACAACCTGTGTGAACACTTTGCTTATTCGCGTCAGGAACTGTTCCATTTGATCCGCGTTGAAGGCATTAAAACCTTCGAAGAACTGCTGGCGAAACACGGCAAAGGTTACGGTTGTGAAGTTTGTAAACCGACCGTCGGTTCGCTGCTGGCCTCCTGCTGGAACGAATACATTCTGAAGCCGGAACATACTCCGCTGCAGGATTCTAACGACAACTTCCTCGCTAACATCCAAAAAGACGGCACCTACTCGGTGATCCCGCGTTCTCCGGGTGGTGAAATCACCCCGGAAGGGCTGATGGCAGTGGGTCGTATCGCGCGTGAATTTAATCTCTACACCAAAATCACCGGCTCCCAGCGCCTGGCGATGTTTGGCGCACAGAAAGACGATCTGCCGGAGATCTGGCGTCAGCTGATTGAAGCAGGTTTCGAAACCGGTCATGCCTATGCGAAAGCACTGCGTATGGCGAAAACCTGCGTGGGTAGCACCTGGTGCCGCTATGGCGTTGGCGACAGCGTCGGCCTCGGCGTGGAACTGGAAAATCGCTACAAAGGCATCCGTACGCCGCACAAAATGAAGTTCGGTGTCTCCGGCTGTACCCGTGAATGTTCAGAAGCTCAGGGTAAAGACGTGGGTATTATCGCCACTGAAAAAGGCTGGAACCTGTATGTTTGCGGTAACGGCGGCATGAAACCGCGTCATGCGGATCTGCTGGCAGCGGATATCGATCGCGAAACGCTGATTAAATATCTTGACCGCTTCATGATGTTCTACATCCGTACTGCCGACAAACTGACGCGTACCGCGCCGTGGTTAGAAAACCTCGAAGGTGGCATCGATTACCTGAAAGCGGTGATCATTGACGACAAACTGGGGCTGAACGCACATCTGGAAGAAGAGATGGCGCGCCTGCGTGAAGCGGTAGTGTGTGAGTGGACTGAAACGGTCAATACCCCGTCTGCGCAGACTCGCTTCAAACACTTCATCAACAGCGACAAGCGTGACCCGAACGTGCAGATGGTGCCAGAGCGCGAACAGCACCGTCCGGCAACGCCGTATGAACGTATCCCGGTAACTCTGGTGGAGGACAACGCATGAGCCAGTGGAAAGACATCTGCAAAATCGATGACATCCTGCCTGAAACCGGCGTCTGCGCGCTGTTAGGTGACGAACAAGTAGCAATTTTCCGCCCGTATCACAGCGACCAGGTGTTTGCGATCAGCAACATCGATCCGTTCTTCGAGTCCAGCGTGCTGTCACGCGGGCTGATTGCGGAACACCAGGGCGAGCTGTGGGTCGCCAGCCCGCTGAAAAAGCAGCGTTTTCGCTTAAGCGACGGCTTGTGCATGGAAGACGAACAGTTTTCCGTCAAGCATTACGACGCGCGAGTGAAAGACGGCGTGGTGCAGCTGCGCGGTTAATATTTTAACGGGAGGCGCAATGCCTCCCCCTTTTTGCATGGTCCTGTAATAACCTTCGGTATATTGCAGGACATTTTTTAAACTTTTTGTTTTATTTTTTGTTTTTATTTTTTAAAGGATAATCAAATGTTTACAGACACTATTACTAAGTGTGCGGCTAACGCTGCGCGCATTGCACGCCTGTCGGCAAATAACCCGCTCGGCTTTTGGGTCAGCTCCGCCATGGCGGGCGCGTATGTGGGTCTTGGGATCATCCTGATTTTCACGCTCGGTAATTTGCTCGACCCGTCCGTACGTCCTCTGGTGATGGGTGCGACCTTTGGTATCGCCTTAACGCTGGTGATTATCGCCGGTTCTGAACTGTTCACCGGACACACCATGTTCCTCACCTTTGGAGTGAAAGCGGGCACTATCAGCCACGGGCAAATGTGGGCAATCCTGCCGCAAACCTGGCTGGGTAACCTGGTCGGTTCCGTCTTTGTTGCCATGCTCTATAGCTGGGGTGGCGGTAGCCTGCTGCCGGTCGATACCAGCATCGTTCACTCCGTCGCGCTGGCTAAAACCACTGCACCGGCAATGGTACTGTTCTTCAAAGGTGCATTGTGTAACTGGCTGGTTTGCCTGGCAATCTGGATGGCGCTGCGCACTGAAGGGGCGGCGAAATTTATCGCTATCTGGTGGTGTTTGCTGGCATTTATCGCGTCCGGCTACGAGCACTCCATCGCTAACATGACGCTGTTCGCCCTCTCCTGGTTCGGCAACCACAGCGAAGCCTACACGCTGGCGGGTATTGGTCATAACCTGCTGTGGGTGACGCTGGGTAATACTTTATCGGGTGCCGTATTCATGGGATTGGGTTATTGGTATGCTACGCCGAAAGCGAATCGTCCGGTTGCGGACAAATTTAATCAAACTGAAACGGCTGCCGGTTAATTATTAAGGGGTTTTTACGTGGATCATTTGCCTATATTTTGCCAATTACGCGATCGCGACTGTCTGATTGTCGGCGGTGGTGATGTCGCGGAACGCAAAGCAAGGTTGCTGTTAGACGCAGGCGCTCGCTTAACGGTGAATGCATTAGCGTTTATTCCACAGTTCACCGCATGGGCAGATGCAGGCATGTTAACCCTCGTCGAAGGGCCATTTGATGAAAGCCTTCTCGACACCTGCTGGCTGGCGATTGCAGCGACGGATGATGACGCGCTTAACCAGCGCGTCAGCGAAGCCGCTGAAGCTCGTCGCATCTTCTGTAACGTGGTCGATGCGCCGAAAGCCGCCAGCTTTATTATGCCGTCGATTATTGACCGCTCGCCGCTCATGGTAGCGGTCTCCTCTGGCGGCACCTCTCCGGTTCTGGCGCGCCTGTTGCGCGAAAAACTCGAATCACTGCTGCCGTTACATCTGGGCCAGGTAGCGAAATACGCCGGGCAATTACGCGGGCGAGTGAAACAACAGTTCGCCACGATGGGTGAGCGTCGCCGTTTCTGGGAGAAATTGTTCGTTAATGACCGCCTGGCGCAGTCGCTGGCCAACAACGATCAGAAAGCCATTACTGAAACCACCGAACAGTTAATCAATGAACCGCTCGATCATCGCGGTGAAGTGGTGCTGGTTGGTGCAGGTCCGGGCGATGCCGGGCTGCTGACACTGAAAGGTCTGCAACAAATTCAGCAGGCAGATGTGGTGGTCTACGACCGTCTGGTTTCTGACGATATTATGAATCTGGTACGCCGCGATGCTGATCGCGTTTTCGTCGGCAAACGCGCGGGATACCACTGCGTACCGCAGGAAGAGATTAACCAGATCCTGCTGCGGGAAGCGCAAAAAGGCAAACGCGTGGTGCGGCTGAAAGGCGGCGATCCGTTTATTTTTGGCCGTGGTGGCGAAGAGCTGGAAACACTGTGCAACGCGGGTATTCCATTCTCGGTGGTTCCGGGTATTACCGCAGCCTCTGGTTGCTCTGCCTATTCGGGTATTCCGCTCACGCATCGCGATTATGCCCAGAGCGTACGCTTAATTACTGGACACTTAAAAACCGGTGGCGAGCTGGACTGGGAAAACCTGGCGGCAGAAAAACAGACGCTGGTGTTTTATATGGGGCTGAATCAGGCTGCAACTATTCAGCAAAAGCTGATTGAATACGGTATGCCTGGTGAAATGCCGGTAGCAATTGTCGAAAACGGAACGGCAGTCACGCAGCGCGTGATTGACGGTACGCTCACGCAGCTGGGCGAACTGGCGCAGCAAATGAACAGTCCATCGCTAATTATTATTGGTCGGGTTGTTGGCCTGCGCGATAAATTGAACTGGTTCTCTAACCATTAATTTAACCAGGGCCAGAGAAGTCTGGCCTTTTTCGTTTACAACTCTCTTTATATATTCAGCAGATAAAAATATAACCCCTTAATAAATATTGTCTGCTAATGGGTTATATTCACCGTTACAGCAACTTACAAAATTAAGCCAATCGCTCACTGACGCTAATTGAATATTCCTGTATCGTTCTTAATGAGCAGTCTGCTTATATTCATATAATCAATGAATATTAATTAATATATAATACATAGGGAATGTAAATGAACAAATTTATTAAAGTTGCACTGGTAGGCGCAGTACTGGCTACGTTAACTGCATGTACTGGTCATATTGAAAACCGTGATAAGAACTGCTCTTACGACTACCTGCTGCACCCGGCAATTTCTATTTCTAAAATCATTGGCGGTTGCGGTCCGACTGCACAGTAAGTCTCTGACAGAAATCGGCTAACGCCGGTTTAATTGCCTGACGCCCTCGGAGTTATCCGAGGGCGTATTTGTTTCTGCATTCTTTTCGAAAATATCGTTTACAACGATTAAATGCTGGCAATACTTTCACGCAAGATCCGCAATATCGTCTCTTCACCGCCGCGATTTGGGTTAATGCGAATCGCGCAATGTTCTAACTGCGGATTCGCCTGGCGAAACGTTCCGGAAAGTCGATAAAAGAGCGGCGGGATTTCATATTTCGACTCTGCACCAACCGGGTAAGGCAAGGCACCGAGTTTCTGCGCCTCTTCCAGCACTCTGGCGGCAATCGGCTGATGAAACTCCACAATCAATACCTTCGACTGTGCATTGGCAATGACGGCGCTTTTCACTTCCGCCACCGCGCCGCCGTTAAGCAAAGCCAGCAACCGTTCAGATACCCCCGCCTGCACCGCGTGCATCACTGGCGCGAGCACCAGACCACGCAACACCTCTAATGCCTGCGCCCCCTGAATCTGACTGCCGCCGGAATAGAGCGTGGCGCGAATCCGGCTAATAACATCGGCATCGCCTACCACCGCACCAACGCCCTCTGGCCCAAATAGCTTGAAGCAGGAAAATGTCGACACATTCGCCCCGCATTCGCAGCCGATTCGCGCTACCTTCATCACCGCATAGTTGTCATCGGTTAACGCTGGAACACCTGCCGCGCGCAACGTTGCCAGCACGTCTGCCAGCACATAGCGGTCCTGCGGCTGCTGGCGCGTATGCTGCACCAGCGCGGCATCAGGTTGTTGCTCGTCAACAACCTGCTTCAGTGCCGACAGATCATTGAAATCAGCCGTAATGAGCGTTAGCCCCATCTGCTCAATAATGACGCGCGTCGTTGGATAAACCGGCGCGTCATGCACCAGAAGACGCTGCCCCGATTTGAGCAAAGCTGCCAGCGCCGCACGGATCGCGCCAGTACCCGCGCCCTGTACCAGCGCCGCGGCCTGTGCGTGAAACGCGTCAGCCAGCACCTGTTCCACACGCTGGGTAATGCGGGGCTGATTTAGCCCCGGCGTTAAGCCCAAATCACCGCAGGTAAGAAACTCGCTGCCAGGAAAATGACGGCAAATCGTGTCCACCAGCGCAAACTGCTTTTGCTGCGCCTCAATAAGCGTCAGGCTTTGCAGAGGAAACGTCTTCATAGGTGCCTTCCTTAAGCCGGAACGAACAGGCCAAGCCAGTAAAGAACATTCAGCAGGATGCCGGTGATCATTACTGCCACGACCGGTGCCGCCATTTTCTGTACCGGACGGCCCAGGGATTCGTTGAGGAAGTAAATGGCAACCGCGATAGAGAATCCGGTATAGCCCGCCATTTTGATTGCTGCAAAGATCGAACCGACCAGCAACGCCACTTCCATCAGCATATTCATGGCGTTACGGATGTTATCCGACGCATTACGTACCGACGGGTAGCGCCCCAACCATTTGCCGATAGAACGAAGCAGCAAGACTTCCGCCGAAATAACCACTGCGCCTAATACCGCTGCAACCATCGGATTCGGCGAGAGATAGCCCACCGCATAAACAAAGGTAAAGCCCGCAACTGCATACACGCCGGTGGCTAACGCCGTGGTGGCAATCAACGGCACAAAACCCAGCCCGCGCATAAATTCTGCCAGTGCCGCCTGGTTGATTAGTGTTTGCGATTGTTCCGGCGTTACGCCTGCGGAGTACGCTTTCTCCAGTGTGAAGATCGACACTTCACTACCGGCGAAAATCTTCATGCTGGCAACGGCAGCAATCAATGCACCCACGATGGCGATATACGGTAAGTTTTTGATAATCCGTGATGTACGCTCTTCAAACACCGACATACCGCTGGCATCGATATCATTTTCATCACGATGACGCAGGTCATGAGTTATTGCGATCCCCAGCAGCATCACCATGCCAATAAAGATTTCGATGGATTCAGGGTTAAGATGTGGGAAATAGCGTACTACCACCACACGAGTCATCAGTACCACCACGGCGGCGATCAGACTTTGCTTCCAGCCAAACTGGTAGAAAATCGCCACCAACGGGAACAGTGCAAAAGCTGAAACCACCGGCGAGCTTAATTCCCCCAGGCTACCTAATACATCCACCGGTAGCGCGGTCAGCAGCTGGTTTACTAGCAACAGACAGGTGAGGATCAATATTCCCCAGATAGCACCAAGACCAAACGCCATCAGGCTGTTTATCGCCAGTACGCCGAGGATATCGGTAGGAAGAAAGAGTAACCATGCGTTGAGCAGCCCGGTTTTCAGGGTAAAAGAGATCCCCACCGAGGCCACAAAACCAATGCTCAGACCAAAAGCGATGCTCCCCGCCTCGCGACGGTTCATATAGCCTTCAATCAGTTGTGGCAGGATCGGGCGGATACCGTCATGAAAAACGGCCGCCGAGCGATGCGCCAGAAGCGATGTCATACCCGTCAGGCACGCCACCACGATAATCTGAATATACAGATCCATAGTCGTGCCTTTTATTTTAGATGGTTAATCAGCATCGGAATCGCGTGTTCAACGTGCTCAACGGAAAGGCCAAACGCCACTTTTCCTTCAGCGATCATTTTGGCGATATGTTCGTCTTTCGCTTTAATGCCCGGCTTGGCAATGGTGCAACTTTTGTTATAGCCAATCACCGCGATAGCAATCGACAAGGCTGCGCCCGCACCGGTATTACACGCGCCGATGTAGTAATCCAGTTGTCCGGATTTCACTTTCATTGCCGCTTCCATGTCGTTGTGAATGAAAACTTCAAAACAGCCAGGAGCCGTCGCTTCAATGGTTTTTTTAATCTGCTCACGCTGTAAGCCTGCAACGCCAATCTTTTTCATGAGTCTGTCCTTATTGGAAAAATTGAGAGGGATTTTCACGTAACATCACATCCACATCGGCCTGACTGAATCCTGACTGGCGCAATTGCGGAATAAAGGTGGTCAATAAAAAGTCATAGCCATAACCACCGTTGGCTTTTAAATGAGAGCGCCGCGTAATATCCATCGACAGCATGACGCGGTTCAGCAACCCACGGTCACGTAGCGCATGGAGCATCGCAATGCGCTTTTCGTCCGGGTAGTAACTGTTCTTGCCGATGGTGTCGAACTGCACATACGCGCCGAGATCGATCATCTTCAAAATGTTGTCGAGATTGTCTTTCAGATCGCAGTGGCCGACGGTGACGCGCGAAAGATCAACTCCGTGGGCTTGCAACAGAGCCAGTTGCTCCAGCCCCATCGTGCTGAACGACGTATGCGTGGAGATCGGGCGTCCGGTCTGGTTATGCGCCAGCGCGGCGGCAATAAACACCTTCTCTTCCAGCGACGTAATCTTCCCTTCGCTGGAGCCGATCTCCGCGATAATTCCGGCTTTCAGGTCAGTGCCATCGATACCCTGCTCAATTTCATCGACCATCTCCTGCGCCAGTTCCTGCACGCTGCGGGTCGCCACATGTTCCGGGAAAAACGCGTCCTGGTAATAACCGGTACAGCCCACCACGTTGATCCCGGTTTCGCGCATTACATCGAGCATAAATTGCGCATTGCGCCCCATGTAACGGTTGGTCATCTCAATCACATTACGCACGCCCCGGGCCATCAGGTCGTTCATCTCCTGGCAAATGAACGCATACTGATCAAGGCGGCAGTCCACGTTGTTTTTAAAGCCGGAAAGATCAATATGCAGATGCTCATGGGCGAGGGTGTAGCCCGTCGGATCAAAACTCATAGGGTGTCTCCTGCAAACCGGAAGGAGGAAAGAAAAGAGCGACCATTTTGTGGCGGTGGCGCACGGAAAAATTCACACACGGTAGCCCCCACATCAGAAAGCGTGGTGCGCACACCGAGCTGCGTAGCGACCAGTCCTTGCTGATAAACCAGCACTGGCACCACTTCGCGGGTATGGTGGCTGTGACCGATGGTCGGATCGTTACCGTGATCCGCCATCACGACCAGGCAATCATCTGGCTGCATCGCCTCAACAAGCCGGGCAAGGTTACGGTCAACGACCTGCAAACGTTCGGCATAACGTGCGACGTCTTCTGCATGACCAGCGAGGTCGGTTTCCTGGATATTGGTACAAATAAACGCCGTCGGATAGGTGTTAAATTCGTTGAGGGTGATATCCATAATCCGCTGGCTATCCACCAGGTTTTGCCAGCTCACGCCATAAGGATTGCTGACGATATCTGCCACCTTACCCACCAGCACGGTTGGCACGCCCGCTTCATACAGTTTTTGCGGCACCTGCACTTTTTCATCGACACCGTAGCCCATATGTACGACCTGGAAACCGTTGTCATAGGCGCCAGAACGCGGCGCATTGATGCCAATAAAGCGCCCTTCTTTGCTTTCTGCGGCATCGAGGATGCACTGGCTGTCGGTTAACAGGCCACCAAATGTAATGACCCGACCGACCTGTACCTGCTCACGCACGATACGACCCATTTTGATTGCGTCGTCAAAAGAGATCACAGAGAGATTGGCGGTGATGTTATAGACCTGACCTAAATCCGCCTCGAGATTATCGCCAATCGCAACCGCCTGATTGACCCACAGAAATTGCAGATCATCGCCACGACGCTCAACCTGCCAGCCAGCGGAAACTAATGCCTGCTCAACACGGTCAATCACATCACGAAAGGGCATCCGCAGCGGCGGTAATGGGCGCGTACCTAAAATTTCCTGATGCCCCATAAAGGTATCGCCACCTTCATGTTGCAGCTCTGCCACGCCCCAGGTTGCGGAGTCTGACGGCTGCATATCGCCAGGCGCATAACCCAATGCGTTGATTAGCCCCAGCGTCTCCAGCGTTGGTAGCTGCAAATGCGGCAACTGGCTCAGGATGTGACCACAGGTATTCGCCCCGGCATCCTGCGGACGCACCAACGTGACATCTTTCATTGCCCCTACGCCAAAGCTATCAATCACTAACACCACAAATCGCGCCATTTACGCCTCCAGAGGGTTGCCGAGGCTGTCATAACGACCAACTATTTCTGGTTCGCCATGGTGAATACCGGACACCAACACCACATCGCTACGGGTGATAAAAATCTGCGTGCGAAAACAGAGCACCACTGCACTGCTTACCGGATGCTCGCCTGCCAGCGGCAGGGTGTAGTCGATACTGCTGTCATCCACGGCGTTGAGATATGTTTCAGTAATTCTTTGATTTTCTGGCGTAAACACCAGCGCATGTTGCGCGTGACCACGACGGTAGTAACCGCCGCCGTAGCAGTAGCTGTCGCCACGGAAATGATGGGAGATTTCACTTAACCAGAGCATCGCGATACGTTCAGGCTGATCGCCCCGCTGGTTTGCCGGAATAGTGCCCGTCAGCGCATGACCGGGTTCGGTATGAGTCACACCGTATTCCACCAGCAATGGCAGCGACGTGCAGCTGGTCGCTGAAGGCGCGTTCAGTTGCTCAATCGCAATACCAGATTTCGCCAGTTGATCCCGTGCTTGTACCAGCGTGTGAAGATTCGGTGTCGGCAAAACTTTCCCGGCAGCCTCATCCCAAAGCAGGCAAGGGAAATGGGTAAGTCCCGCCAAATGTAGCCCCGGCAGATTCTGGATTTCAGCAACCACCTCGTGCAGCGAATGCTGTACAAAACCGCTCTCCTGCCCCGGATAAAGAAAATCATCGTCGCTATAAACTTTGAGCAGCACAGACTGCACACGTCCGGCCTTCACCGCTGCCGCAGAAATTTCCCGCGCTTTGTCGAGGGTAAACACAGTGATGACGTCGGTTCCCTGTTCAACGGCGTCAGAAACCTGATGACAAGGGATTTGTACCAGATGCCCCTGATGCGCTACCGGCAAACCGGCGCGGCGCATGACTCGCGCCTCTTTGTAATCCACCGCCACAATGCCGCTGTAGCCCAGAGCCAGCAGTTTTTCTGCCAGCCACGGATTACGACCGAATTGTTTGGTCATCAGATACAGTTCAATGCCGTAAAGCCGCGCCGTCTCAATCAGCCGCTTGCCGTTTTCCAGAACTTGATCCACGTCGATCACCCAACTGTCCGGGGCGATCTTGCCCTGCTGCCACAAACTTAGTGCGGCGGAAATCAGCGCCGGGTTCTGGCGTTTCAATGCTTCTACAAACATCTTGTTGCCTCGTTTCTGTTCCTTGAATTAAATATTCATTTTTTTGAATATTTAGGTTGTACGACGTGGATTTATCGGGAGCTTCAAACCTCTTCGTTAGCAGCCATCCATAATCCATAAAGGTTGGCCAGCAAATAGCCTTCTTCACACGGGTTAACTTCCAGTGCAAATTCCTTCAACAATACCTGATGCAATTGCACAACGGCTTGCCAGTGGCTGGATTGCGCCAGTTCCGCCAGCAATTCGTCATCCAGCGGCTCTATTTCTTCACCACGGCGACTGCGCATCAGTGCACTCGCCATATGTGTCATCGCCATCGTTCCTTGCTCACTGCGCACCGGTAGATGGCACTCTGTTTCCAGTACATTGACGACCTGCATCATGCCTTTGCAGATGTCCTTATCAATAACGCCTGCATCGCAAAGCAGGTTGAGTCTGGTTTCCATATCAGATGCCTTTCGTTTAATAACTGGGTTCCTGTTCCCCACTGACTACTCGCTGTTGATGAGCAAGCAGGGCATGTTTATCAACAACTGCACGCAGCAGTTGTTGCATTGGGTAATCATCGACTCGCGTCAGGACCACGGCTTCGGTGGCCTGTAAAAATCGCGGATCGTCTGTGAGCGGCGTCGCTTCTAATCCCAGCATGGTCAGTTCGTTTTC
Organism: Escherichia sp. WS2035; assembly: GCF_046487065.1. Lineage (NCBI taxonomy): Bacteria > Pseudomonadati > Pseudomonadota > Gammaproteobacteria > Enterobacterales > Enterobacteriaceae > Escherichia > Escherichia sp. WS2035. Next base: position 35,516 of record NZ_JBJQKD010000010.1, read on the forward strand.
CGCCACTACGTTCCAGATAACCGCGTCAACATCGCCTTTAACAATGCGTTGTAAACTCTCGTGATAAGAGAGATCGACTCGTTCCACATCACTATCGCCAAAAAAGACATCGGTCATGATTTTCTGATCCGCCGAACGGTTATCCAGCCCCACGCGCTTCACGTTTGCGGACTCGCCTTTACGGCAAATCAACTGGTGCTCGCCAACGTAGGTATGCGGTCCCAACTCCAGCGCGAGGCATAATCCTTTTTGCGTGAGATAACTTTCCGCCGCCAGTCGCGAAACCACCGCCATGTCATACACGCCGTTAAGTAAACACTCCACGCGAATATCCGCGCCGCGCATATGCGCATAGTAAAAAGGAATGCCATCAAACTGGGCTTTCAATCCGCTCGCCAGGCCTTCGTACAAACGGGTATAGGGCAAGGGCATCGCACATACCACGTTGTTGATATCCACATGAGTCAGCAATGCTTTGTTATCCATCTCAACCAGATAACTGCCATTGCGCCCACGGCGTTCAATCCGTATCGCTCCGCTTGATTCCAGCGTTTTCAACGCGGCCTGCGTCAGGCCAACCGATGAACGGCATTCAGTTGCCAGCTCATCTATGGTTTTCAGTCGATTACCGCACTTTTCACCCAACAAATAACGGGCCAGTGTCGTGATAACGACGCCTTCTTTTTTGATAAACGTTCGACGCATAATATATTTTCAATAAAATGAATGTTTATATCTTCAGGAATTTGAAGATAAGGCGCAACAGCGAGATGTGGAAACGGCGAGGCGCTTCACATTTTTTCGGATTATTGCAAATGAGGATAAAAAAACCGGGTTTCCCCGGTTTTTTTGGCATTAATGTTAAATTACGGCTTCGCCACAAAACCAATCGCTTCGTACACCGCTTTTAGCGTACGGGAAGCGTGTGCGCTGGCTTTTTCTGCGCCGTCTTTCATCACCTGTTGCAGGAAGGCTTCATCGTTGCGGAAACGGTGGTAACGTTCCTGCAATTCAGTCAGCATACCGGAAACGGCATCAGCCACTTCACCTTTCAGATGACCATACATCTTGCCTTCGAACTGTTTTTCCAGTTCCGGGATGCTCTGGCCCGTTACCGCAGAAAGGATATCCAGCAGGTTGGAAACGCCCGCTTTGTTCTGCACATCGTAGCGAACTACTGGCGGCTCGTCGGAGTCAGTGACCGCGCGTTTGATTTTCTTCACTACCGATTTCGGATCTTCCAGCAGGCCGATAACGTTATTGCGGTTATCGTCAGACTTGGACATTTTCTTGGTCGGCTCCAGCAGCGACATTACGCGCGCGCCAGATTTCGGAATAAACGGCTCTGGCACCTTAAAGATATCGCCGTACAGCGCGTTGAAACGCTGGGCGATATCGCGGCTCAGTTCCAGGTGCTGTTTCTGGTCTTCACCCACCGGTACCAGATTTGTTTGATACAGCAGGATGTCCGCTGCCATCAGCACCGGATAGTCAAACAGACCAGCGTTGATGTTCTCGGCATAACGCGCAGATTTATCTTTAAACTGCGTCATGCGGCTCAGTTCGCCGAAGTAGGTATAGCAGTTCAATGCCCAGCCTAACTGCGCATGTTCCGGCACGTGGGACTGAACAAAAATGGTGCTTTTCTCAGGATCGATACCACAAGCCAGATACAACGCCAGCGTATCCAGCGTCGCTTTACGCAGCTTCTGTGCATCCTGGCGCACGGTGATCGCATGTTGGTCAACGATACAGTAAATGCAATGGTAGTCATCCTGCATGTTTACCCACTGACGCAGCGCACCCATGTAGTTACCAATGGTCAATTCACCTGAGGGCTGTGCGCCACTAAAAACGATGGGCTTAGTCATTTTTCGATTCCTGATTTTCGCTATGCGGAAGCCCTAATGCGGGCAGAAGGTCATTTATAGACTGATAAATTACATCAGGCTGGCTGAGATCGATAGCCTCGCCGTAGTTATATCCGTAGGTTAAGCCAACTGATGGGCAACCTGCCGCTTTTGCTGCCTGAATATCATTGCGTGAGTCGCCAACAAACAGCATCTGTTGTGGAGCAATGCCCATCCGTTCAGCCACCAGTAACAGCGGGTCCGGATGCGGTTTTTTGTTTTGCACATCATCACCACCAATCACCACGCTGAAGTATTTGGCGATATCTAAGGCTTCGAGCAGCGGCGCGACGAACGGCGTCGGTTTGTTGGTGACCAGGCCTAGCGGCAGGCCTTTAGCCTGCAACGCGCCCAACGTATCGGCAACATGCGGGAACAAAAACGTCCCCTCTTCGGCAACCTCGCCATAGTAGCGATCGAACAGTTTACGCAGAATACGTACCTGTTCTTCTGCCGGAATGTCGTCATCAACGGGCGGTTTACCCATTGTTTTACGCAGAGTCGCACGTTCCTGACGCGCCCAGGTCAATGCGCGCTCCATCAGAATATCTGCGCCGTTACCAATCCAGGTAATAACGCGTTCTTCACCTGCGACAGGCAACTCCAGCGCATACAGCGCCATATCTACCGCAGCAGCAAGACCGGGTGCACTGTCAACCAGCGTACCGTCGAGATCAAAAGCGACGCCGCGAATATCTTCAAACTTATTCATGACTTACCTTTGCCAGTTCACTGCGCATTTCATCAATGACTTTTTTGTAGTCTGGCTGGTCGAAGATTGCCGAACCAGCAACAAACATATCCGCGCCCGCCGCAGCGATTTCGCCAATGTTGTTCACCTTCACGCCACCGTCCACTTCCAGTCGAATGTCAAAGCCAGACTCGTCGATACGACGACGTACTTCGCGCAGTTTATCCAGTGTTTGAGGAATGAAAGACTGACCGCCGAAACCAGGGTTAACAGACATCAGCAGGATCACATCCAGCTTGTCCATTACATAATCCAGATAGCTCAATGGTGTCGCCGGGTTAAATACCAGACCCGCTTTACAGCCATTTTCTTTAATCAGTTGCAGCGTGCGGTCAACATGCTCGGAGGCTTCTGGATGAAAGGTAATGATGCTGGCACCAGCGGCAGCGAAATCAGGCACAATGCGATCGACGGGTTTCACCATCAGATGTACGTCGATAGGGGCGGTAATGCCGTAGTTACGCAAGGATTTCAGCACCATTGGCCCAATCGTCAGATTGGGAACATAGTGGTTATCCATGACGTCAAAATGCACGACATCTGCACCCGCTGCCAGGGCTTTTGCGGTATCTTCACCCAGGCGGGCAAAATCAGCCGACAGAATTGAGGGGGCAATCAAATACTGTTTCATCCGCTTCTCCTTGAGAATTATTTTTTCGCGGGTGAAACGACTCCTGGTTTGTACAAAGCCAGCAGTTCGTCCACCTTTTTACGTGTGCCGCCGTTGCTGCTTATACTGCGTCGAACTTTGACGACATGCAATTTTGCGCGCTGATACCACTCACGCGTTAACATCGTATCGTGATTGGAGATCAGCACTGGAATATGGCGATCAACCAGACCTTCAGCGATCTCCGCCAGATGCGCTTGTTGTTCAAGCGTAAAACTGTTTGTGTGATACGCCGTAAAGTTGGCAGTCGCAGACAGCGGCGCATAAGGCGGATCGCAATAGACGACAGATGCATCATCTGCGCGCGCCATGCTATCGGCGTAAGACTCACAATAGAAAAAGGCATTCTGCGCTTTTTCAGCGAAGTGATACAACTCTGCTTCCGGGAAATAGGGTTTTTTGTAGCGGCCAAACGGCACGTTAAACTCACCGCGCAGATTGTAACGACACAGGCCGTTGTAACCGTAGCGGTTCAAATATAAAAACAGTACCGCCCGACGGAACGGATCCTGGCTTTTGTTGAACTCTTCGCGGAACTGATAGTAAACCTCGGCGCAATTTGTTTCGGGAACAAATAGCTCGCGTGCGGCCTGTACGTACTCATCAGTACGCATCTTCACAATGTTATAGAGACTGATCAGGTCGCTATTGATATCGGCAAGGATATAACGAGAAAAGTCGGTGTTGAGAAACACCGACCCGGCACCTACAAAAGGCTCAACCAGACATTCGCCCTTGGGCAAATGCCGTTTAATATCATCAAGCAGGGGATACTTGCCCCCTGCCCACTTCAAAAAAGCGCGATTTTTCTTCATGCTGACTAACTAATTACACCTTCTCCGGCTGTGGAGAAAGCTCCGACAGCATCCAGCGCTTCAGGCAACTCCCGCAATGATAAACCATTGCGGGAGATAACCTTGATTACTTCAGATCGGCCTGTACCTGACGCAGCGGTTTCGCCCACGGGTTTTTGGCCTGGACATCTGCTGGCAATGTAGATACCGCTTTTTTCGCCTCTTCTTTCGAAGCATACACGCCAGAAACCAGGACATACCACGGCTGACCATTACGCGTCGTTTCATAGACAACGTAGTTTTTCAGATTCTCTTTCTTCGCCCAACCGTTCAGGTTGTCGTAGTTAGAGGAACTGCTCAGCTGCAGAGTGTAATGGCTGGACGGTGCCGATTTCAACGAACCAACATTACCTGCGGTCTTCCCTCCAGCGGCTGGTGTTGCCGTGGTTTGCGCCGGGGATGCCGTCTGTACTGGAGCCGTAGTCGCCGTCTCTTTTGGTGCTGGCGTAGAAGTCGCAGCCGGTGCCTTTGTGCTCGCCACAGGGGCAGCTGGTTCAGTTCGCTTCGGCGTCTGTGCGACTGGCTTCGGTTCCGTTTTCACGGTTGCTTGCGGTTTTTTCGGTTCAATCACCGCCTGCTGACGAGCTGGGCGCGTAGTGGCCGGACGTTCAGCGGTTTGCGTTTTCGCCGTGTCACGCGATGCATTGCCATTGCGAACAGGCGCAACCGTTGCGGGTTCGGTCGGCAATGTAGAATTGACCGCCACATTGTTCAACTGTTGCTGATTTTGTGGCTGGGTCAGCGCATTGTTCAGGTCACCCTGCACTTCAACACGTTGTTGACCATCCGTTGCCGCCGGGGTTTGCCCTTGAGTCGGCGTAGAAGAGATCGGCGGCAGAGAAACATCCTGCTGAGTATTTTCCGCAGACGTGGTTCCCGGCGCTGGCTGCACGCCATTGGCCTGATCGGTCGCATTGCCTGCAAGATCAATACTCTTCTCGCCAGACGCAGTTTGATCGCTGGAAGAGGTCGAGGGGGCTTTTAGCGCAGAACCGATACCGATGATCAACAGCAGTAGAACCAGAATGCCGACACCCATCATCATATACTGACGAGAAGCGGGTTTACTGGCTGCTTTTTTACGCTTACGCGGACGACGCTCTACGCGCTCTTCATCCACGGTTTCATCTTCGGATTCGTCAATTTCTTCTTCGATTTCCGGTTCCTCATTACGCGCTTTTTGCGCACGAGTCGGACGGCGATCGTCAGTGTCATCAAGTTCAATATCATCAAAATTGATCTGCGGTTCGCCACGTTCAGTACGCTCAGAACGTTCAGAAGATTGACGAGAACGACCAGTACGACGATCGCTGGGATCGGGTTTCAGCTCGTCTTCTGGTTTGAATTCATCCATTTAACACCCCACTAAAAGGTTAATGCTTACCACGTTGCAATTAACCTGAAGCTAATAGACCGCTTGATAAGCGGCCTGACCTTTCTTGTTGTTACGCTGATTGACAATCGGCAATGGCGTTAAGAACAAGCTCGTGCGAAACGCCGCTGCGAACTTCACTCTTACCAATTGCCAACGGAAGAATTAAGCGCATCTCTCCCGCAAGGACTTTCTTGTCACGCAGCATATGCGGTAAATACGCCTGCGCGGACATTTCGCGCGGCCCATTGACCGGTAACCCAGCCCGCGTGAGCAGGGTTATAATACGCTGCGTTTCGGCAGAACTAAACCGCCCGAGACGTTCCGACGTCCGCGCCGCCATCACCATACCCGCAGCGACCGCTTCACCATGTAACCAATTGCCATACCCCATTTCAGCTTCAATGGAATGACCAAAGGTGTGTCCCAGATTCAGTAAAGCACGTAACCCGGTTTCGCGCTCGTCGGCGGCGACAACTTCTGCTTTCAGCTCACAACAACGGCGAATACAGTACGCCATTGCCGGACCGTCCAGACGCAACAACGCATCCAGATTCTCTTCCAGCCAGTTAAAAAACGCACCGTCAAGAATAATGCCGTATTTGATGACTTCTGCCAGCCCCGACGCTAACTCACGCGGGGGAAGCGTTTTCAGACAGTCGAGATCCACCACCACTGAAGCGGGCTGGTAGAACGCGCCAATCATGTTTTTACCGAGGGGATGGTTGACCGCAGTTTTGCCGCCAACGGAGGAATCGACCTGCGACAGTAACGTCGTCGGGACTTGAATGAAACGTACACCGCGCTGATAACTCGCCGCCGCGAAGCCGGTCAGATCACCCACTACGCCGCCGCCAAGCGCCACCAGAGTAGTATCGCGACCATGCGGCTTTTGTAACAATGCCGTAAAGACGGTATCGAGTACAGCCAGGCTTTTATACTGCTCGCCGTCAGGGAGGATAACGCTATCGACGTTAACACCCGCCTGTTCAAGTACGCCGCGGACCTTATCGAGATACAGAGGAGCCAGGGTTTCGTTGGTGACCAACATGACCTGCTCGCCCGATTTCAGCGGTAAGAATGAAGCTGGTTCATTAAACAAACCAGATGCGATGGTAATTGGGTAACTACGTTCCCCGAGAGTAACGACAATCCTCTCCATAACGCGACATCCACCTTAATTACTGTACCCGCAGACGAGTGTATATAAAGCCAGAATTAGTTGCTTTCCAGCATGTGAATAATCTGGTTTGCAACCACTTTAGCGCTTTGATCATCAGTACGAATGGTCACGTCGGCAATCTCTTCATACAGCGGATTGCGTTCATTGGCCAACGCTTCCAGAACTTCACGCGGCGGTGTTTCAACGTGCAGCAACGGGCGTTTTTTATCACGCTGCGTGCGTGCAAGTTGCTTTTCGATGGTCGTTTCAAGATAAACGACAACGCCACGAGCGGAAAGACGGTTACGCGTTTCACGGGATTTCACAGAGCCGCCGCCAGTAGCCAGCACAATACCCTGTTTCTCGGTCAACTCATTGATGACCTTTTCTTCGCGATCGCGGAAGCCTTCTTCGCCTTCTAAATCGAAAACCCAGCCCACATCAGCTCCGGTTCGTTTCTCAATCTCTTGATCGGAATCGTAAAATTCCATATTGAGTTGTTGAGCTAACTGGCGCCCAATAGTGCTTTTTCCGGCACCCATAGGCCCAACCAGAAAGATATTGCGTTTCTCTGCCATTTTTTCGGTACTACTAAGACTATTCGTTAATGATAAACCCGCTTCGCTCAGAGAGCGCCGCAGGACATGAACTGAAACCTCATAAGATATTGCGAGAGTCAGACTGAAAATTATCTCAATACTCCAGCGGGTTTGGCAACTGAATAAATCACCCATCCCTCTGCATATCTGGTCGCTGCAAGCGCGCTGCCTTGCTACCACCGCTCTGGCGATAAATCACCGGGTAAGATTAGCGTAAAAAAGACAGCAAAATGCCGCCTGAATGATAAATCATCATCATGGAACGCAGGCAGCGAAGAGCACCAACTCTCAAATCGGTACTCCTTGTATGCTAAATACCTGCGCGCGTCAAATAGATGAAACACGTTCAGCGTAAAAACATTACCGCTTTTACGGCTGTTTACTCACTGGAAACCAGTCGTGGCGTGATAAACACCACTAACTCGCGTCGTTCATCTTCTTTTCCGTCATGACGAAATAATTGCCCGAACCAGGGAATGTCGCCAAGCAACGGTACGCTATCCTGACCCGATTTATTTTTACGGGTAAAAATGCCGCCCAGCGCCAACGTTTCTCCGCTTTTGACCTCGACCTGCGTTTCGATCTCCTGCTTATCAATCGCCAGCACTTCGCCATCTGCCTGCTGTAGCACCTGCCCCGGAACGTTCTGGCTGATGTGTAATTTCAGCCGGATGCGACCTTTTTGTAACACCGTGGGCGTGACTTCCATCCCCAGGACGGCCTCTTTAAATTCCACCGACGTCGCGCCACTTTCCCCGCTGGAAACCTGATATGGAATTTCGCTCCCCTGTTTAATGCTGGCAGGCTGAAGATGTGAGGCCAGCAGACGCGGACTGGCGATAATATCCAGCTGCTGTTTTTGTTCGAGCGCGGAAAGCTCAAGATCCAGTAAACGTCCGTTGATGCGTCCAATGTTAAAACCGATATGCGTTGTCGCCGTCGCTACGGAGAGGTCGCTGCCAAGCGTGGTGACTTGCCCAACGCCACCAGCTTGTTGCGCATCGGCCAGCGTCCATTTCACACCTAACTCACGCAAACTTTTTTCATTAATGGTGACAATATGCGCCGACAGCTCAACCTGCCCGACCGGCAGATCCATTTGCGATACCCACTGTTCAAGCGTGCTTAACGCCGTTTTGTTATCTCGCAGCAAAAGGCGATTGGTGCGTTTATCGACGGTCATACTCCCTTTGGCACTCAGTAGCTTCTCCCCCGCTTTCGCCAGCTCTCCGGCGTCGGCGTATTGCAGAGTAATATTGCGATTTTCCAGCGGCAGATTTGCCTGCGCCCGCGTCTGCTCCGCCTCCTGGCGGGCGATATTGTCATTCTGCCAGGCAACGGAATGCACCGAGAGAATGTTGCCCTCCTGGCGCGTTATCAATCCGGCGCTTTTCACTACAGTTTGTAGTGCCTGCTTCCAGGGAACGTCAGTTAAATGTAACGACACCGTACCGCTGACGTCTGGCGAAACCACCAGGTTCAACTTCTCCTGTTCAGCCAGCGCCTGCAACACCTGAGCTACCGGAACGTCATCCACCATCAGCGTCACTTTTTGCGGCTTTGCCGCCTGTACGCCGGGTATCAGCATCAACAGTAGTGCGGCTATCCATTGCTTCATTTGTATCTCCTTGCCGTTGCCACAACCAGTGTGGCGGTTCGCAGTTTGTCCCGGTTCCCAGCGTTAGTGCGTCTGGCGTCAGCTGTAAGATCGTCCAGCCGTTTTCCAGCACATCGTTTTGCTGCACCCGTCGCCATTTTTTTTGCCCATCTTTTATTACACCGATGATGCGCTCGCCTCGCCCTACCATCCCCTGATAGCGCCACTGGCTAAGTTCGCTAATCCGGCATAGATCTTCCGGCGGTTTAAAAGGGTCACGCATACCGGTTAAAAGGCACAATGCAATACCTGCCAACAACCAGCGTTTAACCCTCATGCGGCGTCTCCAGTTGTAGCGTGAACAAAAGGTCATCACCTTCCACGCTTAACGAAAAACGGCTCACGCTGACGTTGCGCTCTGCCAGCCGTGTAAATGCCGACGGCACTGCTTCCCACAGCGTTTTCAACGCCAACTCACCACCCTGCGCGGATGGATGCCAGGAAACCAGTTGCGCGCCGGATAACTGAAAATCCAGTGGCGAAAAGGGCAGCGTTTTTTCTTCGCTGAAGGGAGTGGCGTCTACCAGGCGATACAGTGCAGCCCACTGCTGGTGATGACTCGCCCGTAGTCGAATTAATGCGTCGCGCTCTTCCTGGTGTGTCGATGACAGAAAAATGAGCGTAACTAACACCAGCAACCAGACTGCCCAGCAAAGCTGGCGGAGGCGGAGTGATGTGGCGAACCACCAGTCAAAGAACATGTTCATCGCTAACCTTCCTTGTTAACTGATACTCAAATTGCCAGCGTCCCTGCGCATCCTGCTGCGTGGCCCCCCGCTGATTGAGATGAAAAGAAGCATCCTGGCGGAGTGACGTTTCCAGCGCGTTTAACGCGGTAATGCTTGTTGTAAGCCCCTTGATCTCCAGCGTTCCCTGCTGCCAGCTTATCGTTGTCAGCCAGGCATGTTCGGGTAAAAGCGCCGCTAGTGCTTCCAGCGCAGATTGCCAGTCGCGGGTAAATTGTCGCTGGCGCTGACGTTGCAAACGCTGTTCGCGTAACTGCTGGCGTTCCAGCAAACGTGGTTTCGTTATCTGTAAGCTGCGGGTGAGTTGTTGTTCCGCCTGAAGCAAAACGGCGTTTACGCGTGCTTCGGCATTGCTTGTCAGACGCAGTATTAGCGTTATCCCGACGGCCAGCAGCAAAGGCGCAACGAACATCAGCAACCAGAAACGAAGAAAAGCGGTCCGGCGTTGCTGTCGCCAGGGCAAAAAATTAATTGGCGGGTTCATCAGTACACCTTCCCAAGCGCCAGCCCCAGCGCGATGGCAAAGTCTCCACCTGGTGGCGGTAGCGGCGGCTGACGAACAGAAACCGCCTCCCAGGGGTCAAATCCGCCTTCGCCACATAGCGCGACGCTTTCGGGATCAACAGATAACGCTGCCGCCAGCTCCTTCGCGCTAGTCATCCCCACCGCCAGTTTGCGCCCCCAGCTATAGCGCGTCGCCCACAGCCACTGTTCGTTATCACGCCAGGCCAGACATTGCTGATGAGAAGGTAAAAAAGGCAGGAATCGCTGTAATGCACTGGCATCCGGAGTGATCGCGCTAACATGAACACGCAACCTTTCTGCCAGAGTAAGCAGCGTTGCCAGCTCTTTGCTTTGCGCGGCAGTCACGTTATAGGCGGGACTGAGTGAGTCTTCGCTGTAATCGAAGCGCAGGGAGTCCGGATCCATATCCAGTTCACGGGCCATCGTCCCGGACAGCCAGGCCATTTGCTCCCGCTCACCGAGGGACATCGACGGGCGTGGAAATGACCGCTGTAATGTGCGACTGGCGGGAAACGCCAACATAATGTGATGACGCTGCGGCAGTTCGCGACTCCACGGTAACAACGTGTTAGCCAGCCGCTGCACATCAACAATCCGCCCATCTTTGATAATGTCGTTCTCCAGTGGCAACCGCCACCAGCGGTGCAATAAGCATTCTTTTGCGCTCCGCACGATAGCAACCGCTACCGCTTCTTGCTGTTGTAAATGCAAACCAATTTGCCAGTTCTTAAATGCCATTGTGATGATCTCCTTATCACCCGTCACTCTGACGGGTATATCAATGCGTCTGGCTTGCCTTTATACTACCGCGCGTTTGTTTATAAACTGCCCAAATGAAACTAAATGGGAAATTTCCAGTGAAGTTCGTAAAGTATTTTTTGATCCTTGCAGTCTGTTGCATTCTGCTGGGAGCAGGCTCGATTTATGGCCTATACCGCTACATCGAGCCACAACTGCCGGATGTGGCGACATTAAAAGATGTTCGCCTACAAATTCCGATGCAGATTTACAGCGCCGATGGCGAGCTGATTGCTCAATACGGTGAGAAACGTCGTATTCCGGTTACGTTGGATCAAATCCCGCCGGAGATGGTGAAAGCCTTTATCGCGACGGAAGACAGCCGCTTCTACGAGCATCACGGCGTTGACCCGGTGGGGATCTTCCGTGCGGCAAGCGTGGCGCTGTTCTCCGGTCACGCGTCACAAGGGGCGAGTACCATTACCCAGCAGCTGGCGAGAAACTTCTTCCTCAGTCCAGAACGCACGCTGATGCGCAAGATTAAGGAAGTCTTCCTCGCGATTCGCATTGAACAGTTGCTAACGAAAGACGAGATCCTCGAGCTTTATCTGAACAAGATTTACCTCGGTTACCGCGCCTATGGTGTCGGTGCTGCGGCACAAGTCTATTTCGGTAAAACTGTCGACCAACTGACGTTGAACGAAATGGCGGTGATAGCCGGGCTGCCGAAAGCGCCTTCCACCTTCAACCCGCTCTACTCAATGGATCGTGCCGTCGCGCGGCGTAACGTCGTGCTGTCGCGGATGCTGGATGAAGGGTATATCACCCAACAACAGTTCGATCAGACACGCACTGAGGCGATTAACGCTAACTATCACGCGCCGGAGATTGCTTTCTCTGCGCCATACCTGAGCGAAATGGTGCGCCAGGAGATGTATAACCGTTATGGCGAAAGTGCCTATGAAGACGGTTATCGCATTTACACCACCATCACCCGCAAAGTGCAGCAGGCCGCACAGCAGGCGGTACGTAATAACGTGCTGGACTACGACATGCGCCACGGCTATCGCGGCCCGGCAAATGTGCTGTGGAAAGTGGGCGAATCGGCGTGGGATAACAACAAGATTACCGATACGCTGAAGGCGCTGCCGACCTATGGTCCGCTGCTGCCTGCCGCAGTCACCAGCGCCAATCCTCAGGAAGCAACGGCGATGCTGGCAGACGGGTCGACCGTCGTATTGAGTATGGAAGGTGTTCGCTGGGCGCGTCCTTACCGTTCGGATACTCAGCAGGGACCGACGCCGCGTAAAGTGACCGATGTTCTGCAAACGGGTCAGCAAATCTGGGTTCGTCAAGTTGACGATGCATGGTGGCTGGCGCAAGTGCCGGAAGTGAACTCGGCGCTGGTGTCGATCAATCCGCAAAACGGTGCCGTTATGGCGCTGGTCGGTGGCTTTGATTTCAATCAGAGCAAGTTTAACCGAGCCACTCAGGCACTGCGTCAGGTGGGTTCCAACATCAAACCGTTCCTCTACACCGCGGCGATGGATAAAGGTCTGACGCTGGCAAGTATGTTGAACGATGTGCCAATTTCCCGCTGGGATGCAGGTGCCGGTTCTGACTGGCAGCCGAAGAACTCACCACCGCAATATGCCGGTCCAATTCGCTTACGTCAGGGGCTGGGTCAGTCGAAAAACGTGGTGATGGTACGCGCAATGCGGGCGATGGGCGTCGACTACGCTGCAGAATATCTGCAACGCTTCGGCTTCCCGGCACAAAACATTGTCCACACCGAATCGCTGGCGCTGGGTTCAGCTTCCTTCACCCCAATGCAGGTGGCGCGCGGCTACGCGGTCATGGCGAACGGCGGCTTCCTGGTGGACCCGTGGTTTATCAGCAAAATTGAAAACGATCAGGGCGGCGTAATTTTCGAAGCGAAACCGAAAGTAGCCTGCCCGGAATGCGATATTCCGGTGATTTACGGTGATACGCAGAAATCGAACGTGCTGGAAAATAACGATGTTGAAGATGTCGCTATCTCCCGCGAGCAGCAGAATGTTTCTGTACCAATGCCGCAGCTGGAGCAGGCAAATCAGGCGTTAGTGGCGAAGACCGGCGCGCAGGAGTACGCACCGCACGTCATCAACACTCCGCTGGCATTCCTGATTAAGAGTGCCTTGAACACCAATATTTTTGGTGAACCAGGCTGGCAGGGTACTGGCTGGCGAGCAGGTCGTGATTTACAACGGCATGATATAGGCGGAAAAACGGGTACCACTAACAGTTCGAAAGATGCGTGGTTCTCGGGTTACGGTCCGGGCGTTGTGACCTCGGTCTGGATTGGCTTTGATGATCACCGTCGTAATCTCGGTCATACAACGGCTTCCGGAGCGATTAAAGATCAGATCTCAGGTTACGAAGGCGGTGCCAAGAGTGCCCAGCCTGCATGGGACGCTTATATGAAAGCCGTTCTTGAAGGTGTACCGGAACAGCCGCTGACGCCGCCACCGGGTATTGTGACGGTGAATATCGATCGCAGCACCGGGCAATTAGCTAATGGTGGCAACAGCCGCGAAGAGTATTTCATCGAAGGTACGCAGCCGACACAACAGGCGGTGCACGAGGTGGGAACGACCATTATCGATAATGGCGAGGCACAGGAATTGTTCTGATTAAAAAGGCGCTTCGGCGCCTTTTTCAGTTTGCTGACAAAGTGCACTTGTTTATGCCGGATGCGGGTGAACGCGTTATCCGGCCAACAAAAAATTGAAAATTCAATAAATTGCAGGAACTTCGTAAGCCTGATAAGCATTATGCATCAGGTAAACTTCACGCATTTACACTCGCCCCTGCCCTTTCAACCATTCGCGCACGAGGAACAGCGCGCTGACATTACGCGCTTCGTTGAAGTCAGGGGCTTCCAGCAAATCCATCATATGCGCCAGCGGCCAGCGCACCTGTGGTAACGGCTCTGGCTCATCGCCTTCCAGTGATTCCGGGTAGAGATCTTGCGCTACCACGATATTCATTTTGCTGGAAAAGTAAGACGGTGCCATGCTGAGCTTCTTCAAAAAAGTCAGATCGTTCGCACCAAATCCAACCTCTTCTTTTAGCTCGCGGTTAGCGGCTTCAAAGACGCTTTCACCCGGATCAATTAATCCTTTCGAAAAACCTAATTCGTAGGATTCAGTTCCCACTGCGTATTCGCGAATCAGGATCAGGTGATCGTCCACAATCGGCACAATCATCACTGCTTCCCGGTTGGTTGGACGCATTCGTTCATAAACACGCCGCACGCCATTGCTGAACTCCAGATCCACGCTTTCGACGGTAAACAGTCGGGAACGGGCTACAGTTTCAACATTCAGAATGGTGGGTTTTTGTAATGATTTGCTCATCGTGGGATCTATGCTGTGAAATCAGCGGTTATTGTGCGATATCGGACACGCTTTCGGCAATGTGAATTGCGCGTTATTTACATTTATGTAACTTAATAAATAATCGTCCTCAAATCAAATTAAAAGTCAATAGGTTGAAATAACTCCAGGAATTTGCTGATATTCCGCCTTCAGAGGGTTTGCTATGATCAGCGGTTACTGTGATGTGCTTAATGATGCTCAAGTTAAACTCCACGCTTGCCGATAGCCAACCGCAGAATCATGTATTGTGTCCGGTGCGACTGACCACGCCTGACAGACTAAGTAAGATGGGGAAAGCATGAGCACCATTGTGATTTTTTTAGCTGCTTTGCTGGCCTGCTCACTACTTGCGGGATGGCTGATAAAAGTGCGATCCAGACGGCGTCAGCTGCCCTGGACCAACGCCTTCGCGGATGCGCAAACGCGTAAACTCACATCTGAAGAACGTAGCGCCGTTGAAAATTATCTTGAGAGCCTGACGCAGGTATTACAGGTGCCTGGCCCAACGGGAGCCAGCGCGGCACCGATCTCTCTGGCGCTGAATGCCGAAAGCAACAACGTCATGATGCTGACACACGCTATCACGCGTTATGGCATCTCTACCGACGATCCGAATAAATGGCGTTACTACCTCGATTCGGTAGAAGTCCACCTGCCCCCTTTCTGGGAACAGTACATCAACGATGAGAATACCGTTGAACTGATTCATACCGATTCGCTGCCGCTGGTTATTTCACTCAACGGTCATACGCTGCAGGAGTACATGCAGGAAATTCGCGGCTATGCCTTGCAACCTGTTCCGTCAACGCAGGCGTCGATTCGCGGGGAAGAGAGCGAGCAAATAGAGCTGCTCAATATTCGCAAAGAAACGCATGAAGAATATGCGCTGAGTCGTCCGCGCGGGCTGCGCGAAGCGTTGCTGATTGTCGCCTCCTTCCTGATGCTCTTTTTCTGCCTGATTACCCCGGATGTCTTTGTTCCGTGGCTGGCAGGCGGCGCGTTACTGCTGCTGGGCGCAGGTCTGTGGGGGCTATTCGCGCCCCCGGCAAAATCCTCCCTGCGGGAAATTCATTGTCTGCGCGGTACACCCCGTCGTTGGGGATTGTTTGGCGAAAACGATCAGGAACAGATCAACAATATTTCACTCGGTATTATCGACCTGGTCTATCCCGCACACTGGCAGCCCTACATTGCTCAGGATCTCGGCCAACAAACCGATATCGATATCTATCTCGACCGCCACGTAGTGCGTCAGGGGCGATATCTTTCGCTCCATGATGAAGTAAAAAACTTTCCGTTACAGCACTGGCTGCGCAGTACGATTATCGCTGCGGGCTCGCTACTGGTGCTGTTTATGCTGTTATTCTGGATCCCGCTGGATATGCCGCTGAAATTCACCCTCTCGTGGATGAAAGGCGCGCAGACCATTGAAGCCACCAGCGTGAAACAACTGGCTGACGCTGGCGTGCGGGTTGGCGATACATTGCGTATTAGCGGTACGGGAATGTGTAATATTCGCACTTCCGGTACCTGGAGCGCGAAAACCAACTCACCTTTTTTACCGTTTGACTGCTCGCAGATCATCTGGAACGACGCCCGCTCATTGCCATTACCAGAATCTGAATTGGTCAACAAAGCGACGGCATTGACCGAAGCAGTTAATCGCCAGCTGCACCCTAAACCGGAAGATGAATCTCGCGTCAGCGCCTCATTACGTTCAGCAATTCAAAAATCCGGCATGGTATTGCTTGATGATTTTGGCGACATAGTACTGAAGACAGCGGATCTGTGTTCTGCCAAAGATGACTGTGTGCGACTGAAAAATGCGCTGGTCAATCTCGGCAACAGTAAAGACTGGGACGCGCTGGTAAAACGCGCCAACGCCGGGAAACTCGATGGCGTGAATGTGTTATTACGCCCGGTGAGTGCGGAATCGCTGGATAACCTGGTGGCCACCTCTACCGCGCCGTTTATCACGCATGAAACGGCGCGAGCGGCACAATCACTAAACAGTCCGGCCCCCGGCGGGTTCCTGATTGTCAGCGACGAAGGCAGCGATTTTGTTGATCAGCCCTGGCCTTCGGCATCACTTTACGACTATCCGCCGCAAGAACAGTGGAACGCTTTCCAGAAACTGGCACAAATGCTGATGCATACGCCGTTTAACGCCGAAGGTATCGTCACAAAAATCTTCACTGACGCCAATGGTACGCAGCATATTGGCCTTCATCCGATCCCGGATCGTTCCGGTCTGTGGCGCTATCTCAGCACCACGCTGCTGCTACTGACGATGCTGGGTAGCGCCATTTATAATGGCGTACAGGCCTGGCGTCGTTACCAGCGTCATCGTACTCGCATGATGAAGATTCAGGCCTATTATGAAAGCTGCCTGAACCCGCAACTGATCACCCCTTCCGAAAGCCTTATCGAATAACACGTTTGCGCGGC
This sequence comes from Escherichia sp. WS2035, assembly GCF_046487065.1. NCBI lineage: Bacteria > Pseudomonadati > Pseudomonadota > Gammaproteobacteria > Enterobacterales > Enterobacteriaceae > Escherichia > Escherichia sp. WS2035. The sequence continues at coordinate 52,367 of NZ_JBJQKD010000010.1, forward strand.
AGGTTATGCTACCCTGTCGCGCAAATTGCTTCACTCTGGAGATTTCCCTCATGCATATCAACATTGCCTGGCAGGACGTAGATACCGTTCTGCTGGATATGGACGGCACGTTGCTCGACCTCGCCTTCGATAACTATTTCTGGCAAAAGCTGGTGCCTGAAACATGGGGCGCGAAAAACGGAGTTACGCCACAGGAAGCGATGGAATATATGCGCCAGCAATATCACGACGTACAGCATACGCTAAACTGGTACTGTCTTGATTACTGGAGTGAGCAACTGGGTCTGGATATCTGTGCGATGACCACCGAGATGGGACCGCGTGCCGTACTGCGTGAAGATACCATTCCGTTTCTTGAGGCACTGAAAGCCAGCGGTAAACAGCGAATTTTGCTCACCAATGCGCATCCGCACAACCTGGCGGTAAAACTTGAGCATACCGGTCTGGACGCACACCTTGATTTATTACTTTCCACCCACACATTTGGTTATCCGAAAGAGGATCAGCGGTTATGGCATGCGGTGGCCGAAGCTACGGGTCTTAAAGCTGAAAGAACGCTGTTTATTGATGACAGCGAAGCGATTCTCGATGCTGCCGCGCAATTTGGTATTCGTTACTGCCTCGGTGTGACTAATCCTGACTCCGGGATTGCCGAGAAACAGTATCAGCGCCATCCGTCACTGAATGACTACCGCCGCCTGATCCCCTCGCTAATGTGAAGGAGACGCCATGAAAGAAAAACCTGCTGTTGAGGTTCGACTGGATAAATGGCTATGGGCCGCCCGTTTTTATAAAACCCGCGCGCTGGCCCGCGAAATGATCGAAGGTGGTAAGGTGCATTACAACGGGCAGCGCAGCAAGCCGAGCAAAATCGTCGAGCTGAATGCCACGCTCACTCTGCGCCAGGGAAATGACGAACGCACGGTGATTGTAAAGGCGATTACTGAACAGCGTCGCCCCGCCAGCGAGGCAGTCTTGCTGTATGAAGAGACTGCGGAAAGTGTAGAGAAACGCGAAAAAATGGCGCTGGCACGTAAACTTAATGCCTTAACCATGCCGCATCCGGACCGACGCCCGGACAAAAAAGAGCGCCGCGACCTGTTACGATTTAAACACGGCGACAGTGAATAACTGTCACCTGCAAGAGAGATGATTATGCCGCAACATGACCAATTACATCGCTATCTGTTTGAAAACTTTGCCGTTCGCGGCGAACTGGTAACCGTTTCGGAAACCCTGCAACAGATCCTTGAGAATCACGATTATCCGCAGCCCGTTAAAAACGTGCTGGCAGAACTGCTGGTTGCGACCAGCCTGTTAACCGCTACGTTGAAGTTTGATGGTGATATCACCGTACAGCTGCAAGGCGACGGTCCGATGAATCTGGCGGTTATTAACGGTAACAACAACCAGCAGATGCGCGGTGTGGCGCGCGTGCAGGGCGAAATTCCAGAAAATGCCGACCTGAAAACGCTGGTCGGCAATGGTTACGTGGTGATCACCATCACCCCGAGCGAAGGCGAACGCTATCAGGGCGTGGTTGGTCTGGAAGGTGATACCCTGGCGGCCTGCCTGGAAGATTACTTTATGCGTTCTGAACAGCTGCCGACGCGCCTGTTTATTCGCACCGGCGACGTAGACGGCAAACCGGCTGCAGGCGGTATGTTGTTGCAGGTAATGCCTGCGCAAAATGCCCAGCAGGACGACTTTGACCACCTGGCGACGCTAACCGAAACCATCAAAACCGAAGAACTGCTGACTTTACCGGCAAACGAAGTGTTGTGGCGTTTGTATCACGAAGAAGAGGTGACGGTTTACGATCCGCAGGATGTGGAGTTCAAATGCACCTGCTCGCGTGAACGTTGCGCCGATGCGCTGAAAACGCTGCCTGATGAAGAAGTCGATAGCATCCTGGCGGAAGATGGCGAAATTGACATGCATTGTGATTACTGCGGTAACCACTATCTGTTCAATGCGATGGATATTGCCGAGATCCGCAACAACGCGTCTCCGGCAGATCCGCAAGTTCATTAATGAGTATGTCCGGCAGAGAGGACTCTGCCGGATTTTACGACGTAATGGCCTGATGCGCTGCGCTTACCAGGCCTATGAATTGACATCCTCCACGCCCTGAAGGACGTGGATCCCTGCTACGTTCAGGCTGTCGCCTGAATCATTTCGGTGGGTTCCTGCTTCAACGGGCGGCCTGACTGCACCATCTCTCCACAGGCAAGAACGGCGTGCCCCGCCGCTAAAATGTTACGAGCGCCATTTACATCGGCGTTCGCTGTATATCCACATACCTGGCATCTGAATTTACTTTGTGACAGGCGGTTTTCTTTCGCTGTATGACCACAGCACGCGCAACGCTGGCTTGTGTACGCTGGCGGAACAGCAAGCACCTGACCGCCACTCCAGAGCTGCTTGTGCTCAAGCTGGCGGCGCATTTCATACCAGCCCTGATCCAGTATCGAACGGTTTAAACCTGATTTTGCCCGGACATTGCGCCCCGGCTGGCTGACCGTACCCGCTGCTGACTTTGACATGTTGCTGACCTTCAAATCCTCAATGACTATCATTGCGTGGTTTTTGCTGACGGTCGTTGTGACTTTGTGAAGGTAGTCCCTGCGGATATTTGCGATACAGGAATGCAGCCGCTGTATTTTGCGTTTCTGCTTCTGCCAGTTGTTGCTGAATTTGACCTTGCGGCTTAACTGTCGCTGAAGTCTCGCCAGCGTCTTCTGGTTTTTCTGAAAACTGTTTACAGGCTCAAAGACTGTGCCATCTGACAGCGTGGCGAGTTTAGCCACGCCAGCATCCAGCCCGACCATTGATGCTGAAGGGTGAACCGGAGTTGATACTTCACTTTCTGTCTGAATACTGATGTACCACTTACCGCAGGACTGGCTGACAGTGACATTTTTCACAACTCCCGTGACCTGACGGCTATTCCGGTAGCGCATCCAACCAAGTTTCGGCAGAAAAATACGGCTGTTTTCCTGATCGAGCTTAACGCCCTGCGGGTAGCGGAATGCATCATTCTGTCCCCGCTTTTTGAATCGGGGAAAAGCAGCCCGCTTCTGGAAGAAGTTTTTGTAAGCCCGCTCAAGGTCTTTCAGTGACTGTTGCAATGGCTGTGAGGGAGAATCTTTAAGCCATTGCGTTTCAGTGGCATTTTTCCACTCAACCAGCCAGGAAGCCATTTTCCCGTAAGGGATGTATTTATTACCGGCCTCATGATTCTCATTCTGAAGCGCCAGAGCACGATTGAAAACGAAACGACATGCGCCTGCGAAGCGCCTCATTTCACGCTCCTGTTGACCACCGGGTCTTAACTGGAATTTAAATGCCTGTAGTCGTTTCACAGGTCAAATTATATTTTGGTCTATGAAAAAAGAAACCGATATCCGGCGTGGAAGGCATTGTGTTTTCCTGATGCATGTTCACCTGGTCTTTGTCGCCAAATACCAACGCCAGATTTTTGACCATGACGCGACAGAAAAACTACGCACTTACTTTTCAAATGTATGTGCTGATTTTGAAGCTGAACGGGTTGAAATGGATGGCGAACTTATATCCCCGCCCTGAAGGACGGGGTTTTACCGCGCACCGGATAAATCGCAAGTTATTTTGGTCAGATACAGCGTCGTATCCGTTAAAAGCGTTGTCACTTACTTAAGTTTATTTCCAGCGTTTCACCATCTACCGTCAGATCGCGCCACGCTTTCGGCCTCGTCCCCAGTTTTCCATCCTTCGCAGCTGTGAGTAATTTTTCTTTCGTTATTTTGCGCGGAAGTAAACTCATATCAAGCGCGTCCCATTCTTTTCTGGCTGAGTCAAAGCCATAGACAATGACTCTGTCATCATTAAAAGCAAACAGGATCCGCTCCGCCTGACCATCACTATTCAGATCTTGCTCGACCAGTACGCAGGCGTCTTTTTCAATACAGGTCATCACGTTATAGCGATCCTGGATTAAGGCCGACCAGAATGTCGCATCCGGTTTACCAGAACCTGGGGCAATTAACACATTATCGGCTAATACTTTTTCCGATACCTGTTCCTGAAGATGTTGCTCTCCATCTAACGCCATCAGCAGATCCCGCGCGCGTTTCGGGTCTTTCATATACTCGGCATCGCTTTTCAGCGACTCAAGCGCCGCACGTCCATAGCGACCGCTCTGTTCGAGCATGTAGATAGTTACCTGGTCTGGCGTGTTTTTACCGCTCTGATAACGCGCCATATGACTGTTCACGCTAATGCGCATACTGTCCAGCACCGGCGAATTAAGAAGCACCAGTATTACCAACACCAATAACGAAACCGCAAGGTTCACTTTGCCCTGAAGATCAAGGGGATTTTGCCCTTTACGCCAGACGATACTGACAAAATACCCCAGCGACCATACCAGTAACACCAGCACCGCCAGCGCGCCCTGCAAGCGGTCGACAGTCCAGCCGTACTGAGCGACCCGCAGCCATAACGCCCAGGCGGCGACGAACACATACAGCGGAGCAACCAGCAAAGCGGTTTTAATCAGGCAACGCAATGGCCCCGTCCAGGGAAGTGACGCTTTTTGCGGATCGCGGACAATAGCCATTAAGATCAATTGCAAAAAGGCCAGCGTCAACAGCAACCCGGCGGCGGAGATGTGGCGAGAAATCGCGCTCAGGCCCGTAAACGGCAGGGTGATAATAAACATCAGGGTTAGCAATGATACTAACGGCAGCAACCCCGTGGCGATTAACGTGAACAACTTTTGAATAGAGTCGATTAAACGTGACTGTGTTCGCGCGAGGATCACCGCCAGCGCGGTAACCAGACCTAACGTGAGATAAATAAACCAGTCGGTTGCAAAAAAGAGCGTTTTGAAAAACGTGATGCCAACAAGTTTAAACAACTCACTCCACAGTAAAAGTACCAGCCACGTTAGGCCATTGGCGAGAAAAATCACCAGTAATATAAGTACGTTATGCCATACTGACTGGTAAAAGTAGCGATAGCGGCTACTGTCATTGCGGATGCGAAGGCTTTGTTGTATCCACGGTAGCAACAACATTGCCATCAGCAGCAGATAGCAGCCAAAATCCCAAAGCGCCTTTTCAGCTCTCCAGGGGGTCATGCCATCAGTTTGCCACTTCAGCAAGCCGCTCATTCCCAGCGTGGCAATAAACACCAGCGCCAGCCATCCCCAAAGGCGATTCTGTTTAAAGGAGATCACGGAGAAGAGTAAAACGGATGAAAACGCGACGGTCGCAGGCACGCCATAAACAATCCAACTGAGATTTTTTCCGGCAAGCCAGGCGATCAGCAGGTAGCAAACCAGCCCCTGAAGTAATCCGGTAGCAATCATCCCCCAGCGTGTTGCCGGTGAAAGTTCAACGTTATCCATGTTGGTTATCCAGAATCAAAAGGTGGGTTAATTATCGCATCGGGCAGTAGTATTTTGCTTTTTTCAGAAAATAATCAAAAAAAGTTAGCGTGGTGAATCGATACTTTACCGATTGAATTTGCATCAATTTCATTCATGAATGCGATTCCACTCACAATATTCCCGCCATATAAACCAAGATTTAACCTTTTGAGAACATTTTCCACACCTAAAATGCTATTTCTGCGATAATAGCAACCGTTTCGTGACAGGAATCACGGAGTTTTTTGTCAAATATGAATTTCTCCAGATACGTAAATCTATGAGCCTTGTCGCGGTTAACACCCCCAAAAAGACTTTACTATTCAGGCAATACATATTGGCTAAGGAGCAGTGAAATGCGCGTTAACAATGGTTTGACCCCGCAAGAACTCGAGGCTTATGGTATCAGTGACGTACATGATATCGTTTACAACCCAAGCTACGATCTGCTGTATCAGGAAGAGCTGGACCCGAGCCTGACCGGTTATGAGCGCGGGGTGTTAACTAATCTGGGTGCCGTTGCCGTCGATACCGGGATCTTCACCGGTCGTTCACCGAAAGATAAGTATATCGTTCGTGACGATACCACTCGCGATACTTTCTGGTGGGCAGACAAAGGCAAAGGTAAGAACGACAACAAACCTCTCTCTCCGGAAACCTGGCAGCATCTGAAAGGCCTGGTGACCAGGCAGCTTTCCGGCAAACGTCTGTTCGTTGTCGACGCCTTCTGTGGTGCGAACCCGGATACTCGTCTTTCCGTCCGTTTCATCACCGAAGTGGCCTGGCAGGCGCATTTTGTCAAAAACATGTTTATTCGCCCGAGCGATGAAGAGCTGGCAGGTTTCAAACCAGACTTTATCGTTATGAACGGCGCGAAGTGCACTAACCCGCAGTGGAAAGAACAGGGTCTGAACTCCGAAAACTTCGTGGCGTTTAACCTGACCGAGCGCATGCAGCTGATTGGCGGCACCTGGTACGGCGGCGAAATGAAGAAAGGGATGTTCTCGATGATGAACTACCTGCTGCCGCTGAAAGGTATCGCTTCTATGCACTGCTCCGCCAACGTTGGCGAGAAAGGCGATGTTGCGGTGTTCTTCGGCCTTTCCGGCACCGGTAAAACCACCCTTTCCACCGACCCGAAACGCCGCCTGATTGGCGATGACGAGCACGGCTGGGATGATGACGGTGTGTTTAACTTCGAAGGCGGCTGCTACGCGAAAACTATCAAGCTGTCGAAAGAAGCGGAACCTGAAATCTACAACGCTATCCGTCGCGATGCGCTGCTGGAAAACGTCACCGTGCGTGAAGATGGCACAATCGACTTTGATGATGGTTCAAAAACCGAGAACACCCGCGTTTCTTATCCGATCTATCACATCGATAACATCGTTAAGCCGGTTTCCAAAGCGGGCCACGCAACTAAAGTTATTTTCCTGACAGCAGACGCCTTTGGTGTGCTGCCGCCGGTTTCTCGTCTGACTGCCGATCAAACCCAGTACCACTTCCTCTCTGGCTTCACCGCCAAACTGGCTGGTACAGAGCGCGGCATCACCGAACCGACGCCAACCTTCTCCGCTTGCTTCGGCGCGGCGTTCCTGTCGCTGCACCCGACCCAATACGCAGAAGTGCTGGTGAAACGTATGCAGGCAGCGGGTGCGCAGGCGTATCTGGTTAACACCGGCTGGAACGGCACTGGCAAACGTATCTCCATTAAAGATACCCGCGCTATTATCGACGCCATCCTCAACGGTTCGCTGGATAACGCAGAAACCTTCACTCTGCCGATGTTTAACCTGGCGATCCCAACCGAACTGCCGGGCGTAGACACGAAGATCCTCGATCCGCGTAACACCTACGCTTCTCCGGAACAGTGGCAGGAAAAAGCCGAAACGCTGGCGAAACTGTTTATCGACAACTTCGATAAATACACCGACACCCCTGCGGGTGCCGCGCTGGTAGCGGCTGGTCCGAAGCTGTAATGATTTGAAGCTGGAGAATATCTATCCAGTATCTTATAGAAAGCAAAACGGGAGGCACCTTCGCCTCCCGTTTTATTTACCCTTCTTTTGTCGTGCCCTGCGCCCGCGTTACCGGCACTGGCAGCCAGGCGCGAATGGAAAGCCCGCCCCGTTCGCTGGTGCCAAGCTCCAGCATCCCGTTATGGTTATCCACGATACGCTGCACAATCGCCAGCCCTAATCCCGTGCCGCTAATAGTGCGCGCACTGTCGCCACGAACAAACGGCTGGAACAGGTGCTTACGTTGTTCCGGCGCAATACCCGGACCGTCATCTTCTACCTGGAACCAGGCGCGATTCGGCTCCGTGCCGCTGCTGACTTTGATCCAGCCATTGCCGTAACGGGCGGCGTTGACCACCATATTCGCTACCGCGCGTTTGATCGACAGCGGGTGCATTTTCACCTCAATGCTGCCGGGGTAAAGCGCAGTTTCAATTTCCCGCTCATAGCCACTTTCGGCAGCAATAACCTCACCGAGTACTGCGTTGAGATCCGCCATTTCCATCGGCATCTCCTGCCCGGTGCGCAGGTAGTCGATAAACTGCTCAATGATGGCGTTGCACTCTTCGATATCTTTATTGATCGATTCTGCCAGGTAGCCATCCTGCTCGCTCATCATCTCGGTTGCCAGGCGAATACGCGTCAGCGGCGTGCGCAGATCATGGCTTACCCCCGCCATCAGCAGCGTGCGGTCATCCGCCAGTTGCTTAACACCAGCCGCCATATGATTAAAGGCGCGGGTAACGGAACGCACCTCCGAAGCGCCATATTCACGCAGCGGCGGCGGAATAATCCCTTTACCCACCTGCAAGGCTGCGTGTTCGAGATCGACCAACGGTCGGTTCTGGATACGAATAAACAGCCACGCCCCGCCTATCGCCAATAGCATAATCGCCAACGTATAACGGAACAGCGGGGAGAAATCGCCCTGATGAATTTCGGTTAGCGGCACGCGTACCCAGATATTGGGAGACAACCAGGTTTTCAGCCAGACGACAGGCGAACTTTTGTTAACCTCGACGCGAACTTCCGTCGGACCGCCCAGTTGCTGCGCCATCTGATGGCTTAAGAATTCATAGTGTTGCGCCCAACGCAGCCCGGCCTCTTCGGCGGCTTCGTTGGAATAGAGAGAGATCCCCAGCTCACGGTAGATCTCCCGACGGAAAGCGGGAGGCACAACCAACTGCGTGCCGTCCTCCAGTTGCAGTTTGTCGGTCATCAACATACGCACTTCGTACGCGAGGACTTTATTAAACTGCTGGAGGCTCGGCAAAATCGCGAAGTTCAGCACCACCAGATAAGTCGTCACCAGGCTGACAAACAGCAAGGTGACGATGAGCAATAACGTACGGGCAAATGAACTTCGTGGCGAGAAGCGCAATCGCCTCATGCTTTAGAACCGTCCGGTACAAAGACGTAGCCCAGACCCCAGACGGTCTGAATGTAACGCGGATGCGCCGGATCTTCTTCCACCATGCGGCGCAGACGCGAAATCTGCACGTCGATGGAGCGTTCCATTGCGGAATATTCACGACCACGGGCAAGGTTCATCAGCTTATCGCGGGAGAGCGGCTCACGCGGATGGCTGACCAGTGCCTTCAGTACCGCAAACTCACCACTGGTGAGCGGCATCGGCTCGTCTTCGCGGAACATTTCGCGCGTACCGAGGTTAAGTTTGAACTTACCGAAAGCAATTACCGCCTCTTCCTGTGACGGTGCGCCTGGCAGTTCGTTCGCCTGACGACGCAGCACCGCACGAATGCGGGCCAGCAGTTCACGCGGGTTAAACGGTTTTGGAATGTAATCGTCAGCGCCAATCTCCAGGCCAACGATACGGTCCACTTCTTCCCCTTTCGCCGTCACCATAATGATCGGCATCGGGTTACTCTGGCTACGAAGACGTCGGCAAATCGACAAGCCATCTTCACCAGGTAACATCAAATCCAGTACCATAAGATGGAAAGATTCACGAGTCAGCAGGCGATCCATCTGTTCTGCATTAGCGACGCTTCGAACCTGGAAGCCTTGTTCGGTGAGATAACGTTCCAGCAGCGCGCGCAGGCGCATGTCGTCATCAACCACCAGAATCTTGTAGTTCTCTTGCATTGTTTGTACTCCCAAAGGTTCGCAACAATTTGTAAGCGTGTATTCTTAAAAAAGCTCACGTTCGTCACCAGCTAAATCTGGTATGAATTTCAGCCTAAATTGTTACAAAGCATATTAAACAGCAGCTTAAGTATACAATTTATTCGGCGAAACATTATTGATTCTGTTGATATGATCACGTTATACCCAATGTGCGCATTATCAAACAGACAAAGGGAATCAACGAGATGAAAACGCCCCTGGTTACCCGGGAAGGGTATGAAAAACTCAAACAAGAGCTTAATTATCTCTGGCGTGAAGAACGCCCGGAGGTCACAAAGAAAGTGACCTGGGCCGCAAGTCTGGGCGACCGCAGCGAAAATGCTGACTATCAGTATAATAAAAAGCGCCTGCGTGAAATCGACCGTCGCGTGCGCTATCTCACTAAATGCATGGAAAATCTCAAAATCGTCGATTACTCCCCGCAGCAGGAAGGCAAAGTCTTTTTTGGTGCGTGGGTGGAGATTGAAAACGACGATGGTGTGACTCACCGTTTCCGTATTGTCGGCTACGATGAAATTTTTGGCCGTAAAGATTACATCTCTATCGATTCCCCGATGGCCCGCGCATTGCTGAAAAAAGAAGTCGGCGATCTGGCGGTGGTGAATACCCCTGCCGGGGAAGCGAGCTGGTATGTTAATGCTATCGAGTACGTGAAACCGTAAGGAAGAGTCTTAACCTCCTGCCGATGGCTGGCATTTTTGCCAGCCAGTCCGTATAACTATCCCCTGATTTTTGATCCGAAAAGATGAACTCAAACCATGATGAATGATTCGTTCTGCCGCATTATTGCGGGTGAAATTCAGGCGCGCCCGGAACAGGTTGACGCTGCCGTTCGCCTGCTTGACGAAGGGAATACCGTGCCGTTTATCGCACGTTATCGTAAGGAAATCACCGGCGGTCTGGATGACACGCAGCTGCGTAATCTGGAAACGCGTCTGAGCTATCTGCGCGAGCTGGAAGAGAGACGTCAGGCGATCCTCAAGTCTATTTCCGAGCAAGGCAAACTCACCGATGATCTGGCGAATGCCATCAACGCCACCCTAAGCAAAACCGAACTCGAAGACCTCTACCTGCCCTACAAACCTAAACGCCGCACCCGTGGGCAAATCGCCATTGAAGCAGGGCTTGAGCCGTTGGCCGATCTGCTGTGGAGCGATCCGTCACACACGCCAGAAGTCGCCGCTGCACAATATATTGATGCCGATAAAGGCGTGGCAGATACCAAAGCCGCGCTGGACGGCGCGCGCTATATCCTGATGGAACGGTTTGCCGAAGATGCCGCGCTGCTGGCGAAAGTGCGTGATTATCTGTGGAAGAACGCGCATCTGGTCTCAACCGTGGTGAGCGGTAAAGAAGAGGAAGGGGCAAAATTCCGCGACTATTTCGATCATCACGAACCACTGTCAACGGTGCCTTCTCACCGCGCACTGGCGATGTTCCGTGGTCGTAACGAAGGCATACTTCAGCTTTCGCTGAATGCCGATCCGCAGTTCGAAGAGCCGCCGAAAGAGAGCTATTGCGAGCAAATCATCATGGAACACCTTGGCCTGCGCCTGAACAATGCCCCGGCGGATAGCTGGCGCAAAGGTGTGGTGAGCTGGACGTGGCGCATCAAGGTGTTGATGCATCTGGAAACTGAACTGATGGGCACCGTGCGCGAACGCGCGGAAGATGAAGCAATCAACGTCTTTGCCCGTAACCTGCACGATCTGCTGATGGCGGCCCCTGCCGGACTGCGTGCAACGATGGGCCTCGATCCGGGTCTGCGTACCGGGGTAAAAGTGGCGGTAGTCGATGCAACTGGTAAACTGGTGGCGACCGATACCATTTATCCGCATACCGGGCAGGCCGCAAAAGCAGCGATGACCGTTGCTGCGCTGTGTGAAAAGCATAACGTTGAACTGGTGGCGATCGGCAACGGTACAGCTTCCCGCGAAACCGAACGTTTCTATCTCGACGTGCAGAAGCAGTTCCCGAAAGTGACCGCGCAGAAAGTGATCGTCAGCGAAGCTGGCGCGTCGGTTTACTCGGCTTCCGAGCTGGCAGCACAGGAATTCCCGGATCTCGACGTTTCGCTGCGTGGCGCGGTGTCTATCGCCCGTCGTTTGCAGGATCCGCTGGCGGAGCTGGTGAAAATCGATCCGAAATCTATCGGCGTAGGTCAGTATCAGCATGACGTCAGCCAGACGCAGCTGGCACGCAAACTGGATGCAGTAGTAGAAGACTGCGTAAACGCCGTTGGCGTCGATCTCAACACCGCTTCTGTTCCTCTGTTAACCCGCGTGGCGGGCCTGACGCGCATGATGGCGCAAAACATCGTAGCCTGGCGCGATGAGAACGGTCAGTTCCAGAACCGTCAGCAACTGTTAAAAGTGAGCCGTCTGGGGCCGAAAGCCTTCGAGCAGTGCGCGGGCTTCTTGCGCATTAACCACGGTGATAACCCACTGGACGCTTCTACCGTTCACCCGGAAGCCTATCCGGTGGTGGAACGCATTCTGGCAGCAACACAGCAGGCACTGAAAGATCTGATGGGTAACAGCAGCGAACTGCGTAACCTGAAAGCGTCTGACTTTACTGATGAGAAATTCGGTGTGCCGACGGTAACCGACATCATCAAAGAGCTGGAAAAACCGGGTCGCGATCCGCGTCCGGAATTTAAAACCGCTCAGTTTGCCGATGGTGTCGAGACAATGAACGACCTGCAACCGGGTATGATCCTCGAAGGTGCGGTGACCAACGTCACCAACTTTGGCGCGTTTGTCGATATTGGCGTGCATCAGGACGGCCTGGTTCACATCTCTTCATTGTCGAACAAGTTTGTGGAAGATCCGCATACCGTGGTGAAAGCGGGCGACATTGTGAAGGTGAAAGTGCTGGAAGTGGATCTTCAGCGTAAACGTATCGCCCTGACCATGCGTCTGGACGAGCAGCCTGGCGAAACCAACGCCCGTCGCGGCGGCGGTAATGAACGCCCGCAAAACAACCGCCCGGCAGCCAAACCGCGTGGGCGTGAAGTGCAGCCTGCCGGTAACAGCGCGATGATGGATGCGCTGGCGGCGGCAATGGGCAAAAAACGTTAAACGCCCGGACTGGCCCCTAAACCTGCGCGATTAGGCGTTCACGCCACATCTGGCAACGAACGCCTTGCCTGACATAAAAGTGCCGGAGAATATCTCCGGCCTTTTTATTCCACAAGCAAACGCATAATATATCCCGTTAATATTTATCACTTCATTAACAACTGAAACCTTAATTAAACATTAACCAGCCCTAATAATTCGTCATGCGAATTATATTTTCGCTGCGATATAAGCTTGAGCCATATCAACATTGAGTCAGATTATTATTCAAACCAACATTCACACACATTTTAAGTATTGCTGATAGAAACCATTCTCATTATCATTGTACTGTTGATTATTTAATCTCTCCTTCGTTGGCAAATCATCTGGTCTCATGTCGCTGTCAAACGCCCCATGAGGTAGTTATCCAGTTAATGAGAAACAAGTAGGCACCTATGCAATACACTCCAGATACTGCGTGGAAAATTACTGGCTTTTCCCGTGAAATCAGCCCGGCATATCGCCAAAAACTGCTTTCTCTTGGCATGTTACCTGGCTCCTCTTTTAATGTGGTGCGCGTCGCTCCACTCGGCGACCCCATTCATATCGAAACCCGTCGTGTGAGCCTGGTATTACGCAAAAAAGATCTGGCCTTATTAGAAGTGGAAGCGGTTTCCTGTTAATACGGTGATAACAACAATGAAAAAATTAACCATTGGCTTAATTGGTAATCCAAATTCTGGCAAGACAACGTTATTTAACCAGCTTACTGGCTCACGTCAGCGTGTAGGTAACTGGGCTGGCGTTACCGTCGAACGTAAAGAAGGGCAATTCTCCACCACCGATCATCAGGTCACGCTGGTGGACCTGCCCGGCACCTATTCTCTGACCACCATCTCATCGCAGACCTCGCTCGATGAGCAAATCGCCTGTCACTACATTTTGAGTGGCGACGCAGACCTGCTGATTAACGTGGTGGATGCGTCTAACCTTGAGCGTAACCTGTACCTGACGCTGCAACTGTTGGAACTCGGCATTCCCTGCATCGTGGCGCTGAACATGCTCGACATTGCCGAGAAGCAAAATATTCGTATTGAAATTGATGCTCTGTCGGCGCGTCTTGGCTGCCCGGTGATCCCGCTGGTTTCAACCCGTGGTCGCGGTATTGAAGCGCTCAAGCTGGCGATTGATCGCTATAAAGCTAACGAGAATGTGGAACTGGTGCATTACGCTCAGCCGCTGCTCAACGAAGCAGATTCACTGGCAAAAGTGATGCCTTCCGACATCCCGCTGAAACAACGTCGCTGGCTGGGCCTGCAAATGCTGGAAGGCGATATCTACAGCCGCGCCTACGCCGGTGAAGCGTCGCAGCATCTGGATGCCGCCCTCGCCCGTCTGCGTAATGAGATGGACGATCCGGCGCTGCACATTGCCGATGCGCGTTACCAGTGCATTGCTGCCATCTGTGATGTGGTAAGCAACACCCTGACGGCAGAACCCAGCCGTTTCACCACTGCGGTAGATAAAATCGTGCTCAACCGTTTCCTCGGTCTGCCGATTTTCCTCTTTGTGATGTACCTGATGTTCTTGCTGGCTATCAACATCGGCGGGGCGTTACAGCCGCTGTTTGACGTCGGCTCCGTAGCACTCTTTGTGCATGGTATTCAGTGGATTGGCTACACGCTCCACTTCCCGGACTGGCTGACTATCTTCCTCGCCCAAGGCCTGGGCGGCGGTATTAACACCGTGCTGCCACTGGTGCCGCAGATCGGCATGATGTACCTGTTCCTCTCCTTCCTTGAGGACTCCGGCTATATGGCGCGTGCGGCGTTTGTGATGGACCGTCTGATGCAGGCGCTGGGCTTGCCGGGGAAATCCTTTGTACCGCTGATCGTTGGTTTCGGTTGTAACGTACCGTCGGTAATGGGCGCACGTACGCTTGATGCACCGCGTGAACGTCTGATGACCATCATGATGGCACCGTTTATGTCCTGCGGCGCGCGTCTGGCTATCTTCGCAGTATTCGCGGCTGCCTTCTTCGGGCAGAACGGTGCGCTGGCGGTCTTCTCGCTGTATATGCTGGGTATCGTAATGGCGGTGCTGACTGGCCTGATGCTCAAGTACACCATCATGCGCGGTGAAGCGACGCCGTTTGTCATGGAGCTGCCGGTCTACCATGTACCCCACGTTAAAAGCCTGATTATCCAGACCTGGCAGCGTCTGAAAGGCTTCGTTCTGCGTGCTGGTAAAGTGATTATCATCGTCAGCATTTTCCTGAGCGCCTTCAACAGCTTCTCATTGAGCGGGAAAATCGTCGATAACATCAACGACTCGGCGCTGGCTTCCGTCAGCCGGGTGATCACCCCGGTCTTCAAGCCGATTGGCGTACATGAAGATAACTGGCAGGCAACGGTTGGCCTGTTTACAGGTGCCATGGCGAAAGAAGTGGTGGTGGGTACGCTCAACACCCTCTACACCGCAGAAAATATTCAGGACGAAGAGTTCAATCCGGCGGAATTTAACCTCGGTGAAGAGCTGTTCAGTGCGGTAGATGAAACCTGGCAGAGCCTGAAAGACACCTTCAGCCTTAGCGTACTGATGAACCCCATTGAAGCAAGCAAAGGCGACGGCGAAATGGGTACCGGAGCGATGGGCGTGATGGATCAGAAATTCGGTAGCGCAGCTGCCGCATACAGCTACCTGATTTTCGTCCTGCTGTATGTACCATGTATCTCGGTGATGGGAGCCATCGCCCGTGAATCAAGCCGTGGCTGGATGGGCTTCTCCATTCTGTGGGGGCTGAATATCGCTTACTCGCTGGCAACATTGTTCTATCAGATCGCCAGCTACAGCCAGCATCCAACCTACAGCCTGGTATGCATTCTGGCGGTTATTCTGTTTAACATCGTGGTTATCGGTTTGCTGCGTCGCGCGCGTAGCCGGGTGGATATCGAACTGCTGGCAACGCGCAAATCGGTAAGCAGTTGCTGTGCGGCCAGTACCACTGGCGATTGCCACTAAGGACACGACAATGGCTTCGCTCATTCAAGTGCGTGATTTACTGGCATTACGGGGCCGTATGGAAGCGGCCCAGATTAGCCAGACACTGAACACTCCGCAGCCAATGATTAACGCCATGCTGAAACAGCTAGAAAGTATGGGAAAAGCAGTGCGGATTCAGGAAGAACCTGACGGCTGTCTTTCCGGCAGTTGTAAAAGCTGCCCGGAAGGAAAAGCCTGTCTGCACGAATGGTGGGCGTTGCGTTAACCTTGTTTCACTGCCTGTTTTGAAAGCCCGGTATGCGTTTGCATCCGGGCTTTTTTGCGTGCGGCTTTCCATAGCAGCGCGACGTAAGTTCCTCTGAAAGCGTCTCGCTGGGATGAAAACTCGCTAATGCACAGGTGTGGAGTGGCGCGTAGAGTCGCGGCATTCAAATAACAGGTGAAGGAACGCCATGAGCAAAAAGCAGAGTTCCACCCCACACGATGCGCTGTTCAAACTCTTTTTACGCCAACCGGAGACGGCACGCGAGCATGGCGCTGCTGGAGTTAATTCAAAAACATATTCGTCAACGCGATCTGAT
Source organism: Escherichia sp. WS2035 (assembly GCF_046487065.1). Classification (NCBI taxonomy): domain Bacteria; kingdom Pseudomonadati; phylum Pseudomonadota; class Gammaproteobacteria; order Enterobacterales; family Enterobacteriaceae; genus Escherichia; species Escherichia sp. WS2035. The sequence continues at coordinate 68,592 of NZ_JBJQKD010000010.1, forward strand.
AGGACTGGTAGAGCAAATGGCCTGCTTATTAAGTAGTGGATACGCAAATGACAGACAAATCAAAGGGCTGTTTAATTACATACTGCAAACCGGCGACGCGGTACGTTTTAACGATTTTATCGATGGTGTGGCCGAACGTTCACCAAAACACAAGGAGAGTTTAATGACTATTGCGGAAAGATTGCGGCAGGAAGGGGAACAATCCAAAGCCTTGCATATAGCAAAAATAATGCTTGAATCCGGAGTCCCTCTTGCAGACATCATGCGCTTTACCGGGGTGTCAGAAGAAGAGTTGGCTGCGGCGAGCCAGTAAAGTTCTGTCCCGCCATTTCGAAAGCCACCTACACCCTCTGCTTCAACGCCACCAGCAGGTGACAAAACTCGTCCGGATGTGAAATAAACGGCGCATGGGCCGCTTTGGCGAAGATATATGATTCGCTGTGAGGCCAAAGTTTATCCAGCATCGGCACCACTTTGCGCGGCACCAGACCGTCGAGATAGCCATACAATCGCAAAAACGGCATGGGCACGTTTTGCAGCGGCTGACGGAGATCGACCGTTTTCAGGATTTCCAGTCCGCCATTGAGTACGTCAACCTCCGGCATCGGTAACGCCAGAACGGTTTTCTTCAACGCCCGCGCATCCTGGCGCGCCGTTTCAGTACCCATGGTTTGTAACGCCAGGAACCGCTCCACTGTACGCTGAAAATCATCACTGAGTTGCTGCTGAAATCCCGCCAGCACGTCCGGTTTTATCCCCGGCCACTCGTCGCGAGCACTAAAACAAGGTGACGACGCCACGGTGACCAGCGCCTGAACACGCTCGGGATGGGTTAACGCAATCTGGCTTGCCACCAGCCCGCCCAGACTCCAGCCTAACCAAATGGCTTTATCTGGTGCCTGTCGCAGCACGACTTCGGCCATATCAGCAAGTGATAGCGCACCAAATCCCCGGCTACGCCCGAAGCCGGGCAGGTCAACAAGGTGCAGCGTAAAATGCGAGCTAAGTTCCTCGTCAATGCAACGCCACACTTCGGCATTCAGTCCCCATCCGTGCAGCAGCACAAGATGAACATTCCCCTGACCTTTGGTCTGCCACCAGATGTTATTCATCCGCTATTGTTCTCTTTTTACTTACAAGGATGAACATATGCTAACAGTACCGGGATTATGCTGGCTATGCCGAATGCCGCTGGCGTTAGGTCATTGGGGGATTTGTTCTGTCTGCTCTCGCGCCGCCCGTACAGATAAAACGTTATGCCCACAATGTGGATTACCCGCCACACACTCTCATCTTCCCTGCGGTCGCTGCCTGCAAAAACCGCTGCCCTGGCAAAGACTGCTCACGGTCGCCGACTATGCGCCGCCATTAAGTCCGCTCATTCACCAGCTTAAGTTTTCCCGGCGCAGTGAAATCGCCAGCGCCCTGTCACGTCTGTTACTATTGGAAGTCTTACACGCTCGTCGCACCACCGGCTTGCAACTGCCTGATCGCATCATCAGCGTTCCGTTATGGCAGCGCCGTCACTGGCGTCGGGGATTTAATCAGAGCGATTTGCTGTGTCAGCCGTTATCACGCTGGCTACACTGCCAATGGGATAGCGAAGCCGTCACACGAACACGGGCCACCGCGACCCAGCATTTTCTTAACGCCCGGCTACGCAAACACAACCTGAAAAATGCCTTTCGCCTTGAATTGCCTGTGCAAGGTCGCCATATGGTGATTGTGGATGATGTCGTTACCACCGGAAGTACCGTCGCAGAGATTGCGCAGTTGCTTTTACGCAATGGTGCGGCGACTGTCCAGGTCTGGTGCCTTTGTCGAACCTTGTAGAGCCTCGATGATGGGCGTATTATAACCAACTAAAATAGTCAACTATTAGGCCATTACTATGATCCGTATTTCCGATGCTGCACAAGCGCACTTTGCCAAACTGCTGGCAAACCAGGAAGAAGGGACACAAATCCGCGTATTTGTGATTAACCCTGGCACGCCTAACGCTGAATGTGGCGTTTCTTATTGTCCGCCGGACGCTGTGGAAGCCACCGACACTGCCCTGAAATTTGACCTGCTGACCGCGTATGTTGATGAGTTAAGCGCTCCTTACCTGGAAGATGCAGAGATCGATTTTGTTACCGACCAGTTGGGTTCGCAGCTGACGCTGAAAGCGCCTAACGCCAAAATGCGTAAAGTGGCTGACGATGCGCCGCTGATGGAGCGCGTGGAGTATATGCTGCAATCACAGATCAACCCACAGCTTGCTGGTCACGGTGGTCGCGTTTCGCTGATGGAAATCACCGAAGACGGTTACGCCATTTTGCAATTTGGCGGTGGCTGTAACGGTTGTTCCATGGTCGACGTCACCCTGAAAGAGGGGATCGAGAAGCAGTTGCTGAACGAATTCCCGGAGCTGAAAGGTGTACGCGATCTCACCGAACACCAGCGCGGCGAGCACTCTTACTACTAAGTTCTCTCCCCTTTTGTCGATTGCCCGATGTGACGCTAAAGCGTCTTATCGGGCCTGTACGTTGCACGAGAGTCTGACGTTAGCGCAGAATTATCTCAGCAAATCCAATCTCTTCGTTTCCCCACGATAATATGACCAACCTCTCATAATTTAAATTTACCCCGCTCTGGTGATTCTCAAGCACGTAATGTTACCCGTATCATTCTCATGGGCACCAAACACACTCATAACATCTGACTACACTAACTCGTTTTAGGGGTCATCAGCCGTGGTGCCGTAACATCTCTGTTCCCAGTTGGGACAACCAGGATTTTCCGTCAGAAACCTGACGTTACCCATAACAAATTAAAGGCCAGGTAAATCATGCCATTAGTCATTGTTGCTATCGGTGTAATCTTGTTATTACTCCTGATGATCCGCTTCAAAATGAACGGCTTCATCGCTCTCGTCCTCGTGGCGCTTGCTGTTGGATTAATGCAAGGGATGCCGCTGGATAAAGTTATTGGCTCCATCAAAGCTGGTGTCGGCGGAACGCTCGGTAGCCTTGCCCTGATCATGGGTTTTGGTGCGATGCTGGGCAAAATGCTGGCAGACTGCGGTGGTGCACAACGTATCGCTACCACGCTGATTGCCAAATTTGGTAAAAAACACATCCAGTGGGCGGTGGTACTGACCGGTTTTACCGTTGGTTTTGCCCTGTTCTATGAAGTGGGTTTCGTGCTGATGCTGCCGCTGGTGTTTACCATCGCGGCTTCCGCGAATATTCCACTGCTGTATGTTGGTGTACCAATGGCGGCTGCACTGTCTGTGACCCACGGCTTCCTGCCACCGCATCCGGGTCCGACTGCGATTGCCACCATTTTCAATGCCGATATGGGTAAAACTCTGCTGTACGGTACTATTCTGGCAATCCCGACCGTGATTCTCGCCGGTCCGGTTTACGCTCGCGTGTTGAAAGGTATCGATAAGCCGATCCCGGAAGGTCTGTACAGCGCGAAAACCTTCAGCGAAGAAGAGATGCCGAGCTTTGGCGTCAGCGTCTGGACCTCTCTGGTGCCGGTGGTTCTGATGGCGATGCGTGCGATTGCCGAAATGATCCTGCCGAAAGGTCACGCTTTCCTGCCGGTAGCGGAGTTCCTCGGTGACCCGGTAATGGCTACGCTGATTGCCGTGCTGATCGCGATGTTCACCTTTGGTCTGAACCGTGGCCGTTCAATGGATCAGATTAACGACACGCTGGTTTCTTCCATCAAAATCATTGCGATGATGCTGTTGATTATCGGTGGTGGCGGTGCGTTCAAGCAGGTGCTGGTAGACAGCGGCGTGGACAAATACATTGCTTCCATGATGCACGAAACCAACATTTCTCCGCTGCTGATGGCCTGGTCGATTGCTGCCGTACTGCGTATCGCGCTGGGTTCCGCAACCGTCGCGGCAATCACTGCGGGTGGTATCGCGGCACCGCTGATTGCAACGACGGGTGTTAGCCCGGAGCTGATGGTTATTGCGGTTGGTTCCGGTAGTGTGATTTTCTCTCACGTGAACGATCCGGGCTTCTGGCTGTTCAAAGAGTACTTTAACCTGACTATCGGCGAGACCATCAAATCCTGGTCGATGCTGGAAACCATTATCTCGGTGTGCGGTCTGGTAGGCTGTCTGCTGCTGAATATGGTGATTTGATAATACTGATGGCCGGATGCGGCGTGAACGCCTTATCCGGCCTACGATTCGGCATTAATTAGTAGGCCGGTAAGACGCGTCAAGCGTCGCATCCGGCATCAACCGCACTCTACTTCTTCTTCGCTGCCGCTCTGCGCCGTCTGTCCAAATCCTTCAGCAACTTGTTCACACCATCATCGGCAAACATCGACTCAAGCGTTGCGGAAAGTTTACGTCGCCAGTTTTTATACTGGTAACTGGTGCCGGGAATATTTACCGGATCTGCCATATCCAGCCAGTCTTCCGGCTGGAGCCCTAACAGGGCGCTGTTGCTATCGGCGATGTAGCGCTGTAAGCCACGATTCAGCGTCGGTGTCATCGACATCAACGATGCCTTATGCCCGGCACGTTTTGGCAGGCAACCATATTTATGCAGAGCATCCAGCAGCCCTTGCTTCGCCAGTTCGCGATCCTGATACAGACCGCGCAGTACCACTTCATCCGGATACAGCCCCAGCGTTTTGCCCAGCGTTAAATCCCCACTCTCCCAGTAGCCGCGTAGCGTAGGCAGGTCGTGTGTCGCCGCAACCGCCATCGACTGCTCTGGGTACGCTTTCGGTGCGCGGAATGTCTTCTCGTGGTCGTTTTCGAAATAGAGCACTTTGTAGGAGTACACACCGCTGCTGCGCAGCTTACCGACAATCTCTACCGGTACGGTACCGAGATCTTCACCAATCACCATACAGCGATGACGTTTACTTTCGAGTGCCAGAATCGAGAGCAGATCATCCACCGGATAGTGAACATACGCGCCCTGATCTGCCGTCTCGCCATACGGTATCCACCACAAACGCAGCATCGACATCACGTGATCAATTCGTAATGCGCCGCAGTTTTGCATATTGGCACGCAACAGCTCGATAAACGGTTCATAGGCACGCGCGGTGATGATATGCGGGTCCATTGGCGGCAATCCCCAGTTCTGCCCCAACGGGCCGAGGATATCCGGCGGCGCGCCAACCGACGCTTTCAGGCAATACAGTTCACGGTCGCACCAGGTTTCTGCCCCACCTTCTGCTACACCAACGGCCAGATCACGATACAAGCCAATCGGCATTTCATAGCCCTGGCTTATCTCCCAGCAGGCGGCAAACTGGCTGTAAGCCAGCCACTGCAACCAGAGATAAAAATCGACGTCATCACGATGTTCTTCGCAGAACTGGCGCACTTCTGGCGAATCCACGTTCTGATACATCTCTGGCCATGCTGGCCAGCCCCAGCGCATTTCGTCCTCTTTCACTTGCTGGGCATGTAGCGCATCAAAGGCTGCCTGCCAGAACAGGCTGTCGCCCTGCTCTGCAACAAACTGGCGAAACGCGGTCATCTGCTCATCATCACGTTGCGCGAAACCTTTCCACGCCATTCGTAATGCTGTCATTTTTAGGGCGGTAACCGTGGAGTAATCAACCCAGTCGGCATCCCGCGCCTGTTGCAGCGTCTGTTGCGTGGTCGGCAACTGCCACCAGGCCTGAGCCTCTTCGCTAAGATGGAAATCTTCAACTGCGTTAACGTCGATATAAATCACATTCAGCCAACGGCGAGAAGACGGGCTGTACGGGCTGGCACTTTCCGGATTTGCCAGATAGAGCGCATGAATCGGGTTCAGACCAATAAACGACCCGCCACGTTTTGCCACATCCACCAGCATCGCTTTGAGATCGCCAAAATCCCCAATACCCCAGTTTTTTTCCGATCGCAGCGTATAAAGCTGAACGCAGGCACCCCACAGCTTTTGTTTATTCAGCAACGCCTGCGGTTCGTAACAGCGTTTCGGGGCGACAATCACCCGGCAATGCGCGCGCTGGTCGTCCTGGGTAAGCGTCAGCGTGTGATAACCTTCCGGCAGCTTCGTCGGTAGATTGAACGCTTTGCCCCCCGTCACATGGCCTTTGTACTGCTTTCCTTCTTCGGTGGTCAGCAGCCAGCTATATTCGCCGCTGCCCTCCACCACCATCGGCATTTTTTTGCCGCTGGTATAAACTATGACATTCGGGACTGGCGTTACCGCCACTTTCGTGGCGGTACGTTGATGCATCGCGTCAAGCAAACGCCGTTTGGTTTCGGCGCTAATCGACTGCGGTTTACCGTGGGCATTGATGTAATTGGGGCTAATCCCCGCCGCCAGCGCGGCATTATCCAGACGTTTGCTTTCCATCGAACTTCCTTAGCGTTTTGCCTGCCAGATACGAGCCTGATAATCGCGAATAGAGCGATCCGAGCTAAACATACCGCAGCGGGCGGTATTGAGGATCGCCGCGCGAGTCCAGGCCTCCTGGTCGCGGTACAGCACATCCACCTGCTTTTGTGCCTCCACATAAGCGGCGAAATCTGCCATCACCAGATACGGATCGCCGCCCTGTTTGCCGATACTGTGCAGCATCTGGTCGAAGGCATGCTTATCGCCGTCGCTGTATTTACCGCTTTCCAGCTCTTTCAATACTGCGTCCAGCACCTTATCTTTCTTCCGCCATTTCACCGGGTCGTAGCCTTTGGCCAGAATTGCCTTCACTTGTTCCACGGTATGACCAAAAATAAAGATATTTTCTTCGCCGACTTTCTCAGCGATTTCAACGTTCGCACCATCCAGCGTACCGACAGTAAGCGCACCATTGAGCGCCAGTTTCATATTGCCGGTACCGGAAGCTTCTTTACCTGCAGTCGAAATTTGTTCGGAGATATCCGCCGCCGGGATCAGTTTTTCCGCCGCCGAAACACAATAATCCGGCAAGAACACCACCTTCAACTTGTCGCCAACCAGCGGATCGTTGTTGATCACGTCAGCCACTTTGTTGATCGCAAAGATAATATTTTTCGCCAGGTAGTAGCCCGGTGCTGCTTTCGCGCCGAAGAGGAAGACGCGCGGTACGCGGTCAGACTGCGGGTTTTCACGAATTTCTTTGTACAACGCCAGAATATGCAGCAGATTCAGATGCTGGCGTTTGTACTCATGCAGACGTTTGATCTGAATATCGAAAATCGCCTGTGGATTGATCTCAATACCGGTACGAACTTTCACAAACTCTGCCAGACGGACTTTATTCGCCTGCTTGATCTCGCGATATTGCTGACGGAATTTCGCATCATCAGCGAATTTTTCCAGATTGATCAGTTGATCGAGATCGTTAGCCCACTCTTTTTTCAGTGATTTATCCAACAGAGCCGCCAGTGCCGGGTTGCACTGTTTGACCCAGCGACGTGGGGTAATACCGTTGGTGACATTATGGAATTTGTTCGGCCATAGCTGGTGATATTCCGGGAACAGATCTTTCACCACCAGATCCGAGTGCAGCGCCGCAACACCGTTCACCGCGAAACCGCCAACCACACACAGGTTCGCCATATGCACTTGTTTGTCGTGCACCACCGCCAGTTTGGCCCACACTTTTTCATCGCCCGGCCAGGTTTTCTCCACTAGCGTTTTAAAGCGAGTATTAATTTCGTTAATAATCTGCATGTGGCGCGGCAGTAAGCCTTTCACCAGTTTCACATCCCAGCGTTCCAGCGCTTCTGGCATCAGGGTATGGTTGGTGTAAGCGAAAGTTTTGCTGGTAATGGCCCAGGCGTCATCCCAGCTCATCTGGTGCTCATCGATCAGCACGCGCAGCAGTTCTGGAATCGCGATTGTTGGATGGGTATCGTTCAGCTGAATAACTTCGTAATCCGCCAGTTCGTGCAATTTACGCCCCGCCAGATGATGGCGACGCAAAATATCCGCTACCGAGCAGGCACACTGGAAGTATTGCTGCATCAGGCGCAGCTTTTTACCGGCAGTATGGTTGTCGTTTGGATAGAGAACTTTGGTCAGTTTTTCTGCGTTGATGCCCTGCTGTTCGGCACGCAGGAAATCACCATCGTTAAATTTAGTCAGATCAAACGGATGCGCATGCGTCGCCTGCCACAGACGCAGCGGCTGCGCCACGCCATTACGATAGCCGACAACGGGGAGATCCCACGCTTGACCGGTAATGGTAAATTCCGGCTCCCAGCGTCCGTCTTTCGTCACTTTACCGCCAATCCCTACCTGCACATCCAGTGCTTCGTTGTGGCGGAACCACGGGTAGTTACCGCGATGCCAGTCATCCGGCGCTTCAACCTGTTTGCCATCGACAAAAGACTGGCGGAACAAACCATATTGATAGTTCAGACCGTAACCCGTCGCAGACTGACCGACAGTTGCCATTGAGTCGAGAAAGCACGCCGCCAGACGTCCCAGACCACCGTTCCCCAGCGCCGGGTCGATCTCTTCTTCCAACAGGTCAGTCAGGTTGATGTCATAAGCCTTCAACGAATCCTGTACATCCTGATACCAGCCGAGATTCAACAGATTGTTGCCCGTCAGGCGACCAATCAAAAACTCCATTGAGATGTAGTTAACATGCCGCTGATTCGCCACCGGTTTGGCAAATGGCTGAGCACGCAGCATTTCGGCCAGTGCTTCGCTCACTGCCAGCCACCACTGACGAGGGGTCATTTCAGCCGCAGAATTTAAGCCATAACGCTGCCACTGACGTGAAAGCGCTTCCTGAAATTGCTTATCGTTAAAAATAGGTTGTGACATAGGAGTTCCACTTTTCTTAGATTTTCAACACAACGTTATCGCTAGTTTGCCAGGCTCGATGTTGACCTTCCTCATCCTGCGGGGGATTAGGCAGGGAGGAGTTGCGGGGATGAGCAAGGAAATGTGATCTCGACCACTTAAAGCTAGTGCAATCCACAGGATTAGCAGCAAATCAATGCCATACCGCGCAGAAAATCTGTATCTAAGTGCAAAAAATGGCCGTTGCGTATTTTCAAAAAGCGGAAGGTAACTCTATAAATTAAGTAAAGGAGTGAAACAGTTTCACAAGTAAAATATCACGTGTGCTCCATCTCATTCTTAATAGATTTATTAAGATCATCTTTTTAGATGGCACTTTCATCAGAAATGAAGAAGAAACCCTTGCTTAAATGAAACTGATGAACATAAGGAAAATACCGTACAACCCAGTATTCACGCTGGATCAGCGTCGTTTTAGGTGAGTTGTTAATAAACATTTGGAATTGTGACACAGTGCAAATTCAGACACATAAAAAAACGTCATCGCTTGCATTAGAAAGGTTTCTGGCCGACCTTATAACCATTAATTACGAAGCGCAAAAAAAATAATATTTCCTCATTTTCCACAGTGAAGTGATTAACTATGCTGATTCCGTCAAAATTAAGTCGCCCGGTTCGACTCGACCATACCGTGGTTCGTGAGCGCCTGCTGGCTAAACTTTCCGGCGCGAACAACTTCCGGCTGGCGCTGATCACAAGTCCTGCGGGCTACGGAAAGACCACGCTCATTTCCCAGTGGGCGGCAGGCAAAAACGATATCGGCTGGTACTCGCTGGATGAAGGTGATAACCAGCAAGAGCGTTTCGCCAGCTATCTCATTGCCGCCGTGCAACAGGCAACCAACGGTCACTGCGCGATATGTGAGACGATGGCGCAAAAACGGCAATATGCCAGCCTGACGTCACTCTTCGCCCAGCTTTTCATTGAGCTGGCGGAATGGCATAGCCCACTTTATCTGGTCATCGATGACTATCATCTGATCACTAATCCTGTGATCCACGAGTCAATGCGCTTCTTTATTCGCCATCAACCAGAAAATCTCACCCTTGTGGTGTTGTCACGCAACCTTCCGCAACTGGGCATTGCCAATCTGCGTGTTCGTGACCAGCTGCTGGAAATTGGCAGTCAGCAACTGGCATTTACCCATCAGGAAGCGAAACAGTTTTTTGATTGCCGTCTGTCATCGCCGATTGAAGCTGCAGAAAGCAGTCGGATTTGTGATGATGTTTCCGGTTGGGCGACGGCACTGCAGCTAATCGCCCTCTCCGCCCGGCAGAATACTCACTCAGCCCATAAGTCGGCACGCCGTCTGGCGGGAATCAATGCCAGCCATCTTTCGGATTATCTGGTCGATGAGGTTTTAGATAACGTCGATCTCGCAACACGCCATTTTCTGTTGAAAAGCGCCATTTTGCGCTCAATGAACGATGCACTCATCACCCGTGTGACCGGCGAAGAAAACGGGCAAATGCGCCTCGAAGAGATTGAGCGTCAGGGGCTGTTTTTACAGCGGATGGATGATACCGGCGAGTGGTTTTGCTATCACCCACTGTTTGGTAACTTCCTGCGCCAGCGCTGCCAGTGGGAACTGGCGGCGGAGCTGCCGGAAATCCACCGTGCCGCCGCAGAAAGCTGGATGGCCCAGGGATTTCCCAGCGAAGCGATTCATCATGCGCTGGCGGCAGGCGATGCGCTGATGCTGCGCGATATTCTGCTTAATCACGCCTGGAGTTTGTTCAACCATAGCGAACTGTCGCTGCTGGAAGAGTCGCTTAAGGCCCTGCCGTGGGACAGTTTGCTGGAAAATCCGCAGTTGGTGTTATTGCAGGCGTGGCTGATGCAAAGCCAGCATCGCTACGGCGAAGTTAACACCCTGCTGGCCCGCGCTGAACATGAAATCAAGGACATCAGAGAAGGCACCATGCACGCAGAATTTAACGCTCTGCGCGCCCAGGTGGCGATTAACGATGGTAATCCGGATGAAGCGGAACGGCTGGCAAAACTGGCACTGGAAGAGCTGCCGCCGGGCTGGTTCTATAGCCGCATTGTGGCAACCTCGGTGCTGGGTGAAGTGTTGCACTGCAAAGGCGAATTGACCCGCTCACTGGCGTTAATGCAGCAAACCGAACAGATGGCACGCCAGCACGATGTCTGGCACTACGCTTTGTGGAGTTTAATCCAGCAAAGTGAAATTCTGTTTGCCCAAGGGTTCCTGCAAACCGCGTGGGAAACGCAGGAAAAAGCGTTCCAGCTGATCAACGAGCAGCATCTGGAACAGCTGCCAATGCATGAGTTTCTGGTGCGCATTCGTGCGCAACTGTTATGGGCCTGGGCACGGCTGGATGAAGCCGAAGCGTCGGCGCGCAGCGGGATTGAAGTCTTGTCGTCTTATCAGCCACAGCAACAGCTTCAGTGCCTGGCAATGTTGATTCAATGCTCGCTGGCCCGTGGTGATTTAGATAACGCCCGTAGCCAGCTGAACCGTCTGGAAAACCTGCTGGGGAATGGCAAATATCACAGCGACTGGATCTCTAACGCCAACAAAGTCCGGGTGATTTACTGGCAAATGACCAGCGATAAAGCCGCCGCTGCCAACTGGTTGCGTCATACGGCTAAACCAGAGTTTGCGAACAACCACTTCCTGCAAGGTCAATGGCGCAACATTGCCCGTGCACAAATCTTGCTGGGCGAGTTTGAATCTGCGGAAATTGTCCTCGAAGAACTCAATGAAAATGCCCGCAGTCTGCGGTTGATGAGCGATCTCAACCGTAACCTGTTGCTGCTTAATCAACTGTACTGGCAGGCCGGACGTAAAAGTGACGCTCAGCGTGTGTTGCTGGACGCATTAAAACTGGCGAATCGTACCGGATTTATCAGTCATTTTGTCATCGAAGGCGAAGCGATGGCGCAACAACTGCGCCAGCTTATTCAACTCAATACGCTGCCGGAGCTGGAACAGCATCGCGCACAGCGTATTCTGCGAGAAATCAATCAACATCATCGGCATAAATTCGCCCATTTCGATGAGAATTTCGTTGAACGTCTGCTAAATCATCCGGAAGTGCCAGAGCTGATCCGCACCAGCCCGTTGACCCAACGTGAATGGCAGGTCCTGGGGCTGATTTACTCCGGTTACAGCAATGAGCAAATTGCAGGCGAGCTGGAAGTGGCGGCAACCACCATCAAAACGCATATCCGTAATCTGTACCAAAAACTCGGTGTCGCCCACCGTCAGGCCGCGGTACAACACGCGCAGAAACTGCTGAAGATGATGGGATATGGGGTGTGAGTTTAGCCGGATAATGCGTCGGATCCGGCTTACATCTTTACATCATTCAATGCTAACCCGCGTTACGCCATCTGTTTCTATCAAACCAAACCGCACCGGCAAGAAACGCTCCACCACGGCGATATTGGTCAGCAGATGACATGAGGGATGGGCGACCGTAAATTCTCCCGCGCCCGCCAGCGCCATCGGTAGCACCAGTTGGTCGGCGAGATATTCCCCCACCGCCGCCGGGCTTGCCAGGTAGCGTTTCACCTCTTTCACCAACTGTGCCGCGACCACCTCGGCACTGACGCGCTTTTCACCGACGACAAAAAAGCGTTCGGTGATATTTTCACTTTCGACTTCAAGCGAGACGGTATTACCCGGCCCCTGGTCGCGCGGCAGGTTATGAATATTCTGTTCATGCAAGGAAAAACTACCCGCCAGTGTAGCGATTTCACGCTCAGCAACATGGCGCGGTAACTTTCGCGAACTTTCTGCCAGCGTCACGCGGATGGCCACCTTTGCCACTAGCGGACGCATCACACTGGATACAGTGGAAGATGAGATCAACCGTCTGCGCTATAACTGGCAGGAGAGTCGCCCCTCCACGCTTACGGCGTTGCTGGGCGCAGAGGCAGAAAACATCGATCTCTTCGACCGTATGCAACTGGAACACGTTATCGCTATCTGCCGCCAGGCAAAGTCGCTTTCTGCTGCCGGACGTGAACTGTTTGACATTTCGCGCCAGGGTAAAGCCAGCGTCAATGACGCGGATCGGCTACGCAAATACCTGGCGCGTTTTGGTCTGACATGGGAAGCAATGCAGGATCAGCACAGCTCCAGTTGAATATGATGGTCCTTCAGCACCTGCATCACGCTCGCAGGCGGCATCGTGTCGGTGTAGACAGCATCGACCATGCTGATGCTACCCATATTGACCATTGCGTTACGGCCAAATTTTGAGTGGTCGACAACCAGCATAACGTGGCGCGAGTTCTCAATGATGGCGCGTTTGGTGCGAACTTCGTGGTAATCGAACTCCAGTAGCGAGCCGTCGCTATCGATGCCGCTTATCCCCAGAATGCCGAAATCAAGGCGGAACTGGGAGATAAAATCGAGCGTTGCTTCGCCAATGATCCCGCCATCGCGGCTGCGTAATTCGCCACCGGCAAGAATGATACGGAAATCCTCTTTTACCATCAGCGTGTTAGCGACGTTGAGATTGTTGGTCACAATGCGTAAATTGCTGTGATTAAGCAGCGCGTGCGCCACCGCTTCCGGCGTGGTGCCGATATCGATAAACAGCGTCGAGCCATTGGGAATTTGCTCCGCCACTTTGCGGGCGATGCGCTCTTTTTCTTCGGTCTGGGTGGCCTTGCGATCGTGCCACGGCGTGTTAACCGAACTGGAAGGCAGCGCCGCACCGCCATGATGGCGCAGGATCAGGTTTTGCTCTGCCAGCTCGTTGAGATCGCGGCGAATAGTCTGCGGGCTAACGGAGAAATGCTCTACCAGCTCTTCGGTGCTGACATAACCCTGCTGTTTAACCAGTTCGATAATACCGTTGTGACGTTGTGTTTGTTTCATTGATAAATCCCTGGAATTATTTTCGTTTTCGCGCATTGAGCGAATCAACAAAAGCCATCGCTAAACCCACGGCTAACCCGGCGATATGTGCTCCGTTCGCCATCGACATCCCAAACAAATCAAACCATCCGGCGACAATCCAGATCAACGCAAAGATAATTAACCCACGTTGCAGGTAAATGCCACTTTGCGGATCGCGTTCGCCACGTAGCCAGACGTAGCCCATCAGCGCATACACCACGCCAGAAAGCCCGCCAAACCACGGCCCGCTGAATTTTTGCTGCACATAGCCGCTTAACAGGGCGCTAATGAGAGTAATGACAATTAGCTTACCGCTACCGAGGCGTTTTTCCACCGCACCGCCGAGATACCACCACCAGAGCAGGTTAAAGAGGATATGCATCAGCGAGAAGTGCATTAACGCGTGGGTGAAGTAACGCCAGAACTCAAATTTCAGCGTCGGATCGAATGGCCAGGCCAGCCATAACATCACTTCCTGATCGCCGAGAATTTGCATGGCGATAAACACCACCACGCAGGCGATCATCATCACCCAGGTTACCGGACCTGCGCGTTCACGCAAGGCGGCAAAGAAAGGATAACGGCGATAATGCAGGCCACTGTCGGTATGACCGGACTGCCAACTGGCGGCGAGATAACGTGGATCTGCCGGGTTTTCGAGAAAACGAGCCAGCTCCGCCCGCACGCGTTCGGCCTGGGACTCATCCGCCAGCCAGACATCGCTTTGGTTATGTTGTTGAATCGTGAGGATAACACCCTGTGTCGCCATGTAATCAACAAACGCCTGCGCCACTCGGGGGTTAGCAAAAGAGGTAATCATCAACATCGTTGCTGTCGCTTATTCCACACAAAAGGGGACAGTATAAAGCGTTACGCGCCGTACGCCACCTCTGCGGGAAACTGGCGCTGCCAGGCTTCAAAACCGCCATCAATGCTGTAGACCACATCGTAGCCCTGTTGCAGCAGATACTGCGCCGCGCCTTTGCTGCTATTGCCGTGATAACACATCACCATCACCGGTGTGTCAAAGTCGTTATCACGCATAAACGCGCCCAGTGTGTCGTTAGTTAAATGGAAAGCCTGGGTCGCATGCCCCATTGCGAAACTCTGTGGATCGCGAATATCGACCAGCACCGCCTCTTTTTCCTGCAACTTCTGGTGCGCGTCGGCAACGTTAATACATTCGAACTGATCCATGCGTCTCTCTTTCTTTACAAACAAGTGGGCAAATTTACCGCACAGTTTACGTCGAAGCGGCAGATAAACGCCATAATGTTATACATATCACTCTAAAATGTTTTTTCAATGTTACCCAAAGCGCGATTCTTTGCTAATATGTTCGATAACGAACATTTATGAACTTTAACGAAAGTGAATGAGGGCAGCATGGAAACCAAAGATCTGATTGTGATAGGTGGCGGCATCAATGGTGCTGGTATCGCGGCAGACGCCGCTGGACGCGGTTTATCCGTGCTGATGCTGGAGGCGCAGGATCTCGCTTGCGCGACCTCTTCCGCCAGTTCAAAACTCATTCACGGTGGCCTGCGCTACCTTGAGCACTATGAATTCCGACTGGTCAGCGAGGCGCTGGCTGAACGTGAAGTGCTACTGAAAATGGCCCCGCATATCGCCTTCCCGATGCGTTTTCGCCTGCCGCATCGTCCGCATCTACGCCCGGCGTGGATGATTCGCATTGGTCTGTTTATGTACGATCATCTGGGCAAGCGCACCAGCCTGCCGGGATCAACCGGTTTGCGTTTTGGCGCAAACTCAGTGTTAAAACCGGAAATTAAGCGCGGATTCGAATATTCTGACTGTTGGGTAGACGACGCCCGTCTGGTACTCGCCAACGCCCAGATGGTGGTACGTAAAGGCGGTGAAGTGCTTACTCGTACTCGTGCCACGTCTGCTCGCCGCGAAAACGGCCTGTGGATTGTGGAAGCGGAAGATATCGATACCGGCAAAAAATATACATGGCAGGCGCGCGGCCTGGTTAATGCTACCGGCCCGTGGGTGAAACAATTTTTCGACGACGGGATGCATCTGCCTTCGCCTTATGGCATTCGCCTGATCAAAGGCAGCCATATTGTGGTGCCGCGTGTGCATACCCAGAAGCAAGCCTACATTCTGCAAAACGAAGATAAACGTATTGTCTTCGTGATCCCGTGGATGGACGAGTTTTCCATCATCGGCACCACCGATGTGGAATACAAAGGCGATCCAAAAGCAGTGAAGATTGAAGAGAGTGAAATCAATTACCTGTTGAAAGTGTATAACACGCACTTTAAAAAGCAGTTAAGCCGGGACGATATCGTCTGGACCTACTCCGGCGTGCGTCCGCTATGTGATGATGAGTCCGACTCGCCGCAGGCCATTACCCGTGATTACACCCTTGATATCCATGATGAAAACGGCAAAGCCCCGCTGCTGTCGGTATTCGGCGGTAAGCTGACCACCTACCGCAAACTGGCGGAGCACGCGCTGGAAAAACTGACGCCATATTATCAGGGCATTGGTCCGGCGTGGACGAAAGAGAGCGTGCTGCCGGGTGGTGCCATTGAAGGTGACCGTGACGATTACGCCGCCCGCCTGCGCCGCCGTTACCCGTTCCTGACCGAATCGCTGGCACGTCACTACGCGCGCACTTACGGCAGCAACAGCGAACTGTTGCTCGGCAATGCAGGGGCGATAAGCGACCTCGGTGAAGATTTCGGTCATGAGTTCTACGAAGCGGAGCTGAAATATCTGGTCGACCACGAATGGGTCCGCCGCGCCGACGATGCCCTGTGGCGTCGCACGAAACAAGGCATGTGGCTAAATGCGGATCAACAATCTCGTGTGAGTCAGTGGCTGATGGAATATACGCAGCAGAGGTTGTCGCTGGCGTCGTAAGGATGATGCCCGGTTGCGAAGTGCAACCGGGCTATTTGAATTCCTTAGACTATTCATTGTAAATAATTGAATAACGGCCCCAGAGCTAAAATCGCCAAACTTAAGCACGTTACCCAATCGCCCCACTTCTTCCTATGGCTTCTATTTTTGCTACGCCACTGGCAATAATATCCCAACGCAAAACCAAGCTGGGCACTAATCGGGCCGACAAAATCAGTCCACGGCTGCGGCCAAAAAGGGGAAAAATTCAGGGGAAGCCAGACAAATGTCAGAAAGAAATTTCGGATATTTTCCAGCAACGCTGATTTCTCTGGAGAAATATAAAGAATGAAATTCGAGAGAATTAACCAGAAATAGACCGGAGAAAAAACCAGCCAGCAATGTAGCCTGTTTTTTAATTCAGGAGGCGTTCTGCGGGAGAATTGCCAACCGATGCCACCCATTACACTGAAAAAAAGTGCATATTCAACCAATAACTCAAGTTGTAATTCCTGAAGAGAAATACGCACAACCAGGAGCGGAAAGGAGAATATTATTTCAGCCAGAAAAGTTAACGTGAATATAAGTACGGCTAAGGCAATAACCGTCGGCCATACCAATAATGGTACGATAACAAAACCGAAAATTACAGGGTAAATATAAAGTCTGATTTTATTCATCTTTAATGTCCTGATGATTCGGATGATGCGTCATACATGGCACATAAACACTCATCAATCATCCACTCGTCTTCCCAGGCCTGATACTGTGTGCCCTGTTCGGACTGCTTAAGCGGATTCTCAATCGCCTGCCGCGCGCGTTCTTTCAGGATGGATTGATTATTACTAGCCCAAGTATTAGTTTGAGTGGTAATGGCTTTATCGATATCGTCCTGATTATCTCTGATATAACCGTCACGATACGTATTCAATAAACAGGCAAGAGACGCTGCCGACCAAAATCCGGGAACTGAAATAATGGCATCAAGCAATGGCGAAAGAGCGATATCGGCACGGAAAAACATTTCCAGCTTGTACTGTAATTCGACAGCCTCATCCCCGGATACCCAATCAGTCATATACTGGCAAGCAAATTGCTGCAATATTTCCCGTTCATCCTCACGCCAGTTTTCTTTACTGGCAAGGTTGATACGCCGTAGAGAAAATACTTCGTGAATATTGTCAAATTGCCCCTGCGCAACAAACTCCAGTAAACAAGGCAGAAAATAACGAACCTCATCGCTGTTTTGCGGATCAGGTCCTGGACTACTATTCCAGGCATTGATTAAGGAATAAGGAATCGCTCGCAACGATGTATTCCGTAATGCTTTTTGTTCCTGTTGACTCAGACAATATTCACAACAAACCACAAATTGCTGCGGCGCCGGATAACGACGAAAAATATGATATATCTGCTCAATTAATGCCTGCATGGCAGGAGTGGGGTGCATAATTACCCCCTCGCCCGCTGATCGTGCATAAACGGCTGATAGATAAAAAGGGCATTCGCCGCGTTCAGGAAAATATTAATGATATCCATATTGTAATCCTGCTTAATGCAACGTTTTATCCATCGGCACATAGCCCACATCTTCCACCAAACTCTGCCCCTGCGGCGTTAAAAACCACTCCACCAATTTTTGTGTCTCTGACGTCGTATTTTCCCGCGTTACCATTAAGGCATCGACGATATAGGGATATTTGTCGTTGCGAATATTTTCCGCAGTCGGTGCAATACCGTTAATCGCTAGCAGTTTTATATTTTTATCGGCATTCATTTGTGTTGCGTAATAGCGGAAGGTGTAGCCTATTGCGTTTTTTGTATTACGGTATTCGGCAACAACGTTAATCATTCCCTCCATCACGCTTGCCACTTCCGTTTCCTGCGGCGAGATCATGCGGACATTTTTCATGACCTGCGATAGCATCACCGTCTGGCTGCCAGAGTCTTCCGGGCGTTGCCAGGTCTGGATCTCCTGATCGTCACCGCCAACCGCGCGCCAGTTGGTAATTGCGCCACTGAAAATGTCACGCACCTGTTGTTCAGTCAGGGAATTAACCGGATTATCCGCATTGACGATGAAAACAAACGCTTCACGGGCAAATGGCGTGTACAGCAAAGTGACGCCCGATTTCTCAGCGCGTTTTTTTTGCCCATCGGAAGGTTGCGCCACGAAAATAATATCGGCATCACCGTTAACGATTTTGTTATATGCTTCTTGCGTACGAGAGTTATCCAGATAATCCCAAACGTGAAAATCCTCTGGTATTACACTTAATGCATAAAATGCAGAGGCATAAATGGGGTACGCCGCCGTAGCGCCATCGAGTCGCGGCCAGTTTTGCGTAAATTGAATTTGTGGTTTACCACGCAGTGGCGTCAGTTGATTATTAAGTTTATCGGGTCGCCAGGCCCAGGTATCAATATTTTCACGCACACCGACACCGGGATTAAGCTGTTTATATAAATAAGCCTGATACCCAGCGACAAAACCAAGTAAGAGAAGTAGAAACAGGAGTAAGTTACGGCAACGTAGCCCGGACGTGCCGGTTAAAGGATGCCTTGTCGGCCAGCCGTATCCCAGCGAAAAACTGATATGCGCGCCAACGGGTATAATGACTATCCACCAGTAGTCGCCACTGATTAATGAGAGTAACAAAACACCCTGCCAGGAAAGCATAAGGTTTGCCAACCAGCCCGATCCCATCTGGCGAAATTGATAATCTGCCAGATGTAGCGCGATTATCCAGCCAACCAGGGTTAATAGCGCGGGTAAGAGAAAAAAGCATTGTCGCCAGGCGGCTATTTCTCTTTTTTCTGGTGCGCTATCACCAGCCCACACGCGACCAGAGAAAAATATGATTATCGCCCCCAGCGTCAGCATAAAGACGTTGAGTAGAAGATAAATTGTTGGCGTAAAGAGTAAATTGCAAACCTCAAGAATAGCGGCAAGCCCGGCCCCCAGCATGGCAACAACCGCTGCCAAAAATTGCGCCAGTATGGGGATGCCAAAAAAAGTCATTACCAGCGAGGTCAAAATCCATTTTCCGCTTTGCATTATTCTTTCCATTCTTGCTGAATGGCGAAATTATACTCCCCGATAACCCTCGCCCCCTCTGGACACTTTTCCTAAATAAAGGCGAAAAAAACGGGACCTTTTGGCCCCGTTCTGTTTTTTAGCGAACTTATAATCTCACCGGATCAATATGCCAAATATAATCGGCATACTCTTTGATCGTACGGTCAGAAGAGAAGTAACCCATATTGGCAATGTTCAGCATCGCTTTTGCGGTCCACTCTTCCTGACGCTCGTAGAGTTCGTCAACTTTATCCTGACAATCGACATAGCTGCGATAATCCGCCAGTACCTGGTAGTGATCGCCGAAGTTGATCAGCGAATCGACCAGATCGCGATAGCGACCCGGATCTTCCGGACTGAATACACCGCTGCCGATTTGCGTCAGCACCTGATGCAGCTCCTCATCTTTCTCGTAGTATTCACGCGGTTTGTAGCCCTGACGGCGCAATTCTTCCACTTCTTCCGCTGTGTTACCAAAGATAAAGATATTGTCAGCACCGACATGATCCAGCATCTCGACATTCGCACCGTCCAGCGTACCGATAGTCAGCGCGCCGTTAAGCGCAAACTTCATGTTACTGGTGCCGGAAGCTTCCGTCCCCGCCAGCGAAATCTGTTCAGACAGATCGGCCGCCGGAATGATCAACTGCGCCAGGCTAACACTGTAGTTCGGGATGAACACGACTTTCAGCTTGTCGCCAATCTGCGGATCGTTGTTGATCACTTTCGCTACGTCATTGATCAAATGAATAATGTGCTTCGCCATGTAATAGGCCGAAGCCGCCTTACCGCCAAAAATATTCACGCGCGGTACCCACTTCGCATCCGGGTCGGCCTTGATGCGGTTATAGCGGGTGATCACGTGCAACACATTCATCAATTGACGTTTGTATTCGTGAATACGTTTGATTTGCACATCGAACAGCGCTTTCGGATTTACCACCACATTCAGCTGCTGGGCGATATACTCCGCCAGACGCTTTTTGTTCTCCAGCTTCGCCTGATGCACCGCGTGATTAACCATTGGGAAATCACAGTGTTGTTGCAGATCATTAAGCAGGCTAAGGTCGGTGCGCCAGTTGCGGCCCAGGTGTTCGTCCAACACGGCTGAAAGCGATGGGTTCGCTACCGCCAGCCAGCGACGCGGCGTCACACCGTTGGTGACGTTGGTGAAACGACCCGGGAAGATTTTCGCAAAGTCGGCAAATAGCGATTGCACCATCAGGTTAGAGTGCAGTTCCGATACACCGTTAACTTTGTGGCTCACCACAACCGCCAGCCAGGCCATACGCACACGACGACCATTGGATTCATCAATGATCGACGCCCGTCCCAGCAGATCGGTATCGTTCGGATACTGTTCCTGCAAGGTTTTCAGGAAATAGTCGTTGATTTCAAAGATGATCTGCAGGTGACGCGGCAGAATTTTACCCAGCATATCGACTGGCCAGGTTTCCAGCGCCTCGCTCATTAGCGTGTGGTTGGTGTAGGAGAAGACCTGACAACACACTTCAAACGCGTCGTCCCAGCTAAATTGGTGCTCATCGATCAGCAGACGCATCATCTCAGGAATCGACAGCACCGGATGGGTATCGTTGAGGTGAATCGCAATTTTATCCGCCAGGTTATCGTAGGTTTTATGCAACTGATAATGGCGGCTTAAAATGTCCTGAATGGTCGAGGAAACCAGGAAGTATTCCTGACGCAGTCGCAGCTCACGCCCGGAGTAGGTGGAGTCGTCCGGATACAGTACGCGAGATACGTTCTCGGAGTGGTTTTTATCTTCCACTGCCGCGAAGTAGTCGCCCTGGTTGAATTTACCGAGGTTAATTTCACTACTGGCTTGGGCACTCCACAAACGCAACGTGTTGGTCGCGTCGGTGTCGTAACCTGGGATTATCTGATCGTAAGCTACTCCCAGAATCTCTTCGGTTTCAATCCAGCGCGTTTTTTTACCTTCCTGCTGAATGCGACCACCAAAACGGACTTTATAGCGCGTGTTGTGGCGTTTGAATTCCCACGGGTTACCGTATTCCAGCCAGTAGTCAGGCGACTCTTTCTGGCTACCGTTAACGATGTTCTGCTTGAACATACCGTAGTCATAGCGGATGCCGTAACCGCGCCCCGGCAACCCTAACGTCGCCAGAGAATCGAGGAAGCAAGCCGCCAGACGGCCCAGGCCACCGTTACCGAGGCCCGGGTCATTTTCTTCATCAATCAGCTCTTCGAGATTTAATCCCATCGCTTCCAGTGCGCCCTGTACATCTTCGTAAATTCCTAGCGACAACATGGCGTTGGAGAGCGTACGGCCAATCAAAAACTCCATCGACAGGTAGTAAACCTGACGAGTTTCTTGCGACAACTGGGCACGGTTTGAACGTAACCAGCGCTCCACGAGACGATCGCGCACAGCAAATAACGTTGCGTTCAGCCATTCATGTTTATTGGCGACGACCGGATCCTTTCCAATCGTAAACATCAGCTTGTAAGCGATAGAGTGCTTAAGAGCTTCTACGCTAAGCGTGGGCGATGAATATGTAAACGGAGCATTCATATAGGCGTTTCCTGAAAACTATTTCAAGCGATAGTAAAGCTCACGGTACGACTTCGCCGCGACCTGCCAGCTAAAATCCATTGCCATAGCCTGACGTTGCACAAACCGCCACAGTGAAGGACGGGACCACAGTACGAAAGCACGTCGAATAGCCCGTAACAGCGACCAGGCATTACTATCTTCAAAGACAAACCCACTGGCGACGCCATCTGCAAGGTTCTCAAGAGAACAGTCAGAAACCGTATCAGCAAGCCCACCGGTGCGCCGCACTAACGGCAGCGTACCGTACTTCAATCCATAAAGTTGCGTTAAGCCGCACGGTTCAAAACGGCTGGGCACCAGAATGACGTCCGCGCCGCCCATAATGCGATGCGAAAATGCTTCGTGATAGCCAATCTGAACGCCCACCTGGCCGGGGTATTCCGCTGCCGCCGCAAGGAAACCTTCCTGCAGCACCGGATCGCCCGCGCCGAGTAGCGCCAGCTGCCCGCCCTGCTCCAGAAGACCAGGTAAGGCTTCCAGCACCAGGTCGAGACCTTTCTGGCTGGTCAGACGGCTCACCACTGCAAAAAGCGGCACTTTATCGTCAACCTTAAGCCCCATTGCGATTTGTAACTGGCGCTTATTTTCCGCTTTATCTTCCAACGTATCGCGGGTGTAACGCGAGGCCAACAGTAAGTCCGTCTCTGGACTCCAGATTTTCTCGTCCACGCCGTTCAGTACGCCGGAAAGACGCCCTTCACGGTGACGCTGTTGCAACAGACCTTCCATACCGTAGGCAAACTGCGGTTCGGTGATCTCGCGAGCGTAGGTTGGGCTGACTGCCGTAATGTGATCGGCATAGTACAGACCGGCCTTCAGGAAAGAGATTTGTCCGTTGAATTCCAGCCCATGAATATTAAAGAATGACCATGGCAATTGGATGTCATTCATGTGATGTGCATAAAACATGCCTTGATAGGCCAGGTTGTGCACAGTAAACACCGACTTCGCCGGACGCCCGCGCGCCGCCAGATACGCAGGCGCAAGGCCTGCATGCCAGTCGTGCGCATGCACCACATCAGGACGCCAGAATGGGTCAAGCCCGCTGGCCATTTCTGCCCCAACCCACCCCAGCAGCGCAAAACGCAATACGTTGTCGGTATAGGCAAATAAGTTGGTATCGTGATACGGGCTTCCCGGACGATCATAGAGATGCGGCGCGTCAATCAGGTATATGCCAACCCCGTTGTAATGACCGAACAACAGCGTGATATGTCCGGCGAAGGTATCACGACGGGATACTACCTGCGCATCGGTCACGCCACGGCGAATATCGGGAAATGCAGGCAACAGTACGCGAGCGTCAACGCCGTCTGCGATTTGTGCTGCGGGTAATGCCCCAATAACATCAGCCAGACCGCCGGTTTTAAGCAGCGGGAACATCTCTGAACATACATGTAAAACCTGCATTATCGCTCCTGTTTATGCCCTAACTTCCGTAGCATTTCGCGCGTTACCAGCACGATGCCTTCTTCTGAACGATAGAAACGACGTGCATCTTCCTCTGCGTTTTCACCAATCACCATGCCTTCCGGAATAACACAAGCACGATCGATGACGCAGCGACGCAGACGGCACGAGCGACCTACCCATACTTCCGGTAACAATACGGCGGAATCAATGTTGCAGAATGAATTCACGCGAACGCGCGAGAACAGAACGGACTGCACCACCACCGAACCGGAGATCACACAACCGCCGGATACCAGTGAGTTAAGGGTCATCCCGTGGCTACCGGAGCGATCCTGCACGAATTTCGCTGGCGGTAATGATTCATTGTAGGTGCGAATTGGCCAATTGCGATCGTACATATCCAGTTCCGGCACCACAGAGGCCAGATCGAGGTTCGCTTTCCAGTAAGCTTCCAGCGTACCCACATCGCGCCAGTACGGCTCGGCATCCGGGTCGGATTGTACGCAAGAGAGCGGGAACGGGTGCGCATAGGCCAGACCGGCTTCGGTGATCTTGGGAATCAAATCTTTGCCAAAGTCGTGGCTGGAGTTCTCATCGCGATCGTCTTCTTCCAGCAGTTCATACAGATAGTCGGCGTCAAAGACGTAGATACCCATACTCGCCAGAGATTTGCCTGGATCGTTCGGCATTGACGGCGGGTTAGCTGGTTTTTCAACGAATTCGATAATTTTATCGTTCTCATCAACCGCCATAACGCCAAACGCGGAGGCTTCTTCAATCGGTACTGGCATACAAGCAACGGTGCAACGTGCGCCTTTTTCGACGTGGTCGATAAGCATACGCGAGTAGTCTTGCTTGTAGATATGGTCGCCCGCCAGGATCACCACGTATTCCGCTTTATAACGGCGGATAATGTCGAGGTTTTGGGTGACCGCATCTGCGGTGCCGCGATACCAGTTTTCCCCTTTCATTCTCTGCTGTGCTGGCAGCAGATCGACAAACTCGTTCATTTCTTCATTGAAGAATGACCAGCCGCGCTGGATGTGCTGCACCAGAGTGTGGGACTGGTACTGGGTGATCACGCCCATACGACGGATCCCGGAGTTGATGCAGTTAGACAGCGCAAAGTCGATAATGCGGAACTTACCGCCGAAGTGTACGGCCGGTTTTGCTCGCTTATTGGTTAAATCCTTCAGGCGGGTACCACGTCCTCCCGCCAGTATCAGGGCAACAGATTTCAATGGCAGCTGGCGTGCCAACATTAAGTGATCGTTCTTCTCTAAACTAACCATGACTAACTCCTTTTTTATCATCTCTGGAACACACACAATCCGTGTGCAGGTCCCTGCCAGACAGCCGTAATCACTGGGTTATCCTCTCCAGCGAATGGGGGAATGGCGTGCCACTCCCCAGCAGGTAAAACAATCTCTGTTACCTCAAGCGTGGCGTTAATTGCGATCAAAAAGCGATCCGAGAGCAGAATTTGCAGCTGTTTCGGCCCGTTTTGCCACTCATCCGTGCTTAAAGGTTGAGCATATCGATTTAGCCAACGGACATTGCCGTCGCCTTCTTCCCACCAGCGATTCTCCATCAAAGCGGGAATGCGCTTGCGCAGATGGATTAACGCGGCGGTAAATGCGGTTAAACCACTGCTTGCCTGCGACCAGTCCAACCAGGTTAATTGGTTATCCTGACAGTAGGCATTGTTATTGCCATGCTGGCTGTGACCATGTTCGTCACCGGCCAGTAACATCGGCGTACCCTGGGAGAGCAACAACGTTGTTAACAGGGCGTGAATGCTGTCGCGCCGCCGTTCAACCAGATCAAGAGTACCGCCTAACCCTTCTTTACCATGATTGTTACTGTAATTGTTGTTGGTCCCGTCGCGATTTTCTTCTCCGTTTGCTTCATTGTGTTTATGGTTGAAGCAAACGCAGTCGCGAAGCGTAAAACCGTCATGCGCGGTGACGAGATTAATCGCGGCACTCGGCAGACGATCATTACGTTTAAAAACATCGCTGGAGGCAGCAAAACGCCCGGCAAACGCCCCCAGAGGCAAATCATAATGCAGCCAGAAACGACGGGCTGCATCGCGGAAATGATCGTTCCACTCGGCAAACAGCGGCGGGAAATTTCCCACCTGATAACCACCAGGAGCGATATCCCACGGTTCAGCAATTAACTTCACCTGCGAGAGCACCGGGCAGTTCTGGATAGCGGTAAACAACGGCGCATCCTGACGAAACTCTGGCGTACGGCCCATGACTGCCGCCAGATCAAAGCGGAAACCATCGACGTGGCAGGTTTCTACCCAATAACGCAGGCAGGCGCTGGCATAATCTACCACCGCCGGATGACTCAAATTGAGCGTGTTGCCACAACCGGTCCAGTTGTGATAATCGCCGTCTTCTCTTATCCAATAATAGCTACGGTTGTCGATCCCACGCAGCGAGAATAACGGGCCGTCGAGGTCCAGTTCCGCACTATGGTTGAGCACGATATCAAGAATGACTTCGATACCCGCTTTATGCAGTGCTTTGATTGCATCGCGAAACTCATCCAGCGCCGTTTCTGGCGAGCAGGCATACGCCGGATGCAGCGCAAACATCGCCACCGGGTTGTAACCCCAGTAGTTACTAAGCCCCATACGTTGCAGACGTGGTTCACTGGCAAATTGTGCCACCGGCAGCAGTTCCAGCGCGGTAATGCCCAACTGTTTCAAATAGTTGATCATCACCGGATGCCCCAGGGCTTTATAAGTGCCACGGATCTCGACCGGGATCTCCGGGTGCAGGTACGTTAATCCTTTGACATGGGCTTCATAAATGATGGTGCTGCCCCACGGCGTGCGCGGCGGGGCATCATCTTCCCAGTCATAGTGATCAATCACCACTACGCATTTCGGCGCAATGGCGGCGTTGTCGCGATAGTCAGGTTCATTATGACCGGCGTGCAGCAGCGGGTTATCTTTAAACTCCCCGTCAATTTGCCGCGCGCAAGGATCAATCAACAACTTCGCCGGGTTAAAGCGATGCCCCTCGGCAGGTTGCCAGGGGCCATGAACTCGATAACCATAACGCAAACCCGGGCGCGCATCCGGCAGATAACCGTGCCAAATGTCGCCACTGTGCCCTGGCAAGTCATAGCGATGTTCCTGGCCATTGGCATCAAAGACACACAGCTCTACCCGCTCGGCATGAGCGGAGAAAAGTGTGAAGTTGACGCCCTGACCGTCGTAATGCGCGCCGAGGGGAGTGGGTTTGCCAATGGCGAGTTGTGTCATTCTGCCTCCCGAACCAGCCAGATAGTGGCCAGAGGTGGTAGCGTCAGGCTCAGTGAATGTTGACGACCGTGGCTGGCAATCTCATCGCTGTGTACTGCGCCGCCATTGCCTGCATTACTGCCGTGATAGTGCATGGAATCGGTATTGAGGATTTCACGCCATTTACCCGGCTGGTTAATACCGAAGCGATAATCATGACGCGGCACCGGTGTAAAGTTACTGGCAACGATGATTTCGTTACCCTCTTTATCGCGACGCACAAAGATCAGCACCGAGCGTTCTTTGTCATCCACCACCAGCCATTCAAAGCCGTACGGGTCAAAATCCAGTTCATGCATTGCTTTATGGTGGCGGTAGGTGTGGTTCAGATCGCGCACCAGACGCTGGACACCGTGGTGCCAGTTATCGCCGCCTTCCAACAGATGCCAGTCGAGGCTGGCGTCATGGTTCCACTCGCGGCCCTGGGCAAATTCGTTCCCCATGAACAGTAGTTTCTTGCCCGGGAATGCCCACATCCAGCCGTAGTAGGCGCGCAGGTTAGCGAATTTCTGCCATGCGTCGCCCGGCATCCGGTCGAGAATCGATTTTTTACCGTGGACCACTTCATCATGCGACAACGGCAGGACGAAGTTTTCAGTGTAGTTGTAGAGCATCCCGAAGGTCAGTTTATCGTGATGATACTGACGATAAATCGGGTCGAGCTTCATGTAGTCCAGGGTGTCATGCATCCAGCCGAGGTTCCACTTGTACCAGAAGCCCAGACCGCCCATATCCTGTGGACGAGAAACGCCAGGGAAATCGGTAGACTCCTCCGCCATTGTCACTGCACCGGAAACCTGCTCACCAAGAATACGGTTGGTATTACGCAAGAATTCAATCGCTTCAAGATTCTCGCGACCGCCAAATTCGTTCGGGATCCACTCCCCCTCTTTACGGCTGTAGTCGCGATAAATCATTGACGCCACCGCATCGACGCGCAGCGCATCAATACCAAAACGTTCAATCCAGTAAAGCGCGTTACCGACAAGGAAGTTACTGACTTCACGGCGACCATAGTTGTAGATCAGCGTGTTCCAGTCCTGATGATAGCCTTCGCGCGGATCGCTGTGTTCATACAAGTTCGTGCCATCAAATTCGGCAAGCGCAAAGTCATCGGTCGGGAAGTGGCCTGGCACCCAGTCGAGAATCACGTTCAGACCAGCTGCGTGTGCGGCATCAATGAAATAACGGAAGTCGTCGCGAGTACCAAAACGGCGGGTCGGTGCATACAGGCCGGTTGGCTGATAACCCCAACTGCCATCGAAGGGATGCTCGTTAATGGGCAGTAGCTCGAGATGGGTAAAGCCCATCCATTTAGCATAAGGCACCAGTTGATCGGCCAGCTCGCGGTAGCTCAACCAGAAATTGTTGTCGGTGTGGCGACGCCAGGAGCCCAGGTGAACTTCATAAATAGAGATTGGCGCATCAAACTGATTCGCTTTTTTGCGCTCTTCAGTCTGCACAACCTTTTCCGGCAGCCCGCAAATAAGAGACGCGGTTTCCGGGCGCATTTGCGCTTCGAAGGCATAAGGGTCGGACTTCAGACGCAAGTTGCCATTGGCATCAATCATCTCGTATTTATAGAGCTGACCGTTATGCGCCCCAGGGATAAACAGTTCCCAGATTCCGCTCTCTTTACGCAGGCGCATCGGATGACGGCGACCGTCCCAGTAGTTGAATTGCCCAACCACCGAGACCCGACGGGCGTTTGGAGCCCAGACAGAAAAACGCGTACCTGTGACGCCATCCATAGTATCTGCATGCGCGCCTAAGGTTTCATACGGGCGTAGGTGAGTACCTTCAGATAATAGCCAGGCATCCATTTCCTGGATTAGCGGGCCAAAACGGTAAGGATCATCAATCAGGTTTTGCTGACCATGCCAGACAACAGCCAACTGATAGCGGAAAAAATTCTTACGTCGCGGAATGACACCGCTAAAGAATCCCCGTGAGTCGAGACACTCCAGTTTTGCGAGTTTGCGCCCGGTTTTCGGTTCAATCACCCACACATCGGTAGCGTCGGGTAAAAGGGCACGGACTTCCAGTCCCGCGGTGGTTTTATGCATCCCCAGTACGGAAAAAGGATCCGCAAAATGGCCTGCAATTAGCGCGTTAATCACGTCTCTATCGATACGATCGGACATGCTTGTCTTCCTGTTTTATTGTGTCACCCCATCCAACTGAATTTTTGACTTCTGGTTGTGACATTTTTTTGACCTGAACGGCGCAGCACTCTGTGCATCCTCTCTGCGTCGTCCTCACTTCAGGTAAGGCTGTGAATACTCGTGTATTCCGCCACCCTTAAAGAATAGCCAATGCTCTATTTAACTCCCGGTAAATCATGAAACATCTGCGCTTACTCCTGTATTACGCACTAGCAGGGGCGGCATCGCGCCCCAGATTTAATGAATAAAGATTACGCCAGTTGACGAAGCATCCGACGCAGCGGCTCCGCGGCCCCCCACAGCAGCTGGTCGCCCACGGTAAAGGCTGACAGGAACTCTGGTCCCATATTCAGCTTACGCAGACGGCCTACCGGCGTGGTCAGCGTGCCGGTAACGGCAGCTGGGGTTAGCTCACGCATAGTGATTTCCCGATCGTTTGGAACAACTTTCGCCCACGGATTGTGCGCAGCCAGCAGTTCTTCCACGGTCGGAATAGACACATCTTTTTTCAATTTAATAGTGAATGCCTGGCTGTGGCAGCGCAATGCCCCGACACGCACACATAAACCATCTACCGGAATTACGGAAGATGTGTTGAGGATCTTGTTGGTTTCCGCCTGCCCTTTCCACTCTTCGCGGCTCTGACCGTTATCAAGCTGTTTGTCGATCCACGGAATCAGGCTACCCGCCAGCGGCACGCCAAAGTTATCCACCGGCAGCTCACCGCTACGGGTTAAGGTTGTGACTTTGCGTTCGATATCGAGAATAGCAGAGGACGGGTTCGCGAGTTCATCAGCCACATGGCCATACAGATGGCCCATCTGGGTTAATAACTCACGCATATGTCGCGCACCACCGCCGGAAGCGGCCTGGTAGGTTGCAACGGACACCCAATCAACAAGATCATTGGCGAATAAACCACCCAGCGACATCAACATCAGGCTTACGGTACAGTTACCGCCAACAAAAGTCCTGATGCCATTATTTAATCCGTCGGTAATGACGTCCTGATTGACGGGGTCAAGAATGATGATGGCGTCATCTTTCATGCGCAGAGATGATGCTGCGTCAATCCAGTAACCTTGCCATCCGCTTTCACGAAGCTTTGGATAGATTTCGTTGGTATAATCGCCGCCCTGACAGGTCACAATGATATCGAGGGCCTTTAGCGCCTCCAGATCAAAGGCATCCTGAAGTGTGCCAGTGGTTCCGCCAAAAGACGGCGCAGCCTGACCAAGCTGAGAAGTAGAAAAGAAGACAGGGCGAATGGCGTCGAAGTCGCGCTCTTCAACCATGCGTTGCATGAGAACGGAGCCGACCATACCGCGCCAGCCGATAAAACCAACATTTTTCATAAGCGTTTTTTCCTGCAAAGATGTGTGCTGTATAAATGTGCCGGTCTCCTCCTGGCACATCTTTCACCATACAAAAAGCAGCCAAAGTCGCAAGTGAAATTAATCAATGATAGCGAAGCCATCAGTAATGCGACTTATCCTGCTTTGTTAGCACGCAGAAAGTCCGCGGCAATTATCAGGGAATTTGAGTTATGAATGAAATCATTTCTGCAACAGTTTTATTGATCCTGATTATGGATCCGCTCGGAAACCTACCTATTTTCATGTCCGTACTGAAACATACTGAACCGAAAAGACGGCGGGCAATCATGGTGCGAGAGTTGCTTATTGCTCTCCTTGTGATGCTGGTGTTCCTGTTTGCGGGCGAGAAAATTCTGGCATTTCTTAGCCTGCGGGCAGAAACCGTCTCCATTTCTGGCGGCATCATTCTGTTTCTGATCGCCATTAAGATGATTTTCCCCAGCGCTTCAGGAAATAGCAGCGGGCTTCCGGCAGGTGAAGAGCCATTTATCGTGCCGTTGGCAATTCCGTTAGTCGCCGGGCCGACTATTCTCGCCACGCTGATGTTGTTGTCTCACCAGTACCCGAATCAGATGGGACATCTGGTGATTGCTCTGCTGCTGGCCTGGGGCGGCACCTTTGTCATCCTGCTACAGTCTTCGCTATTTTTACGTCTGCTGGGCGAGAAAGGGGTGAACGCACTTGAACGCCTGATGGGATTGATTCTGGTGATGATGGCAACTCAGATGTTCCTCGACGGCATTCGAATGTGGATGAAGGGGTAAGGTTCAAACAGGTGTTGCACACAACCAGACGCGGCACCTGTTTTATTACCTGAACTGATAATGACCTTCGCCCAATCGGATAACCCTTCCCTCTTCTTCTGCGCGGTTCAGCCACACACTAATTTGTTCGATGGTTAAACCAGTACAAGACGCCAGCCTTTCAATACTTATCGATTCCTTTGCAAGGATCGCCAGTTCCGCCACAAAGAGTTGATAAAAATCGACAGGGGTATGCGCGGGCATTACTGCGTAATTTGCGTCATCTTCGTGCAGCGAAAACAGTTCTGGTTGAGCGTTACGGAGTGCTCTGTCATACATCAGCCCAGGAACGTCTGGCAGTCTGATCGTCACATTCTCAGCCTGTTCAGCACTCCATGACGCCCCATTTTCTACTAATCGTGAATTGGCTGATTGCATATCCTGATTTGGTTTAACCTGCATGGGCAGCCACTGATGTTTTAATGCCTCCATCGCCCCGGTTATCGTTCCACCGGTCATTCCCGCACGTACAACCATTGCGCTTTCAGCAAGGCAATAAATATATTTATTCCGCGCCATCGCATTGCCGACGGTGAAACGTACCTCTGGGTAAAACGGCGAAATCAACACCAGGTTGCCTGCTATAAGCCCTTCACGCCATTTCACTAACGTACTCGTTTTTAACAAGCTATCAGCTAATACGCCAACGGCAGTTCCCCCGACCTCCAGAGCCGAGGCCATTGCACATTCATCAATACCTCGCGCACCACCAGAGATAACGCAAATCCCCTGTTGGGCCAGTTTCGCGGCCAGTTGTTGGGTATAGCGCAAATCGTCAGTCGGAGCATCTCGCGAGCCAACAATCGCCATACCTTCCGCTTGCAGTAATGCTTTATTCCCGCAGCCAAATAAAACGGGAGGTGCATCCGTTCGCAATCGGTTTTTCAAGCGAACGGGATAATCGGCATCTCCGCGGGTTAAGATCCATAAACCGGCGCGTTGCCACTTATCTACAGCCAACGCCAGACTATGACCACGCGCCAGCAAGCCAAGAATTCGCTCCTGAGAAATACGCGGATCGCTCCAGCCTGTAAGTTTCTCTTGCGGTTGCGGCACCAGAAGCTCGGCGGGACTGATACGTTGGTGCTTCAGCCATAATGCAAACTTCCCCCATTCACTATTACTAAGAGGTTTATACTCACTCGCCGCCGCGCGAGAAAAATCGCTGGTTAGCAGGAGAGTTGCTTGAGCATTGGCTGAAAGATTCATCAATTTTTTACCGAGGTAGAAGCAAGGGCAAGAGGATAAACCGTCGGGCAACCTGCCTGGCGTAACAGTGCTGTCAGAACTGTCAGCGTCCATGCAGAATCCACGATATCATCAACCAGCAACGCCGGACCTGGCATCAAAGGAGGGGTAATCACAAACGCCCCGTCGAGATTTTGACACTGGTGAAAACGGTTTTGCTGCATTTTCTGCGGTGGATTGTCCACGACTTTTTCAATGGCATCAATAAAAGGTAAGCCAAGTTTCGCCGCCAGTCGCCGGGCAAAATCAGGAACCAGGTCGAGGTGCCTTAATGAAGGAACGCAGCATACCCAGGTGGGTTCAGGATGCGGATTCCAGCGTTGGCGAACCATTTCCGCACATGCCTCCACCAGCTCATCACTGAAGCGCCCCGTTTTTTTCTCCTGGGCTACCTGCTTTCCCCACCCGGAATCTCCCCAACGAGAAAGGATTCGCCCCGTAGATCCTTGTAAACCCGCAGGCAAGTTCCCTTTAAATCCGTATTGCGTAAAAGCCCCAGATGCCACCTGTTTATTGAGATTTAATGGCAGGTCAGCGTGTTTAATAAATAAATTTGCCGCATGGAGTAAGTCGCTATCAATGTCGGGCGACAACAGCGGATGCTGAAGACAACTGCTACATTTACCACAACGTTCGGCACTTGGCTCATCGAGTGCGCGGCGCAGAAATTGCATTTTGCACTCCTTGGTCGTGATATAGCTTTCAACGTCTGCCAACTCACTTTTTCTCTGATTCATCAAATGGTTAATTCGTTCATGATCAGGAGAAAAACTGACGATAGTTCTGCGCCATAATTTCTCGGTATACACCACAGGCGATGGATTTTCAGCTACCAATAATTTCAGTGCTTTTTCTATTTGCCCATAACGAAGATTCGTCCGTTGTTCAATGCCTCGTAGGGTAAGACCGTCATTCTCGCTAAGTACGTTGAGTATTTCATGAATTTGCGCCTCCGCAGGAAAGGCGCTTTCACGGAAGAATTGATGAATAGCGCGGTCTTCACCACCACAAAGCAATATGCCAACTGCGGAATCTATAGCACGCCCGGCACGCCCCACCTGTTGGTAGTAACCGACAATAGACCCCGGCATCTGATAATGAATGACGAAACCTAAATCAGGTTTATCAAATCCCATACCTAATGCCGTCGTCGCGACCAGCACTTTGATTTTATTTGCCAGCAGTGCCTGCTCCAGATACTCCCTGGCAGTATTAGAATCTTCCGCACCTTCACAAGTCACGCCGCTGTAATAAGCAAATGCACTGATACCATTTTTCCTTAACCACTCGGCGACAAGTTCAGCATCGCGAGTCGTCAGGGTATAAACAATTCCCGATTTGGAAAACTGAGGGATAACCGTTGCTAACCATGCCAGACGGGATGACTGTTCTCCTAAGACTAAGGCATCAAGCGCCAAACTTTCGCGAGCCAGCGTTCCACGCTGAATCACAATGTCACCCAATTGCTGACGGATATCCTCAACGACACGGTTATTCGCTGTCGCGGTTGTACCCAGAATAGGGGTATTCGCAGGCAGTTGGCGCAAAATATCTAATATACGTCGGTAATCCGGGCGGAAATCGTGGCCCCAATCAGAGATGCAGTGCGCCTCATCGACCACCAGTAAACCGATGCGGTCAGCGACTGGATATAAAACCGTTTCAAGAAAATCCTGATTCGCCAACCGTTCAGGTGAAATCAGCAGACAATCTACGCCACCTTGCAGCAACTTATCGCTAATGCGCTGCCATTCTTCCCTGTTTGTAGAATTCAACGTTTCAGCCGTAATACCTAACCGTTCAGCGGCGGCAACCTGGTTACGCATCAGGGCAAGCAAAGGAGAGATGATAATTGTCGGGCCAGCGCCGCGATCGCGGAAGATTTTACTGGCGATGAAGTACACGGCACTTTTCCCCCAGCCGGTGCGCTGTACAACCAGTAGTTTTCGCCGCTGATTAACCACCGCATCTATAGCTTCCCATTGCCCTTCCCTGAAAGTAGCGCTGGTGTTACTTAACATCCGCTGTAACAGCAATTCAGCTCCGTGTTTCTCCATCATCTTCTCCCTCGTCCGTTAACACAGTGATTAGAACGGATAATGTTCCGGTCTTTTTGCGAGAGAGATCAAAAAGATGAAGACAGGAGAAAAGAGAAATGAATTACTGCGAGCAAGCTCGCAGTAATTTGTCGCAGTAATTAACTCAACAGCTGGAACGCAATCATCCCAACGATGGCACCGACAGTGCCGAGGATGGTTTCCATCATGGTCCAGGTTTTAAGCGTTTCGGCTTCGGTCGCGCCGGTAAATTTACCGAACAACCAGAAACCCGCGTCGTTAACGTGGCTGACAACAATCGAACCACCGGCGATACAAATCGACAGTGCCGCCATTTGCGCACCGGAGTAGTTCAGTTGTTCAATGACCGGCATTACCAATCCCACCGCCGTTAAACAGGCAACGGTAGCAGAACCCTGAATGATGCGCACTGCAGCTGCCAGCACGAAGCAGGTGATGGCAATCGGCAGGCCCATGCCGGTTAACGCTTCGCCCAGTGCCGGACCGACACCAGAGTCAACCAGCACCTGTTTGAACACGCCGCCCGCACCAATCACCAGCAGAATGATCCCCGCCGGTTGCAGCGCGTGACCGCAAATCTCCATCACTTTGTCTTTTGGCATACCCTGACGCATTGCCAGACCGTAAATCGCCACCAGGCAAGCAACCAGAATCGCGGTAAACGGATGACCAATAAACTCGAACCATTCGTAAGCGGTAGAACCTTCTGGCACAAAACGCGCGGCAATGGTTTTCAGCCCCACCAGCACCAGTGGCAACAGGATCAGCGACAGGCTGAATCCGAAGGACGGCATTTTGCCTTCGCCGAGATGCGGTTCGCTGATGTCGTCAGGAATATGCAACTCCACGTAGCGGCTGATGAAATTACCCCACAGCGGCCCGGCAATAATCATTCCCGGAATTGCCGCGCACAGGCCAATCAGGATCATCCAGCCAAAGTCGGCGTTCATCTGCGATGCCAGCAGCATTGGCGCTGGCCCAGGCACCAGGAACGCAGCCGCTGCCGCCACGCCGGCGAATAATGGGATTACCAGCTTCACCAGGTTCGTGCCGGTGTGGCGCGCCATTGAGAAAGCAACGCTAATCAGCAGAACAATCGCCACTTCAAAGAACAGCGGTAGCGCACAAACCAGCCCCGCAAGGCCGATGGCATAATGCACGCGGCTGTGACCGAAGGATTTGAGCATTTTGACGGCAATCTGATCGACCGCGCCGGTTTCATGTAAGATCTTACCAAACATGGCTCCCAGGGCGACAACCACCGCCAGGAAGCCGAGGGTGCCTCCCATCCCTTTTTCCATCGTCGCTGCGATTTTATCGAGCGGCATACCGGAAAAAAGGCCAGCCCCCATGGACACCACCATTAAAGCCAGGAAAGCGTGCATACGCGCCTTCATGACTAAAAACAGCAGCAGTAAAACAGACCCTACTGCTGTTAAAACAAGCGTTAATGTAGTCACTACTTATTTGCCTTTTTTAATAACCTCAATGGTGCTTGCCACAACACCTTCCAGCGGTTGATCAATATCCACCACCAGTACATCGGTTTCGTCCGCACCCGGCTCCTGCAGCGTTTCAAACTGCGTCACCAACATTTGGGTTTTAAAGAAATGGCCTTTGCGCGCTTTCAGGCGGCTTTCAATCACATCAAAATCGCCTTTCAGGTAGATGAAAGAGAGATTAGGATTACCTTCACGCAGCAAGTCGCGATAGTGTTTTTTCAGTGCAGAACAGACGATCAGCGATACTTTATTGGTGCGCTGCATAGCAAACGCGGCGTCGTTCAGCGCCTGCAACCACGGTTTGCGATCGTCGTCATTCAGCGGTTCGCCAGACGCCATTTTTTCGATATTGCAGCGCGGATGGAGGAAATCGCCATCAAGAAACGCGGCATGAAGTTGATGCGCCACTTCACTGGCGACCGCAGATTTGCCGCTGCCCGATACGCCCATCAAGACGTAAATGTGGTGATCATGGTTAGTCGTGCTCAAAGTGGTGCCCCCACAATACAAGAATTAAAAATGTTACGGGTAACTGTTATCGGTAACATTGTCCAGCCGGACAATATCAGAAGCAATATCCATCCGTGCCTTAAGTGTATAAGTGTGAGCTACTTCAAATTTGTAGGCTTAAATAGATCCGCCCGGTGACAAGGTGAAACCTAAATCTAACATTTTCGGTGTCACAGATTCGCCACGAATACGCGCCAGCAGGCGCTCAGCGCCAATGCTGCCCATCCGCTCACGCGGCGTCAGCACACTCGCCAGCCGTGGCTCCATCACCTGACCAATGTCATGACCGTGGAAACCGGCAATCGCCATATCGTCAGGAACTTTCAACCCCAGACGCTGACATTCAAACGCCGCGCCGACCGCCAGGTCATCATTAGTACAGAACACGCCATCCAGCTGCGGATATTCCCGCCGCGCCTGGCGAATCAGTTCAATACCGGAAGAGTAAGAAGAAGATTGCTCAACCATCACGCTATACGGCACCAGGCCTGCATCCAGCATCGCCTGTTCGTATCCCTTCTGTTTGATGATAGTACGTTCGTCGAGACGTGCGCCGAGATAGGCAATGTGGCGATGCCCGCGAGCAATAATGGCGGTGGTCATCTGGCGTGCCGCTTCAAAGTTATCAAAACCGACGGCGATATCGAGACACGGCGACTTACTGTCCATCAACTCCACCACCGGAATCCCCGCCACTTCAATCATCTTTAAGGTGCGTGGCGTGTGGGTACGTTCAGTGAGGATCAGGCCGTCGATATTCCATGAGAGCATTGATTCGAGGCGTTCTTGCTCCATTTCCGGTTTATAACCGTAGTGCGCCAGCATGGTTTGATAACCGTGCGCGTCGGTGACACTTTCGATTCCGCGTAATACTTCCGCGAAAACCTGGTTGGTGAGAGAAGGTAACAGGACGCCAATCGCCCGGCTGGTGGCGTTAGAGAGTATATCGGGCGCGCGATTGGGAATATAACCCAGTTCATCAAGAGCGGCGGCAATCTTGCCGCGTAGAGCGACGGAAACCTGCTCCGGGTTGCGTAAAAAACGGCTGACCGTCATTTTGGTCACGCCTACACGGTCAGCCACATCCTGAAGTACGGGTCTTTTCTTTTTCATCGTCCTGAAGGTACAAAAGAGATAGATTCTCTTAGTTTAACACGGACGCATCACAACCTTCCTGATTCCTCAGGAAGGTTTGTGAGATAAATTTAGACTGGCGGTAAATCGAACAGCAGGATTTCACTGTCGCTATCAGCATGGATGGAAATCGCCTGCTCATCCCAGATTGCCAGACCATCGCTGGTCGAAGCTTTTACGCCGTTAATGGTGACATTGCCTTTCACCACCTGGATCCAGATGCGGCGTTCAGCGGCAATCTGATGCACCGACTGCTCATCTTTCACCAGCGCCCAACGATACAGTTCCATATCCTGATGCACTTTCAATGAACCATCTCGCGCATCCGGCGAAAGCACCAGTTGTTTGCCCTGCACGGCATCGAAGCGACGCTGTTCATAACGCGGCGTAATACCGTTTTCTTCAGGCATGATCCAGATCTGATACAGATGCAGACGCTCGGTGCTGCTTGGGTTGTACTCTGAGTGACGAATACCCGTACCCGCACTCATAATCTGGAACTCGCCCGCCGGAACCTGCTCTTTATTGCCCATGCTGTCCTGGTGCTCAACAGTACCTTCCAGCACGTAGGTCAAAATTTCCATATCTTTATGCGGGTGAGTGCCGAAGCCCTGCCCTGCTTCAATAACGTCGTCGTTAATCACGCGCAGCGCAGAGAAGCCCATAAAGTTCGGATCGTAATAGTTGGCAAAAGAGAAAGTATGCCAGGAGTCCAGCCAGCCATGATTTGCATGACCGCGTTCATTTGCTTTGCGTAAGTAGATCATTTGTATTCGCCCCCTGAATGATTTCGATGGGCTTAGTGTGGACCCGATCCGCCTGGGATGATAGAGGGTGAAAATTGACCCCTCTGTTCAAAAAAATTGAACTATTCGAGGGGCCATCAAACTTACCTCGCGAGACTCACTGCGGAGGGAGAAGCTTGCTCAAAACCGCGTTCAAGGATTTCCAGATTCGTAAGAACTTCAGATTCC
The DNA here is from genome assembly GCF_046487065.1 of Escherichia sp. WS2035. Taxonomy (NCBI): domain Bacteria; kingdom Pseudomonadati; phylum Pseudomonadota; class Gammaproteobacteria; order Enterobacterales; family Enterobacteriaceae; genus Escherichia; species Escherichia sp. WS2035. The sequence goes on from NZ_JBJQKD010000010.1 coordinate 107,325, forward strand.
TTGACGTAATTTGGCGCACCGTTGGTAATGGTTTGATACAACGCATCATAAACGCGCCCATAATCGCCCATCTCTGGCTTCATCTCTTCTCTTACCGTCACGCCCTCGTCATTGACATACTCCAGCACACCGACCGAATCATCCGCTGCGAATCCTGGTTCGCCCGGCATAATATTAGCCTTCAGGCTGGTTTCCTGCTGGTCGATACCGTATTTAATAAACGAACCTTTCTTACCGTGAACGATAAATTTCGGATAATCGATTTTCACCAGATGGCTGGTTTTGACGATGGCTTTTAGATCGCCATAAAACAGCTGCGCTTCAAAGGTGTCGTCCGGATTGGCTTTATTACGCAGGCTGCGGATGTCATAAGCGACGTGATCCGGGCGACCGAACAGAGAAATAATCTGGTCCATCGTATGCACACCAAGGCCATAGAACGCGCCATCCTGCGGCAGCCCCGGTTTGGTTTCTGCCACCGGGCGGTAATAGTCAAAATGGCTTTCCACTTCGACAATCTCTCCCAGCTTGCCGCTTTCAATCGCTTTTTTCGCTGTCAGGAAGCAGGAATCAAAGCGACGATTCTGATACGGCGTAACGATCAGCCCTTTGCTTTTCGCCAGTGCAAACAGCTCTTTCGCCTGCGCAATTGTCGGAGTGAACGGTTTTTCGACCAGCACATTTTTCCCGGCTTCCAGCGCGCGCTTCGCGTACTCGAAGTGGCTGTCCGCGTGGGTGCAGACGACAACCAGCTTAACATCGGGATCGTTTAGCACTTCGTCGAGATCGCTGGTGAAATGGATATGGGAATAAATGGGGGCCTGTTCTTCCGGCTTCGCATGGCGGCGAAAAATATGCGCGACATGCCAGCTATCCTTGCGGTTAAGTACATACGGCAGATGGTAACGGGTGGTGCTTTTGCCGAAGCCAATAAAGGCGCAGTTAATGACCATGATTTCGTCCTTTTTAAGGTGGTTATTTACACCTTAGCGCAAAGCGGACGTGGTTCCTACTGGAGTGCGCATAACGAACACAAGCACTTCCCGAGGATAAATTGAGAACGAAAGATCAAAAAAAAAGCCAGCACCCGGCTGGCTAAGTAATACTGGAAGCAATGTGAGCAATGTCGTGCTTTCAGGTTCTCCGCGAGGGTCTTCCTGATCGCGAGACAATAATAATCATTCTCATTCGCACTTGTCCAACACTTTTTGCAAAAAAATGCATTTGACTCGCATTTGAAAGTCAATGATGTTGAAAGGGACATTTACCCCAAAGAGGACAAAGGAATGAGTGAGATAGTAATACGCCACGCAGAAACACGCGATTACGAGGCCATCAGGCAGATTCACGCCCAGCCGGAGGTGTATTACAACACGCTACAGGTGCCTCATCCTTCAGAACAAATGTGGCTGGAACGACTCACCGCTCGCCCTGGCATCAAGCAGTTAGTCGCCTGTATTGATGGAATCGTCGTAGGCCATCTCACCATTGACGTGCAACAACGCCCACGCCGCAGTCATGTTGCCGATTTTGGTATCTGTGTCGACTCCCGTTGGAAGAACCGCGGCGTCGCCAGCGCCCTGATGCGAGAGATGATTGAAATGTGCGACAACTGGTTGCGGGTAGATCGTATCGAGCTAACGGTGTTCGTCGATAACGCGCCAGCAATTAAGGTCTATAAAAAATTTGGCTTTGAGATTGAAGGGACTGGCAAGAAGTACGCATTACGAAACGGTGAATATGTCGATGCGTATTATATGGCGCGTGTGAAATAGAGAATTTGCAATCTACGTTTGTCATTTAAGCCCTCACCTACCGGGAGAGGGCTTAAGATATTAATACCCCGCCGTTAAATCATCCACCGAGCGCGGGTCGGATGCACCGTACAGCTCACCGTCCGGCCCAACCATAATGCTTTGTGTACTGCCCATCGCCTCTTTCAGCGCCACTTTCTGACCTTTTGCTTCCAGCAGCTTGATCGTATCCGGGCTAAACCCTTTTTCGACACGCAGCTCGTCCGGCAACCACTGATGGTGGAAACGCGGCGCATTGGTCGCTTCGGCGACGTTCATTCCATAATCGATGCTATTCACCACCATTTGCAGCACAGTGGTGATAATCCGGCTACCGCCTGGGCTTCCGGTGACCAGCCAGGTTTTACCATCCTTGACCACAATGGTTGGTGACATCGACGACAGCGGGCGTTTATTCGGCCCGACGGCGTTGGCATCGCCGCCCACCAGCCCGTAAACGTTCGGTACGCTTGGTTTGGCGGAGAAATCATCCATCTGGTTATTGAGCAAAATACCGCTCTCGCCCGCGACAATGCCCGTACCGAAGGTGGTGTTCAGTGTATAGGTCACCGCCACGGCGTTACCGTCTTTATCCACTACTGAGTAATGGGTAGTTTGATTACTCTCATAAGGCGCAAGCTTGCCAGGACGAATTTCGCTGGATGGCTTCGCTTTATTGATATCGATTTGATCGGCAATAGATTTGGCATAGGCTTTATTGGTCAGCGCCTGCCACGGTACTTTGACAAAATCCGGGTCGCCAAGATATTCCGAGCGGTCGGCGTAGGCGTATTTCTCAGCTTCTGCCATGATTTGCATCGCGTCGGCGCTGCCAAAGCCGTACTTCTGCATATCGAAGTTTTCCAGAATATTGAGGATTTGTACGATATGAATACCGCCGGAAGATGGCGGTGGCATGGAGTAAACCTGATACCCGCGATAATCGCCGCTTATCGGTGTGCGTTCGACCGCTTTATATGCCGCTAAATCTTCTTTGCTGATCAAGCCACCGTTTTTCTGCATCTCCTGGGCAATCTGTTCCGCTATCGTGCCTTTGTAGAATTCATCCGGGCCGTTTTCGGCAATCATCTCCAGGCTCTTTGCCAGGTTCGCCTGCACCAGCTTGTCGCCCTTTTTCAGCGGTTCGCCCTCTTTCCAGAAGATAGCTTTGCTGTTTTCGTGGTTCGGCAGCACTTCACTGCCGTAGGTTTTGAGATCGTCAGCCAGCGCGTCGTTAACGATAAAACCATCGCGTGCCAGTTTAAACGCCGGTTGCACCACTTTATTCAACGGCATGGTGCCGTATTTATCCAGCGCCAACGAGAAACCCGCTACCGTACCGGGTGTGCCGGAAGCCAGATGCGAAGTGAGTGATTTTTTGCTGTCCGTGTTGCCCTGATCATCGAGGAACATATCGCGGGTCGCTTTGGCGGGTGCCATTTCGCGGAAATCGATAGCCGTGGTATTGCCATTTTTCGAGCGGATCAGCATAAAACCACCGCCGCCCAGATTCCCTGCCTGAGGATGCGTTACCGCCAGCGCGTAGCCCACCGCCACGGCAGCATCAACGGCATTCCCGCCCTCCTTGAGGATATCCACTCCCACCTGAGTGGCAGTAACATCTACAGACGCCACCATCCCTTGTTTCGCGCGTACCGGATGGAAGACATCTTCCTCCACACCATAAGAAACAGGAGGCGCGGCTACCGTACTAAAACAACTTCCTGTGAGCAGAGCAGCAATGGCCACCCGGCGTAAAAACGTCGGTTTTATCATCGTTATTCTCCAGAGATTAAGGGGCAACCCCAGCTAAGCCTGGTATATAACTCTGAATTAATCATCGTTTTGCCGGGAAGCGAGTAAACTTAAAGAATATCTTCAGAGGAGGATACGCGATGAAACGACTTCTGCTTTTGACGGCACTCCTGCCGTTTGTCGGCTTTGCACAGCCCATTAATACTCTGAACAACCCTAACCAGCCGGGATATCAGATCCCCAGCCAGCAGCGGATGCAAACTCAAATGCAGACGCAGCAAATTCAGCAAAAAGGGATGCTGAACCAGCAACTGAAAACGCAAACGCAGCTGCAACAACAGCATTTAGAAAACCAGATAAACAATAATTCTCAGCGGGTGTTGCAGTCACAACCGGGGGAGCGAAATCCCGCCCGGCAGCAAATGCTGCCCAACACCAACGGCGGGATGTTAAACAGCAACCGTAATCCGGATAGTTCGTTGAATCAGCAGCATATGCTGCCGGAGAGGAGAAACGGCGACATGCTGAATCAGCCCAGCACGCCGCAGCCTGACATTCCGTTGAAAACTATTGGGCCGTAAAGTTCGGACCAATCACGTCAATCGCATCGGTACAGATGCAATCCACGCCCCAGCGCAGCAACTCTGCCGCGCGCTGGGGTTTATTGACGGTATAAACCAGAATTCGCAGTCCTGCATCTTTCAACTGCATCACTCGCGCTTTATCGAGCAACTTATAATTGAGATGAATAGAGACGCAGCCCAGCCGCGCGGTCAATTCTCGCCAGTCGTCGCGCCATTCATCAAGCAATAAACCACGCGGCAGTTCCGGTGCTGCCTGTTGAGCGGCTTCTAAAGCATCAATCTCAAACGATGACAGCAGCGGCGGCGTCATACCGGTCCACAGTTCGCGTGCCGCCAACGCCACCATTTTGCCCGTTAATGGTCCAGTGTCAGTGGTGGGTTTGATTTCGATATTCGCCATCATCCCGTGTTTGCGACAGCGTTCCGCCACCTGCGAAAGCAACGGCAGTGGCTCACCTTTAAACGCTTTGCTGTACCAACTGCCTGCATCCACGCGCAGTAAATCCTGCCAGTTCAGTTCACCCGCGACGCCCCAGCCGTTGCTGGTGCGTTCAAGATTGTCGTCATGGAGCAGGAAGATCTCGCCATCTTTCGATAACTTCGCGTCAAATTCGATCATCTTATGACCGTATTTTGCCCCGACGTCGATTGCTGCCAGGGTGTTCTCCGGGGCCAGTTTACCGCCGCCACGATGGGCGACGATGCGGGGATAAGGCCAGTTACTCATACTCGTTGTCCTGTTTCACCATCAAAAAGATGTAGCTGATTTTCCGGCAGATGCAGCCACAGCGTGCTGCCTGCCGTCGGGCGCTCCTGATGTGCCAGTCGCACCACCAGCTTCTGTTCGCCCCAATGTCCGTGCGCCAGGTTATCTGCGCCGAGGATCTCCAGCGTGTCCATCACCAGCGGCACACCACCTTCTGCCTGCGAGCTTAGCGCTATATGTTCCGGGCGAATGCCGAGGGTCATTTTACGCCCGACATACTGACGGTAGCCACCGTTTAGCGGCAGCGCAATACCGCCATCCAGTTCGAAATGCGTACCTTCGTTATTCACACGGCCAGCCAGTAGGTTCATCGCCGGGCTGCCGATAAAACTCGCCACAAACAGGCTGGCGGGCTTTTCGTACACTTCAACTGGCGTGCCAATCTGTTCGGCAACGCCGCCGTTCATCACCATTACTCGCTGGGCGAGCGTCATCGCCTCAACCTGATCGTGGGTAACGTAGAGTGAAGTCGTTTTCAGGCGACGGTGCAGCTGTTGCAGTTCAAGACGCATCTGCACACGCAACTTGGCATCGAGGTTAGAGAGCGGCTCATCAAATAGGAACACTGCCGGCTCACGCACAATCGCACGCCCCATCGCCACACGCTGACGCTGACCGCCAGATAGCTCACGCGGGCGGCGCTTAAGCAGGCCGTCCAGCTCCAGAATGCGCGCCGCTTCTTTAACACGTTCGGCAATTTGTTGCTTGCCCATGCCGCGAATTTTCAGCCCCCACGCCATGTTCTCCTCTACGCTCATATGCGGATAGAGCGCGTAGTTCTGGAACACCATCGCAATCCCGCGATCTTTCGGCTCCATTTCGGTGACACGCTTGCGGTCGATCCAGATATCGCCCGTCGTTACCCGCTCCAGTCCGGCCACCATTCGCAATAACGTCGATTTCCCGCAGCCAGACGGCCCGACCATCACGATAAATTCGCCATCCGCCACATCAAGGGTCAGCGGTTTAATGACCTGGGTTTTGCCATCCCAGCTTTTGGTTACTGCCTGTAATTTCAGTCCTGCCATCTTATTTCTCACTATCGACCAGGCCGCGCACGAAGGCACGCTGCATCACTAAAACAATCACTACTGGTGGGATCAGGGTTAACAACATCGCCGCCATCACCGAGTTCCATTCCGTTGTGCCTTCGCCTGTGGCGATCATCCCTTTAATCCCTGCCACGGTGGTGCCGAGATCAACGTCGGTAATAATCAACAACGGCCACAAATACTGGTTCCAGCCGTAAATAAAGGTGATCACAAACAGCGCCGCCAGATTGGTTTTGGACAGCGGAAAAACGATGTCGCAAAAGAAACGCATTGGCGACGCGCCGTCGATCCGCGCGGCTTCCACCAGTTCATCCGGTAGGGTCATAAAGAACTGGCGAAACAGAAACGTGGCGGTCGCCGAGGCCATCAGCGGCAGCGTTAAACCTGCGTAGCTGTCGAGCATTTTCAGGTTGGCGATGACTTCCACCGTCGGGAAGATACGCACTTCAACCGGCAGCATCAGGGTGATAAAAATCATCCAGAAGAAGAGGTTACGTAGCGGAAAACGAAACCAGACAATGGCAAATGCCGAGAGCATCGAGACGGTAATTTTGCCGAGCGTAATGCTGAACGCCATCACAAAGCTGTTAAGCAACATCCGCCAGAACGGCGCGCTATTCGTGCCTACCCCGTTTACCCAGATGTTGTGGATGTTTTCCAGCAGATGTGTGCCGGGAATAAGCGTCATCGGCGCGGCGTAGACTTCTTGTTTATCCAGCGTCGCCGCGACAAACGCCACGTACAGCGGGAAGAGGATCACCGCGATCCCGAGGATCAGCATGGTATGGCTGAATATTGTCAGCCACGGACGGTTCTCAATCATTGGTAACGTACCTTGCTTTCAACATAGCGGAACTGCACCACCGTCAGCACGATGACGAGGAACATCAACACCACCGACTGCGCGGCAGACGAAGCCAAATCCAGTCCGGTAAAGCCTTCACGGTAGATCTTATAAATCAGCGTCGTGGTGGCCTGTACTGGCCCGCCGGACGTGGCGGCGTCGATCACCGGGAAGGTGTCGAAGAAGGCATACACCAGGTTCACCACCAGCAGGAAGAAACTCACCGGAGCGATAAGCGGCAGCGCAATCTTAAAGAAGCGGCGAATCGGGCCAGCCCCATCAATGGCTGCGGCTTCGATCAACGAACGGGGGATGGATTGCAGCGCGGCATAGAAGAACAGAAAGTTGTAGCTGATTTGCTTCCACACTGAGGCAAACACCACCAGGAACATCGCCTGACCGCTGTTTTGCGCGTGGTTCCAGTCGTAGCCGAACTCAGCGAGAAAATGGGTGATCAGCCCGCGACCGGGGTTAAACAGAAAGATCCACAATACGGCGGCAACGGCGGGAGCCACGGCATACGGTAGCAACATCAAGGTTTGATAGAAACGACTGCCGCGCACGATGTACTCCACCAGCGCTGCGAAGAACAGCGATACCAGCAAACCGCTGACGGTGACAAAGGTGCTGAATTTTATCGTCGTCCAGAAGGCGTCGAGATAGTAGCTGTCGTGAAACAGCGTGACGAAATTATCCAGGCCGACAAACTGGCTGGAGAAACCAAACGGATCGACGCTTTGTAGCGAGTACCACAACGCTTCGCCCGCAGGCCAGATAAAAAAGATAACGGTGATGATGAGCTGCGGCGCGACCAGCAAATAAGGTAGCCAGCGCGAGCGGAACACCGGACGGGATGATGGCATTACTGTTAATTCCTGAACTGTGCCGGATGCGCTTCGCTTATCCGGCCTACACGCGATGCCAGGTCAGATAAGCGAAACGCATCCGACATTACACTGATTAAGACTTCGTCGATTTCTCAAAGCGGCGCAGTAACTGGTTCCCACGCTCAACGGCAGTATCCAGCGCCTGCTGTGGTGTCTTCTTACCGGTCCACACGCTCTCCAGCTCTTCATCCACAATCACGCGGATCTGCGGCATGTTGCCCAGACGCAAACCTTTGGTGAACGGCAACGGTGGCTTGTTCAGCATCTGACGCGTGGCAATATCCGCTCCTGGGTTTTTCTCGTAAAAGCCCTGCTCACGGGTCAGGTCATACGCCGCTTTAGTGATTGGTAGATAACCGGTTTTCTGATGCCACTCGGCAGCGTTTTCTGGTTTTGCGAGGAAGTCGAGGAACTTCGCCACGCCGGTGTAAGTTTCTTTATCTTTACCCTGCATCACCCACAGGCTGGCCCCGCCGATAATGGCGTTTTGCGGCGCGTCTTTCGCATCGGCGTCGTAAGGCATCATGCCTACGCCATAGTTAAATTTGGCGTACTCGCGAATGTTGGCAAGAGAACCGGAAGAGGCGGTCGTCATCGCGCAATCACCGTTATAGAACTTCTCGGTGGATTCATCCTTACGCCCAACGTAGCTGAAATCGCCCTTCTTGTTCATCTCTTCGAGCATGGCGATGTGTTTCACCTGCTCCGGCTTGTTGAACTCAAGCACCGCGTCTGTGCCGTCAAAGCCGTTGTTTTTGCTGGCAAACGGCAGACCGTTCCAGGCGCTAAAGTTTTCCAGTTGGATCCAGCCCTGCCAGCCGCTGGCGTAGCCGCACTTCATGCCGGAGGCTTTTAGTTTTGCGGCATAGTCCGCCAGATCCTGCCAGGTTTTTGGCGGCTGTTCCGGGTCTAATCCTGCTTTCTTGAAGGCGTCTTTGTTGTAATAGAGAACGGGGGTCGAACTGTTGAACGGCTGGGAAAGTAAGTGCCCAGTTTTGCTGTCGGAGTAGTAACCGGAAACCGTCGGCACAAACTGCGACTCATCGAATTGAATCCTTGCCTCTTTAAATACGTCATACACCGGTTTAATGGCTTTCGACGCCATCATGGTGGCGGTGCCAACTTCATAAACCTGCAAAATAGCCGGAGCGTTGCCGGTACGAAATGCGGCAATCCCCGCGCTTAAATTCTGTTCGTAATTGCCTTTATAGGTCGGTACAATTTTGTAATCCGGGTTTTCGGCGTTAAAACGTTGGGCCAGAGAATCCACCTCTTTACCCAGTTCCCCTTCCATAGAATGCCAGAACGGAATGGTCGTCACTGCCTGCGCATTTGCCATTAAAGCCAGTCCGAGCGCCAGTGCTGAAGCTGTATAACGTAACGGTTTCATTGATTATCTCTCTTGTTGTACCGAATGCGCGAATTCACGCGTTTTATGCTCGCGGAGTAACATGACATGCTCGAATTACAGAAAAATAACTATTTTGTTACATTTTTAAGATAGTAAGGTGTCAGAAAGATGACAAGGCGGTGACGGCGCGGGCGAGGGAAAATGGGAGATGGGGCACGGATAAGCGGAAAAATAGAAGGTCTGAATCAAACTCTACAGATTACTCATCGTTTCATGCCGGATGCGGCGTAAACGCCTTATCCGGCCTACAAGATCGTGCAAATTCAATATATTGCAACTCACCCAGTAGGCCTGATAAGCGCAGCGCATCAGGCAATTTTACATTTGTCACCTGTCTCAAAGGAGTCTTTTGACTCCTTATCAATCAACGTGTTATTACCCGCCTAAATATGCACTTCTCACTGCTTCATTCGCCAGCAGCGCGTCGCCGGTATCGGAGAGCACTACATGACCGTTTTCCAGCACGTAGCCGCGATCAGCCAGCTTTAGCGCCTGGTTGGCGTTCTGCTCGACGAGGAAGATGGTCATCCCCTGCTCGCGCAGTTGTTCGATGGTGTCGAAAATTTGCTGGATGATAATCGGTGCCAGCCCGAGCGATGGCTCATCAAGCAGTAGCAAACGCGGGTTACTCATCAAAGCGCGACCAATCGCCAGCATCTGCTGTTCACCGCCAGACATAGTGCCCGCTCGCTGAACACGGCGCTCATGCAGACGCGGAAACAGTTCATAGACCCACTTTATGCGCTCCTGGAACTGGTCGCGTTCGGCAAAAAAGCCGCCCATCGCCAGGTTCTCTTCCACCGTCATCCGCGAGAAGACGCGACGCCCTTCCGGGACAATCGCTACCGCTTCGCGCATGATTTTCGCCGTCTGCCAGTCGGTAATGTCTTTATCATCAAACACAATTCGCCCGCTGGTGGCGCGCGGATCGCCGCATAACGTGCCGAGCAAGGTGGTTTTCCCCGCCCCGTTCGCGCCAATGAGGGTGACAATCTCGCCCTGATTGATATGCAGGCTCACCTCATGCAGCGCCTGGATTTTGCCGTAGTGGGCGCTGACTTTGTCAAAGGACAACATGACTTTTTCCATCTTATGCCTCACCTAAATAGGCACGGATCACATCTGGGTTATTACGGATCTGCTCCGGTGTACCGTTTGCCAGCGGCGTCCCCTGATTGACCACGTAAATTCTGTCTGAAATCCCCATCACCAGCTTCATATCGTGTTCAATCAACAAGATAGTGGTGTTGTGATGGTTACGCAGTTCGGCAATCAGCTCATCCAGCTCTTTCGTCTCTTTCGGGTTAAGACCTGCTGCCGGTTCGTCGAGCATTAAAATCTCCGGCTGCGTCACCATACAGCGGGCAATCTCCAGACGGCGCTGGTCACCATAGGCCAGGTTACTCGCCTGACGGTTGGCATGTTCCAGCAAACCAATGCGCTCAAGCCAGGTGGCGGCGCGGTCGAGCGCTTCGCTCTGGGCGCGACGGAAAGAGGGGGTTTTCAACAGGCCGGAGAACAGCCCAGTTTTCAGTTGCTGATGCTGTGCCACCAGCAGGTTTTCAATCACCGTCATTTCACGGAACAGACGTACATGCTGGAAGGTGCGCACCACGCCCATGCGGGCAATTTGCTGCCCCGGTAAACCTTCCAGGTGCTGATCGCGCAGTAAAATGGTGCCGCCGGTGGGTTTATAGAATCCGGTCAGGCAGTTGAAGACCGTGGTTTTTCCGGCACCGTTAGGGCCGATTAACGAGACGATCTCCTGCGGGTACAGTTCAAGATTGACGTTGTTCACCGCCAGCAGGCCGCCGAAGCGCATCATCAGGCCGTTAACAGATAATAATGGCTGACTCATGCCTGCTCTCCTTTTGCTGCGCCGTTTTTCAGCTTGAGTTGCGGGCGCGTCATGGGCAGCAAGCCCTGCGGACGCCAGATCATCATCAGCACCATCAAACCACCGAGCATTAACATGCTGTATTCGTTGAAATCACGCATCAACTCGCGCGATACCACCAGCAAAACAGCCGCAAGAATCACTGCAAATTGCGAGCCCATACCGCCGAGCACCACTATCGCCAGCACAAACGCCGATTCGGCAAAAGTGAAGGATTCAGGGCTGACAAAGCCCTGGCGCGCAGCAAACAACGTTCCGGCAAAACCGGCAAACGCAGCGCTGATGGTAAAGGCAGTCAGCTTGATACGACGCGGGCTTAAGCCCAGCGAACGACAAGCGATTTCATCTTCACGCAACGCTTCCCACGCACGCCCCAGCGGCATCCGCAGCAGGCGGTTAATGACAAACAGGCTTAACACCACTAGCAGCAACGCCACCAGGTAGAGGAAGATGACGCGATCGGAGGGATCGTATTTCAGGCCAAAGAAATTGCTGAACGTGTCCCAGCCGCCTTCGCGGGCGGTACGGCTGAACTCGAGTCCGAAGAGCGTCGGTTTCGGAATCTGACTGATACCGTTCGGTCCGCCGGTAATTTCGGTGTTATTGAGCAGCAATATGCGCACAATTTCGCCGAACCCGAGGGTAACGATCGCCAGATAGTCACCGCGCAGACGCAGCACCGGAAAACCGAGCAGGAAGCCCGCCGCCGCCGCCATTAACCCGGCAATCGGCAGACAGGTCCAGAAGCCCAGGCCGTAATAGTGATTGAGCAGCGCAAAAGTGTAAGCGCCGATGGCGTAAAAGCCGCCGTATCCCAGCACCAGCAGACCAGAAAGACCAACAACCACGTTCAGCCCGAGACCGAGAATAATGTAGATCATGGTCAGAGTGGCGATATCCACCGTCCCACGCGACACCATAAACGGCCACGCCACTGCAAGCACCAGCAGCGCCACGAGGAACAGTTTCTGCTTCACCGTGGAGCCATCAATCGCGGGCAGAATAAACTTCGGCCCGGAAACGCTTTTTAGCCCTTTCTGGAAAGCAGGCCGCACAAGCTGGAAGAAAAAGACCACCGCCGTGCCGATAAACACCCACTGCCAACGGATCTCTGAAGCCGTGTCGACCACCAGTTTGGTGCCATCCAGCTCCAGTTGCACGCCCATAAAGACGCCCGCCAGCACAAAGAACATAGCGGCAGAGAGCAGCGCCATTGCAATATGCATCGGTTTCATACTTTCTCTACCTCCGGGCGACCCAGAATACCGGTCGGCATCACCAGCAGCACCAGGATCAGCAGGGCGAATGAGACCACATCTTTATATTCCGTACTCAGATAGGCAGAAGAGAGCGCCTCCGCAATCCCCAGGATCAGCCCGCCAATCATCGCCCCCGGAATGCTGCCAATCCCACCGAGCACCGCAGCGGTAAAGGCTTTCATCCCGGCCATAAAGCCGATGTAGGGGTTAATTACGCCGTAGAACTGACCGAGCAGCACGCCCGCCACTGCCGCCATCGCCGCGCCAATCACAAAGGTCAGCGCAATCACCCGGTCGGTGTTGATGCCAAGCAGGCTCGCCATTTTCAGATCTTCCGCGCAGGCACGGCAGGCGCGCCCCATACGGGAATAGCGAATGAAAATCGTCAGCGCCAGCATGGCGAGGAAAGTAACAATCCATATCACCGCCTGCATGGTGGTAATAGACGCAGAGAAGTTTTCGCTATGGCCCACCACCCACTGACCGTTAAACAGGCTGGGCAGCGCCACATCGCGCGAACCTTCGGTCAGGCTGACGTAGTTTTGCAGGAAGATAGACATGCCGATTGCCGAGATGAGTGCAATCAGGCGCTTAGAGTTGCGCACCGGGCGATAGGCTACCCGTTCGATACTCCAGCCGTAGGCGCTGGCAATGACGATTGCGCCGACGAATCCCGCCGCCACCAGCAGCCAGCCGGTATCAATGCCCAGCATCATCAGTGCGGCGATGATCATAAAGGAGACGTAGCTGCCAATCATGTAAACCTCGCCGTGGGCGAAGTTGATCATGCCGATAATGCCGTAAACCATGGTGTAGCCGATGGCTATCAGCGCGTAGGTACTGCCCAGCGTGACGCCGTTAAACATCTGCTGCAAGAAATACAAAAACTGCTCAGACATAAGGTAACCTTTCTAAACCCGCCCGTTTTTCACGGACGGTGGGATGATCACTTGGCTGCCGTGGATGAACCGTCGGCGTGCCACTGGAAGACACCAAAATCGAATCCCTTAAGATCGCCTTTTTCATCCCAGTTCAGCGGCCCAATTACGGTGTTTGCACCGTTAGCTTTTAAATCTTTCACCAGCGCCAGCGGCTCATCGCTGCCGGTACGTTCAAGGGCAGTTGCCAGAGATTGCACCGCCGCGTAGGTGATCCAGACATAGGGCCCGGACGGATCTTTCTTGTCGGCTTTCAGCGCATCAACGATGCCCTGGTTTGTCGGATCCTGGTCATAGCGTTTTGGCATGGTGACCAACATGCCTTCAGCGGCATCACCGGCAATGTTCGACAGTGACGCATTACCGACACCTTCCGGCCCCATAAACTGGGTTTTCAGGCCAACGGAACGGGCCTGGCGCAGCATCTGCCCCATTTCCGGGTAGTAACCGCCGTAGTAAACGAAGTCGATGTTTTCTTTTTTCAGGCGGGCGATCAGCGCGGAGAAATCTTTCTCTCCAGCGGTAATGCCGTCGAAGAAGACGACGTTGGCGTTAGCCGCTTTCAGCCCGTCCTGCACCGAACGTGCCAGCCCTTCGCCATACTGTTGTTTGTCGTGAATGATGGCGATGCGCTGGGGCTTCACCGTCTCAAGAATGTATTTTGCCGCCGTTGGCCCCTGGGAAGAGTCCAGCCCGGCAGTACGCATGATGTATTGATAACCGCGTTGGGTCAGCTCCGGATTGGTCGCTCCCGGCGAGATCATCAGAATACCTTCGTCTTCATAGATATCTGATGCAGGTTGGGTAGAGGAGGAACACAAGTGCCCAATAACGTATTTAATGCCGTCGTTAACGATTTTGTTGGCGACCGCAACGGCTTGTTTCGGGTCGCAGGCGTCGTCATATTCCACGCCAACCAGTTTATCGCCCTTAATTCCCCCTTTGGCATTAATGTCTTTAATTGCCTGACGCGCGCCGTTAAATTCCATATCGCCCCACTGGGCAATCGGGCCGGACATCGCGCCGACAACGGCGACTTTAATATCGTCAGCCATAGCGGTGTGTGAAATTGCCAGTGCAATCATCCCTGCGATGATAGTTTTCGCATTCCGTTTCATAGTCAAAAATCCCCATTCGTGATGTTGTGTTGCTTTGTTCTTATGTGTTAACAAATCAGACTGTTCTTTTTTATACTGCACTGTTTTTACCTGTCTGATTAAGGGTTTAGCGCAGTATTTTGTGATGATAGCGATTAAAATCCCTATTTTTCAGTCGATTAAGAACAGATAATATTCTGAATTTATTGATAGATAAACAGAAAAAAGCGCCGTTGTCAGCATAAAATAACGGTACAAAGGGCAGAATAATTCACTACCATTTAGGGGATTATGCTGGATATTTTTCATTCTCTAATGTTTTAACTTTGTAATTATTGCTGAAAAAAAATTAATCACCTGCCAAAAGAAATAAAAAAGAGAAAGCCTCCGATTAAATTATTTCGCTACACTGGTTCCACTTTTGTGATTTACACGGGTTCCCCATGAAGCTGACCATCATTCGATTAGAAAACTTTAGCGACCAGGACCGGATTGACCTGCAAAAGATCTGGCCGGAGTATTCCCCTTCCTCTTTACAGGTTGACGATAACCACCGCATCTACGCCGCGCGTTTTAACGAGCGCCTGCTCGCTGCCGTGCGGGTAACCTTAAGCGGCACCGAGGGGGCACTGGATTCTCTACGCGTGCGGGAAGTAACCCGACGTCGCGGTGTGGGGCAATATCTGCTGGAAGAGGTTTTGCGTAACAATCCTGGCGTTTCATGTTGGTGGATGGCGGATGCTGGCGTGGAAGATCGCGGCGTGATGACGGCGTTTATGCGAGCACTGGGATTTACGGCACAACAGGGTGGCTGGGAGAAGCGTTAATCGTCTGGTGTAAAAAGTAGCTCTATAGATTTGGTCGGGAAAAATAACGCATTTTCGTTTTCTCCGACCAATGGGATAAAGCCCAGCGACTGATAAAACGTATGGGCTTTTTCATTCAGCGCCTCGACAAAAAGACCGTGAATACCTACCGCTAAAGAGGCTGACCAGACAACTTTCATGGCATGAGCAACCAGTGTTGCTCCCCATCCCTGCCCCTGTAATGAACGATCAATTGCCAGACGCCCAAGAGTTACGCTGGGAATATTTTTGTAGGGAATTTTTTTCTGTTTCGATTTCGAGGGCAGTGCGGCTCGTTCAAAACAACTGCCGGATAATGTGTAATATCCCAGCACCTGACGTTCTGGAGTGTTGCGACACAGGATATACGCTCGCAGAATTTTATTGCGATGTTGACGAACCAGATGTGTCGTCAGAAAGAGATTTAATGCTTCCTCGCCGCAGTCGAATCGCTGTAGATCATAATCTGCATCATCGGTCAGAATCTCTATCGTCAGATCATCCATAAAGTATTACATTCCCTGAAGACGTTTTGCCGCACGTTTTAGCTTTTCACCTGGTGACGGTGGATTACTCAGCGCATCCATCACCCGCGTCCAGGATTCCTCAGTGAGAATCATCCGCCGATGCTGTTCAATCACTTCCGCAGCTCGCTGCGAAGCGCTGTTCAACATAAATTGGCTGACGGACTGATTAGATATCGCTGCCGCTTCCTCAATCATACTTTTGTCATCGTCAGTTAAACGCAGATCAATACGCTGCTTTTTAACAGCAGACATGTGAACTCTCCTGCTCCGTATAATATGTACGGCATATCACCGTACATAAGCATATCCTGAATTGTTCAATCTTTCTACAACCATTTCGATAAATATAAAAAAACCCGATGGCAGTTCAGCGCATCGGGTATTTTCATTTATCTATCTGTTACTTCGCATCAGTCGCCGTGCCGTTGGCGTGCCAGTCAAACACACCGAACTCAAAGCCTTTCAGATCGCCTTTCTCATCCCAGCTAAGCGGCCCCATCACCGTATCAACCGAGTTCGCTTTCAGGTATTTAGCGATCTCCGCCGGATCGTCAGACTGATTCAGCCCCGCTTGCAAAGATTGCAGCGCGGCGTAGGTGGTCCAGACGAACGCGCCGCTTGGGTCCTGTTTTTTCGCTTTGATCGCGTCAACAATCGGTTTGTTCGCCGGAACCTGATCGTAGTTCTTCGGCTTGGTCACCAGCAGCCCTTCCGCTGATTCGCCCGCAATGTTAGACAGCGAGACGTTAGCCACGCCTTCTGGCCCCATAAACTGAGTTTTCAGCCCTGCCGCGCGTGCCTGACGCAGGATTTGCCCCATTTCCGGGTGATAACCGCCGTAGTAAACGAAATCGATATTCTCTTTCTTCAAACGCGCCACCAGGGTAGAGAAATCTTTTTCCCCGGCGGTGATGCCATCAAAGAACACCACGTTAGCATTGCCTTTCTTCAGGCCGTCCTGCACTGCACGCGCCAGACCTTCGCCGTACTGCTGTTTGTCGTGAACGATAGCAATGCGTTGCGGTTTCACTTTCTCAAGAATATATTTCGCCGCCGTCGGCCCCTGGTCGGAGTCCAGGCCGGTGGTGCGCAGGATCAGCTGATAGCCACGGGCGGTCAGCTCTGGTGCGGTTGCCGCTGGGGTGATCATTAAAATGCCTTCGTCTTCGTAGATGTCAGACGCTGGCTGCGTTGATGAAGAGCAGAGGTGACCAATCACGTATTTAATGCCGTCGTTAACGACTTTGTTCGCCACCGCAACCGCCTGTTTCGGGTCACAGGCATCGTCATATTTTACGATTTGCAGTTTGTTGCCTTTGATACCCCCTTTAGCATTGATATCCGCAACCGCCTGCTCTGCGCCAGTAAACTCCTGGTCACCGTACTGCGCCACCGGACCGGACATTGCGCCTACGACGGCGACTTTAATATCTTCTGCCAGAGCCATATTGCTGAATGCCAGCGCGATACATCCTGCCAGTAACGCTTTACCCTTTATGTTCATCCTGAGAATCCCCACTCTTCTGGTTATTACGTGTGTTGTGATGTTGTTGTGCAGCACTTTATTTCGTTTTATACGTAGCTACCCGTGCTTTAGCAGCATACTCTGCTAAAACATACCCCATTTTTATGATATTGGAATAGCTATTTTGACAGTTTATTAACAATCTGCGTGGGGATTGGCGTTTTGCCGGAGGGGGAATTGATTATTGTAGAGGCCCAAAAAACAAAAACCCCGGACTCTCATCCAGGGTTCTCTGCTTAATAGCGGAAATTACGCTTCAATAGCAGCGCGCAATTTTTTCATCGCGTTCTTTTCCAGCTGACGCACACGCTCAGCGGAAACACCGTAACGGTCAGCCAGTTCCTGCAACGTGGACTTGTTGTCTTCGTCCAGCCAGCGCGCGCGGATGATATCCTGGCTACGCTCGTCCAGACCTTGCATCGCGTCGGTCAGACGGTTTGCCGCCTGCTCTTCCCAGTTATCATCTTCGATGCCGTCGGCAAAGTTAGATGATTTATCCTGCAGATAGAGCACCGGAGCCATCGGCTGGCTGTCGGAATCGTCGTCGGAAGACAGGTCAAAGGTCATGTCCTGTGCCGCCATACGTGATTCCATCTCACGTACGTCTTTGCTGGTTACGCCCAGTTCACGGGCCACCATCTCGACTTCATCCTGGTTAAACCAGCCCAGACGCTGCTTGGTTTTACGCAGGTTGAAGAACAGTTTGCGTTGCGCTTTGGTGGTCGCAACTTTGACGATACGCCAGTTACGCAGAACGTATTCGTGGATCTCTGCTTTGATCCAGTGAACGGCGAAGGAGACCAGGCGCACACCCACTTCCGGGTTAAAACGGCGCACTGCTTTCATCAGGCCGATGTTACCTTCCTGAATCAAATCCGCCTGTGGCAGGCCATAGCCCGCATAATTACGAGCAATATGAACAACAAACCGCAGGTGAGACAGGATCAGCGTTTTAGCTGCTTCCAGATCGCCATGGTAATGCAGCTTTTCAGCCAGCGCCCGCTCCTCGTCAGCCGACAACATCGGCCACGCGTTAGCTGCCCGGATGTAGGAATCCAGGTTGCCAACTGGGGCTAAAGCTAAACTTTGCATTTTGTCAGTCATTCAAATCCTCTCAATCGATATCTTCTGGCGCTTCAGTGGTAGCAACAACTGTGCCAGAGCTTAAGAGCAACGAGGTTATCATTCACTGTTTTATCAGACCGTGATTTTATCCACAAGTTCAATGCAAGTTTGTGAATAAATTACGCACAAAATGTGACATAGAGATAAAATACCGGGAAGAGACAACGGGGTCTCTTTCCCTGCTACGGAATCCATTGCAGGGAAAGAGTATAACACGCTTTTATTATTCAGGCGTAAAGTGGCGTAAATGTTGTACCGTGGCAAGCCACGCTGCCACCCAGCCAATCATCGAGCATACCAGCAGCAATAGCAGGCATTCATCGAACGATAAGCCATTGATATCAAACTTCGTTCCGAAAACCTGTGCCACTTCCGCAACCGCCGATGACAAACGCAGCACCAGAATTTCTGACAAAATTAGTGACAACAATGCGCCAGAAAATCCCAGCAATGCGCCACCGTACAGGAACGGACGCAGGATGAAACCATCCGTCGCACCAATCAGTTTCTGCACGTTAATAGAATCACGGCGAGCAAAGATACTCAGGCGCACACTGTTACCGATGACGAGGAATACTGCCGCCACCATCAATACGCCGATCATTGCCGAAACGCGCCCGACCAGCCCGGTCAACGCCGCCAGGCGGGCAAACCAGCTGTCATCCATCCGCACTTCGTCAATGCCGTTAATCTGCGTGATACGATCACGCAGCGTATTCAGTGACTCCGTCCCCTGAAAATCGAGTTTCGGGATCACCACCGCCACTGCCGGAAGCGGGTTTTCTTCCAGCATATCCAGCGCACCACCAAAACCAGACCAGTTACGGAACTCGCCCAGTGCGTCTTCACGAGAAAGATAATTCACTTTCTCCACGCCTTGCTCGGCCTGCAACTGTGCCACCACGCCCGCAGCGGCGTCATCATCCAGCGTTTTTTGCAGATAAACAGTGATTTGCGGTGACGGATAATATTGCGTCGCCGCCTGGTTAACGTTTTTGTACACCATATAACAGACGCTGGGCAGCGTCAGGGAGATGGCGATAACCATCACCGTTAAAAACGTGGCGAACGGTTTGCTTTTCAGATCCTGCAATGCGCCGTGGAAGGCATAGCGTACCTGTTCGTTGAAAACGTTGGTTTTGCGATTTACCGGTTTTGGCGAGGATTTCGCGCGTTTCGGCGCGTTACGACCGCCGTCGCCAGAGCCGCCGACCGATTTACGGAAGCGATCCAGACGCCCGCCAAACTGCCGAATGTGATTGATTGCATCGCGCTTATTCATGGCCCACGCCTCCATGCAAGTGACCATCGCTCAGGGTGAGCATGCGATAGGAACGTCGCGAAATCAGGTTGATGTCGTGCGTTGCCATCAATACGGTTACTCCAACGCGGTTAAACTCTTCAAACAGACGTAAAATGCCTTCCGACAGCGCGTCGTCCAGGTTACCAGTCGGTTCGTCCGCCAGCAGTACCGCGGGCTTGTTCACCACCGCGCGGGCAATGCCAACACGCTGTTGTTCACCGCCGGAAAGCTGAATAGGGAAGTTCTTCGCTTTGTCCAGTAGCCCGACTTTATCCAGCGCCGCCGACACCCGGCGACGAATGTCATCACCGCTGGCACCGGCGATAATCAGCGGGATCGCCACGTTATCATAGACAGTACGGTCCATCAGTAGATGGTGATCCTGGAAAATCATGCCAATCTGGCGGCGCAGAAACGGAACTTCACGGTTTTTCAGACGCGTGATGTCATGGCCGCTAAACCAGATTTTCCCGGCGCTGGGCCGCTCAATCCCACAGATCAGCTTCAGGAGGGTACTTTTCCCTGCGCCGGAATGACCGGTCAGAAACGCCATCTCACCCGGCTGCATATGGAACGTAACGCCCTGCAGCGCCTGTCTCCCACCGAGATAAGCCTTGCTGACATGTTCAAAGCGAATCATTGTTAATCCTCTCGGGCAAAAAGTGCCTCTATAAAGTCGTCCGCCTTAAACGGACGCAAATCCTCAATACGTTCGCCGACACCAATGTAGCGGATAGGGATACCAAACTGGTCAGCCACCGAGAAAATTACCCCGCCTTTCGCCGTGCCGTCCAGTTTCGTTAGCGTGATGCCGGTTAAGCCAACGGCTTCGTGGAACAGTTTGGCCTGGCTTACCGCATTCTGCCCGGTGCTGGCATCGATGGTCAGCATAACTTCATGCGGAGCTTCAACGTCGAGTTTCTTCATCACGCGGACGATTTTCTTCAACTCTTCCATCAGGTGCGATTTGTTTTGCAGGCGTCCGGCGGTATCGGCAATCAGGACGTCGATGTTACGCGCTTTAGCGGCCTGAATGGCATCGAAGATAACAGAAGCGGAATCCGCACCGGTATGCTGGGCAATCACCGGAATATTGTTGCGCAGACCCCAGACCTGAAGCTGTTCAACCGCTGCCGCACGGAAAGTATCGCCTGCCGCCAGCATCACCGATTTACCCTGCTGCTCAAACTGACGCGCCAGCTTACCAATCGTCGTGGTTTTACCCACACCGTTGACGCCCACCATCAGGATCACGAACGGCGTTTTACCTTCAACATTCAGCGGCTCATCGACTTTCGCCAGAATCTCGCCCATCTCTTCTTTCAGCAGGCCATAGAGCGCCTCGGCATCACGAAGCTGCTTGCGGGATGCGCCTTCTGTCAGATTGGTGATAATTTTACGAGTGGTTTCCACGCCCACATCGGCGATCAACAGCTGTTCTTCCAGCTCTTCAAACAGATCATCGTCGATTTTTTTACCGCGGAACAGGCTGATAAATCCGGAACCGAGATTTTCTTTGGTTTTTAACAGGCTGCGTTTCAGGCGCGCGAAGAAACCTTCTTTGGTCGGTTTTTCCTGCTCCTGAGCGATTTCTTCCACCGGCTGATCTTCTTCTGCCGGAGAAACCACCATTACCGCCTCTTCTGCCACTTCGGCAGCCAGCGCCTGTGCCTCCGGCTCTTCGTCGGTGATTTCTTCTTTAGCCGCTTCTTCTTCCGCCGCTTCGACAATCTCTACGGTTTCCGCTTCGGCCTGCCACTCTTCTGGCGAAACCGCTTCGGCGTTGACGTCTTCCGGCAACGGCAGTTCTTCACGTTCGATAGCCACTGGCTCCGGCGTTTCTTCTACGACCGGTTCCGGCTGTGCAACGACTTCCGCTTCAGGCTGCGCTTTTTCACTTTCAGCAACCTGTTCAGTAACTTCCACAACGTCGGCAGCAAAAGTTTCCGCCTCGGCTTCAGTATGCGCCTGCGGCTGCTCTTCAACGGCTTGTTCAGAAGCCTTCACAGGCTCTTGCTCCTGAACGATTTCTTCTACAACTGGTTGTTCATTCTGAACTTCTGTCTCTTTTTCCGGGGTCTGCTCTTTTTGACCAAAGCCCAGCCAGGAAAAAAAGCCACGTTTTTTTTCTTTCGCCATTTGCGACTACACTCCTCGCTGTTGCTTCATGGCACAGCGTTAACGCTATGTACATAGCAGCTAAAAAAATGATGAAATAGTCTATCACTTAACTTAATTCACATCACCGCCTGCAAGTATGTGTTATCTGGCGGATTGAGCAATTTATCATGAAAAAACCGAATCATTCCGGCAGCGGCCAAATCCGCATTATTGGCGGGCAGTGGCGAGGCCGTAAACTCCCGGTTCCTGATAGTCCAGGTCTGCGCCCCACCACCGACCGCGTACGCGAAACGTTGTTTAACTGGCTGGCTCCGGTCATTGTTGACGCCCAATGTCTGGATTGCTTCGCCGGGAGCGGCGCGCTGGGGCTGGAAGCGTTATCGCGCTACGCTGCGGGGGCCACGTTGATTGAGATGGATCGTGCGGTTTCTCAGCAGTTAATTAAGAATCTGGCGACACTAAAAGCAGGCAATGCACGCGTGGTGAACAGCAACGCGATGTCATTCCTGGCGCAAAAAGGCACACCGCATAATATCGTGTTTGTCGATCCACCGTTCCGCCGTGGCTTGTTAGAAGAGACGATAAATTTACTGGAAGATAACGGCTGGCTGGCTGACGAAGCCCTGATTTATGTCGAAAGCGAAGTCGAAAAGGGTCTGCCCACTGTTCCGGCAAACTGGTCATTACATCGGGAAAAAGTGGCGGGTCAGGTGGCTTATCGGCTGTATCAACGCGAAGCACAAGGAGAAAGTGATGCTGATTAATATTGGTCGTTTGTTAATGCTCTGTGTTTGGGGATTTTTAATCCTCAACCTGGTGCATCCCTTCCCACGCCCGCTGAATATTTTCGTTAACGTGGCGCTGATTTTTACCGTGCTGATGCATGGTATGCAGCTGGCGCTATTGAAATCCACTTTACCGAAAGATGGCCCGCAGATGACCACCGCCGAAAAGGTGCGGATTTTCCTTTTCGGCGTGTTTGAACTGCTGGTCTGGCAGAAGAAATTTAAAGTTAAAAAATAACCTTATTGTTCGCCTACAAAGCTGACAAAGCGCGTTCCTTTATAGCTCAGCGTACCTTTATCGCCCACTGTCAGGGCGTGGTACTGCTGGGCGTCGAGGCGAAACGTCTGCTCCATTCCTCCGCTTTGCGGTTTGAAGCTTGCCTCATAGCGCATACTGGTGCCTGCCGGCGTCACTTCCTGCTGGCGCGAACGGCGATCGTTAATCGGTTTTTCCCGCTTGTTGCTCACCACCACCAGCTTTTGCTGGAGCGGTGCCATATCATTATCAGCTTTTTCCCGTCGTTGTTGCATAAAACGAAACGATGCGGCGACGATGATTAAGCCAATGATAACAATAAAGAAAAGAGGTGGTTTACTCATCTTTATCCCTCATCGGAAAATGCGGAAATAAGCATACCCTGCCAGTTATGGTGTTGTCATCCGTCCACCCTCGCCACTAAACTGGAAGCAAGACCGTAGGCATTCCGCTTACGAAAAAATAACGAATTCAAGGAACTAAGATGCTTTGGTCGTTTATCGCTGTCTGTCTTTCCGCATGGCTATCTGTGGATGCATCGTATCGTGGGCCAACCTGGCAACGCTGGGTGTTTAAACCGTTAACCCTTCTTCTCCTGCTGTTGCTGGCCTGGCAAGCGCCGATGTTCGACGCCATTAGCTATCTGGTGCTGGCGGGGCTGTGTGCCTCACTGCTGGGCGATGCGCTAACCCTGTTGCCACGTCAACGTCTGATGTACGCCATCGGCGCGTTTTTCCTCTCGCACCTGCTGTACACCATCTATTTCGCCAGTCAGATGACGCTCTCTTTCTTCTGGCCTCTGCCACTGGTGCTGCTGGTTCTGGGCGCGCTGTTACTGGCGATTATCTGGACGCGCCTGGAAGAGTACCGTTGGCCTATCTGCACGTTTATCGGCATGACGCTGGTGATGGTGTGGCTGGCAGGTGAACTGTGGTTCTTCCGTCCGACCGCTCCGGCGCTCTCTGCGTTTGTTGGCGCTTCGTTGCTGTTTATCAGTAACTTTGTCTGGCTGGGTAGTCACTATCGCCGACGCTTCCGTGCGGATAACGCGATTGCTGCGGCCTGCTACTTTGCTGGTCACTTCCTCATCGTCCGCTCGCTGTATCTCTGATAAAACTTGACTCTGGAGTCGACTCCAGAGTGTATCCTTCGGTTAATGAGAAAAAACTTAACCGGAGGATGCCATGTCGACTCCTGACAATCACGGCAAGAAAGCCCCTCAATTTGCTGCGTTCAAACCGCTAACTACGGTACAGAACACCAACGACTGTTGCTGCGACGGCGCATGTTCCAGCACGCCAACTCTCTCTGAAAACGTCTCCGGCACCCGCTATAGCTGGAAAGTCAGCGGTATGGACTGCGCCGCCTGTGCGCGCAAAGTGGAAAATGCCGTGCGCCAGCTTGCAGGCGTGAATCAGGTACAGGTGTTGTTCGCCACCGAAAAACTGGTGGTGGATGCCGACAATGACATCCGGGCACAAGTTGAATCTGCGGTGCAAAAAGCGGGCTATTCCCTGCGCGATGAACAGGCCTCCGACGAACCACAAGAATCACGCCTGAAAGAGAATCTGCCGCTGATTACGCTTATCGTGATGATGGCAATCAGTTGGGGGCTGGAGCAGTTCAATCATCCGTTTGGTCAACTGGCGTTTATCGCGACCACGCTGGTTGGGCTGTACCCAATTGCTCGTCAGGCATTACGGCTGATCAAATCTGGCAGCTACTTCGCCATTGAAACCTTAATGAGCGTAGCCGCTACTGGGGCGCTGTTTATTGGCGCAACGGCTGAAGCTGCGATGGTGTTGCTGCTGTTTTTGATTGGTGAACGACTGGAAGGCTGGGCCGCCAGTCGCGCGCGTCAAGGGGTCAGCGCGTTAATGGCGCTGAAGCCAGAAACCGCCACGCGTCTGAGTAACGGTGAGCGTGAAGAGGTGGCAATAAACAGCCTGCGGCCTGGCGATGTGATTGAAGTTGCGGCAGGTGGGCGTTTGCCTGCCGACGGTAAACTGCTCTCACCGTTTGCCAGTTTTGATGAAAGTGCCCTGACCGGCGAATCCATTCCGGTGGAGCGCGCGACGGGCGATAAAGTTCCTGCAGGCGCCACCAGCGTAGACCGTCTGGTAACGCTGGAAGTGCTGTCAGAACCGGGTGCCAGCGCCATTGACCGGATTCTGAAACTGATTGAAGAAGCCGAAGAGCGCCGCGCACCTATTGAGCGGTTTATCGACCGTTTCAGCCGTATTTACACGCCAGCGATTATGGCGGTCGCCCTGCTGGTAACGCTGGTGCCGCCGCTGCTGTTTGCCGCCAGCTGGCAGGAGTGGATTTATAAAGGGCTGACGCTGCTGCTGATTGGTTGCCCGTGTGCTTTAGTTATCTCCACGCCCGCGGCGATTACCTCCGGGCTGGCGGCAGCAGCGCGTCGTGGGGCGTTGATTAAAGGCGGCGCGGCGCTGGAGCAGCTGGGTCGTGTTACCCAGGTGGCGTTTGATAAAACCGGTACGCTGACCGTCGGTAAACCGCGCGTTACCGCGATTCATCCGGCAACGGGTATTAGTGAATCTGAACTGCTGACACTGGCGGCGGCGGTCGAGCAAGGCGCGACGCATCCACTGGCACAGGCCATTGTGCGCGAAGCACAGGTTGCTGAACTCGCCATTCCTACCGCCCAATCACAGCGGGCGCTGGTCGGGTCTGGCATTGAAGCGCAGGTTAACGGTGAGCGCGTGTTGATATGCGCTGCCGGAAAACATCCTGCTGATGCATTTGCTGGTTTGATTAATGAACTGGAAAGCGCCGGGCAAACGGTAGTGCTGGTAGTACGTAACGATGACGTGCTGGGTGTCATTGCGTTGCAGGATACCCTGCGCGCCGATGCTGCAACTGCTATCAGTGAACTGAACGCGCTGGGCGTCAAAGGGGTGATCCTTACAGGCGATAATCCACGCGCAGCAGCGGCAATCGCCGGGGAACTGGGGCTGGAATTTAAAGCGGGCCTCTTGCCGGAAGATAAAGTCAAAGCGGTGACCGAGCTGAATCAACATGCGCCGCTGGCGATGGTCGGTGATGGTATTAACGACGCGCCAGCGATGAAAGCTGCCGCCATCGGGATTGCAATGGGTAGCGGCACAGACGTGGCGCTGGAAACCGCCGATGCAGCATTAACCCATAACCACCTGCGCGGTCTGGTGCAAATGATTGAACTGGCACGCGCCACTCACGCCAATATCCGCCAGAACATCACTATTGCGCTGGGGCTGAAAGGCGTTTTCCTCGTCACGACGCTGTTAGGGATGACCGGACTGTGGCTGGCAGTGCTGGCAGATACCGGTGCGACGGTGCTGGTAACGGCGAATGCGTTAAGGCTGTTGCGCAGGAAATAAGGCAAACCGATCGCAACATTGAGCGCGATCGGTCCCCTCGCTCCTCTGGGGAGAGGGTTAGGGTGAGGGGAAAAGGCGGCATCGAAGCCAATCTTCCCCCATCAACCGCCTTTACGAATCAAATAACGATAAGGCAGTCCATCCGTCTCTTTAGCAACCAGTTCGTGTTCCATAAAGGTACAAAACCCAGGAATATCGCGGGTCGTCGCCGGATCGTCAGCAATAATCAGCAACGTTTCACCTGGCTGCATATTGCGCACTGTTTTGCGCACCATCATTACTGGTTCCGGGCAGCGCAGGCCAAGTGCGTCGAGTGTGTGGTCAGGGCTGGAAAAGAGATCGGTCATTTTCTTCTCATCACATAAAAAAACGGCGCTAGTTTACGCCCTGTGAGTCCGTAAGCAAACCAGGTTAACGATTGCGTGAAAATTAACCATTGCATTGTCAACGTAAAGCAGTATCATGCGGCGGCTCGAAAAAAGGGTCAGCACGTATAAAATAGCGTGTCGCACGTATTGGGTTCCCTCACCCCAATGGTTAATCAAAAAGGTACAATATGAACGTTTTCTCGCAAACGCAACGCTATAAGGCGTTGTTCTGGTTATCGTTATTTCATCTTCTGGTGATCACCTCCAGTAACTATCTGGTTCAGCTTCCGGTCTCCATTTTTGGTTTTCATACCACCTGGGGCGCGTTTAGCTTTCCGTTTATCTTTCTCGCTACTGACCTGACCGTGCGTATTTTTGGCGCGCCGCTGGCTCGTCGCATCATCTTTGCGGTAATGATCCCCGCATTGCTGATCTCCTACGTCATCTCATCGCTGTTTTATATGGGGTCATGGCAAGGATTCGGCGCGCTCGCCCACTTCAACCTGTTTGTCGCCCGTATCGCCACCGCCAGTTTCATGGCCTACGCGCTGGGGCAGATCCTCGACGTGCACGTTTTTAACCGCCTGCGTCAGAGTCGTCACTGGTGGCTGGCACCGACAGCGTCCACACTGTTCGGTAACGTCAGCGACACGCTGGCCTTCTTCTTCATTGCCTTCTGGCGTAGCCCGGATGCCTTTATGGCTGAACACTGGATGGAAATCGCGCTGGTCGATTACTGTTTCAAAGTGTTAATCAGTATCGTTTTCTTCCTGCCAATGTATGGCGTATTACTCAATATGCTGTTGAAAAGACTGGCAGATAAATCCGAAATCAACGCTTTGCAGGCGAGTTAAAGGTTCGTTATCAGAGTTGTGATAAGATGGATGAATGAGCCGTTATGGCCGTTTATCGAAAGGAAGAAGTCAATGCGCAATCTGGTTAAATATGTCGGAATTGGCCTGCTGGTTATGGGGCTTGCGGCCTGTGATGATAAAGACACTAACGCTACGGCGCAGGGTTCGGTCGCAGAAAGTAACGCGACCGGGAATCCCGTCAACCTGCTTGATGGCAAGTTAAGTTTCTCGCTGCCAGCGGATATGACCGACCAGAGCGGTAAGCTGGGAACGCAGGCCAATAACATGCATGTCTGGTCCGACGCCACCGGGCAGAAAGCAGTCATCGTCATCATGGGCGATGATCCGAAAGAAGATCTGGCGGTGCTGGCGAAGCGTCTGGAAGATCAGCAACGTAGCCGCGATCCGCAGCTGCAAGTGGTAACCAATAAAGCCATTGAGCTGAAAGGTCACAAAATGCAGCAGTTAGACAGCATTATCTCCGCGAAAGGCCAGACGGCGTACTCTTCCGTTATTCTGGGTAACGTGGGTAATCAACTGCTAACCATGCAAATTACGCTGCCCGCTGACAATCAGCAAAAAGCACAGACCACCGCAGAAAACATCATTAATACGCTGGTTATTCAGTAAGTTTTAAGATGATGAGGCGGCCTCAGGTATTTCCACCGGGGGCCGTTTTTTTAATCGCCACGTCAGTAATAACGCGATTGCGACCAGTCCCGCCGCCGCCAGATAAATTACCGGAACGCCCGCCCAACTCATCACCAGCCCAGCCAGTGGTCCGGTCACGCCAAGCGATAAATCCATAAATACGGTGTAAGTTGCCAGCGCCGCCCCCTGATTTTGCTGCGGAACCGCTTTTACCGCCACTACGCCCAATGCAGGGAACACCAGCGAAAACCCCGCCCCCGCCAGTAAGACGCCGATTTTCGCCATCCACGGCATAGTCGCCACGCCAACCAGTAGCAGGCCGATTATCTCAACGCTAAAGCAAATCATCGCCACGTTTAAGCCGCCGATACGGTTAATGCCGTTAGGGAATAACAAACGCGTACCGACAAACGCACAGCTAAACAGCGTCAGCGCGAAAGCCGCACCGTCCCAACCTTTAGCGTCATAAAACAACGTGATAAAGGTGGCGATAACGCCAAATCCGGCGGAAGCCAGTGCCAGCGCCATACCGTACAGCCAGACGCGCCCAAGCACCGCACGAAACGGCAGCGGTTTGCCTTTACTGGCTTTTACCGTCGGACGCGGGATCGCCAACAAAATGGCCACCAGTGCCACGCCCATAATGATTAACGCTAACGCCTGCAATCCGCCCCAGTGATAAAACACGACACCTAACGGCGCACCCATCGCCATCGCCCCGTAAGTGACAATACCGTTCCACGAAATCACCCGCCCGATATGTAGCGAACCAACCACGCCAACACCCCACAGGGTCGATCCCGTTCCGGCAAAACTTTGTCCAATCCCAAGGATTACGCGCCCCAGGCACAGTAATAACAGGCTGATGACGGGCAGACTGGCGGTTAATCCTGCCGTCAGATATCCCAGACCGCTCATAAAGCAGCCGCATAAACCGAAGACGACAATCTTTTTGGGTCCCAGCAAATCGGCGTAACGTCCGGCATGAGGACGGCTCAGCAAGGTGGCGAAATATTGCAGGCTGATAACCAACCCTGCCCAGAAGGCACTAAAGCCCATCACATCATGGACATAGCCTGGTAATACAGCGAGCGGCAACCCGATGGTGAGGTAGCTGGCGAAGTTAAACATGACAATGGAGACAATGCGCAAATTCAGGCGCAATCCGTTTAGCGCGGGTTCGGCTACGGGTTCGGGCATGAGGATCACCACATTTTTACAACAGTGTTTCATTTTTACCATGTGCTGACGTGAAAATCAGCAGTAAGAATCAGAATATTGCTGGCGTGACTCCCGCTACACTTAATACAAAAAGTCACAAGGAAGCCCCAATGGAAACCCCTCAACCCGATAAAACGGGCATGCGCATTCTGCTCAAGTTGGCCTCGCTGGTAGTGATCCTCGCGGGCATTCACGCAGCGGCAGATATCATTGTGCAGCTATTACTGGCGCTGTTTTTTGCCATCGTTCTCAACCCGCTCGTCACCTGGTTTATTCGTCGGGGAGTACAACGCCCCGTTGCCATTACGATTGTGGTTGTGGTGATGCTGATCGCACTCACCGCGCTGGTCGGCGTACTGGCGGCATCGTTTAACGAATTTATCTCTATGCTGCCGAAGTTTAATAAGGAGCTGACGCGCAAACTTTTTAAATTGCAGGAGATGTTGCCTTTTCTTAATTTGCATATGTCGCCGGAGCGAATACTACAGCGGATGGACTCGGAAAAAGTGGTTACCTTCACCACGGCGCTAATGACCGGGCTTTCCGGGGCAATGGCGAGCGTGCTTTTGCTGGTGATGACCGTAGTTTTTATGCTGTTTGAAGTGCGCCACGTCCCTTACAAAATGCGTTTCGCGTTGAATAATCCACAGATTCACATCGCCGGACTACACCGCGCACTTAAAGGCGTTTCGCATTATCTGGCGTTAAAGACGCTACTCAGTTTATGGACAGGCGTAATCGTCTGGCTGGGGTTGGAGCTGATGGGGGTGCAGTTTGCGCTGATGTGGGCAGTACTGGCGTTTTTGCTCAACTACGTGCCCAATATCGGTGCGGTAATTTCCGCCGTACCGCCAATGATTCAGGTGCTGCTGTTTAATGGTATTTACGAATGTATTCTGGTCGGCGCATTGTTTTTAGTGGTCCATATGGTCATCGGCAATATTTTAGAACCACGGATGATGGGCCATCGCCTGGGGATGTCCACCATGGTGGTATTTCTTTCATTGTTAATTTGGGGATGGCTGCTCGGCCCGGTAGGGATGCTACTTTCGGTGCCATTAACCAGCGTGTGTAAAATCTGGATGGAAACCACCAAAGGCGGCAGCAAACTGGCGATTTTACTGGGGCCAGGCAGACCGAAAAGTCGGTTACCGGGATGAGGCGACAAGTGTTACGATACGCACTTTCATTTTCCATTAAACGTTGGCCCTGATATGTATCGGATAGTTCTGGGGAAAGTTTCGACCTTAAGCGCAGCTCCTCTGCCACTGGGTTTACGCGAGCAAGCACCGCAAGGTCCACGACGCGAACGCTGGCTGGCGGGGCGTGCATTGCTTTCGCACACGCTTTCCCCGCTACCGGAGATCATCTATGGCGAACAAGGCAAACCTGCATTCGCGCCGGAAACGCCGCTATGGTTCAACTTAAGCCATAGCGGTGACGATATCGCCCTGCTGTTGAGCGATGAAGGCGAAGTCGGCTGCGATATCGAAGTGATTCGCCCGCGCGCCAACTGGCGCTGGCTGGCGAACGCCGTATTCAGCCTCGGGGAACATGCCGAGATGGACGCCGTGCATCCTGATCAGCAACTGGAAATGTTCTGGCGCATCTGGACGCGCAAAGAAGCCATCGTTAAACAGCGTGGCGGCAGCGCCTGGCAAATCGTCAGCGTAGACAGCACCTATAACTCCTCGCTGTCAGTCAGCCATTGTCAGCTAGAAAATTTAAGCCTAGCGATCTGCACCCCTACCCCCTTTACGCTCACCGCCGACAGTGTGCAATGGATCGATTCAGTTAACTGATCCGCCCACCCGACTGCCCATCTATTGATCCAGAACAGGTAATCAGTATGACGAATACTTAAAATCGTCATACTTATTTCCGCCATCTATTTTAATCCATTGGGGTTACCATGTTCTCTACACTCCGCCGCACTCTATTTGCGCTGCTGGCTTGTGCGTCTTTTATCGTCCATGCCGCTGCACCAGATGAAATCACCACCGCCTGGCCGGTGAATGTCGGGCCACTAAACCCGCACCTTTACACGCCTAACCAAATGTTCGCCCAGAGCATGGTTTATGAACCGCTGGTGAAATATCAGGCAGACGGTTCGGTGATCCCGTGGCTGGCAAAAAGCTGGACCCATTCGGAAGATGGCAAAACCTGGACCTTCACCTTGCGTGATGACGTGAAATTCTCCAACGGCGAACCGTTTGATGCAGAGGCGGCGGCAGAAAACTTCCGTGCAGTGCTCGATAACCGTCAACGTCACGCCTGGCTGGAGCTGGCAAACCAGATTGTTGATGTCAAAGCACTCAGCAAAAACGAGCTGCAAATCACCCTGAAAAGCGCCTACTATCCTTTCCTGCAAGAACTGGCCCTGCCGCGTCCTTTCCGCTTTATTGCCCCGTCACAATTTAAAAATCACGAAACCATGAACGGGATAAAAGCGCCGATTGGCACCGGACCGTGGGTTTTGCAGGAATCGAAACTGAATCAGTACGATGTCTTCGTCCGTAACGAAAACTACTGGGGCGAAAAACCGGCGATTAAAAAGATCACCTTTAACGTGATCCCGGACCCGACTACCCGCGCGGTGGCGTTTGAAACTGGCGATATCGACCTGCTGTACGGAAACGAAGGGTTATTACCGCTCGATACCTTCGCCCGCTTTAGCCAGAACCCGGCTTACCACACTCAACTGTCACAGCCGATCGAAACCGTGATGCTGGCGCTCAATACCGCCAAAGCCCCCACCAACGAGCTGGCAGTACGTGAAGCTCTTAATTACGCGGTGAACAAAAAATCGCTGATTGATAACGCGTTGTATGGTACCCAGCAGGTCGCCGACACCCTGTTTGCCCCTTCTGTGCCCTACGCCAACCTCGGCCTGAAACCGCGCCAGTACGATCCGCAGAAAGCGAAAGCGTTGCTGGAAAAAGCCGGTTGGACGCTGCCTGCTGGCAAAGACATCCGCGAGAAAAATGGTCAGCCGCTGCGCATTGAACTGTCGTTCATCGGCACCGATGCGTTAAGCAAATCGATGGCGGAAATCATTCAGGCTGATATGCGCCAGATTGGCGCAGATGTCTCGCTGATTGGCGAAGAAGAGAGCAGTATCTATGCTCGTCAGCGCGACGGTCGTTTTGGCATGATTTTCCACCGCACCTGGGGCGCGCCATACGATCCACACGCCTTCCTGAGTTCAATGCGCGTACCGTCGCACGCTGACTTCCAGGCACAGCAAGGTTTAGCCGACAAGCCGCTGATTGATAAAGAGATCGGCGAAGTGCTGGCGACCCATGACGAAACGCAACGTCAGGCGCTGTATCGCGACATTCTGACCCGTCTGCATGACGAGGCGGTTTATCTGCCTATCAGTTACATCTCAATGATGGTGGTTTCAAAACCGGAACTGGGTAACATCCCCTACGCGCCGATCGCCACCGAAATCCCGTTCGAACAGATTAAACCGGTGAAACCTTAATGTTGCGTTATGTATTACGCCGCTTTCTGCTGCTGATCCCGATGGTGCTCGCCGCCTCGGTGATCATTTTTTTGATGCTGCGCCTCGGCACCGGCGACCCGGCGCTTGATTATTTGCGTTTATCTAACCTGCCGCCGACGCCGGAGATGCTGGCCTCTACCCGCACTATGCTGGGGCTGGATCAGCCGCTGTACGTCCAGTATGGCACCTGGCTATGGAAGGCGCTGCATCTTGACTTTGGTATCTCATTCGCCAGCCAACGCCCGGTGCTGGACGATATGCTGAACTTCCTGCCCGCCACGCTGGAACTGGCGGGTGCGGCGCTGGTATTAATTCTGCTCACCTCCGTGCCGCTCGGTATCTGGGCGGCGCGCCACCGCGATCGCTTGCCCGATTTCGCCGTCCGTTTCATCGCGTTTCTCGGCGTGTCGATGCCTAACTTCTGGCTGGCGTTTTTACTGGTGATGGCGTTTTCGGTGTATCTGCAATGGCTACCCGCGATGGGTTACGGCGGCTGGCAGCACATCATTTTGCCTGCGGTATCCATCGCCTTTATGTCGCTGGCGATTAACGCGCGTTTGCTGCGCGCCAGTATGCTGGACGTCGCCGGTCAGCGTCATGTGACCTGGGCGCGGCTGCGCGGCCTGAATGACAAACAGACCGAACGCCGCCATATTCTGCGCAATGCCTCGCTGCCGATGATCACTGCCGTGGGGATGCACATTGGCGAACTGATTGGCGGGACGATGATTATCGAAAACATCTTTGCCTGGCCGGGCGTCGGGCGCTATGCGGTGTCGGCGATTTTTAACCGTGACTATCCGGTGATCCAGTGCTTTACGCTGATGATGGTGGTGGTTTTTGTGGTCTGTAATTTGATTGTCGATTTGCTCAACGCCGCGCTGGACCCGCGTATTCGTCGTCATGAAGGAGCGCACGCGTGAACTTTTTCCTCTCCTCCCGCTGGTCGGTTCGCCTGGCGCTGATCATTATCGCCCTGCTGGCGCTGATTGCGCTCACCAGCCAGTGGTGGCTGCCGTATGACCCTCAGGCTATTGATTTGCCGTCGCGCCTGCTCTCGCCGGATGCGCAGCACTGGCTGGGCACCGATCATTTAGGGCGCGATATTTTCTCGCGGCTGATGGCAGCGACCCGCGTGTCGCTCGGCTCGGTAATGGCCTGCCTGCTGTTGGTGCTGACATTAGGGCTGATTATTGGCGGCAGCGCCGGGCTGATTGGCGGGCGCGTTGATCAGGCCACCATGCGCGTCGCGGATATGTTTATGACCTTCCCAACCTCGATTCTGTCGTTCTTTATGGTCGGCGTGCTTGGCACCGGGTTGACCAACGTAATTATCGCTATCGCCCTTTCGCACTGGGCATGGTACGCGCGCATGGTGCGCAGTCTGGTGATTTCACTGCGCCAGCGCGAGTTTGTGCTGGCATCACGGCTTTCTGGCGCGGGCCATGTGCGGGTGTTTATTGATCATCTGGCAGGTGCGGTGATCCCCTCGCTGCTGGTGCTGGCGACGCTGGATATCGGTCATATGATGCTACACGTCGCGGGGATGTCCTTCCTCGGTCTCGGCGTGACCGCGCCGACCGCCGAATGGGGCGTGATGATTAACGACGCGCGTCAGTATATCTGGACCCAGCCGCTGCAAATGTTCTGGCCGGGGCTGGCGCTGTTTATCAGCGTGATGGCCTTTAACCTGGTGGGTGACGCACTGCGCGATCATCTGGACCCTCATCTGGTGACGGAGCACGCACACTAATGCCACAACAGATTGAACTCCGTAATATCGCGCTACAGGCCGCGCAGCCGCTGGTGCACGGCGTATCGTTAACCCTGCAACGTGGGCGTGTGCTGGCGTTAGTCGGCGGTAGTGGCAGCGGGAAGTCGCTGACCTGCGCCGCGACGCTGGGCATTCTGCCCGCAGGCGTTCGCCAGACGGCGGGGGAAATTTTGGCCGATGGAAAACCGGTTTCTCCCTGCGCCCTGCGCGGCATCAAAATTGCCACCATCATGCAGAACCCGCGCAGTGCCTTTAATCCGCTGCACACCATGCACACCCACGCGCGTGAAACCTGCCTGGCGCTGGGGAAACCCGCCGATGACGCTACGCTTACCGCTGCCATAGAAGCGGTGGGGCTGGAAAACGCCGCGCGCGTGCTGAAGCTCTACCCGTTCGAGATGAGCGGCGGCATGTTGCAGCGCATGATGATTGCGATGGCGGTGCTGTGCGAATCACCGTTTATCATCGCCGATGAACCAACCACCGATCTCGACGTGGTAGCACAAGCACGCATCCTCGATCTACTGGAAAGCATTATGCAAAAACAAGCACCGGGAATGCTGCTGGTTACCCATGATATGGGCGTAGTAGCGCGTCTGGCAGACGATGTGGCGGTAATGTCTC
Source organism: Escherichia sp. WS2035 (assembly GCF_046487065.1). Taxonomy (NCBI): domain Bacteria; kingdom Pseudomonadati; phylum Pseudomonadota; class Gammaproteobacteria; order Enterobacterales; family Enterobacteriaceae; genus Escherichia; species Escherichia sp. WS2035. Next base: position 142,478 of record NZ_JBJQKD010000010.1, read on the forward strand.
ACGGTAAAATTGTCGAACAGGGCGATGTAGAAACGCTGTTTAACGCCCCCAAACATGCGGTAACGCGCAGCCTGGTTTCCGCGCATCTCGCCCTCTACGGTATGGAGCTGGCATCATGACTTTACTTAACGTCTCCGACCTTTCCCATCACTATGCGCACGGTGGATTTAGCGGAAAACATCAGCACCAGGCGGTGCTGAATAACGTTTCCCTGGCCCTGAAAAGCGGTGAAACCGTCGCCCTGCTGGGACGCAGCGGCTGCGGAAAAAGTACCCTCGCGCGGCTGCTGGTAGGGTTAGAGTCGCCCTCACAGGGAAATATTAGCTGGCGCGGCGAACCGTTGGCGAAGCTCAATCGCGCGCAACGTAAAGCGTTCCGCCGTGATATTCAAATGGTGTTTCAGGACTCCATCAGCGCCGTGAATCCGCGCAAAACCGTGCGCGAGATCCTGCGTGAACCGATGCGCCACCTGCTATCGCTGAAAAAAGCCGAACAACTGGCGCGCACCAGCGAAATGCTGAAGGCGGTCGATCTCGACGACAGCGTGCTCGACAAACGCCCACCGCAGTTAAGCGGCGGCCAGCTCCAGCGTGTCTGTCTGGCACGCGCGCTGGCGGTCGAACCGAAACTGCTGATTCTGGATGAAGCCGTTTCGAACCTTGATCTCGTGTTACAGGCGGGCGTCATTCGCCTGCTGAAAAAGCTGCAACAACAGTTTGGCACCGCCTGCCTGTTCATCACCCACGACTTACGCCTGGTGGAACGCTTCTGTCAGCGGGTGATGGTGATGGACAACGGACAAATCGTCGAAACCCAGGTGGTGGGAGATAAATTAACCTTTTCCTCTGACGCCGGACGTGTGCTACAAAACGCGGTATTACCCGCATTCCCCGTGCGCCGTCGCACCACAGAAAAGGTTTAACGCAAATGCAACGAGTCACCATCACGCTTGATGACGATTTACTGGAGACGCTGGACAGCCTGAGCCAGCGTCGTGGTTATAACAACCGTTCCGAGGCGATCCGCGATATTCTGCGTAGCGCTCTGGCGCAGGAAGCCACTCAACAACACGGCACACAAGGTTTCGCGGTGCTGTCGTATGTGTATGAACACGAAAAACGTGACTTAGCCAGCCGTATTGTCTCCACCCAGCATCATCACCACGATCTCTCGGTTGCTACTCTGCATGTGCACATTAATCACGACGACTGTCTGGAAATCGCCGTGTTGAAAGGTGACATGGGTGACGTACAACATTTTGCCGACGACGTCATCGCCCAGCGCGGCGTGCGGCACGGGCATTTGCAGTGCCTGCCGAAGGAAGATTAACACCTCCCAACGCGCCGTTATTTCCTGACGGCGCAGTAGACTCCTGCCAAATATCGACTCACGTCACATTTTTTTGATCACGATTTGGTCCCCTAAAATGTGAGACGCTTCGATCCTCTTTTTCGCCTGTTCACCTACTATACGCTTGAAGTTGTCCATGATTGTCCATAGACAACTGTAAATGTTCAGGTGCGCGCCATGAAATCATTGAGTAAGTCGTCACAAATACCGCTCTATCAACAAGTGGTGGAGTGGATAAGAGAAAGTATTTATACCGGGGATCTGGTGGAAGACGATCGCATTCCTTCGGAATACCAGATTATGGATATGCTGGAAGTGAGTCGGGGAACCGTTAAAAAAGCGGTCGCCCAACTGGTAAAAGAAGGCGTGTTGATTCAGGTTCAGGGGAAGGGAACATTTGTCAAAAAAGAGAACGTGGCATATCCGTTAGGTGAAGGATTATTGTCATTCGCGGAATCGCTGGAAAGCCAGAAAATACATTTTACCACTGAAGTTATTACGTCACGGATTGAACCGGCTAATCGTTATGTGGCAGAGAAATTAAGAATAACGCCCGGTCAGGATATTCTTTACCTTGAGCGTTTACGTTCAATTGGTGATGAAAAAGCGATGCTGATAGAGAACCGTATCAATATTGAGCTATGCCCCGGCATCGTGGAAATCGATTTTAATCAACACAATTTATTTCCAACAATAGAAAGTTTGTCGCAAAGAAAAATTCGTTACTCGGAAAGTCGCTATGCCGCGCGATTAATTGGTAATGAACGCGGTCATTTTTTAGATATCAGTGAAGATGCACCCGTTTTGCATCTGGAGCAGTTAGTCTTTTTCTCCCGCGGATTACCCGTTGAGTTTGGCAACGTCTGGTTAAAAGGAAATAAATACTATCTTGGCACCGTGCTGCAACGGCGGGAAGTGAGTTAAGTACACTTTTTTAAGAGGAATAAAATGCAAGGCATACAGTTTCAGGAAAATTTTATTCAACGACTTCCGGCAGGGTTAAGCGTTGAACAGATCATCCGTCAGTTAGCGCAACCGTTGGTTACCGCCGAACTGGTGGTCCCTGATTTTGCCGATCATGTACTGGAACGTGAGGCGACGTACCCAACGGGACTGCCTACCGAACCACCGTGTGTCGCCATTCCGCACACGGACCATAAACATGTCAGGCACAATGCAATTGCCGTCGGCATCCTGCCGGAACCGGTAGTGTTTGCCGATATGGGCGGCGACCCTGATCCCGTACCTGTCAGGGTGATTTTTTTGCTCGCCTTAGGCGAAAGTAACAAACAATTAAATGCCCTGGGGTGGATTATGGAGATGATTCAGGATACGCCCTTTATGTGCGCCCTGCTTACGATGGAAACAACAGAAATACACACAGCAATCTTAAACAAAATGAAAGAACGAGGTGAAATATGAGTCAAACCATTTTATTTGTCTGCGCCACGGGTATTGCCACATCCACGGCAGTAACAGAAAAAGTCATGGAATATTGTAAAGAGCACGGTCTTAACGTTAATTATTCTCAAACCAACGTTGCCTCTTTACCTGGAAATACCGACGGCGTAGCACTGGTTGTTTCAACGACTAAAGTGCCTTATGAACTCGACGTGCCGGTGGTTAACGGCTTGCCAATTATTACTGGTATTGGCGAAGAGAAAGTATTGGCGCAAATTGTTTCTATCCTAAAAAAGTAATTAATAATAATTAATTTCAACACACTACATCAGGCGCTAACGCGAGGTGCGCTCTCGCCTGAAAAAGAGGTTTATTATGAACGATATCGCGCATACCCTCTATAATATTGTGCAATATATATTGGGATTTGGTCCCACGGTAATGTTGCCGTTGGTGTTATTTATTCTTGCTCTCTTTTTCAAAGTAAAACCCGCTAAAGCCTTACGTTCGTCATTAACGGTCGGCATTGGTTTTGTCGGTATTTATGCCATTTTCGATATTCTTACCAGCAATGTCGGGCCAGCGGCCCAGGCGATGGTTGAACGCACCGGAATTAATTTACCGGTGGTGGATTTAGGCTGGCCGCCGCTTTCCGCTATTACATGGGGTTCGCCAATTGCCCCGTTTGTTATTCCCCTGACTATTCTGATTAACGTGGCGATGCTGGCGTTAAATAAAACCCGCACCGTTGACGTAGATATGTGGAACTACTGGCATTTTGCCCTTGCCGGTACGCTGGTTTATTACAGCTCCGGCAGCCTGTTCTTTGGTTTGCTGGCGGCGGCGATTGCTGCGGTGGTAGTACTTAAACTCGCCGACTGGTCTGCGCCACTGGTACAAAAATACTTTGGCCTGGAAGGGATCTCTTTGCCGACGCTCTCTTCGGTGGTGTTCTTTCCGGTCGGTCTGTTGGTCGACAAAATCATCGACCATATCCCCGGCCTCAATCGTATTCATATCGATCCGGAAACCGTACAGAAAAAGTTTGGCATTTTCGGCGAACCGATGATGGTTGGCACTATTCTGGGCATTTTTCTCGGCGTAATTGCCGGATACGATTTCAAAAAAGTATTGCTGCTTGGCATCAGCATTGGCGGTGTGATGTTCATCCTGCCACGCATGGTTCGCATTCTGATGGAAGGTTTATTACCGCTGTCTGAAGCCATTAAAAAGTATCTCAATGCCAAATACCCTGACCGTGACGATCTCTATATCGGCCTGGATATCGCCGTTGCCGTAGGTAATCCGGCGATTATCTCCACCGCCCTGCTGCTAACGCCAATCTCGGTCTTTATCGCGTTTGTCCTCCCAGGTAATGAAGTCCTGCCGCTTGGCGACCTTGCCAACCTGGCGGTAATGGCGTCGATGATTGCTTTAGCCAGCCGTGGCAACATTTTCCGCACCGTTCTGGCGGCGATCCCGGTGATTATTGCCGACCTGTGGATTGCTACCAAAATCGCGCCGTTTATTACCGGAATGGCGAAAGACGTTAACTTCAAATTTGCCGAAGGCTCCAGCGGCCAGGTTTCCAGTTTCCTTGATGGCGGTAACCCGTTCCGCTTCTGGCTGCTGGAAATCTTCAACGGCAATCTCATCGCCATTGCTCTGGTGCCGGTTATTGCCCTGGTGCTGTATGGCATTTTCCGAATGACGCGGAGCACGGTTTATGCCTGATAACAGCGCCGCTATCGTTATCGATATTGGCACCACCAATTGCAAAGTCACCTGCTTTTCCTGCCTGGACGCAACGACGTTGGGCGCGCATAAATTCGTGACGGCAAAACAGATCTCCCCACAGGGCGATGTCGATTTCGATATCGACGCCCTCTGGCAGGAGGTCCGCCAGGCGATAGCGCAACTGAACGCCGCTTCACCGCTGCCTGTCAGGCGGATCAGCATTGCCAGTTTTGGCGAGTCAGGGGTGTTTCTTGACGAACATGGCGAGATCCTGACGCCAATGCTGGCATGGTATGACCGTCGCGGTGAAGAGTATCTGGCAACGCTTAGCGAGGCAGACAGTGCGGCACTTTATGACATTTGCGGATTACCACTGCACAGCAATTACTCTGCCTTCAAAATGCGTTGGTTGCTGGAGCATTATCCGCTGCGCAATCGTCGCGGCCTGCGCTGGCTACATGCACCGGAAGTGCTGCTCTGGCGGCTGACTGGCGAACAGCGAACGGATATCACCTTAGCCAGCCGTACACTGTGTCTGGACGTGCGCAAAGGCGAATGGTCAGCGAAAGCGGCGGCGTTGTTACACGTTCCCTGTTCAGCATTTGCGCCATTGGTGCAGCCAGGCGAACACGCCGGATGGGTCAGCGAGTCGCTCTGCAAAACGCTTGGGTTCTCGCAACCGGTCAGCGTGACGCTGGCCGGACATGACCATATGGTGGGTGCGCGGGCGTTGCAGATGATGCCGGGCGATATCCTTAACTCGACGGGCACCACGGAAGGCATTCTGCAACTGGATACACAACCGACGCTGGATGAACAGGCCAAACGTGACAAGCTGGCAAACGGCTGTTACTCGCTTGCCAACCAGTTCACCCTGTTTGCTTCTCTGCCCGTGGGCGGTTTCGCGCTGGAGTGGCTGCGCAACACGTTCCGGCTAACTGATGAGGAGATCGCCGCGTCGCTCAATCGTGGGTATGCGGATTACCTGGCGGGGAACTGGTCGCTTGATGACATTCCCGTCTTTATTCCGCATCTTCGCGGTTCGGGTTCACCCTATAAAAATCGCCACACCCGCGGATTATTTTATGGGCTTGGCGATACGTTAAATATCGACATGTTAATTTCCAGCGTCTCACTGGGATTAACCATGGAATTTGCCAACTGCTTTGCCTGTTTTAATGTGCCTGGCACCAGCGTGTTAAAAGTGATCGGTCCGGCGACCCATAACCCCCTTTGGCTGCAATTAAAGGCAGATATTTTACAGCGTCCGGTTGAAGCAATTGCATTTAGCGAGGCGGTTTCTGTCGGAGCCTTATTAACCGCGGCACCGGATATTCCGCCGCCGCAAGTTACCATAGCCCAACGTTTGTTACCGAATCGGGCAAGATATCATCAATTACAGCGTTATCAGCACAAATGGAAAAGCTGGTATCAGTTGAAATTACAGCAAGAAGGCGTGATGCCATTACATCATCGGGAGGAGCACTATGTTGACTAAAACCGTGGAGGTCAGAAACAGTACTGGCCTGCATGCACGTCCGGCGGCCTGTCTGGCGAAAGCCGCCAAAAAATGTAGCTGTAAAGTGACGCTGCACTATGAGGGTAATGATATTAATGCCACCAGTATGATGAATATTATGCGCGCCGGAATAAAAGGCGGAAAAACGGTGGAAATACGCTGCGACGGTGATGATGAAAACGAGGCCATACAGACTCTCACCGCCTTATTTCGCGACCGCTTCGGTGAAGCTGAATAATTAACTGATATTAAAAAATGAGGTTTTCAATATGCCATTAGTGAATGGACGGATACTGCTCGACCGCATTCAGGAAAAACGGGTATTAGCGGGCGCGTTTAATACCACCAATCTGGAGACGACAATTTCAATTTTAAACGCTATTGAGCGTTCGGGATTACCCAACTTCATTCAGATTGCGCCCACCAATGCACAACTGTCGGGATACGATTACATATATGAAATCGTGAAACGTCACGCCGATAAAATGGATGTTCCGGTCAGTCTTCATCTGGATCACGGGAAAACCCAGGAGGATGTTAAACAGGCGGTGCGCGCGGGCTTTACCTCGGTCATGATTGACGGTGCCGCATTCTCTTTTGAAGAGAATATCGCTTTCACCCAGGAAGCTGTCGATTTCTGTAAATCTTATGGCGTGCCGGTTGAAGCGGAGCTGGGGGCGATTCTCGGCAAAGAAGATGATCACGTCAGCGAGGCCGATTGCAAAACGGAACCGGAAAAGGTGAAGACCTTTGTCGAACGCACCGGTTGCGACATGCTGGCAGTTTCTATTGGTAACGTTCATGGCCTGGACGATATACCGCGGATCGATATCCCCCTGCTGAAGCGCATTGCCGAAGTCAGCCCGGTGCCGCTGGTTATCCACGGCGGCTCCGGTATCGCCCCGGAGATATTACGCAGTTTCGTTAATTATCGCGTCGCTAAAGTGAATATCGCCAGCGATCTGCGCAAAGCGTTTATCACCGCAGTCGGCAAAGCGTATGTGAATAATCACAACGAGGCGAATCTGGCACGAGTGATGGCATCAGCAAAAAACGCCGTCGAGGAAGATGTGTATAGCAAAATCCTGATGATGAATGAGGGGCATCGGTCGGTAAAATAAATCCTCGCCGGATGCGGCGTGACGCCTTATCCGGCCTACAAAACCACTAGAATTCAATAAATTGCACCATCGCGTAGGCCCGATAAGCTTGCGTATCGGGCACTGTATTTACGCCATTGTCCCAATCGTCTTCCTGAATCGCAGCAGCGCAATGGTAAAAAACGCGCCGCCAATCGCTATCAGCGTCAGGAACTGCGGCCAGACGATTTCGAATCCGGCACCACGATAGAGGATGGCCTGCGCGAGGCTGACAAAGTGTGTCGTCGGCATGGTCAGCATAATGTCCTGCACCATCTGCGGCATACTTTCGCGCGGCGTGGAACCACCGGAAAGCATTTGCAGCGGCAGCAGCACCAGAATCACCAGCAGCCCCAGTTGCGGCATTGAACGCGCTATCGTCCCCATAAAAATGCCGATTGACGTGGTGGCAAACAGACTGAGCGCCACGCCCAGCATAAACAGCGGGATCGAGCCTTCTATCGGTACGCCCAGCACGCCTTTCACCATCAGCACCAGCGATAATCCCGACACCACCAGCACCACCAGCCCCATCGACCAGACCTTTGCCATCATGATCTCAAACGGCGTTATCGGCATCACCAGTAAGTGTTCCACCGTGCCGTGTTCACGCTCGCGGATCAGCGCCGATCCGGTCAATACAATCGCCAGCATGGTAATGTTGTTGATGATCGCCATCACCCCGCCAAACCACGCGGGATCAAGGTTCGGGTTAAAGCGCATCCGTGTTTCCAGCGATACCAACGGTTCGCTGTTATCACGGTAGCGCGCGACAAAGCTGTTCACTTCACCGTTGATAATATTCTGGATATACCCATTGCCGGTAAATGCCTGGCTCATGCGCGTGGCATCAACGTTCACCTGAATATCCGGCTGGCGTCCGGCGAGGACATCACGCTGAAAATTAGGCGGAATATTTATCGCGAAGGTATAACGTCCGGCGTCCAGCCCGGCATCCATCTCATCGGCGGTGATCATCTCCGGTGGCAAAAACCACGGGCGATAGAAGCTGTTAACGATCCGGTTCGATAACTGCGATTGATCCATATCGGCAATGGCGATCGGCGCGAGGTTCAACGATCCTGGCGTAACGGTCGCTGACGAATACACCGACACCGTAAACGAGAAGACAATCAGCGTCAGCATCGCTTTATCACCGAGCAGACTGCGCAACTCTTTGATACCCAGATTAAAAATATTACGTAAATGGCGCATCATCCCTCCTGTTTTTTCAGCAGCAGGATGCTTAAGCCCATCACCAGCGGTATGGCTATCAGCAACGGGATAAAAAGTTGCCACAAATCAGTCAGATCCAGCGCTTTCGAGAACGTTCCGCGGGCGATAGTCAGAAAATGACTGGTCGGGTAAACCTCGCCGATCCAACGTCCTGGACCTTCCAGCGAAGCTACCGGATCGATCATCCCGGAAAACTGTGTCGCCGGGATCAACGTGATAATTGCCGTACCGAAAATGGCGGCAATCTGGCTTTTCATAAAGGTGGAGATCAGCAGCCCCATTCCGGTGGCGATGATGATATACAGCAGCGCCGCCAGGGTGAGCGTCAGGAAACTGCCTTTATGCGGTACGCCAAACACAAACACCGACAGGGCGCAGAGCAGGAAAAAGTTCAGCATCCCCAGCGCGATGTATGGCAGCTGTTTGCCAAGTAAAAATTCGCTACGGGTGGTGGGGGTCACGTAAAGGTTGATAATCGACCCTAGCTCTTTTTCCCGCACCACGCTAAGGGCGCTTAGCATTGACGGGATCATCATCAGCAGAAGCGGGATCACCGCCGGAACAATCGCCGGCAGGCTTTTTACGTCCGGGTTATAGCGATAGCGCGTCTCAATATTCATCAGCCCGCTTTGGCTGGCGGGTGTGGACTGTCGGCTCGCCACATCCTGTAGCCAGCTCTGGTGCATGGCCTGCACGTAGCCTTTTACCGTTTCGGCGCGGCTCGGCATCGCACCGTCGATCCAGACACCGAGTTCCACGGGCGTACCACGCGCGATATCGCGCCCGAAATTGGGAGGGATCTCAATTGCCACCGTGATATCGCCCGCACGCATCCGACGATCAAGCTCGTCATAACTGGTGAGCGGTGGCTGTTCGATAAAGTAACGGGAACCGGAGAGATTGAGCGTCCACGCCTGGCTACTGACGGTTTGATCGCGGTCAAGCACCGCAAAGCGCAGGTTTTCCACATCCATACTGATGCCGTAACCCATTATCAGCATCAGGATCACCGTTCCCATCAGCGCCAGCGTCGAACGTACCGGATCGCGTCGCAGTTCCAGCGCTTCGCGGCGGCTGTAGCTAAACAGACGGCGCAGGCTGAATCCCTGACGTGGCGCGTGGGTAGTGTCATGTACCACAGGCGGCGCTTCGGCTTCGTTGCTCTGCCCTGCCGCTTCCTGCAAATAAGCGATAAATGCCTCTTCGAGACTGGCGGCTCCGCGTTTCTCAACCAACTCCTGCGGTGTACCGCTGGCGAGCACTTTTCCGGCGTGCATCAGTGAGATACGGTCACAACGTTCCGCTTCGTTCATAAAGTGGGTGGAGATGAAGATAGTCACTTTGTCCTGGCGCGAGAGATCCACCATCAACTGCCAGAACATATCCCTCGCCACCGGATCGACGCCAGAAGTCGGCTCATCGAGGATTAGCATCTCCGGGCGATGAATCACCGCCACCGCCAGCGATAGCCGCTGGCGAATGCCGAGCGGCAATGACTCCGGCAATACATCTTCGACGTCGTTGAGCTTAAAACGCTCGCTCATTTCAGCCACTCGCGCGGGAATTTCCGCTTCCGGGATATGAAACAGACGAGCATGTAACTCCAGGTTTTGCCGCACGGTGAGTTCGTTATAGAGCGAAAACGCCTGCGACATATAGCCCACACGACGGCGGGTATCGATATCTTTTGGATCAACCGGCTGCCCGAACAGCCACGCCTCACCTTCGCTGGCGGGCAGCAATCCGGTAAGCATTTTCATGGTGGTGGATTTACCGCAGCCATTCGAACCAAGAAAACCAAAAATCTCCCCGCGTGGAATGCGGAAATTGACGTGATCAACGGCAACGAAGGAACCAAAACGCATGGTCAGATCGCGCGCTTCGATGGCAATCTCTGCGTTTTCAGGTTGATACGGTGGGATCACTACCGCCTGATGCGCCTGGCGTTGTGCTTGCGGTAACAGATTTATAAATGCTTCTTCCAGCGTGGCGCTTTGCGTTTGCTGCCGCAACTCTTCGGCGCTACCGGTTGCCAGCACTTCTCCGGCATTCATCGCTACCAGCCAGTCGAAGCGTTCGGCCTCTTCCATGTAGGCGGTGGCAACCAGCACGCTCATATTGCTCTGCCGCTGGCGAATACTGTCGATCAGATCCCAGAACTGGGCGCGAGAGAGCGGGTCAACCCCCGTTGTTGGCTCATCAAGAATCAACAATTCCGGGTCGTGGATTAACGCACAGCACAGCCCAAGTTTTTGCTTCATCCCGCCGGAGAGTTTCCCTGCCGGACGATCGCGAAACGGTGCTAATCCGGTGCTGGTCAGCAGCTCATTAATTCGCACTTCCCGCTCCGCTTTGTCGTGACCGAACAGGCGGGCGAAAAAATCGACGTTTTCATACACCGACAAGGTGTGGTAGAGATTTTTGCCCAGCCCCTGCGGCATCCAGGCGATGCGCGGGCAGACGTCGCGGCGATGCTTCGGGTCGCGCATATCGCCGCCCAGCACCATCACGCCGCCCTGCTCAATGACGCGAGCACCGGAAATCAACGACAACAAGCTCGATTTACCGACACCATCCGGTCCAATCAGCCCGACCATGCAACGGGCCGGAATATCGAGTGTGATATTGTTCAGCGCAACGGTTTTTCCATAATGCTGGCTCACGCCCGCCAGTTGCGCGACAGGCGGGACGGGAACCAGTTCCAGATGCATCATTGCGGCAACCTCACCACCAGGTCGTCAGGCCACGGAAGTTCTTCATTCACCCGCACCCACGCTACGCCCGGCAATCCGGTTTTGACATATTCCAGATGCTGCTGGAGTAATTCCGGTGGGATACGCGCTTTGACACGGAACATCAATTTCAGCCGCTCATCGCTGGTTTCGACAGTTTTTGGCGTGAACTGGGCGACGCTGGCGACAAAACTGATGGTCGCGGGAATACGCAGATCTGGTGCAGCATCAAGAATCAAACGTGCTTCACCGCCCAGTTTCAGCGTGCCCGCCTGTTCGGTTGGCAGAAAGAAGGTCATATAGACGTCGCTGAGATCGACCATATTCAGCACCCGACCGCCTGCTGCCAGCACTTCGCCTGGCTCGGCAACCCGATACTGCACGCGTCCGTCACGCGGGGCTTTCAGTTCGCTGTCATCGATATCTGCGGCAATGCGCCGTTCAGTGGCTTGTGCCGCTTCGACGCGAGTTTGCGCCTGAATGATATTGGTGCGCGCCGCCTCTATAGCGGCTTTAGAAGCAGAAACCTGAGCTTTTGCCGATTCCAGCGCAGCTCGGGCGCTCTCAGCGGCGGCGCGGTCGTCATCCAACTGTTGCGCAGAAATTGCCCCCCGTTGTGCCAGTGAGCGGGAACGCGTATGACGTTTTGCTACGGAGTCCAGTTCTGCCTGGCGTTGATTAACCAGCGACTGTGCGGCACGAGTTTCGCTTTGGCGTTGCTCCAGCAAAGCCTGCGCGGCGGCAACGGCACTTTGTGCTTCTTTGATTTGCGCGATGGCTTCCAGTCGCTGTTCCTGCAACACGCGAGTATCCATCTTCGCCAGCACTTCACCTTCTCGAACAAACTGGCCTTCTTTCACCAGAATGGTGTCGATACGCCCGGCAATTTTGCTGGCGATATCCACTTCCGTCGCTTCAATGCGCCCATTGCTGACAGCAAAGCCTTCCGGCACACCCGCCGGGCGCAACAGCCACCACGCCACGACGGCAGCCACCGCCAGTGCCCCGACACCCCACCACGCCAGATGGCGCTTACTCTTATCCATAATCGACCCGCCATAATCCCTGTAAGCAATCGACACGTGTTACAACTGCCACCGAACGACGTTCAGCGGATTCTTCCATCCGGGATAAGAAGGAAATGGCAAATACGACCAGCGCACAGAGCATTGAGCGCCAATGGGGAAGGCTTAGTGAAAACGGGTAGTAATGTTGTCATCATCAGCATTCCTGGCCGTAAATGAAACACGCATACTCATAAGTGAAATCAATTAAATACTAACAGTTATATTCATGTTGTCTATTTGATTGCCATCAACTTGTGATACATCGCGATGTTCTTCCGTTCGCTGGTGTTTTTTCCAAAAATATTCTGTACAGGTTCACAGATTCTGTTGCACAGGTTTCCGTAACAGGGAAACCTGATGACTATCACATAGCGTTATTATCGTCTGATGTGCGAATAAATACCGAATATAAAATAATTTATTCTGAAAAGAATGATAGATGATAAAGGCTCGTGGGTTTAATAAAATAGTCCCTAAAAGATTCATTTAAAACAACAAAATAAGATAAAGATATTAATTCAGAGTTTATCTTAGGATAAATATTTATTTAATAGCATTAACTCACCGCTAAAAGTTGATCCCCATAACGCTAAATCCGATTATAGTGAAGTTACTTTTTTTAATTGATGGCATCTTATAGACATATTTAACTAACTGAAAAGACGAATCATATGTTTTTCGAAGTGTAGCAGAAAATATATATGGGGTTTAAAATGAATATATATATCGGATGGTTGTTTAAATTAATTCCTTTACTGATGGGTATAATATGCATCGCATTAGGTGAGTTTGTATTAACCGGTTCTGGGCAAAGTGAATATTTCGTTGCAGGGCATGTTCTGATTTCTCTTTCTGCGATATGTCTGGCATTGTTCACTACCGCATTTATTATTATATCTCAGTTAACTCACGGCATGAATAAATTCTACAACAGGTTATTTCCTGTTATTGGTTATGCCGGTTCTGCTACAACTATGATTTGGGGATGGTCACTGTTGGCAAGCAATAATGTGATGGCAGATGAATTTGTCGCCGGTCATGTTATTTTCGGCGTTGGCATGATTGCCGCTTGTGTATCAACCGTAGCGGCATCTTCCGGACATTTTCTGTTGATCCCCAAAAACGCCTCGGGCAGTAAGAGTGACGGTACGCCATTGCAGGCCTATTCTTCAACAATCGGTAATTGTTTAATTGCCGTTCCCGTTCTGCTTACTCTCTTTGGTTTCATTTGGTCAGTCATACTGTTACGTAGTGCAGATATCACACCACATTATGTTGCAGGTCACGTACTAATGGGGTTAACGGCAATTTGCGCTTGTCTTATTGGCCTTGTCGCCACTATTGTCCATCAAACGCGGAATACGTTCTCAGTGAAAGAACATTGGCTGTGGTGCTATTGGGTTATTTTGCTTGGCTCACTTACCATTATTTTTGGTATCTACGTATTAATCAGTTCAGATGCAAGCGCCCGCCTGGCCCCCGGCATTATTCTCATTTGCCTGGGGATGATCTGCTACAGTATTTTCTCCAAAGTGTGGTTGTTAGCGCTGGTATGGCGACGCACCTGTTCGTTAGCCAACAGAATACCCATGATTCCGGTATTTACCTGTCTGTTTTGTCTGTTCCTTGCTGCGTTCCTGGCTGAAATTGCGCAAACCGATATGGCTTACTTTATTCCTTCGCGAGTTCTGGTTGGCTTAGGTGCAGTTTGTTTTACACTGTTTTCCATCGTTTCTATATTAGAAGCGGGTTCAGCGAAAAAATAATAAAAAAGGCTTCAGATAAGGCGTTGAGCGCCTTATCTGGTTTTATTCAGGTTAATCCCTCTGGTATCGAGAGCGCATTTTGCTTCTTATTCTGCCACCAAATCCTGCGCACAAGCCCATGCACTCGACCACGCCCACTGGAAGTTATAGCCCCCCAGCCAGCCGGTGACGTCCATCACTTCGCCGATGAAGTACAGCCCAGGCACTTTGCGCGCTTCCATCGTCCGTGAAGAGAGTTCGTTGGTGTCCACGCCGCCGAGCGTCACTTCGGCAGTGCGATAGCCTTCAGTGCCGTTGGGTTGTACGCGCCAGTCAGTCAATGTGCTAATCAGTGTCTGTTGGTCACGCACGTTGAGCTGTTTTAGCGAGACATCCGGGATTTGCCCGAGTTGTTGTAACCGTTCAACCAACCGCTTCGGCAGATGAACCGCCAGCGTGTTTTTCAGGCTTTGATTCGGATGTGCATTACGCTGCTCATTCAGGAAGGTTTCGAGGTCCACATCCGGTAGCAGATTGATGCTGACAAATTCACCCGGTTGCCAGTAGCTGGAAATCTGCAACACCGCCGGTCCAGATAAGCCGCGGTGGGTGAAGAGTAAGTTCTCACGGAAAACGGTACCGTTTTCAGCGGTAATCACGGAAGGCACAGCCACGCCCGCCAGCACCTGTAACTCTTCAAGCAACGGTTTATGCAGAGTGAATGGCACCAGACCCGCACGGGTCGGCAGCACGTTGAGGCCGAATTGTTCGGCAATCTTATAACCAAACGGCGATGCGCCCAGCCCCGGCATTGACAGTCCACCGGTCGCAATGACCAGCTTTTCGCAACCGACAGTCATGCCGTTCAGTTCAAGCGTGAAGCCTGTATCATCCTTCGCCACGCTCAGCACTTCGCTACGCAATCTGAAGGCCACATTGCCCTTCTCGCACTCATCCACCAGCATGTCGACAATCTGCTGCGCGGAGTCATCGCAGAAGAGCTGCCCTAACGTTTTCTCGTGCCAGGCGATGCCGTGTTTATTGACCAGATCAATGAAATCCCACTGGGTAAAACGCGCGAGTGCAGACTTACAAAAATGCGGATTCTGGCTCAGATAAGCGCCTGGTTCGACATAAAGGTTGGTAAAGTTGCAGCGCCCACCGCCAGACATGAGGATTTTGCGCCCTGGTTTTTTACCATTATCGATCAGCAGAACCCGGCGTCCTGCCTGACCTGCCAGCGCAGAACAGAACATACCTGCCGCACCAGCGCCTATAATAATGGCATCAAACCTTTCCACGTTGCGCTCCTCTAAGAAAAAACGGGCGTGAATTGTAAAGATTCCTCAGTGGTCGCACCAGCATCAATATTACTAAAAGGAAGTATTTGCCTGAATTATATAAGATAATTATTTTTTGAGTGGAATCCATACAGGAGGCAAATCAAAAAAAGTCTATATTTCACTTTGCCCGCGCCGCGAAAGTCACTGATAATGCGCCGCGTTCATGTCCTCAAAATGGCGTAACGTCCTATGCTACATTTGTTTGCTGGCCTGGATTTGCATACCGGGCTGTTATTATTGCTTGCACTGGCTTTTGTGCTGTTCTACGAAGCCATCAATGGTTTCCATGACACAGCCAACGCCGTGGCAACCGTTATCTATACCCGCGCGATGCGTTCTCAGCTCGCCGTGGTTATGGCGGCGGTATTCAACTTTTTGGGTGTTTTGCTGGGTGGTCTGAGTGTTGCCTATGCCATTGTGCATATGCTGCCGACGGATCTGCTGCTTAATATGGGATCGTCTCATGGCCTTGCCATGGTGTTCTCTATGTTGCTGGCGGCGATTATCTGGAACCTGGGTACCTGGTACTTTGGTTTACCTGCATCCAGCTCTCATACGCTGATTGGCGCGATCATCGGGATTGGTTTAACCAATGCGTTGATGACCGGGACGTCAGTGGTGGATGCACTCAATATCCCGAAAGTATTAAGTATTTTCGGTTCTCTGATCGTTTCCCCTATTGTCGGCCTGGTGTTTGCTGGCGGTCTGATTTTCTTGCTGCGTCGCTACTGGAGCGGCACCAAGAAACGCGCCCGTATCCACCTGACCCCAGCGGAGCGTGAAAAGAAAGACGGCAAGAAAAAGCCGCCGTTCTGGACGCGTATTGCGCTGATCCTTTCCGCTATCGGCGTGGCGTTTTCGCACGGCGCGAACGATGGTCAGAAAGGCATTGGTCTGGTTATGTTGGTATTGATTGGCGTCGCACCAGCAGGCTTCGTGGTGAACATGAATGCCACTGGCTACGAAATCACCCGTACCCGTGATGCCATCAACAACGTCGAAGCTTACTTTGAGCAGCATCCTGCACTGCTGAAACAAGCGACCGGTGCTGATCAGTTAGTACCGGCTCCGGAAGCTGGCGCAACGCAACCCGCGGAGTTCCATTGCCATCCGTCGAATACCATTAACGCGCTCAACCGCCTGAAAGGCATGTTGACTACCGATGTGGAAAGCTACGACAAGCTGTCGCTTGATCAACGTAGCCAGATGCGCCGCATTATGCTGTGCGTTTCTGACACTATCGATAAAGTGGTGAAAATGCCTGGCGTGAGTGCTGACGATCAGCGCCTGTTGAAGAAACTGAAGTCCGACATGCTTAGCACCATCGAGTATGCGCCGGTGTGGATCATCATGGCGGTCGCGCTGGCGTTAGGTATCGGTACGATGATTGGCTGGCGTCGTGTGGCAACGACTATCGGTGAGAAAATCGGTAAGAAAGGCATGACCTACGCTCAGGGGATGTCTGCCCAGATGACGGCGGCTGTGTCTATCGGCCTGGCAAGTTATACCGGGATGCCGGTTTCCACTACTCACGTACTCTCCTCTTCTGTCGCGGGGACGATGGTGGTAGATGGCGGCGGCTTACAGCGTAAAACCGTAACCAGTATTCTGATGGCCTGGGTGTTTACCCTTCCGGCTGCGGTACTGCTTTCCGGCGGGCTGTACTGGCTCTCCTTGCAGTTCCTGTAATTGTACGCACCAAAACGAGCGGGTCAGTTTACTGGCCCGCTTTTTTTATGCGTCATTATTGCTGAAGTGCTTAATGCCAAATCATCAATGCAATCAGGCTGACCACCACCAGACCACACAATGCGCTGGTCAGAATAAACTGCCGACGCACCCGCTCACAGCGGCGAATAAACTCATCATCGTGATGATCGCGATAACGTTGGGCATAGATATACCAAACGAGACGCACCTGTTTGTTTGGTTGGCCATGTGAGGTAAAAAAGCCCCCTCCATCAACATATTGATAGAGCAATGGATCGCAGTTACGCAGTACCACTAACAACGCGCGTAGTGATGAGAAATAGCGCGCCATGTTAACAATGCAAACGACACATAAAGCCCAAAATAATGCGACGGTGCTTATCATACCTCCTCCCCGGCGACCTGCCCGCGGAGTTCCACCCCGGGGCTACCGCTCCCGATACGCTGCCAATCAGTTAACACCAGGTCCTGGAGAAACCGCTTTTGTGGTGACCAACATCCGAGCGGCTCTATAGATAGTGTAGGAGATCAGGTTGTTTTTTTTCCAGAAGGTTAACCACTATCAATATATTCATGTCGAAAATTTGTTTATCTAACGAGTAAGCAAGGCGGATTGACGGATCATCCGGGTCGCTATAAGGTAAGGATGGTCTTAACACTGAATCTTTACGGCTGGGTTAGCCCCGCGCACGTAGTTCGCAGGACGCGGGTGACGTAACGGCACAAGAAACGCTAGCTGGCCAGTCATCGACAACTTTATGGAAGGAGTAACACTATGGCTTATAAACACATTCTCATCGCGGTCGACCTCTCCCCGGAAAGCAAAGTTCTGGTAGAGAAAGCAGTCTCTATGGCTCGCCCCTACAATGCGAAAGTTTCTCTGATCCACGTAGATGTAAACTACTCTGACCTATACACCGGGCTTATCGATGTGAATCTGGGTGATATGCAGAAACGCATCTCTGAAGAGACACATCATGCGCTGACCGAGCTTTCAACCAATGCAGGCTACCCAATCACTGAAACCCTGAGCGGCAGCGGCGATCTGGGCCAGGTACTGGTCGATGCAATCAAGAAATACGATATGGATCTGGTGGTTTGTGGTCACCACCAGGACTTCTGGAGCAAACTGATGTCTTCCGCACGTCAGCTGATCAACACCGTTCACGTTGATATGCTGATTGTTCCGCTGCGCGACGAAGAAGAATAATCTTCCCTCCACGACGTGTTCCTGAACGCCCGCATATGCGGGCGTTTTGCTTTTTGGCGCGCCTTGTTACCTGATGCAGCGTAAACGCCTTATCTGGCCTGCGGTCTGCGTACGCAATTAAAACCCCTGCCAATACAACATTTAACACCATCATATTTTCTATCATTAGTGTGATCAGCTGGTTATTTTCTGTTGTAATAGTGTATTAATCTATTCGCCGCATCAATATTAAGAATCTCTGACAGATGTAAACTTTTTCGCGCGTTATCCCTTACGCGTTCATACTTTTCAGGATGGTATTGGAAGGTTAATAAATATGAATACAACAACACCCATGGGGATGCTGCAGCAACCTCGCCCATTTTTCATGATCTTTTTTGTCGAGTTATGGGAGCGATTCGGCTACTACGGCGTGCAGGGCGTACTGGCGGTTTTCTTCGTTAAACAGCTTGGGTTCTCGCAAGAGCAGGCTTTTGTCACTTTTGGTGCTTTTGCTGCGCTGGTCTATGGCCTCATTTCCATTGGTGGCTATGTTGGCGACCACCTGCTGGGAACCAAACGCACCATTGTTCTCGGAGCACTTGTGCTGGCGATTGGCTACTTCATGACCGGCATGTCGCTACTTAAGCCTGACCTGATTTTCATCGCCCTGGGGACTATCGCTGTCGGTAACGGCCTGTTTAAAGCTAACCCAGCCAGCTTGCTTTCGAAATGCTATCCGCCGAAAGATCCACGGCTTGATGGCGCATTCACCCTGTTCTATATGTCGATCAATATCGGCTCGTTGATAGCGTTATCGCTGGCCCCTGTGATCGCTGATAAATTCGGCTATTCAGTCACCTACAACCTGTGCGGTGCAGGGTTAATTATCGCATTACTGGTTTACATCGCCTGTCGTGGAATGGTGAAAGATATTGGTTCTGAACCCGACTTCCGGCCGATGAGCTTCAGTAAACTGTTGTACGTATTACTTGGCAGCGTGGTGATGATCTTCGTCTGCGCCTGGCTGATGCACAACGTAGAAGTCGCCAATCTGGTGCTGATTGTTCTCTCCATCGTCGTCACCATCATCTTCTTTCGTCAGGCATTCAAGCTGGATAAAACCGGGCGCAATAAAATGTTTGTCGCCTTTGTCCTGATGCTCGAAGCGGTGGTGTTTTACATTCTCTACGCCCAGATGCCAACGTCGCTGAACTTCTTTGCCATCAACAACGTGCATCATGAAATTCTCGGCTTTTCCATCAACCCGGTCAGCTTCCAGGCGCTTAACCCGTTCTGGGTGGTACTCGCCAGCCCAATACTGGCAGGCATTTACACGCAACTGGGTAACAAAGGCAAAGATCTCTCGATGCCGATGAAGTTTACTCTCGGCATGTTTATGTGCTCACTGGGCTTTTTGACGGCTGCAGCGGCTGGAATGTGGTTTGCGGATGCCCAAGGGCTGACATCGCCATGGTTTATCGTGCTGGTGTACTTATTCCAGAGCTTAGGTGAACTGTTTATTAGCGCCCTTGGCCTGGCGATGATTGCTGCCCTGGTGCCGCAGCATTTGATGGGCTTTATTCTCGGGATGTGGTTCCTGACGCAGGCTGCCGCGTTCTTGCTGGGCGGCTATGTGGCAACATTTACCGCAGTACCAGACAACATTACCGATCCACTTGAGACGTTGCCCGTCTATACCAACGTGTTTGGTAAGATTGGCCTGGTTACGCTGGGCGTTGCAGTAGTGATGCTATTGATGGTGCCGTGGCTGAAACGCATGATTGCGACGCCGGAAAGCCATTAATTATTCTTGCAGAAAGCGGGGTAGCGTTATCGCTACCCCGCTTTACTTTTACACCGGCGTTCCGGCATAAATATCAAAGCGATGCCCTTTAGTGACTACCGCGTTTGGCGTGGCGACATTCGCCAGCGGCGGCGCATAGTCCGGACGCTTTACCACCACGCGTTTGGTTGCCAGCAACTGCGCAGGCTCCAGCAATCCATCGGCATCAAGATCCGGCCCCACCAGCGACTGAAACACGCGCATCTCTTTTTTCACCAGCGCGCTTTTCTGCTTATGCGGGAACATTGGGTCAAGATAAACTACCTGCGGACGCGGGGTGATATCGCTCAGCGCCGTCAGACTGGAGGCGTGAATCAACTGCAAACGTTCCTGTAACCAGCCGCCGATTTCCGCATCCGCATAACCACGCGCCAGACCATCGTCGAGCAACGCGGCAACCACTGGATTACGCTCCAGCATCCGCACGCGGCAGCCGACCGAAGCCAGCACAAAGGCATCGCGCCCCAGCCCTGCGGTGGCGTCCACCACATCCGGCAAATAATCGCCTTTAATGCCCACCGCTTTCGCCACCGCCTCTCCGCGACCACCGCCGAATTTGCGTCGGTGCGCCATCGCTCCGCCAACAAAATCAACAAAGATGCCGCCAAGTTTCGGCTCATCACGCTTGCGCAGTTCCAGATGCTCCGGCGTTAACACCAGCGCCATCAGGTTGTCTTCATCGTGTTCCAGCCCCCAGCGGGCCGCCAGAACAGATAAGGCGCCGTCTCCGGCGCCTGTTTCATCAATTAAGCAGATTTTCACTGAATGATCAGCCCTTAATGCCGTAATGCTCCAGCATCGCATCCAGCTGTGGTTCACGACCACGGAAGCGTTTGAACAGCTCCATCGGCTCTTCTGAACCGCCACGGCTCAGAATGTTGTCGAGGAACGACTGCCCAGTTTCACGGTTGAAAATGCCCTCTTCCTCAAAACGCGAGAAGGCATCTGCCGCCAGTACATCGGCCCACAGGTAGCTGTAGTAACCTGCCGCATAACCACCGGCAAAAATGTGGCTGAAAGCATGCGGGAAACGGCCCCATGACGGAGACGGTACCACGGCAACCAGTTTCTTGATTTCTGCCAGAGTTTCGAGGATTTTCGCCCCCTGATCCGGACGGAACTCGGCATGGAGGCGGAAATCGAACAGGCCGAACTCCAGCTGGCGCAGAATAAACAGCGCCGCCTGGTAATTTTTCGCTGCCAACATTTTATCCAGCAACTCTTTCGGCAGCGGCTCGCCGGTTTCATAGTGACCGGAGATAAACGCCAGCGCCTCCGGCTCCCAGCACCAGTTTTCCATAAACTGGCTCGGCAGTTCGACCGCATCCCACGGCACCCCACTGATCCCGGAAACACCAGCGGTTTCAATGCGGGTCAGCATATGGTGCAGGCCGTGACCGAACTCGTGGAACAGGGTGATCACTTCGTCATGGGTAAACAGCGCCGGTTTACCATTTACCGGGCGGTTGAAGTTGCAGGTCAGATACGCGACCGGTTTTTGCAGCGAACCGTCGGCTTTACGCATCTGGCCTACGCAGTCATCCATCCACGCCCCGCCGCGCTTGTTTTCACGGGCATACAGGTCGAGGTAGAAGCTACCGCGCAGTTCGTTGTTCTCGTCATATAGTTCGAAGAAACGTACATCCGGATGCCAGACATCAACATCTTTACGCTCTTTAGCGGTGATGCCGTAAATACGTTTCACCACTTCAAACAAGCCGTTAACCGCTTTGTTTTCCGGGAAGTACGGACGCAGTTGTTCATCGCTGATGCTGTAGAGGTGCTGTTTCTGTTTTTCGCTGTAGTAAGCGATATCCCACGGTTGCAACTCATCGACGCCAAATTCGGCTTTGGCGAAGGCGCGCAGTTGTGCCAGCTCTTTTTCGCCTTGCGGGCGCGCGCGTTTTGCCAGATCGGTTAAGAAATCCAGCACCTGCTGCGGGTTTTCTGCCATTTTAGTGGCAAGTGATTTGAAGGCGTAGTTTTCAAAGCCCAGCAGTTGCGCCAGTTCGTGACGCAGCGCGAGGATCTCTTCCATCACCTTGCTGTTATCCCACTTACCGGCGTTCGGACCTTGATCGGAAGCACGAGTGCTATAAGCACGATACATCTCTTCACGCAGGGCCTGGTTGTCGCAGTAGGTCATTACCGGCAGGTAGCTTGGGATATCCAGCGTCAGCAAATAACCTTCCAGCTCTTTCGCTTCGGCCTGGGCTTTTGCCGCAGCCAGCGCGCTTTCTGGCATCCCCGCCAGCTCCGCTTCGTCGGTAACGAGTTTGGTCCAGCCCATCGTCGCATCGAGGACGTTGTTGCTGTACTGATTGCCCAGTTCAGAAAGACGAGTGGCAATTTCGCCGTAACGCTGCTGTTTCTCTTTCGGCAGACCGATGCCAGAGAGTTCGAAGTCGCGCAGTGCGTTATCAACCGCTTTTTTCTGCGCCGTGTTCAGCGTGGCGTAATGATCGCCATCGCGCAGGTCGCGATATGCTTTATACAGCCCTTCATGTTGTCCTACCCAGGTGCTGTATTCTGACAGCAGCGGCAGGGTTTGTTCGTACGCTTCACGCAGTTCCGGGCTATTTTTCACCGAGTTCAGATGGCTGACCGGGGAGAAGATACGCCCCAGCACATCGTCCACTTCCGCCAACGGCTGGCAGAGATTTTCCCAGGTGTACGGTGCCCCTTGCGCTACTACGCGCTCCACATTTTCGCGGCAGTCGTTCAGCGCCTTAGTCACGGCTGGAACGACATGTTCCGGGAGAATTTTAGAAAACGGAGGCAATTCAAAGGGAGTCAGTAACGGATTCGTCATTAGCGCAGTCCTGGTTAAAGAGGTTAAGGAAGCGCTCAACAGGCGCTTTACATAATGTTTGTAGCATGGGGTTAAGTGTAGTGAATTTCAATGAGAAACGTTACGCTTTCGCGGCGGCGGCCTCTTTTCGGTATACTGTCCTGATAGACTTTTGTGCGCCCCGAATACGGGCCGATTTTTACTTACCGGAACACCTTTACCCATGCTCAGTTATCGCCACAGCTTTCACGCTGGCAACCACGCCGACGTCCTTAAACATACCGTTCAGAGCCTGATCATCGAGTCGCTGAAAGAGAAAGATAAACCGTTTCTCTATCTCGACACCCACGCAGGGGCCGGGCGTTATCAGTTAGGCAGCGAACATGCCGAGCGTACCGGCGAATATCTCGAAGGTATCGCCCGTATCTGGCAGCAGGACGATTTGCCTGCGGAGCTGGAGGCGTACATCAATGTGGTAAAACACTTCAACCGTAGCGGGCAGTTGCGTTATTACCCCGGTTCGCCGTTGATTGCGCGCCAGCTACTGCGTGAACAGGACAGCCTGCAACTGACTGAACTGCACCCGAGCGATTATCCGTTGTTACGTTCGGAATTCCAGAAAGACAATCGTGCGCGCGTTGAAAAAGCCGACGGTTTCCAGCAGCTTAAGGCCAAACTACCGCCGGTTTCCCGCCGTGGTTTAATCCTTATCGATCCGCCGTATGAAATGAAAACCGACTATCAGGCGGTGGTCAGCGGGATAGCAGAAGGTTACAAACGTTTCGCCACTGGCACTTACGCATTGTGGTATCCAGTGGTGCTGCGCCAGCAGATTAAGCGCATGATCCACGACCTGGAAGCGACCGGCATTCGCAAAATTCTGCAAATTGAACTGGCGGTGCTGCCAGACAGCGATCGCCGTGGCATGACCGCTTCCGGCATGATTGTGATTAACCCGCCGTGGAAGCTGGAACAGCAGATGAATAACGTGCTGCCGTGGCTGCACAGCAAACTGGTTCCAGCAGGCACCGGGCACGCCACCGTAAGCTGGATCGTGCCAGAGTAATTGCAGCCATTGCTGGCACCTATTACGTCTCGCGCTACAATCGCGGTAATCAACGATAAGGACAATATGTCATGACTAAACACTATGATTACATCGCCATCGGCGGCGGCAGCGGCGGTATCGCCTCCATCAACCGCGCGGCTATGTACGGCCAGAAATGCGCACTGATTGAAGCCAAAGAGCTGGGCGGCACCTGCGTAAATGTTGGCTGTGTGCCGAAAAAAGTGATGTGGCACGCGGCACAAATCCGTGAAGCGATCCATATGTACGGCCCGGATTACGGCTTTGATACCACTATCAATAAATTCAACTGGGAAACATTGATCGCCAGCCGTACCGCCTATATCGACCGTATTCATACTTCCTATGAGAACGTGCTCGGTAAAAATAACGTTGATGTAATCAAAGGCTTTGCCCGCTTCGTTGATGCCAAAACCATTGAAGTCAACGGCGAAACCATCACGGCCGATCATATTCTGATCGCCACCGGTGGTCGTCCGAGCCACCCGGATATTCCGGGCGTGGAATACGGTATTGATTCTGATGGCTTCTTCGCCCTTCCGGCTTTGCCAGAGCGCGTAGCGGTTGTTGGCGCGGGTTACATCGCCGTTGAACTGGCGGGCGTGATTAACGGCCTCGGTGCGAAGACGCATCTGTTTGTGCGTAAACATGCGCCGCTGCGCAGCTTCGACCCGATGATCTCTGAAACGCTGGTCGAAGTGATGAACGCCGAAGGCCCACAGTTGCATACCAACGCCATCCCGAAAGCGGTGGTGAAAAATGCCGACGGCAGCCTGACGCTGGAGCTGGAAGATGGTCGCAGTGAAACGGTGGATTGCCTGATTTGGGCGATTGGTCGCGAGCCTGCCAATGACAACATCAACCTGGAAGCCGCTGGCGTTAAAACCAACGAAAAAGGCTATATCGTCGTCGATAAATATCAAAACACCAACGTTGAAGGTATTTACGCGGTGGGCGATAACACGGGTGCAGTGGAACTGACTCCGGTGGCAGTTGCAGCAGGTCGCCGTCTCTCTGAACGCCTGTTTAATAACAAGCCGGATGAGCATCTGGATTACAGCAACATTCCGACCGTGGTCTTCAGCCATCCGCCGATTGGTACTGTTGGTTTAACGGAGCCGCAGGCGCGCGAGCAGTACGGCGACGATCAGGTGAAAGTGTATAAATCCTCTTTCACCGCGATGTATACCGCCGTCACCACTCACCGCCAGCCGTGTCGCATGAAACTGGTATGCATTGGACCGGAAGAGAAGATTGTCGGTATTCACGGCATTGGTTTTGGTATGGACGAAATGTTGCAGGGCTTCGCGGTGGCGCTGAAGATGGGTGCAACCAAAAAAGACTTCGACAACACGGTTGCCATTCACCCGACAGCAGCAGAAGAGTTCGTGACAATGCGTTAAATGTTAAAGGGCTAAGAGTAGTGTGCTCTTAGCCCTTAGCTACGTTTCCGCTATCAGTTCAGAAGCTGAAGCAGAAAGCGGATCAGTTCCAGCTGCGCAATTAACGCCCCAAGAACGATGATTGCTTTATCAATCACCCGTTTTCTCCATGCGATGGAGTGAGAATGCATCCGCTTACTCATCCATTGCCTGTCACGGAGCATGTCTCATTGTTAGATGTGGGCTATCTCACTCCAGCCAGAGCCACCAACTCAGGGCTGAACAGTAAAAAAACCGACGCGAAGTCGGTTTTTTTACGTCCTGATTCAGACCTCCTTTCAAATGAATGCCCAACGCTTAATTCACACCTACACCTTTCTCTACACTTACATATTCGTTAAACCATATGTGTTTTTGACTTGTCCGCTTTGGTTTGTAACGCTGGTGGCGCTGGCGCTACACCTCTCTTTCACATTGTAATGAGATACTGATATGAGCAACATTACCATTTATCACAACCCGGCCTGCGGTACGTCGCGTAATGCGCTGGAGATGATCCGCAACAGCGGTACAGAACCGACCATTATCTATTATCTGGAAACACCACCGACGCGCGATGAGCTGGTAAAACTCATTGCCGATATGGGGATTACCGTACGCGCGTTGCTGCGTAAAAACGTCGAGCCGTATGAGGAACTGGGCCTTGCAGAAGATAAATTTACTCACGATCAGTTAATCGACTTTATGCTTCAGCACCCGATTCTGATTAATCGCCCGATTGTGGTGACGCCACAGGGAACTCGCCTGTGCCGCCCTTCAGAAGTCGTGCTGGAAATTCTGCCAGATGCGCAAAAAGGCGCGTTCACCAAGGAAGATGGCGAGAAAGTGGTTGATGAGGCGGGTAATCGCCTGAAATAAAGCGGCTATATTCCCCCACAGGTTGTTAGAAAAATGCGCTTTATTTATGTCGGATGCGACGCTGACGCGTCTTATCCGACCTACAACGTTATGATAATTCGATGAATTGTATGTTATTTGTAGGCCTGACAGTCGTAGCGCATCAGGCGATTTTGCTATTTACACAGTACTCCCTGCGTGAGATTCCAATTATCGCGTCCAGCATGGTGTATCAGTGAGCTGCTTAGTTATCAGCGATACAGTGCAGCACTGTAAAGATGTACTGGATTATGATCTATCAGTGGTTTGCACAATAAATAATTTCAACATACGTTAACCCATTTTATTATTACATATCTAAAACATCACAAAAATATCACTTCACACACTATCAGAGAACATCATACCTTTTTAAAACGAGCATTTTCGATAGTTGTTAACGTTTTCTTTTGCGATATTATTATTGCCTTTTTTTGCACTCAAATATTACCAGATGGAAATAAAAGAGAAGTCAAAGGTAATTATATCAGGAAGATATGACGCATTATATTTACTGTATGTAGAAGAAAATCCATTCCTGTTCTAATTATCCAATTTTAAAATCTTAGCATAAAACAAATGATGAATAAGGAATGTTATGTCAATTGACTTTACCCCAGGTGTAATAAATACATATAACGGTGATATTTATAACTGCACAACAAATACCGATAATGTTAAAACGCCAGACACACCGAAGTGGCCTTGTGATAACCGGGAAGAACAACAACCCATTAATTCCCCATTCTCTGGAGAAGGATACACCTCTAAACAATTTGATTTAGCGCAACAACAACGCCAACAAATTAATGCGTGCCATACGAACACCACATATACAAATGCAGACTACTCAAAGTTGAGGCTCAACTTGTAAGTCTTATTAATAACATTGAAACGATAAGCTCGACACCACTTCCGCAAAAGACACAATCAATACTTAATCAGATAAATAACATTAGACACGAAAAGATTAAAAACCTCCTAATATAAATTATGGAACAATGGATACTCATGCCACGCCCAAAAATTAACTGAGCTCAACTAAACAGAAGAGATATAAACATCAGACAGGTTTACGTTACTATCAGGCATATCGCCTCAGAATCAGATGAAAACTATAAAGAAATATCTATTATGGTTTTAATATTTGTTGATAAGGATAGTAACATGAACATGACAAAAGGTGCACTCATCCTCAGCCTTTCATTTTTGCTTGCCGCATGTAGTTCAATTCCGCAAAATATCAAAGGCAATAACCAACCTGATATTCAAAAAAGTTTTGTTGCTGTTCATAACCAGCCGGGGTTATATGTTGGTCAACAAGCGCGCTTTGGTGGGAAGGTTATCAACGTTATCAATGGCAAAACGGATACGTTGTTAGAAATCGCTGTATTACCGTTGGATAGCTATGCGAAGCCTGATATTGAAGCCAACTATCAGGGCCGACTGCTCGCCAGACAAAGCGGCTTCCTTGATCCAGTGAACTATCGTAATCACTTTGTTACCATCCTCGGTACCATTCAGGGTGAACAACCTGGCTTTATCAATAAAGTCCCGTATAACTTCCTCGAAGTGAATATGCAGGGCATCCAGGTGTGGCATTTGAGAGAAGTGGTTAATACCACCTATAACCTGTGGGATTACGGCTATGGTGCATTCTGGCCGGAACCGGGCTGGGGGGCTCCTTACTACACCAATGCGGTGAGTCAGGTAACACCTGAGCTGGTCAAATAACACCACCGAAAGATGCAGATGCTTTCTCAGCATCTGCATCATGCATTACATCAAATTAATACACAGTAAGCTAACTATTATTATAAGCCCTGTCCTGTTAATTACCTTTGGCAAACTGATTATAAAGTTAATGTCCGTACCAGGAGTCGGTTATGTTTCTTATAATTACCAGGGATACGATGTTTTTCACCGCGATGAAAAACATTCTGAGTAAAGGTAATGTCGTTCATATACAGAACGAAGAAGAGATCGACGTAATGTTGCATCAGAATGCCTTCGTCATTATTGATACATTAATGAATAATGTATTTCATTCTAATTTTCTCACTCAAATTGAACGATTAAAACCTGTCCATGTAATTATTTTCTCCCCCTTTAATATTAAACGCTGCCTGGGGAAAGTACCGGTGACCTTTGTTCCGCGAACTATCGCCATCATCGACTTTGTCGCACTCATCAATGGCAGTTACTGCTCTGTGCCTGAAGCGGATGTGTCCCTCTCGCGCAAGCAGCATCAGGTTCTGAGCTGTATTGCGAATCAAATGACAACGGAAGATATTCTGGAGAAACTGAAAATATCGCTAAAAACGTTCTACTGCCATAAACACAATATCATGATGATCCTCAATCTTAAGCGGATCAATGAGCTGGTACGCCATCAGCATATTAATTATCTGGTGTGAACGATTGATCAATATAAAGAGGCCCAGCAACAGCCAGACCTCCCGTTAATTATACGTTATGCAGTAACGCCTTCCGGTATCAACGAAGCAATTTGCTTACGCCATTGCGCTTGCTCCTGTTCACCTTCTGTACGTTGACCATAAAGTTGCGCTATCTGCGTACCATCATGGGCAAACAATTCCAGACTGGTTACGTGACCATCGCTGGTCGGTTTACGGGTAACCCAGGCTTCAGCAATGCTCTCTTCTAATAGATGAAGAGTAAACGTCGGGTTGAAAATATTCAGCCAACCTTTCATTGGCACCACTTTTTCTACCACACCGGTGAAAATCTGTACGCAGCCACGGTTGCCAACAAACACCATGATTTCATTGCCATCCTGCTGTGCAGATTCAAGAATTTGCGCCAACGCACTGTTGGATACTTTGCAGGCCAAATCGTCTGCCACCAGATTGAACGCCTGTTGGCGCGTCAGATTGTGACGCTTGAGCAACGTAAAAAACTGATGAACGTCGGTCATCGCCCGCCACTCTTGCTCGACCACACTGGCATCGGCTCGCGTTTGAACAACTGGCGCATCAACGGCTTTTAACTCAAGCGGCGTATTCTCATCGGTGATAAACCGTGCCAGAAGCTCACTCCATGCCGCCATATCGGTATTGTCGGTGGCATAAACTTTTAGTAATGCATCGCCCTGATGATCAAAGAACTGAATACTCTGGCGTTCGCCACGGGCCGTGTTTTCTTTGATGTGGAAAACACTGGCCCATTGATTGAGAAACAGACGTAAATCCAGCGCGCGCGGATTGAGGATCAATCCGGCATGTCCGTTCAAATGCTGGTTTGTGAACGCACCAACTTGCTCATGGACTGCATATTCATTACGGCAAATACATTTGGTTTCGCCAACACTTTCGAGCGCCGCCAGAATTTCACGAATATCGCCGCGCATCCGCCACGCGTCGTGCGTGACGCGCGCAAATGCCAGTTCTGCTTCGCTGATATTCATTAAACCTGCGATGTCACGCGCGTACTTTCCGGGATTTTGTTCTTTTAACTCAAGCCAGCGTGTGTAGTGGTTCATTGTCTCTCTTCCTTCCAGATAAATGCCCCGAAATATCGGGGCAGATGATTACCATTGATAACTCACGAAAATTTTTCCGTTACGACCATCCTGTGGGATGCCTTGCGGCGACCAGTACTCTTTATCGAAGGCGTTGCCCAATACCAGAGTAGTGGTCATGCCTTTGAGCGCCTGTTGTCCTTGATAACTGACGTAGAAATCATTCACACCATAGCCAGGTTGTTTGCTGTAGCTGCTGCTGATATGTGTTGAGCGATCGGCAAACGTACCGACCCAACCAACAGAGAAGCCACTGTGAGCGATCGGAATATTCAGGGTACTGGTAACGGTATCCGGGTTAATGCTGGAGATATATTCCCCGGTATCGGTGTCTTTGCCGCGGGTACGGTTATAGGCCACATCAAGGCTAAACAGATCAGTGGTATATTTCGTCATCACATCCCAGCCCCAGATTTTGGCGTTCGGGACGTTATACGACATAGTTGTCGCCGCCGCGAAATCGACGGTCGTGGAGATATAATCTTTCGCTTTGGTATCAAAGTAGCTGGCTTTAAATTCCAGAGCATCATTGGACAACATCAGGTCATCAAAACGTAGCCCAAAACCGTACTCCTGAGTTTCGTTAGTTTCCGGACGTAAGTTCGGGTTTGGCACCCAATAGTTGGTATAGAAGCGACCAATCGAGAAGTGTTTAGAATCATTATACATTTCGCCCATCGTCGGGGCGCGGAATGCCTGAGCATATGAGCCAAATAACATCAGCCAGTTGGTCGGGTTGATAGTCATCCCCGCACGAGATGACCATTTGTCGGCATCAACATCTTTGTAGCCGTCGCTGCTACCGCGATAACTGTCATAGCGGGTTCCGCCAAGCAGGGTAATCGGCAGATCGCGTAAGGTGATCTCATCTTGTAGCCAGCCAGAGCTAAAATCGATTTTTGCTTGCGGGAAGCCCGTCGTCGCGCCACCCGGATGTTGTTCCTGACGATAATACTCACCGCCATATGTCAGTAAGTGAGAAGCGAAACTGTCGGCAAATAGAGTGGAACGGTTCTCCAGCCTTGCTCCTTTTGTTATCTGTTCACGATACTCGCCTGAACTCCCCGTGTTTTGCGCATTAATACGGACTTCCGACCAGTATATTTTTGCATCTGCATTTAACCAGTCGTTACCCTGCGGGGCGAGTTTATAAGAAAGCTGCGCATCGCGTTGAATTGTTGAACGATCGACCATCGGGTTGCTGCTATCAGAAGCTTCAACAGTCTGCGGATTTTTTGGTTCACGCGCGTCGTTGTTGTAGTAACGCACTAAACCGCTCAGAGACTGGGCTGAATCAATTTGCCAGGTCCCTTTCGCCAGCATGTTATTAATGGATTCGTCATTCGGCGCGGTTTCACCATTGCTCTGGCGTAAATCACCCCGATCGCGACTGGACCAGGCCACAATACCATCCAGATTTTCAGTTCGCCCAAACGCGCTCGCGCCTAATCCCAGGCTATGGTCCCCCGTGCCGCCAGTACCAAAGACACGAAAACCACTGCTTTGTCCTTCCTGCAATAAATCTTTTGCATCGACCGTATCGTAGGAGATCACTCCACCCAGCGCGCCACTGCCATACAGTAATGCTGAAGGTCCGCGAACAATCTCAACACGCTTGATCAGCGCCGGATCGAGAAAAGTGCCATTCAGGTGTCCGGTATCCGTTCCCTGGCGAACACCATCGACAAGAACCAGCACGCCGCGATGATCATAGCCACGCATATTTACATCCTGACCGTTGGTTCGTCCGGTACCATCAAGAGTAATTCCAGGAACATGACGCAGCAAATCAGTGGCTGAAGTAGCAGTTTGATTTTCAGGAGCGGAAGTGTCGATAACGCTGACCATCATAGGCGCTTCGAAGGAACTACGTGCATTCCCCGTTGCCGTAACGGTCATGGTTTCAGTAGCAAAAGCAAACGTTGGCAAGGTGGCAGAAACAGCCAAAGCCAACAAACTCAAACGCAACGAAGTAAATTGCGGACGTGACATAGCGATTCTCCATGAGGAAAATAAAAAATGCTGGCTGCCTGGGTTAATACCGGGGTGGCTGGCGAAAAATAAATTTATTTACAATTCAAATGATTAGATATCACCACGGGAAGCTATTAGCGTATATATCCCGTAAAATTGCCGAATATTTCTGATAATTCAGCAAAAGCACGCCCTCTTTGTCAGGCAAAGTAGTACGCCACGTCTGAAGTGAAGAGTGCTGTGCGTTTTCCCTTACAAAAGATATGATTTTGTTATCCATGATGTCATATTTTGTTAAACTCAAACGTGATAATGAGAATTATTATCGATCAATTTTTTATGATCAAGCTTTTTTTAACCGCCATTAACACAATAAACAGGGGGTTATGAAATCTATCCAGCATCCAGAAAACCATCCTGTGTTTATGGCTATCCCCCCACAACCTCATCACAAAACGTTGTCGTTAACAGTGATAATTTTCTCTTCTCTTTGCTCTGCAAGCCGCGATATCTCCGGGTTCTCAGCTTTTTCCCGCGCTGAAATTTAATCGGTAACAAGAACATTAGCTGACGAAGCATCTTGATAAAAATCAAAAATAAATACGCTTGTAACGCCGTGCGTATTGAATCGACGGTTGTATTTCATATATAACTCAAATGATAATCATGATCATTCTCAATTTGATAAGAGTTCTCACATTATGCCAAGGATCATCACCAGGCCGTTTCTTTTTTCCCCACTAACGTTATGTATTTCAGCCGTGGTCTCTGCCGCGAAGACCATGGTAAAACGAAAAAAATTGTTTACGGCATTACTGGCTCTTAGCTGGACTTTTAGCGTAACGGCTGCCGAACGTATCGTGGTCGCAGGAGGATCGCTGACGGAGCTAATCTACGCGATGGGCGCTGGCAAACGCGTGGTTGGTGTCGATGAAACGACATCCTATCCACCAGAAACCGCCAAACTGCCGCATATTGGTTACTGGAAACAACTCAGCAGCGAAGGCATTTTGTCACTTCGCCCGGATAGCGTAATTACCTGGCAGGATGCAGGACCGCAAATTGTGCTCGACCAACTGCGGGCGCAAAAAGTCAACGTCGTCACTCTGCCGCGTGTACCAGCCACCCTTGAGCAGATGTACGCCAACATTCGCCAACTGGCAAAAACGTTACAGGTTCCTGAACAAGGCGAGGCGCTGGTGACACAGATCAACCAACGCCTGGAGCGAGTACAGCAAAACGTGGCGGCCAAAAAAGCCCCGGTTAAAGCCATGTTTATTCTCTCCGCAGGCGGAAGTGCGCCACAGGTTGCCGGTAAAGGCAGCGTCGCGGACGCCATTCTTTCGCTTGCCGGAGCAGAAAACGTCGCTACCCACCAGCAGTACAAAAGCTACAGCGCGGAATCGCTGATTGCGGCTAACCCTGAAGTGATTGTCGTCACCTCACAAATGGTCGATGGCGATATTAATCGGCTACGTTCTATTGCCGGAATTACCCACACTGCCGCATGGAAAAACCAGCGCATTATCACCGTTGATCAAAACCTGATTCTGGGAATGGGTCCGCGTATTGCTGATGTCGTTGAGTCTTTACACCAGCAGCTTTGGCCGCAATAAATGGATTTAAATCAGACGAATGAACACAAATAACACCCTGGATCTCACGCCACATTTTGCTTTAGACGGTGATCAGCCCTTTAAAGACAGGCGCGCCATGATGCCGTTTCGTGGGGCCATTCCGGTTGCCAAAGAGCAACTGGTACAGACCTGGCAAGAGATGATCAATCAAACGGTATCACCACGTAAGCGACTGGTTTACCTACACATTCCTTTTTGTGCGACACACTGCACGTTTTGTGGTTTTTATCAGAACCGTTTTAATGAAGATGTGTGTGCTCATTATACCGACGCCCTGATTCGTGAAATAGAACTGGAAGCAGACAGCGTATTGCATCAGTCGGGCCCCATCCACGCGGTCTATTTCGGTGGCGGTACGCCTTCCGCGCTTTCAGCACACGATTTGGCCAGAATCATCACCACATTACGAGAAAAGTTGCCACTGGCCCCTGATTGTGAAATCACTATCGAAGGCCGGGTACTGAATTTTGACGCTGAGCGAATCGATGCTTGCCTTGATGCTGGAGCAAACCGCTTCTCAATTGGTATTCAGTCGTTTAACAGCAAAATCCGCAAGAAAATGGCCCGCACCTCGGATGGCCCAACCGCTATTGCGTTTATGGAAAGCCTGGTCAAACGCGACCGTGCCGCGGTGGTCTGTGACCTGCTGTTTGGTCTGCCGGGTCAGGATGCGCAAACCTGGGGAGAAGATCTGGCTATTGCCCGCGATATCGGTCTCGACGGCGTCGATCTCTATGCGCTCAATGTCCTGCCCAATACACCGCTGGGCAAAGCCGTGGAAAATGGGCGTACTACCGTGCCCTCTCCGGCAGAACGTCGCGATCTTTACCTGCAAGGGTGTGATTTTATGGACGATGCCGGTTGGCGCTGCATCAGTAACAGCCACTGGGGCCGTACCACACGCGAACGCAATCTCTATAACCTGCTGATTAAACAAGGTGCCGATTGTCTGGCCTTTGGTTCCGGAGCCGGCGGTTCGATTAATGGTTACTCCTGGATGAACGAACGCAATCTTCAGACCTGGCATGAATCCGTCGCAGCAGGCAAAAAACCGCTGATGATGATCATGCGTAACGCCGAACGTAACGCGCAGTGGCGTCATACCTTGCAGTCGGGCATTGAAACGGCGCGTGTACCGCTGGACGAACTTACGCCACATGCCGAAAAACTCGCGCCGTTACTGGCCCAGTGGCACCAAAAAGGCTTAAGCCGCGATGCGTCAACGTGTCTGCGGTTGACCAATGAAGGTCGTTTCTGGGCAAGCAACATTTTGCAGTCTCTTAATGAACTGATTCAGGTACTTAATGCGCCAGCAATTGCGCTTGAAAAACCATAACAGGAGTGATTTATGAGCCATGTCTCGTTACAGGAATTTTTGAAAACGGAGCCAGACGGTACGCTGGAGGCGATCGCCGAACAATACAACACCACGCTGCTGGAGGTAGTGAAAAATCTGCCCTCTCCGACTGTTGTGTCAGGTGATAAATTCGATACTGTCTGGGATACCGTCTGCGAATGGGGCAACGTCACCACGTTAG
Source organism: Escherichia sp. WS2035 (assembly GCF_046487065.1). NCBI lineage: Bacteria > Pseudomonadati > Pseudomonadota > Gammaproteobacteria > Enterobacterales > Enterobacteriaceae > Escherichia > Escherichia sp. WS2035. The sequence goes on from NZ_JBJQKD010000010.1 coordinate 177,378, forward strand.
TACATACTACCGATGTAATACTCGAATTTAGCGGCGAACTGCCTTCGGGTTTCCATCGCCACGGCTATTTCAACCTACGCGGAAAGCACGGCATGTCCGGGCATATCAAAGCAGAAAACTGCACGCATATTGCCTTGATCGAACGTAAATTTATGGGCATGGACACCGCCTCTATTCTCTTTTTCAATAAGGAAGGCAGCGCAATGCTGAAAATCTTCCTCGGTAGGGATGATCATCGTCAGCTCCTGAGCGAACAAGTCAGCGCCTTCCATGCTCTGGCAGCATCGTTAAAGGAACACGCCTGATGACACCGTGGCTACTCTTTGGTGCGGGCGGAAAAGGTGTGGGTGCCAGAACGCTTGAACTGGCGCTGGCGGAACAACGTCCGGTCGTTGCTGTCATTCGTCATGCCGATGCCGCCACGAAACTGGCGCAACAAGGCGTACAGGTTTTTACAGGCGACGCCTGTGATGCCAGCGTAGTCGCGGCTGCTTGCCGCGCAGCTGGCCCGGATGCGCTTATCATCTCAACAATGGGCGGAGCTCAGGATTATCTGGCGCACAGAACAGTGATTGATGAGGCCGAGAAGGCTGGCATCAGTCGCATGATTCTGGTGACCTCTTTGGGATGCGGCGATAGCTGGCCGTTTTTATCAGAGCGGGCAAAGGCTGCGTTTGGTCAGGCGGTACGGGAAAAAACGCTGGCGGAAAGCTGGTTGCAAACCAGCCAGCTTGATTATGCCATTCTCCGCCCTGGCGGTCTGCTTGATGGTGCGGCAACGGGCAAAGCACAACGGATACAAAATCAGGAGTGTCATGGTTTTGTTAACCGTGCTGATGTCGCCGCACATATCCATGAACTGGCAAATGCGCCAGCACTTAACCAGCAGGTCTACAGTCTGATTGAACCGGACCTGAAACCGGCGTGATCCCCCGGCGCGGCATGTCCGCGCCGTAATGTCGTAACGGAGTTTTGCGTGCTCAAGGATTCACTCTCTTCCGCCAGGGTCTTTATGGGGCTATCACTATTATTGCTAGCTCTGGTGCTGTTTGGTGCCAGTCAGGGAGCGTTAAAGATCAGTTTTGATGCCCTTTTTGATGAGGAATACCGCGATATCTGGCTCAATATTCGTCTACCACGGGTTTTGCTGGCGGTGCTGGTAGGTGCAGCGTTGGCAACCGCAGGGGTAATTATGCAAGGGCTTTTTCGCAACCCAATGGCTGACCCTGGATTACTTGGCGTCAGTAGCGGTTCTGCATTAATGGTTGGCGTTGCTATTGTGCTGCCCTTCTCCTTCCCAGTGGTGCTGGTGCTCTATGAGCAAATGGTGTTTGCCATTGCCGGAAGTTTAGTGGTCTGCACCATCATTTTTCTCATCACGCAGCGCCATCGCGATGGCAGCATGATGCAATTATTACTCGCCGGTATCGCCATCAATGCCCTGTGCGGCGCAGCGATCGGCATCCTGAGCTATATCGGCGATGAGCAGCAGCTACGACAACTCACATTGTGGATGATGGGCAATCTTGGACAGGCGCAATGGCCGACGTTATTGGTTGCCAGTTCATTCATCCTACCGGCCATTATCGCAACAACTTGTCTCGCCGGAACGCTGAATTTACTGCAGCTCGGTGATGAAGAAGCCCACTACCTCGGCGTGAACGTTAAGCGTAAACGCCAGCAATTACTGTTAGTGAGCTCACTGCTCGTTGGTGCTGCCGTATCGGTAAGCGGTATTATCGGCTTTATTGGCCTGGTGATCCCGCATCTGATTCGCATGACTACCGGGGCAAATCACCGCTGGCTAATCCCTTGTTCCGCCCTCGCCGGAGCCTGTTTATTGCTGATGGCAGACACGCTTGCCCGCACGCTGGTACAGCCAGCAGAAATGCCCGTGGGATTATTAACCAGCCTGCTTGGTGGCCCTTATTTTATGTGGTTGATTCTGCGCAACCGGAGGATCACATGATCAGCGCCCAGAATCTGGTTTATAGCCTTCAGGGGCGGCGTCTGACTGATAATGTCTCGCTGACTTTTCCCGGTGGGGAAATTGTTGCCATCCTCGGCCCTAATGGTGCGGGAAAATCTACGCTGCTTCGCCAGCTAACCGGCTATCTTCAACCTGATAGCGGCGAATGTCGGTTGTTTAATAAGCCATTAAATGAATGGTCGATTACTGAACTGGCGAAACACCGGGCCGTGATGCGTCAAAATAGCCACATGGCGTTTCCATTCAGCGTACAAGAAGTTATCCAGATGGGGCGGCATCCGCATCGTACTGGTAATCAGGATAATGAAACAGCACAAATAATGGCGTTATGTGACTGTCAGGCGTTAGCAAACCGCGACTATCGGCAATTATCCGGTGGTGAACAACAGCGCGTGCAATTAGCGCGCCTGCTGGTGCAACTCTGGGAACCTACTCCCTCACCGAAATGGTTATTTCTTGATGAACCAACTTCGGCGCTGGATATTCACCATCAGCAGCACTTGTTTCGTTTATTACGCCAGTTAGTTCACGAACGGCAGTTCAATGTTTGCTGCGTATTGCACGATCTAAATCTTGCCGCGCGTTATGCAGACCGTGTTGTATTAATGCAAAAAGGAAAGGTTATCGCAAATGGTAAGCCGCAGGACGTATTGACACAGCAGGCGCTGACAATGCTCTACGGCGCGGATATTACCGTACTTAAAGATCCTGCCAACCATTCACCACTGATCGTCCTCGATCATTAAAACCAACAGGAGTACCGCACTGGTACTCCTGCGAATAAATAACTATACAGATTAGCTAATTGAAACGCCTTTCACCCCTGCCATACCTTTTAATAATCGCAACAGATCTTCTATCGACGTCGTGGCATGAAGCTGGATATCAATGGCGACCACTTCATGATCTTCATTTTCCTGCAACGAAACTAAATCCGTTTTTATTTTTTGCTGCTTAAACCAGTCGAGCATTGATACCGTATTACCGTTCACTAATGTCAGCTGTAAATGGTAATTTTTGTTCATCAGGCGGAAGGTTAATTGATGGAAGACTTCCAGCACCAGCAAGGTCATCACTGAACCATAAATACCCAGTTCGTACATACCGCTGCCAATAACCATACCAATGGCGGCGGTCACCCAGATATCCGCTGCCGTCGTCAGACCTACAATATTTTGGTTACGAACGAGAATGTTACCTGCACCGATAAACCCGACGCCCGTCACAACCTGAGCAGCAATACGGCTGGGGTCTAGTCCGACGTGACCTAAAGACAGCACGTCAGCAAAACCATATTTCGAAACAATCATAAACAGGGCGCTTCCCATGCCAATTAATACATGTGTGCGTAACCCTGCTCCTTTGCCGCGCATTTGTCTTTCCATGCCAATAGCGCCACAGGCAATTACCGCAAGTATAAGTCGTATAATAAATTCTGCTGTCATATAAAAATGCAAAAAGGAGCAGCAAGATGGCTCAACTTGCTACTCCTTTTTACTTGTACCTCATTAATTCGGCAAGTCATTAGATGCTTGATTTTTGAAGGTATACAAATTTTTCTGCGGGTTTTTCTTGCAGTATTCGATCACTTTAGGAATTTGAGTGAGATCGGTTTCATTTAAAGTAACGGTATCGCCACCTTTATATACTGTTTCTTCATGCAGCATCCACCACGCAACTGGTGTCATTGCTTTTGGATTCAGATCAATAAATTCCTGGCAGGTCATATCTTTAGCGGATTCATTGGCTGCCAGCGCAGATTGTGCGTTCACCAGTGACAAAGCCGCTACAGCGCCCATAAAAATAAACGCTTTACGGAGAGATGAAATGTTCATTTTGTAACCCATTCAATATAGAGATTATATACAAACAGGAGGAATAGCTGCTTTTAAAGAAGATATTCCGGCCTGTTCAATATGCAAGGAAATACGATGTAACGCATTCCCGGAATTACATATCTTTCTTAATTTTGTCCCATTCGCCTTTAACTTTATCTTTAAAGCTGGCTTTTTTATCCTGAGTACAAGCCTGAACGATAGCTGGGGTTACGGTTGCAATACCCTGAACATCTAAAACCGCATCTTCTGGTTTATCTTTGTTGTTCAGTGCTTCAGCAAAACCAACTGCAGTTGGCTGGAAGGATTCGTCCACAGCCAGGAAATCTTCACAGGTCCAGGAGTTGACCGGTTTTTTGTTATCAGCTGCTTTTTGTGCATCCGCTGCATTGCTCACTACTGGCAGAAGAAGCAGACCACCAAGAATAACGCCTAATACTTTTTTCATCGTAATATCCTCAACTATAAAGTGAAAGAGCCGTCACGAATCAATTTCGACACTGAGGTTATAACCTGGTTTTCTGTATATGTCATGTTGATGGAAAATATCAAAATCAGATATTTTTATTTCAATACAATGAGTTACAGATGCATCAGATACTGTAATTAGGAAATTTTTATTAAATCGACTGCATTCTTAGACGCGTTTTTGGCATAGATTGATAGCAGGGGATTTTCTTCTTAATTTTATAGGGTGGTTCTATGTTATATATAGATAAGGCAACAATTTTGAAGTTTGATCTGGAGATGCTTAAAAAACATCGCAGAGCAATCCAGTTTATTGCCGTGCTGCTGTTTATCGTCGGGTTGCTGTGTATCAGTTTTCCGTTCGTCTCTGGCGACATTTTAAGCACAGTAGTGGGTGCATTATTAATCTGCTCGGGCATTGCGCTTATTGTCGGGCTATTCAGCAACCGCAGTCATAATTTCTGGCCGGTATTATCCGGTTTCCTCGTCGCAGTCGCCTATTTATTGATCGGCTATTTCTTCATCCGCGCACCAGAGCTGGGCATTTTTGCCATTGCGGCATTTATTGCCGGTTTGTTCTGTGTGGCAGGGGTTATTCGCCTGATGAGTTGGTATCGTCAGCGTTCAATGAAAGGCAGTTGGCTACAGCTCGTTATTGGTGTGCTGGATATCGTCATTGCCTGGATATTCCTTGGTGCTACGCCGATGGTGTCGGTAACGCTGGTTTCCACACTGGTGGGAATTGAACTGATATTTAGCGCCGCCAGTCTGTTCAGCTTCGCCAGTTTGTTCGTTAAAAAGCAATAATTATCCCTATTTCCACCTGGATCATAGTCACATTAAGTGACTATGATCCAGTTAATACTCTCTTAGCTATACAGTGTTTCAGTTCAATTACGCACTATCATTGAAACAATTGCCTGCTGTTGATTATTTCAACCTACTGAATTTAATCTGATTTTTTTCGTTCCATGGCAAATTAGCCATTTCAAACATTATCATGGCTGATATTTTCCGTGGTCAGGTTTAATGTTTTAAAAGTGCTGTGGGAAAGTGAACAAAGAGTTCCGTAAGCGTTGATGCTATGGGCGGTTAAATAAGTAATCCGGGTTCATTTTTTTGCAACTGGCGTTGATTACATTGCATAAATATCCGTGTCTCCAGACGCTATATAAAAACCTGAAGACATGAATGAGTTATTTAATCAGGTAATTTCAATGCGTTAAAAGAAAGCTGGCAATCCAATTGCCAGCCTAAGTCGAAACAAGGAGACTCGATATTTAAATCGGATTACATTTTAACTTTAGTAATATTCTTCAGAGATCACAAACTGGTTATTGATAACTTATTCTTGGGCAGTAATCCGCAAAAGTTAACCTTTTGTTTACTAGTTACAAACTGATAACAACCAGGAATCTTACTTAGGACCAATATATGGAGTGCGTGATGGATAAATCTGAAGTATTGATTAGTGTTAATAGACGTATTAGTTCACGAAGGGCAAAGTTCTTATAGGCGTTTACTATATTGAACAACGATTCGGACAAGGATGTAAATAATGAAAAGGATGACATGTTCGAAACGATAACGGCTAAGGAGCAAGTTATGATTTTTCTCATGACGAAAGATTCTTTTCTTTTACAGGGCTTTTGGCAGTTGAAAGATAATCACGAAATGATAAAAATCAATTCCCTGTCAGAGATCAAAAAAGTAGGCAATAAACCCTTCAAGGTGATCATTGACACCTATCACAACCATATCCTTGATGAAGAAGCGATTAAATTCCTGGAGAAATTAGATGCCGAGAGAATTATTGTTTTGGCACCTTATCACATCAGTAAACTAAAAGCTAAAGCGCCTATTTATTTTGTCAGCCGTAAAGAAAGTATCAAAAATCTTCTTGAGATTACTTATGGTAAACACTTGCCCCATAAGAATTCACAACTATGTTTTTCACATAATCAGTTCAAAATTATGCAACTGATTCTGAAAAACAAAAATGAAAGCAATATCACGTCAACGCTCAACATTTCGCAACAAACATTAAAGATTCAGAAATTCAACATTATGTACAAGCTGAAATTAAGACGTATGAGCGACATCGTCACCCTGGGTATCACATCTTATTTTTAGTAAGGACATAAGCAACTGAAATTGATGGCTGGCATGACGAGGGATGCAGATGCTGATTTCAATACCCCCGGTGATTATTGAAGGAGAGACGAAAACGACTTTATTCCCCTGGTATGTGTATCCACCAGTAGAACCCTTCGTTGCCCGAATGCTGGCAGAAACTGTTGGCAGAACGGCAACATTTTTTTTGTCGTTGACCTCACCATGTCGATCACTGTGCTTGCATCCCATCTTACTGGCTGACAACCCCACTATGCCGCTGGTCTGTAAATCCCTCATATCTCTCCTCGCGCGCAATTTAAAGAACCGTTATTTCTCAAGAATTTTCAGGGACTAAAATGAACAGAAGAAGAAAACTGTTAATACCGTTGTTATTCTGCGGCGCGATGCTCACCGCCTGCGATGACAAATCGGCGGAAAACGCCGCCGCCATGACGCCTGAGGTCGGTGTCGTCACACTCTCCCCCGGTTCGGTCAATGTGTTGAGCGAATTGCCCGGTAGAACCGTTCCTTATGAAGTTGCCGAGATACGTCCCCAGGTGGGCGGAATTATCATTAAACGCAACTTTATCGAAGGCGATAAAGTGAACCAGGGCGATTCGCTGTATCAGATTGATCCTGCGCCTTTACAGGCAGAGCTGAACTCCGCCAAAGGCTCGCTGGCGAAAGCGCTCTCTACCGCCAGCAATGCCCGCATCACCTTTAACCGCCAGGCATCGTTGCTGAAGACCAACTATGTTAGCCGTCAGGATTACGACACCGCGCGCACCCAGTTGAATGAAGCAGAAGCCAATGTCACCGTCGCCAAAGCGGCTGTTGAACAGGCGACGATCAATCTGCAATACGCGAATGTCACCTCGCCGATTACGGGCGTCAGCGGGAAATCGTCGGTGACCGTCGGCGCACTCGTTACCGCTAATCAGGCAGATTCGCTGGTTACCGTACAACGTCTGGACCCGATTTATGTCGATCTCACGCAGTCGGTGCAGGATTTCTTGCGCATGAAAGAAGAGGTCGCCAGTGGGCAAATCAAACAGGTTCAGGGCAGTACGCCAGTACAGCTCAATCTGGAAAATGGTAAACGTTACGGCCAGACCGGCACGCTGAAATTCTCCGACCCGACGGTGGATGAAACCACGGGCTCCGTGACGTTACGGGCGATTTTCCCCAACCCAAATGGTGACTTGCTGCCTGGCATGTATGTTACGGCATTAGTGGATGAAGGTAGCCGCCAGAATGTATTACTGGTGCCGCAGGAAGGCGTCACCCACAACGCCCAGGGTAAAGCAACGGCACTCATTCTGGATAAAGACGATGTCGTGCAGCTACGCGAAATCGAAGCCAGCAAAGCCATCGGCGACCAGTGGGTTGTCACCTCTGGCTTGCAGGCTGGCGATCGGGTGATCGTTTCCGGCTTGCAACGCATTCGTCCGGGTATCAAAGCACGAGCAATTTCCTCCAGCCAGGAAAACGCCAGCACCGAATCGAAACAATAACGTTGCAGGCTTAAGGGGACTTTCATGGCTAACTATTTTATTGATCGCCCGGTTTTTGCCTGGGTACTTGCCATTATTATGATGCTTGCAGGCGGTCTGGCGATCATGAACTTACCGGTTGCGCAGTATCCGCAGATTGCGCCACCGACCATTACCGTCAGCGCAACCTATCCGGGTGCCGATGCGCAAACGGTAGAAGACTCGGTCACTCAGGTGATTGAGCAAAATATGAATGGGCTTGATGGCCTGATGTACATGTCTTCAACCAGCGATGCGGCAGGTAATGCCTCCATCACTCTGACCTTCGAGACGGGGACATCGCCTGATATCGCACAGGTTCAGGTGCAAAATAAACTGCAACTCGCTATGCCTTCATTACCTGAAGCGGTGCAGCAGCAGGGGATTAGCGTCGATAAGTCGAGCAGTAATATCCTGATGGTAGCGGCATTTATTTCTGATAACGGCAGCCTCAACCAGTACGATATCGCGGACTATGTAGCGTCTAATATCAAAGACCCGCTAAGCCGTACCGCGGGCGTTGGTAGCGTACAGCTCTTTGGTTCCGAGTACGCCATGCGTATCTGGCTGGACCCGCAAAAACTCAATAAATATAACCTGGTACCTTCCGATGTTATTTCCCAGATTAAGGTGCAAAACAACCAGATTTCTGGTGGTCAACTGGGTGGCATGCCACAGGCGGCAGACCAGCAACTGAACGCCTCGATCATTGTGCAGACGCGTCTGCAAACGCCGGAAGAATTTGGCAAAATCCTGTTGAAAGTTCAGCAAGATGGTTCGCAAGTGCTGCTGCGTGATGTCGCCCGCGTCGAACTTGGGGCGGAAGATTATTCCACCGTGGCGCGCTATAACGGCAAACCTGCCGCCGGGATCGCCATCAAACTGGCTACCGGAGCAAACGCCCTGGATACCTCGCGAGCGGTGAAAGAGGAGCTGAACCGTTTATCGGCTTATTTCCCTGCAAGCCTGAAGACGGTTTATCCTTACGACACCACACCGTTTATCAAAATTTCTATTCAGGAAGTTTTCAAAACGCTGGTTGAGGCTATCATCCTCGTCTTCCTGGTCATGTATCTGTTTTTGCAGAATTTCCGCGCCACAATCATCCCGACGATTGCCGTACCGGTGGTTATTCTCGGGACGTTTGCGATCTTGTCGGCAGTTGGTTTCACCATCAACACGTTAACTATGTTCGGGATGGTGCTGGCGATAGGGTTACTGGTGGATGACGCCATCGTGGTGGTGGAGAACGTCGAGCGTGTCATTGCGGAAGATAAGCTACCGCCGAAGGAAGCGACGCATAAATCGATGGGGCAGATCCAACGTGCGCTGGTCGGGATTGCCGTTGTTCTTTCCGCAGTGTTTATGCCGATGGCCTTTATGAGCGGTGCGACCGGGGAGATCTACCGCCAGTTCTCCATCACGCTGATCTCCTCCATGCTGCTTTCAGTATTTGTAGCAATGAGCCTGACCCCTGCCCTGTGCGCCACCATTCTGAAAGCCGCGCCGGAGGGCGGTCACAAACCTAACGCCCTGTTCGCACGCTTCAACACGCTGTTTGAAAAATCAACTCAGCACTATACCGACAGCACCCGCTCGCTGTTGCGTTGTACCGGTCGCTACATGGTGGTCTACCTACTGATTTGCGCCGGGATGGCGGTGCTGTTCCTGCGTACGCCGACCTCTTTCTTACCAGAAGAGGATCAGGGGGTATTTATGACCACCGCGCAGTTACCTTCCGGTGCAACCATGGTTAACACCACGAAAGTGCTACAACAGGTGACGGATTATTATCTGACAAAAGAGAAAAATAATGTTCAGTCGGTGTTTACCGTTGGTGGCTTTGGCTTCAGTGGTCAGGGGCAAAACAACGGTCTGGCGTTTATCAGCCTCAAGCCGTGGTCTGAACGTGTCGGCGAGGAAAACTCGGTTACCGCGATTATTCAGCGGGCAATGATTGCGCTAAGCAGTATCAATAAAGCCGTCGTCTTCCCGTTCAACTTACCCGCGGTGGCTGAACTGGGTACCGCGTCAGGTTTTGATATGGAACTGCTGGACAACGGCAATCTGGGGCACGAAAAACTGACCCAGGCGCGAAACGAGCTGTTATCACTGGCAGCGCAATCACCGAATCAGGTCATCGGGGTACGCCCGAACGGCCTGGAAGATACGCCGATGTTCAAAGTGAACGTCAACGCTGCGAAAGCCGAGGCTATGGGTGTGGCGCTGTCTGATATCAACCAGACAATTTCCACCGCCTTCGGCAGCAGCTACGTGAACGACTTCCTCAACCAGGGGCGGGTGAAAAAAGTGTATGTCCAGGCAGGCACGCCGTTCCGTATGTTGCCGGATAACATCAACCAATGGTATGTACGCAACGCCTCTGGCACGATGGCACCGCTTTCTGCCTATTCGTCTACCGAATGGACCTATGGTTCACCGCGACTGGAACGCTACAACGGCATCCCGTCAATGGAGATTTTAGGTGAAGCGGCTGCCGGGAAAAGTACCGGTGACGCCATGAAATTTATGGCAGACCTGGTCGCAAAACTTCCGGCAGGCGTCGGCTACTCATGGACCGGACTGTCGTATCAGGAAGCGTTATCCTCAAATCAGGCTCCCGCGCTATATGCCATTTCACTGGTCGTGGTGTTCCTCGCCCTCGCCGCACTTTATGAAAGCTGGTCAATTCCGTTCTCGGTGATGTTGGTTGTTCCGTTAGGCGTCGTTGGCGCATTACTGGCCACCGATCTGCGCGGCTTAAGTAATGACGTTTACTTCCAGGTTGGTTTGCTGACCACCATCGGGCTTTCCGCCAAGAACGCCATCCTGATTGTCGAATTTGCCGTTGAGATGATGCAGAAAGAAGGGAAAACACCGGTAGAGGCAATCATCGAAGCAGCGCGTATGCGTTTACGCCCAATCCTGATGACTTCTCTGGCCTTTATTCTCGGCGTGCTGCCGCTGGTTATCAGTCATGGTGCCGGCTCTGGCGCGCAAAACGCGGTAGGTACCGGCGTAATGGGCGGGATGTTTGCCGCAACAGTGCTGGCAATTTACTTCGTTCCGGTCTTTTTCGTTGTAGTGGAACATCTCTTTGCCCGCTTTAAAAAAGCGTAACGTGTAAATGAGAGTAAGGTTGAACGTGAGGGTTCAGCCTTACTCTTTCCTGCTAACCATTCACCACTCAACAACCAGCTAACCGTCAGGAATACCAGGCTTAGTACACAGCACTGAAAGTAGAAACCACTCCAGCCATTCGTCATCAATTTGAACAGCACAATACTGACCCACATTCCCGTAATCGTATGAATTGTTAGCTTAATAATCCCAAACATGCCGAGTCTTTTCCTCCTGAAAATACCTATACCGCCTGGCAAACTGCGAAAGAGAACTAGCCGGTAGCCCGGCAGAAATCATCAGGAAAGAGTTTCACATGAAGCAGACGTGAGATCCTGACCAATATTCAAATGCGAAATATGTCAGGAAAAGGTACCCGGCGAATGTTGCGAAAACTGATGTGGCGTTACACCATAATATTGTCTAAATGTATTTATAAAGTATGACGTACTGCTATAGCCACATTTTTCCGCAATAGTATGCAGAGGTATTTGACGTAACTCGAGTAATCGTCTGGCCATCGACATCCTGGAGGCGAGTAATATTTTACTGAAACAGGTATTTTCATCCTGCAACTTTTTTTTGATGAGACTCTCGCTGGTGTACATTCTTTCTGCGATATCGCGTAGATACCAACGTTTAGCGATATCAAAGCTAATAAGGCGTTCAACTTTTCCTGAAACAGTACTGATACTATTGAAAAGTAAGGGGATCAGTTCTTTCTTATGAGAAAACATTGATAAACAGGAAAGATAGAGCATTTTGCTCAGTATCGGCGAATTGACCCGGGGGTCATTGAAACTATCAAAAATCGCCGTCACCAGCTGTATGGGGGGTGACTGGTTAATTAACAAACGGTCTTTGCTATGCAATCCTAAATTGCGTGGCAACTGACGAATATTTTGTAAGTAATGGCAAACTGTCAGCTCTTCGATATCCAGCCGTCGCGTATCCAGTGAACAAAACGCAAAATCGTCTGCCAAATTTTTATCCAGCAGCAGGATACTCTCGTTATGCAACGATATTTTTTGCTGTTCATGATGAATATCGAATGAACGACGAACGAGGATCACCGAGCAGACATGAGCCATGACTATCCCTTATATTTCATTACTGCGATTATTTCAATGTCAGTATACTAATGAAATGACGCCAGACTGTTTCTGTGTGCAAAAACTGCCATATTTGGTAGGACCAAATTTTATCCACAAAGTAGTTTTGCATAACAGTTAATTGATAATAAGTAAATGCAACACGATTATATTTTCACACAGCGTATAGCTTATGTTTATAAAAAAATGGCTGATCTTATTTCCAGTAAAAGTTATATTTAACTTACTGAGAGCACAAAGTTTCCCGTGCCAACAGGGAGTGTTATAACGGTTTATTAGTCTGGAGACGGCAGACTATCCTCTTCCCGGTCCCCTATGCCGGGTTTTTTTTATGTCTGAGTAAAACTCTATAATCTTATTCCTTCCGCAGAACGGTCAGTGCCGTAAAAAATCCCTTGCGCAGCCATACTTGCCGCCGAGCCACAGTTCGGTAATTCCTGCGCCGATCGCTCCTGATACTCTGTGGGCGTCATCCCATAATAATTTCGAAAAACGTAAATGAAATACGACACGCTGTGATATCCACAGGATACTGCAACTCGCTTAATTGAAACCCCATATATAACAATAAGTTGTAAAGCACGCTGCATCCTACACTCAGTAAGCAACTGTGAATATGACGTACCTTCTTCGCGCAATTTTTTCTTTAACAGGCTTGGACTCATCAACAATTCGCTAGCAATTCGGGCTAATGTCCACTCATGGGCGATATTATTATTGATGACCGTACAAACTCGTGTTCGCATATTCGGTTGCAACACGTTCAGAAGTAACGGTATAAACTGCGTATCCTCAAGAAAAACAGATAACAACGCAAAGATTAATGCCCTTTTACGTAGCATTTCTGCATAGCGAAGATTCTTATTCTGCGATAGTTGCGCAACTTCCTGAAAAACAGGAATATCTCTGGTACAGTGATGAACGAGTAATGAAGGAACTTTTTTATGTACATGAAGTTTTAATGCCTCCTCCTTGAGCATCGGGAGAAATAATGAAAGCGTGTCTCTTGAAACTAATACGAAATTCTCAACACACTTATCTACTTGAATTTGGCTTGCATCCGCAAAAACCAGATCACCGCCATTAAAATAGCGATATTCACCATTAACCATGGTGAGAATATATTTATGTCTTGCGTACGCAATTAGACAATTACCATGTAGTGGTTGCATAGTTGACTTAATATTACATAAACATATTACTGTTTATTAATGTAGCACGCCGCCCTCTTAAGTCAAATTGATTGATAAATAAATTTAAACGAAGCGGGAAAACAGGATGATAATGAGCGATGATACTCGGGCTGGATGACTGGATTTATTATATAAAAAGGGGACTTAAGAACGCAGAGGAATTAATAGTAAGCAAATAATTCATCATCGTAATATTAAGCAGTATCGCTATGCTCCATAACATTCATATAACATATATCTTATCAACACGATGAATAGACAGGTAATATATTATTGCAATTAATAAGTAGCCGAATACCCACCTGTTTTTAAAGGTTGGGCATTCGGTTTTTACAACGTGATGTTATCAGGTGTGTTTAAAGCTGTTCTGCTGGGCAATACCCTGCAGTTTCGGGTGGTCGCTGAGATATTTCAGGGAGGCTTTGTAGTCTTCCAGCAACAGTTCAGCAAAGT